>JANXUF010000045.1 GCA_025356335.1 Actinomycetes bacterium
TATCGCCGGTTGAGGTCAAGACGATCGGCAAGCGGGCCGGCCGCCTACGTCGCCGCTGCCAGGGCCTGAGCGGGCACCACCGACGCGCGCCGTCTGCTCGTCGGTGGGCCACCCGTTTCAGGGAATGTCGAGCAGCACGGCAATCGTCTCGCGGATCTGAGCGAGAGCGGTGCCACCGACATTGCCACGGACCTCGAGGATGCGGCGCGGCGACACCGAACGAACATGCTGACATTGTGCGGCCGACTCAACCGCCAAACCACTGGTGGTGTCAGGGCCGAGGACGACCTCGGAGTGGAACGTCTGATTGTGGATGTCAACGGAACGACATGGATCACCGACGGCGACGCATCGAGAATGCGCTGCGCCGTCACAACCACAGCCGGATGCCGAAAGCCGGCTTCGCGGCCTTCGGCCGCGCCGAGATCGAGGTCGACGACATCACCCGAGTTCGGCGTCGAGCCATGTCTCCTCGTCGTCGCGGAGCGGCGACCGGAGATCGGAACCGATTCGTTCCTGGCGAAGCGCGCGCACAGCCGACGTCACGGTCTTGCCCACCGTCGTCGTCATCTCGGCGGCGAGGCGCGTCAGATCATCATGAGTCGTTGAGTCGATCCTCACGCTTGTGCTGTCTATGCAAATCAGCCTACGTCGAGTCGAACCGGCCGATCCGCCGACGGACCCGCCCGATGACCCGACGGCGTAGTCGAGGAGCCGCGCCGCATGTCGCTCCCGGGTGTGGTGAATCTGTCGCTCACAGGTTCGGTGTGAGCGGTCGTGTGAGTTCCGATTGGGACCATGCGGACATGACATATCCAGACGAACCCATCACACGTGCGACCTACTCGGTCGACGACGTCGCTCAACTTCTGGGCATCGCCCGCACCACGGCCTACGAGAGCATCCGTCGCGGCGAGATCCCATTCGCGTCGGTTCGAGCGACGCATCGTCGTCCTGCGTAACGCCCTCGACGGAATGCTCGCTTCGTCGGCGGATTCATGGTCCACTGCTCTCGCCGGAGCGGAGCAGTTGGCGCTCGACGACTGCTGAGCCGACCGGTCTGGCGGAGTGCCTACCTTTGAAGCCGAGTAGCCGTTTGCAACACGGACTTATGAAGAGTGTCGAACTCATCCCGAGCGTCCGACCAAGCGCGGCTCTCGTGAACGATCCGCTTTGCCTCGCCGAGGCTCACATGCAGCACAGCGCGGGTGACCTTGATCGACTCGATCGGAGAGAAGCCGTCGGCGCGGAGCTGAGCGAGCACATGGTCCCACTCCTCCTGCTCTGCGAAACTCGCAGCTGGGCTTTGTGTCTGGCTCATGGCTGCTCCCTTCGAAGACGGATGACAAGGTCCACTCTACGACCCGGCCGAGCACCGGACAGTCGCGTTCCTGTAACCCGCAACTCTTCGAAGCCCTGCTCGGCAATCTCCGCGACCGCGAAGCGAGCCCATGTCAGTAGCTCAGAAGGCGAGACCGCCAGACGCCCAGCGCCACTGGGATACACCGCGATGTCTCGCAACTCCAACTGGCGTCCGTGCACGAAAGTCTCGGCGATGATGTCGATGCGACCGGCGGGAGTTTCGATCGTGCGCTCGTAGAGATCTCCGTCAACGAAGTTCATACCGACGTACCGCAGAGCCGACGAGCGATGAGCCTGGTGGAACCGCGGTTGACGCGCCGAACGAGGGAGGCGCCCAGGGCACGACTCATATCGGCCGGCTGAGGATGCGGCTGGCGACGACGTTGGCGGCGTCTCTTGCTATGGATGGGGTGACGTGGCTGTACAGATCGAGGGTGATGGCGATCGTCGAGTGGCCGAGCCGCTCGGACACGACCTTCGGGTGGACTCCGGCTTTCAACGCCAGTGTTGCGTAGGAGTGGCGGACGTCGTGGAGGCGGATGCGGGGGAGTCCTGCGGCGATGAGGTGGCGTTTGAACATACGCGAGACCAGGCCGGGTTCGAGCGAGTTGCCGAGTTCATCGGTGAACACGTACTCGTTCTCCGTGTTCCACGCCGGACCGACGGACAGGCGCTCTTCGCGCTGCTCGCGCCGATGCTCTCGCAACACGGACATCGTTCCGTCGTCGAGGTAGATGTGCCGGCGGCTGCGCGCAGTCTTCGGGGGACCGGAGACGACGTTCGGATAGCCGGCGGTCGTCAGGGTGTTGGCGACGGCGAGTTCGTCGCCGTCGAAGTCGACGTCTCGCCAGCGCAGGCCGATCACCTCGCCGCGTCGCATGCCAGTCGTGGCGAGCAGCACCCACGCGGCGTAGAGCCGATCCGAACGTACGTGCTCGAGGAAGCGGCTCATCTGTTCCGCGGTCCACGTCTGGAACTCGACGTGATTGTCCGCCGGCGGATGTGCCGACGCCGCCGGGTTGCGGCCGATGAGACCCAGGCGGTCGGCGTCCGACAATGCCTTGCGAAGGACGGTGTGCGTGTTGCGGACCGTCTTCGGCGCCAGCGCCCCGCCGCTCTTGCGACCGCCGCTCATGAGGTCGGCGTAGAAGCGCTCGATCTGCAGAGGCGTGAGCGCCTGCAGCTTTGCCTTGCCGAGACCCTTGTTGATCCGGCCGACGGCCATGGCGTAGCTGTGCAGCGTCGTCGGTCGGATGTGGTCGGTCTGCAGCACGAGCCACTCGTCGAGGAAGCTCTCGAGCGTCCGTGTCGTCCGGGGCGTGACGGTGCCTTCATTAAGGCCGGTCATCACCTCGCTCAAGGCGCTCTCGGCGAGTCGTCGCGTCTTGAATCCCTGCTTCGAAACCTGCCGTCGCCGACCCGTCGACGGGTCGGCTCCGAGGTCGATTCGGTAGCCCCAAGCGTTGTCCAAACGGCGTACAGATCCCCGTGCCATGACCACACCGTAGCAAAATTCCGTGCAGGATCTGTGCAGGGATCGCATTTTCAAGCTGTAATTGTCAACCGCTCAAACATATAAGTCCAGCTCAGATGGGTGCCCGGGGCGGGGATCGAACCCGCACAACCTCTCGGTCAGGGGGGTTTAAGCCCCCCGCGTCTGCCAATTTCGCCACCCGGGCAGGTGAGCGCCACACGTTACCCGACGACCAAACCCGGGGTGTCTCGAACGCTGTCCGCGGAAGTCGCAGTGTGTGCTACTTCTGCCGACAGCGACGCGGCTACTCGCCTTCGACGCTCGACGCGGAGGAGCGCGTCGCACCCAGGTGCTACCTACTCCGGCAGGCGTGAGCGGAACTGGGCGACGCCCATCTGCAACCCGGGGGTACTGCGCATCTCGTTGGTGTGGGCCCCGCCGTGGCGTTCGACGAGCATCTTGACGACGGCGTGTGCTGCCCGAGAAGCCAGATGGCGCCGGTACATCAACACGCCGGCTGTCGTGCCGAGCACAGCACCGATGATCCCCGCTGCATCGAACAGGTGATTTGTTCCGTCGAGATCCGCCAACAGCAGGCCGAAGAGGCCACCGGCGATGGAACCGATCATCGAGACGAGCATCGTTCCAGTCAGCGGCAGCATTCGCCGAACGGGAACCAGTGCTTTGGCGATGCCTGCACCCAGCAATCCGACGACGACGAGATAGGCGATGAATGCGTCCATGGGCATGCGGGCTCCTTGGGAGATGAGTCACAGTGCACAAGTCCCGTGTCGCTCCCGGAAGACGCCGGTTGTATTACGGAATGATGACGATCGTCGGGTAAGGGGAGACCGTCAGTGGCGTCAATCGGCGGTGCCGAGCTTCGAACGCCTCGCAGGGATCGCCCGTTGCGTCGATCTCCCGGCCAAACCGTCTACGACGCATCCGGTTCCTCGCCCGTGGCGATTGCGATTCCGATGAATGCTCGTCCGAGCGGCGACAATCGATAGCCGACATCGAGACTCTCCGTCAGGCCGAGTTCCTTGAGTTTGCGTACGTTGAGCTTGAATGCCGGGCGATCGGCATTCATGCGGCGCGCCAAAGCCGTCGACACCACTCCGGGGTAGTCGGCGATCAGGCGGAGCGTCCTGGCGGTCCACGGTCCGCTTGCGCTTGCCCGGTCGAAGCGTTCGAGCCGACGCTGCAACTCACTGCGGTGCTCCTCGTCCAGCAGTGTGGTGCGCCGTTCGATCCGATCGTCCAGCCCGACGTAGTGGAACTGCACCCTCCAGATCGGACGTTGAGTGAGCTCGCCGAGGCGGTCCAACAGTGACGCTGCCGACGTTTCGCCGGCGAGCACGGCCTCGGCGTCGGTGATCTCGCTCGCCGCGACCAGGCGGATGTCGTCGACCTCCAGTAACAGACCCCACGTCCGGTAGCGCCCGCCGACCTTGGCCTGAGCCCGTGTCCACCCACGGAATGTGAGCGTGATCGAACCGTCGCCAAGCCGTGGCGCAACATCCTGGGTGAACTGCATCGCCACCATGATCTCGCAACTGGGCAACGCTCGTCGAGCAGATCCGGTCAGCAGACTCGTTTCACGGACGGATACGAGTTGACGGCAGGGCCGCCGCCAGGGTGGATTTCGAAGTGCAGGTGATTGACCGGCGAGTCACCGGTGTGGCCGACGTAGCCGATCACGTCGCCCTGCTGCACATCGCCCGTCTTGCCGTAGCGGCTGAGGTGGGCGTAGTAGTAGCGCGTGCCATTGGCACCGATGAGTCCGATGGTGGTTCCCCCGAGCACGTCGTGTCGTGGGACGGCGACGCCGCTGACAGCGGCGACGAGTGGCGTGCCGAAGTCGGCGATCAAGTCGGTGCCCTGATGATGTCGACCGCCGGGTCGGGCGGCTCCCCACGTGTCCGAGAATGCAGAGGGCCCGCCCACCGGACAAACGATGTCGGTGTCGACGAATCCACAGTCTGAATGGCAGCCGGTGATCTCGTTGATCGTGTCGGGTGGTGTGGCCGGCGCGCCGGGTTCGGATGACGCGCCGGAGTCCGACGCTTGACCGCCACTGGAATCGGTTGTCTGGGCATCAGCTTTCGGGTCGCGTGATGAGGGATCCACCGGGTTCACCGTGGTTCCCGCTCGGCGGGAGGCGACTGCCGCCGCTGCATCGGCGTGGGCAGACAGCTTGGCCTTGCGTGCTGCGTCGGCTGCTGCCGCCGTCTTCTTGGCGGTGACGATGGCCTGCACAGCAGCGTTCTGCTTGGTCTGCTCTTCGAGCGCTTTGAGATGATCGACGGCTGCGAGCGCCTTGGCCTCGTTGGCCTCCAATGTCTTCTGCAGCCTGGCGACGCCGTCGACGTTCTTCTGCAGTGCCGTCTGCTTCTTGGCGAGGTCGTCACGGGCGGCACCGAGTTCGTCGACATCGGCTGCTGAAGCGGCGAGTGCCAACTCGGTCAGCGCGTCCACTTCGAGCTGCTCGGTCGGTTGGCCGAGTCCTGAGAGGATCGACATCGTCGACTGCCCTCCGGCAAATCGTTGCATCGCCACAGCGGCGACGGCGGTCTGTAACGCGTCGACCTTCACGGAAACACTGTCGACCTGTTTCTGCAGATCGACCTGTTGAGCGACGAGTTCGTCGTACTGGTCGCGGGTCGTGGTCCATTGGGCAGCGACGCTGTTCGCCCGATCCTGGGCGTCGATCACCGCTTGAGCGGCGCGGTCGACATCGGTATTGGTCTGGTCTGCGTGCGCCGCCGTTATTGACGTAAACGGCACCAACAGTGTGAGGCCTGCCAGCGTGGCGATCGTTCGCAGTGGCGTCACCAGACGGCGACGAATGCGGGGCGCGGCGGACATGCGCCGAGACGCTACCAATGCCGCCAATCGAGGATCGGTGGGCCTCGATGTCGCCACGAGGTTGGCACCAAATGTCGCGTCATCCGCAACATGATGACGAATACCAACCTCGCCCGACATGCGATCTCCATCGACCACGGCCCGAACTGCTGACGGGCTGCTGTTGTGCTGCCAGGCGTCAGCGCCGCTCTGGATGCGTGTTGCTCGGCGTCCGTCGTGCCTGGGTCATCGCGGCGCGTCGCCGCGCAGCGTCACGCGTTGGATGACGCGGTGCTGCCCGCCGAAGTCGCCGACGACGGAGTGCACCTGATGGATCGCAGCGGCCATGACATCGTCGATCGAGCGGACGTCGCCGTCATCGATGACGGCACCGAGGTGCCCGCAGCGGCGAGACGTCGAGCCTGACGGCTGCGTCGAGATCGGCAACGTCTTAACCTCGATTCTTCAGGAGAATTTGGTGGGTTCTCCGGTGTCGCTGTTTCTGTCTGATTGACGGCTTGACGGTCGATTGTTTCGGTCGGGCCGGGGTTCGGTGGCTGTCTGGCGCTGATCGCGGCGTCAAGGGCCGTGGTCGGGGCGCGTCGGGTCAAGGTTCGTGCCGATTCTGGCCGGTTCTGGTGGGGTCAGCAGAGTTGGTTGATGCGCTGGTGGGCGGCGAGGAGTTGATTGGTGGTGGGCCAGCCGTCGATGATGCGGATGATCTCGGCACCGGCGCGTCGCACGATGCGGGCGGGTGTGTGCCAGAGCGTCCAGCGGAGACATTTCGGTTGCGCCGTAGCGAGGTGACCGGTGCAGCACAACGCCTGGAACCATGACACGAGGTCGGCGGCGACGCAGACGAGGTGTAGCCAGGCACGGTTGGCGTCCAGGTTGCTGAACGGGAAACGTTCGAGGCCGGAGTCTTTCAATCGTTTGATGTGATCCTCGACGTGGGCGTGTTGACGCATATGCCAATCGAGTGTCACGGGGTCGCCGGCACTGTCGCTGTAGTGACCCCAGTAGCGGTAGATGTCGGAGTCGAACAGGGAGCGTTGCGCGCCAGGGTGCAAATGTTCACGACGCACGATCAACCGTGTCCCGACCGGCCAGCCGGTGAGGTCGACGAGATCGGTGACCTCAGCAACCTCGGATCGTTCGGCGATGTCACCGTTGCTGCGTCGCGCCAGTCGCCAACGACCGTCGGGGTCGGTGGCATGGATCCGGCTGATCGCTGCTTGGATACTGGCGTTCGTGCGCGCCACGACAGCGAACCCGACGTTACGGGCCCGGCAACCATGAACGAATCCTTCCGTGCACCCAGCCGAATCGGCACGCACCTGAACCGCCCGGTTCACTGACGTGGCGGGGTCGCCACGGTGATGTCCGTCAGCGATCTCGACCGGGAGTTGGGCGATTGCTTCGTCGAGCACGAGGAGATGATCGCTGATCGTGTTCGACCCGGCGTTCCCCGGCCGTAGCACCGCCGACAACGCTTCACCGGTGCCGTCGGCAAAACAAAACATTGGGTGGAAGCCGTATCCGCCCTTATAGGACGGTCCGGTCCCGGCCTTGTTCTCCGAGTGGATCTGCACGAGCGAAGCATCAATATCCAACACCACCGTTCCGGTCCCTGTCGTCGCGTGCATGCGTCGCCACATCCCGGCGCGCACCGTCGCGGTCCGGGTCCGGAGGTCGTCGAGGACGGTGGGGGTGATCGCCCGGACGGTGCGATACAACGTCGTGTCCGAGCAGACATCACCGAACAGGCGGCTCTGGCAGGCGAGGAACTCGATATCGGTACACGCTTCCCCGCCGGCGGCGAGCATCAACGCGGCGTGCGTCAACACTTTCCCGCGGTCATGCAACGGGGCACGTTCACCGGTCCACGGGACCGCCGCCGACATGGCAGCGCCGAGACCGATGCGGTCAGCGAAACGACCCAACGCATGCAACCCGGCATGCGCCACGACCTGCGTCCCGCCAGCTTCCACACCGAGCTTCAACGTGCTGTTATTGTTCACTTCGCGAGTGCCCTCCCGGCCTGGACTTCTGATGTGTCGCAACAACAGAAAAGCAGACCGCGAGGGCCTTTGCGCGGATAGCCCCCTCAACCCACCCCAAACTCATGAAAAATCAGGGTTAATGGGCTGCGTCGGGATTGGCAGTGTCGGATCGGCCAGCCGGCTCGGCTCGGCGACGGAAAGTCGACCAGTTGACTCGGGATTGCCGGGGGTAGAGTGACGGCGCTACGAAAGGTCGGACGTGATGTCGTCATCTGTTTCTGAAATGAGCACAGCGCCTGAACTGAGCGCATCGCCTGAACTGAGCGCAGCGCCTGGAGCGAGTGCAGCCAAGGGCTCGGACGGTCGACGATCGGGTCCGTATGCCTCGCCGGTCGACGTCGCGCGTTTCGGCGACTATCGGGTGCGTCGCGATCCCGGCGACGGACGACCGATGTACCGTTTCGAGGGGCGCATCAGTACCGACGGTTCGACACCGTTCGCTGCCGAGGCCGGCAGATACCACATCTACTCAGGGTGGTTCTGCCCCTGGGCGCAACGCGTGACGATCGCCCACGCCCTCGCCGGACTCGACGAAGTCGTCAGCGTGTCCTATGTCAACGGTGGCAGAGATGCCAGGGGATGGGCATTCCGCGAGCAGTACGGCCCCGATCCGGTCAACGGATTCACGCTCCTACGTGATGCGTACAACGCGACCGAGCCGGACTTCGACGGCCACGTCTCGGTGCCGACGCTGTGGGACCGCACGACGGGCACGGTCGCCAGCAACCAGTTCAAGACGATCGGCATCGATCTCGCCACACAGTTCGGTGCACTGGCGACACCACTGATCGAAACCTACCCTGCACATCTGGCCGCCGAGATCGAGGAACTCGACAGCTGGATCGGACCTGGCGTCAACTGGGGTGTCTATCCGGCGGCAGCTCGTGGGCCGAGCGGTGCCGCCGCCCGATCGACGTTGCTCGATGCTTTCGCCGAGCTCGAGCAGCGGTTGTCGTCGAGCCGGTTCCTGCTCGGCGAACAGGTGACAGAGGCCGACATCCGCCTGTACGTCACGCTTGCCCGCTACGACCTCGGGGCCAACGCCGACCGTACGATCAACGCCGGTCTCTCCGAGTTCCCGAACCTGTGGGCCTACGCCCGGGACCTCTACTCGATCCCGGCATTCAAAGACACCACGGACTTCACGACGTTCGCAGCCGTTGCCGCCTGGAATGCCCCGGCCCGTCGTGGCAAGGACGTCAGCAACATGCTCAGCAGGCCGCGCAGTCAGGCTGGGGTCTGATGGGTGCAGCCCCACTGCATCTGGCGGTCGCCCTCGACGGCACGGGTTTTCATCCGGCTTCGTGGCGCGATCCGTCAGCGCGGCCCGACGAACTGTTCACACCCGGCTACTGGGGGGATCAGGCGAAGACGGCGGAGCGGGCGCTGCTCGACTTCATCACCATCGAGGATTCATTCGGGCTGCAGTCGTCGAAATTCAGTGGTCCGGACAGTCGCACGAACCAGGTCCGCGGCCGCCTCGACGCCGTCTTGATCGCCTCGCTCGTCGCCCCGCACACGGCGCATCTCGGTCTCGTGCCGACCGCCAACACCACCCACACCGAACCGTTTCATCTGGCCTCTGCATTGTCGACGCTCGACTACGTCAGCAGCGGCAGGGCCGGATGGCGCCCGCAGGTGTCGTCCCGGCTCGATGAGGCGGCGCATGTCGGACGTCGCCAGTTCCCGACGGTCGACCGCCGTCACCGCGACGATCCTGCAGCCGCCGCGCTCGCCGGTGACCTCTTCGAGGAAGCCACGGACACCGTCGAGGTCGTCCGTCGGTTGTGGGACAGTTGGGAGGACGATGCGATCATCAAGGATCAGTCCACCGGTCGGTTCATCGATCGCGACAAGCTGCACTACGTCGATTTCGAAGGCCGGTTCTTCAACGTCAAGGGCCCGTCGATCGTGCCCCGGCCACCGCAGGGCAACCCGCTGATTGCCGCGCTCGCCCACTCGCGAGTGCCATGGGAATTCGCCGCCAGCTCGGCCGACGTCGTCTTCGTGACCCCGAGTGACGCCGCTGACGTACCGGAGTGGGTCGATGGCATCCGCACAGCAGAACGCACTGTCGAACGATCGGGCACGCCGCTGAAGATCTTCGCCGACCTCGTCGTCTTCGTCGACGACGATGCGTCGATCGCCGCGGATCGCAAGGCGTGGCTCGACGAACTCGACGGTTGGCCGATGCGCTCCGACGCGGCGATCTTCACCGGTACAGCCGCCGAACTGGCTGATCAGCTGATCTCCTGGCAGGCGCAAGGGCTGGACGGTTTTCGTCTGCGACCTGGCGTCGTCTGGCACGACCTCGATGCCATCGCCGACCGCCTCGTTCCGGAACTGCAGCGGCGCGGAGCGTTCCGGACGGCGTATGACAATGGCACACTGCGAGAGCGTCTCGGTCTCGGTCGATTGCCGAGTAGGTACGCAACGTCGGCGGCGTCGGCAAGCACCCAGGCCACTCGTTCGGTCGGAGCTGTCGGATGAGCACTCCTCCCCTGAAACAGGTCATCCTCGCCGCCTACTTCCCCGGCGTCAACAACACCACCGTCTGGAGCGATCCACGGTCGAAGAGTCAGATCGAATTCAGCTCGTTCGTCCATCTCGCCAAGACGGCGGAGCGCGGCAAGCTCGACTTCTTCTTTCTTGCGGAGGGCTTGCGCCTTCGCGAGCAGGGTGGCAAGATCCACGATCTCGACACTGTCGGACGTCCGGACACGTTGACCGTGCTCGCCGCACTCGCCGGCGTCACCACGCACCTCGGCCTTGCCGGAACGCTCAATGCGACCTATCACGAGCCGTACGAGATGGCGCGCCAACTGGCGACACTCGATCATCTGTCCAACGGCCGCGCCGCATGGAACGTGGTGACCTCCTCGGATGCTTTCACCGGTGAGAACTTCCGGAGCGGCGGATTCCTCGACTACGCCGATCGCTACGTGCGCGCCGGCGAGTTCATCGAAACAGCACGACAGCTCTGGGATTCGTGGGCAGCGGACGAGATCGTCGCCGACAAGGAGAGCGGGACATTCGTTCGCCACGGCCTGCCAGGTTCTTTCGCCCATCACGGTGCGCAGTTCGATATCTCCGGCCAGTTCAACGTGCCGCGCAGCCCGCAGGTCCACCCCGTGATCCTCCAGGCTGGCGACAGCGACGGTGGCCGTGAACTCGCTGCGCAGACCGCCGACGCGATCTTCAGCCGTCACTCGATCCTCGGTCCGGCGCGGAAGTTCTACGCCGACGCCAAGGGCCGCCTCGCCAAGTACGGACGCGAATGGGACGACATGAAGATTCTGCCGGGCGTGTCGTTCGTGCTCGGCGACACCCCGCAGGACGCTGCCGAACAGGCGCACCTCGTCCGCCGCCAGCAGGTCAGTCCGCAGACGGCGATCCTGCTGCTCGAACAGGTGTGGAATCGCGACCTGTCCAATTACGACGCAGAAGGCCCACTGCCGGACATCGACCCGGACGTGTCGACGACGTCGATCATCCAGGGGCGGGCGCGAATGTATCCCGACCCGTTGAAGACGGCGCGCGAATGGCGTGAGTTGGCCGAGGCCAAGAAGCTGAGCATCCGTGAGCTGATCATGGAGACATCCGGTCGCCTGACGTTCGTCGGGACGCCAGGTCAGGTTGCCGAGTCGATGAACGAGTTCGTGCAGACCGACGGCTCCGACGGTTTCGTGCTCGCGCCGCACCTGACGCCGACGGGCCTCGACGGATTCGTCGACACGGTCGTGCCGCTGTTGCAGGAACGCGGTGTGCTGCGGACCGAGTACGAGACGACGACGCTCCGCGGCCACCTCGGATTGCCGGCCGCCGGCGCGCCGCGAGCAAGAAAGGTGGCGACCGCCTGACAGCTATGTCCCTCGGACCCGAGTGCGGTGGCGACGGCTACGGGTGTCAGGACACTCGGGTGCTGCGACGACACTCGGGTGCTGCGATGACACTCGGGTGGGGGGCGCCATGATGCAACGCTGATGGCCACCTGTGGGGAGTCGTCGGCTGAACTTCGATCGGTGACCCGTCTGCGAGAATGATTCGGATCATGGTGCGGAGTCGGGTTGCGATGTTGGCGGGAGCGATCGCCCTGCTCGGCGCACTGCTGTTCCTGATCGTCACGCCGCCCGGGTACAACTCCGACGAACCGTCGCACTTCACGCACATCGGTGGGCTCGTCGCCTGGCAACTCCTCGGGCGGGAGGTCCGCAATCTCGACGCCTACCCCTACAAGACGATTCCACAGCGTGAACGCGTGCGCGAGGAGTCCGGGATCTACGACGTCGACCCCGATTACATGTACATCATCGCTGCGCCCTGCAATCTGCGTCAGCAGGATGTACCGGCCTGTCCCGCCCCGCTGCCGCCGGCCTTCGATCAGTTCCCGCACGACCAGATTTCCCAACACGCACACACCGCGCCGACGAGCTACGTGATCCCTGCGATCTTCTCGATCGCCGGTTGGAGCCCACGGTCGACATTCTTCCTGGCGAGGCTCGGCGTCGCCTTCGAAGCAGCTTCGCTGGTGGCGGCGGCCTTCTTCTGCGTTGCCCCGCTCGTCGACCGACGACGGCTGGCGGCGATCGCCGGCGGGTTCGTGGCGGCGTGTTCCCCGCTGCTCGTCAGCATCGCCGGGTCGGTATCGACGAGTGCCTTCGAGATCGTCGGCTCGCTGAGCCTCGCCGTGCTGACATGGGCGACGCTGCAACGCCAGCAGGCCGATCGGGTGCTGCGCCTGTGCTGGCTCTACGCCTTCGTCGCCTGCGCACTGACTCGCAGCGTCGGTCTGGCGTTCGCGGCGATGGCCGTCGGGACCGGGATACTGAGCGCCGGCGGATCACTGCGCCAACTCGCCGCACGGCTCGGTCGGCGGGTCATCGTCGCCGTCGTCGTCCTTGCTGGTGCCGGGTTGACATGGAGCGCGTTGTTGACCGTGCGGATGCCGCCGGCCGACTCGATCTTCGATCGGGCTGCACTCCACCGCCAACTCATCGCAGTCTGGACGGGCACCCGTGTATGGGCCGACAAACTCGGCTGGAACGACGTCCGCATGCCGTTGATCGTCGTCGCCGGATTCGCGATCCTGGCGCTCGGGTGGATCGGCTGGGCGATGGTGTGGTGCGGTCGCCGGTGGCTCGCCTGCGCTGCAGCGATGATCCTGGCGTACGTGGCGTTGGCGACCGTCATCAGCCGCGAACTCGAGCCGACGGGATTCGCCATGCAGGCGCGCTTTCTGCTGCCGGGCCTGGGGCTGCTGCCGCTCGGTGCCGGCCTGCGTCTGGCCAATGACGAGAACGGGCGTCGACGGATTCCGGCCGGCTGGATGCGGTATTCGCTCGCCGTGTGGGCGCTGCTCATCAGCTTCGCCGCCTACGCGGTTCTGCGCCGCAACGTCGTCGGTGAGCACGGCCGGCTGTGGTTCTTTTCGGCACCGGGCTATCGGCCGCTCGGTGGTTGGCTACTGGCGGTCATTGCGCTGATCGGATTCCTCGGCGTCGTCATCTTCGCCGTCTCGAGACTGGCACCGGCGGGCGAGGACGTTCGGAAGCGATCCCGTGCGTGAGCCCACAGCATCGGCATCGCCGACGACTGCTGGCGGTTGGACTCAGCGTGCCCGAGGTACCCGGATCGACCACCGCCACGGTGGTGCCAGCGGATGGTCCGGGTCGAGCGCAACCATGCCTGTCGGAGCCGATCGTGGCCGACCACCGGGTCGACGCCGCCGGGACCGAGATCGAAGGTCCAACTGCGCTGATCATTGATCGGTCCGCACATCCCCCGAGATCGCACGCTCGCATCGGAATCGACGGCGCACAGCGGATCGTCGACAGCGCACAGGTCGTCCGCCCCACCAGCTGAACGGCGTACTACGGTGCCGGTCATGGACCGATCGAAGCTGGACGGATGAGCAAGTTGAGCGAGGTCGGCGACCGCGACGGTTGGCGCTGCTGGCTGTGCGACGAGCCGGTCGACCCGCAGATGTCGGTGAACGATGCCAGGGGACCGAGCATCGACAGCAGGGCGACGAAGACGAAGAACAACAAGAACAACAGCGGCCCATTGCAGGAGCGGCTGGCTCATCGGGCGTGCAACACCCGCAAGGGTGCGGTTGCCGCAGTCGTGGCCTGGCCCGAGCGTCTGTTCGTCGTCGACCCGGCGCCGATCATCCCGAGCCTCGACCGGTTGCAACGCAAGGGAGGCCGAGAGGTCGTCGCCCGATGCCCGACACGCGCCGATGCCCAGGAAGCGGCGGATTGGCTCGTCGACCGCATCAGTCGTCTGAGCCCCGAGATGTCCGTGACCGCAGACGTCGAGTCCGGTGGCGGTCAGTTCCTGTTGATCCTCCGTGCGTGACCCGCCGCCATCAGCCGCCAGCTTCGGCCGGCTCCACCGGCCTCGGGCGATCGTGGCCGCCGTCACCTGGGTTCGGCGACAACGGAATCTGCGTGACCGCTCCGGTCGCCTTCTCGTTGTACAGCAACCGACTCTTCGCCCAGGCAGCTTTCAAGCGTTGGTTCGTATGCGGGCCCCGTCGAGGAACAGTTCGGCGAGGTCGCGCCCCGACGGCATCTCCGATTCGCCGAACACGGTTTCCTGAGCTGAGGCGAGGCAGAGTCCGAAGACCATCGCCGCCATCGGTGTCGGCGGGTGGGCCAACGAGGCGGCGTCAGGTTCGATCAGTCTGGCAATGATCCTTCGCAGCAGCACGCCGGGGTGGATGCTGTCGGGCTCTTCCTTCGGTTTGCCGCATTTCATCATCACCGGCATCACTCTGACGAGGTGTGCGCTGATCAGATCGGCACACGCAGCGAGGCGCGTGAGGAGATCCGGCTCGCTGCTCAGCGCCTCGATCGATTTCGTCAACTCGGTGATGTCCATCGCCTGGCGGACGACGGCATCGACGAGCGCCTGCTTGTCGCCGAAGACATGGAAGATCGTTCCCTGGGCGATCTGCGCTGCTTCGGCGATTTCCGCGCTGGTCACGGCTGGGCCGCGTTCGGCGATCAGCGGCATCGTCGCTTCGATGATCGCCGCCCGTCTGTCGTCGGCCGTGAGCGGCTTACGACGTCGTCGCGGCTCGTGATGATCGACCGCCGGGCCGGCGTTGTCCGGGCCTGTACCGTCCAGGCTCAGGGTGTCGACGATCACGATGTCCTGGCTCACTGTGCCTTCACTTTCTCCTTGTCCCCATCGACGTCGCCATCGACGCCTTTCCCAGCCGAGACGAGCGCAGCGGCCTCGTCATCCAGGGATTGATGCACAGTACTCGCTGGGCCCTCGACGTTGATCGTTGGCAGCAACCGGTCGAGCCACTTCGGGATCCACCAGTTCCTGTCGCCGAGCAGTTCCATCGTCGCCGGCACGAGCAGCATGCGTACAACCGTTGCATCGAGCAGTACGGCGACGGCGAGGCCGGTACCGAGCAGGCGGATGACGCGGGTCGGTTCGAGCAGGAAACTACCGAAGACGACGACCATGATCGCTGCGGCGACGGTGATGATCTTCGCTGTTGCCGCAAGCCCGTCGGCCACCGATTCCCTGCTGTCGCCGGTGCGGTCGAATTCCTCCTTGATGCGTGACAGCAGGAAGACTTCGTAATCCATCGACAGGCCGAAGACGATGGCGAAGAGCATCATCGGGATGAACGGTTCGATCGGGGCACCTTCGATACTGACGATGCTGTGCAGCCAACCCCACTGGAAGACGGCGACCAGCACGCCGTAGGCGGCGCCGATCGACAGCAGGTTCATGACGACTGCCTTGATCGGCACGAGCAGGCTGCGGAAGACGGCGAGCAGCAACAGGAACGACAGCGTCAGGACTGCGCCGAAGAACAGCACGAGCCGACCGGAGAGGTACGACGAGAAGTCGACCTGCGTCGCCACCGACCCGGTGACGACGACGTCGACATTCGTGCCGGAAGTTGCTCGCGGCAACACCGTCGAACGGAGCGAATTGACGAGGTCGGTCGTCTTCTGATCCTGCGGCGAGGTCGTCGGTGTCAGCACCCATTGCACTGCGTTGCCGGCTGCGTTGGCGCGTGCGGGCGTGATGCTCTGCACGCCGGGCGTCGCTTTGACCGCAGCCGTGACCGAGGCGACGGAGGTGACGTTCGTGCCGGAGGGCAATTCGGCGACGAGGATGATCGGTCCGTTGGACCCAGGTCCGAATCCGTCGGCGAGGAGGTCGAATGCCTTACGGGTCGTCGTGTCCTTCGGATCGTTGCCCTGATCGGAGAAACCGAGCCGCAGGCTGAAGAACGGGACGGCGAGGATCAGCAACCCGATGGCTCCGGCGGCGACGGCACGCCACGGGTGGTGCTGGACGGTGCGGCTCCACTTGTAGGCCCACTGATCCTGACGCGGCTTCGGCGGGCGATGGGCGATCTGCCTGCGTAGCGGTGCGTAGACGAAACTGGCGATCAACACGACGACCGCCAACGGGATACCGACGAGGAACGGCGAGACCTTGAGGCCGAGGCCGATGAGGGCAATGGCGACGAAGCCGGCAGCGATCACACCGCGCCAGCGGGCGATTTCGACCCGCTCGCCGGCGAAGCCGATCAGTGCGGGTAGCAGCGTCAGTGAGGCGATCATCGTGATGACGACGACGACTGCAGCGCCGATGCCGAGGCCGCTGACGAACTGCACGCCCATTGTCAACATACCGAGCAGGGAGATGACGACGGTGATGCCGGCGAAGGCAACCGCACGGCCGGACGTATCGAGGGCGATGGAGATCGACTGCTCGATGTTGTAGCCGTTGTGAATGTTCTCTCGGTACCGGGAGACGATGAAGAGGGCGTAGTCGATACCGACTCCGAGACCCATCATCACGCCGATCGTCGTGGCGAAGTCAGGCATCGTCAAGACATTGCTGAGCAGTGCCAAGGTGACAGAACCGACGCCGATGCCAGCAAGCGCTGTGCCGATCGGCAGACCGGTCGCCAGCACCGATCCGAACGCGAGGATGAGGATGAGGATGGCGAAACCGAGGCCCAGCAGCTCGGACGACGGCGCTTTGATGGCGTTGAACGCCTGCCCGCCGTACTCGATCTCGACACCGGGGACCTTCGGCGCTATCGCCTTGATCTTGTCGGCGATCGTCTTCACTTGCGCCTGCGAGGCGCTGTCCGGCAACTGCACGGTCGCTTCGGCGATCTTGCCGGAATCAGCGCCTCTGGCGGACATCAGGCGCTCGTTGCCGGCGGTGAACGGGCTGCTCACATCGGCAACGCCCGGAATCGCCTTGACCTGTGCGAGGAAGGGCGTGATCGCCGCTTCGATCGCCGGGTCTGTGACCGAACCCTGTGCCTTGAGCACGATGTTGCCGGTCTGGCCCCCGCCGACACCAGCGAAGTTCTTGTCGAGGATGTCGAGGCCACGCTTGGATTCGACCCCGTTCGGCAAGCCGAATTTGGTCGAGAAGGCCGAGCCGACGCCACTCGAGATTGCTCCGAGAACGACGAGCACGATCACCCAGGCGAGGACGACACGCCCACGACGCCGGTACGCAAAGGTGCCGAGGCGAGCAAACATTGGGGACTCCGTTTCCGCCGGGGAACGCCCGGGACGAGATTGAGTGAGTACTCAGTCAATTATGGCGAGGTGTTCGGAGAAAGCAAGCGTGGATGTAGCGCCTGATGTCACAGCCCAAGCTCACCCACAGCTTCGCCGCGTTGCCTGACGCTCCCCGTGGGCGTAGCACCATCTCTCGCGCTGCCGATCGTGCGGCGCCGGCGAGGTCCGACGCGGTTACCGAAGCGCTCCGGCGGGTAGTCGGAACCCATGGAGAGCACGAATCCACAGCGCCCCACACCCGGGACAACGACGGACGACGAAGCTGCGAGCGACACGCGGTCTCCGGACAAACCGACCATCCGTCAATTGATCCACTGGGCGACCGGCGATCGCGATGCCGAGGCCAAGGCGTTGGCCGACGCGGCAGCGGGGTCGGTGTCACGGGACGAGGCCAAGCGGGCAGTGCAGGCAGCTCACGGCGATATTCCCTCCGACAAAGCGCCAGAGGACAGCGAAGTCGCCAAGCCTGCCGATCTCGACTCCCCTCGGCCGACCGACTGATCCGACCGACCGCTCGGTCGTTTTGCGGGGTGCCGGCACGTGGATTCGGCGTCGACGGAATCGGCGTGACCGGCTGGTCCGCTTGCGGGTCGAGGACGAGTTGAGGAGTGCTTCCGGCCGCTCATTTGGATCGAGTCGACGCGGTCGGGTCATTGCGATCGAGGAGCGCAGCTGACACGCTTGTCGGCGTGGATGATTCCAACGCACCACCGGATCTGGCGATCGACCGGTCGGCTGCCATCGAACGAACGGATCTCGGCGCAGGGTCATGGATCGATGTCGTGAAAGGATTCGTACGTTCGGCGGCGAGCCAGTTCGACGAGATCTTCAGTACAGCACCGTGGATGCAGACTGAAGTCCTGCGGTACAACGAGTATGTCGCCGAGCAGCGCCTCGGTGCCGGCATGCGTTCGGACGCCAATCCGCTGTTCCGCCAGACAGAACTGCACCTCCAGGGAAAATATCGCGTCGCCGTCACCGGCGTCGGTGCGTTGCTGTATCGGACGGGCGAGGACTTCCAGGGACTGCACAGTGATCGCCAGATGCGCTGGCTCGACGACACCATCGTCGCCATCGTCGTGCTCGGCGAACGGCGGCCATTCGTGCTGCGCAAGCGCCGCCCGCTCAGTGAAGTCGTCGAGCGCATCCCGGCAGGCACCGATCCTGGCGACATCGTGCTGACACCTGGCGACGGTGACCTGCTGGTGATGGGCGGAGCGAACCAACGTGATTGGTTGCACGGGGTGCCGAAGGCAGACACGTCGAACCCGCGGATCTCATTGACATGGCGATGGACGAGCCGGCGGGGGCGACCCGATACCAACCCCGGCTACTTCGACGGTCGACAGTTCAGCGATCGCCCGCGCCAACCGGGAACCCGGACCAGACGGCCCTGATCCCCCGCGGCGCGAGCCGCCGACAACCGGCGGATCGAGCGCACATCCGGTCAGGCGCAGACGGGTTCGGCGGCACCGATCTTGAATGCTTCCTGCCGCTTCAGAAGGTGCTCGCCGGCGATCAGCGTCGGCTGTGCCGGCGGTCTGCGGTGACCCACGAAGGCGCGGGAGCGATCACCGTGTCCGACGCTGGGTCGTGGAATATGAACGAGAGCGAGGCACGAGGCGGTTGCTGCGACGTCGCGCGATGGATCGACGACGCGGTGGAGGTTTGCGGGGATTCGACGGTTCGTCCCGGGTCTGACCTGGCAGCGGGGGAGTCGGTCGCGGCGAACAGTGATCGGCGACGAGGTCGGCGAACTGGCGATGTGTCGGGGAGCGGTTCGACGACGGCAACGGTAAGCGTCCGGATCGTCACTGCCGGTTGCCGATCGATGAATGCTGTGTTGCTGAGACGCATTTGAAACGTGCCGTTGACACATCGGCGATAGACGTGACTGCGAACACGCAGAACCGATGAGCATCGACCCTCGATGATCGGCAACACTGGCGTTTCACCGAACGGCCCGAGAGCGATGATGACCCACCCGACAACCGACGCCCCATCCCCGGTGGGGACGAATGAGCCGCTGGTATCGATCAGCGGCGTCAGCAAGTTGTTCAGCCGCCGCGGGCGCACTGTCGAAGCGCTGCGCGACGTCGACCTGACGATCGGTGACGGAGAGTTCGTCAGCCTGCTCGGCCCGAGCGGTTGCGGCAAGTCGACGCTGCTGCGGATCATCGGGGGACTGCAGACAGCCGACCGCGGTACCGTTTCTGTCGGGGGTGGAGATGTCCAGCACGCCCGTGCCGCCAAACAGTACGGACTCGTTCCGCAGGCACCGGCACTGTTGCCATGGAAGACCGTCGCCGACAACGTCCGCTTCCTGACGAGCCTGCATCGTCGGCGAGGCAGTGAGCAGGTGATGAACGATGCCGAGATCCAGGAGCTGTTGGTCACCGTCGGTCTGGCCGGCTTCGAGAGGTCGTATCCTCACGAACTGTCGGGCGGCATGCAACAGCGTGTCTCGCTGGTTCGGGCTTTCGCCGTCGGTGCTCCGATCCTGCTGATGGACGAGCCGTTCGCCGCCCTCGACGAGATCACCCGGGCTGACATGCGCTACCTGCTGCTCGACCTGTGGAGCAGGACGCACGCCACCGTCGTTTTCGTCACCCACTCGGTCACCGAGGCGGCGATCCTGTCGGACCGTGTCGTCGTGATGGCCGCACGTCCCGGCCGTGTCGCTGCAGAGCGCACGATCGAGCTGCCCCGACCGCGCACGCCCGAAATGGAAGACGAACCGAACTTCCACGAGCAGGTCCGTCGACTCCGCGCCGATCTCAGGGAGCACCACGCATGATGCGTCTCGATCCGCAGTCGGTCGCCGATTCGTCGACCGACGTCGCAGATGGCGATCCGCTCGACGGCTACGCGAGGAGGTCGCGGACGAGTCCGATCCGGCGCCTGCTGCTACTGCTCGCGCCGGTCATCGGCGTCGTCGGGTTCCTGGCGATCTGGCAGTTGTCGATCGTCATTTTCGACATCAAGAAATTCGTCCTCCCGTCTCCCTGGAACATCCTCGGCGGCATCAAGTCCGACCCGATGTTCTATGTACGCAATGCCAGGACCACGGTATGGGAGTCGTTCCTCGGCTTCACCATCGCCTTCCTGTTGGCGATGCTCGGGGCGACGATCATGGCACTGTCGAAATTCGCCGAGCGGGCAATCCTTCCGTTGGCGGTGCTGCTGCAGGTGACCCCGCTGATCGCCTATGCGCCGGCGATCGTCATCTGGCAGGGATTCGGGCTGAAGCCGATTCTCATCATGACGTCGCTGGTGTGTTTCGTGCCGTTCCTCATCAATGGCGTACTCGGGCTCCGTTCTGTCGATCCGAATCTGTTGGAACTGGCGCGGTCCGTCGACGCCAGCCGTCGTGAAGAGTTCTTCCGGTTGCGGCTGCCGTCAGCGTTGCCGAGCCTGTTCTCCGCCGGCCGTATCGCCGTCGGACTGGCACTGATCGGTTCGGTCCTCGGCGAGTTCTTCTCCGGTTCGACCGGCGGACTCGGCTATTCCGTCAAGACGGCGCAGGCCCATTCGCTCACGCTGCAACTGTGGGGTTCGGTGTTCGTGTTGGCGTTCGTCGGTGCGGCGGCGACGATGCTGATCATCGGGCTCGAACGGATCACGCTGCAGTGGCACAGCAGCCAGCGACCGTGAACGACGCATCTTCCACGACCACATCTCCCCACATGACACACAAGAATGGAGCGAACCAGATGATCAGCGTGAACAGGCGGATCGGATCAGCAAGTGCCATCGTTGCCCTCGGGCTGCTCGCCGCAGCCTGCGGCAGCAGCGCCACCAAGGCGTCGACGTCCACCACCGTTGCCGGTGCGGCGACAACCGTTGCCGCGACGGCGACGACCGGTGGAGGCGCGGCCGCGTCGACGTCCGCGGGATCGACGGGCTCGTCGGGCTCGACGGACACGACGACGGCGACGACGAGCGCCGGAACCGCAGGCACGGCGAAAACGACTGCCGGGACGACCGGTGCCGCCGGCGGCGTCACGATGACCGGTATCTCCGACGCCGAGTGTGCGGCGAACAAGGCTGTCGGCAAGATCACCTACCTCAGCAGTTTCGACTTCTCGGCTTCGGCGTCGATCATCGACGTCGTCACCGCCAAGGAGAAGGGCTACTTCGACAAGATGTGCCTGGACGTCGACCTCAAGCCGAGCTTCTCGACCGCCAACTACCCGCTGGTCGCCGCCGGCCAGGCACAGTTCTCGTCAGCCGGTAGCTACACCGAGATCCTCAACTACTCCAAGGACGGCGCCGCCTTCGTGGCCCTCGTCGACTATGGCAAGGCGCCGATCGAAGCACTCATCACCAAGGACGGCGGGGCCACCGAACTGGCGCAGTTGAAGGGCAAGACCATCGGCGTCAAGGGTGACCTGCCACCGTCGATCGTGGCGATGCTCGCCAACGCCGGCCTCAAGCGCGGTGCCGACTACAAGGAAGTACTCGTCGACGGCTTCGACCCGCAGGCGCAGCTCAAGCTGCCGATCGACGCCTTGCCGGTCTACAAGAGCAACGAACCCGGTCAACTCGACCGTGCCGCTGTCAAGTACAACCTCTTCGATCCTGCCAAGACGAACACGCCGGGTTCATTCGGCCTGATCTACACGTCGAAGGACTATGCGGCAGCACACCCGACTGTCGTCACCGACTTCACCAGGGCTGCACTGAAGGGCATGGAGGACACGATCGCCGATCCGGCTGCGTCGGTTGCCTTCTCGATCAAGCTGATCAACGCTGCCGGCAACACGAACTTCCTCACGCAGGCCGGTGAGACCTACCGCATCACCCAGGAGATCGGCGTCGTCAAGGCGAGCACACCTTCAGGTGAGCCGATCGGTGAGATCGATCCCGCCGTGTTCGACAAGGAATACTCCACCTATGTCGCCGACGGTGTCTGGCCGAAGGGTGCACCGGCGGATACGCACAGCTACCTGCCGGGCGTCGCCAAGTCCGTCTACGGCACCGACGGCAAAGTCATCTGGCCGGCCAGTTGACCGTGCCTGCGTCTGGTCGCAGTCGATGAGAGCGCAGGTACAACGTGGTTTCGGTGGCGGCAGCGCTGTCGCCACCGAAACCGTCGATGATCCGCGTCCAGCGCCTGGCGAGGTCGTGATCGCCGTGCGGGCCTGCGCTCTCAACCGGCTCGATCTCCTGCAGCAGGAGGCGGCGCTCGTCCGCGGCTTCTCGCTGCCGCACATCGCCGGCATGGACGTCGCCGGCATCGTCACCGAACGGGCCGATGATCTGCCGGCGGGCATCGGTCCGGCAGTTGGAGATGCGGTGCTCGTCGATCCGGTCAGCACCTGCGGCGTCTGTGATCGCTGCACGGCTGGCCTGTCTCCGTATTGTGAGAACCTTCGGACGGTCGGCTCCACGCGCCCCGGTGGCTTCGCCGAGCTCGTCGCCGCGCCCGCCAGCCACGCCTTTGCCTTGCCGGAGGGCTTGAGTTTCGTGCAGGCGGCGACGTTGCCCGTTGCGGCGATGACGGCCTTCCACGCCATCGAGGCCGGCCGTTTCGTCGACGGGGAGACGGTGCTCGTGAACGGAGCCGGGTCGGGAGTGTCCTGCGCTCTGCTGGCACTGCTGCGTTGGCGCGGCGCCACCGTGATCACCACGGCCGGCGGGCCGGCGAAGGTGGCGAGGGCCTTGGCCGTCGGCTACCACCACGCCATCGACTATCGCCGTGAAAACGTCGCTGAGGTCGTCCGTTCGCTCACCGAAGGTCGCGGTGTCGACCTCGTCATCGACCATGTCGGCCCTGCACTGTTCCAGCAATCGGTCGAGGCCATGGCGATCGAGGGCCGGATGGTCTTCTGCGGCACGACGACAGGAACCGAGGCGCTGCTGTCGCTGACCAGCGTGTACCACTGGGGCCGCGCGCTGATCGGTGCCGGCGGATACCTGCCGGCGGACTTCCCGAGGATGCTGTCGGCGATGGCGTCGACGAACGCCTCGCCGGTCGTCGACAGCGTCTGGCCGTTCGAGCAGATGGCACTCGCTCAGCAGCAGATGGCGAGCGGCGAGTTCTTCGGAAAGATCGTCATCGAGTTCTGATGCGATCGGATTCTGCGTCCATCGGGTTCTGATGCGATCAGGTACTGGTGACGAGTACTGGTGGATCGAGGGTGAGTGGCCGGCAGCCCGCACTGCCGGCACTCGGGTGGTCCGCACAGTTGGGACGACCGAGCCCGGCGATGATGACGAGGTTTCGAAAGTTTTCTCGATTTCTCATCGGACGGTGACTGCCGGCGGAGTTTCAGTCGGACGACTTCAGCTTGAAATACAGCGTCAGCAGAACGAGCAGGATGATGATGATCGCCAGTGTCCTGAAGAGCCAGAGGATCGTGCCAAGGATGAAGTGGAACAGGAACAGCGCCACGATGGCGAGGATGATGTAACCGACGACCGTCGCCAGCAGTGAGCGGGCGCCGCTCTGGTTTGTTGCCATGCTCGGAGTATGCCACCGGGCTCACGGTTCGCTGCGTCGGTCGACGGCGGACTACCCGATGTTCGCCGAGCGGCCCGTCACCCGATGTGCAGCAACTCGAAGCGGGGCGACTCGAACGTGCGGGCTGACTCGATGCTGCGGAGCTCGAGAGCGCGGAGCGATTCGATGAACGATGCCGCTGACGGACTGCGGCGACCGGCCAGTGTCTGCACCGATACGTAGCGACGCAGCGGCTCTGCGGTTCGCCTGATCGTCACGCCGTCGAGAGCCAGCCGGTCGAGTGCCGAGGCCGGCACCAGGGCAACGCCGCACCCGGCGCGCACCAACGACAGTGTGGACCGATAGTCGTTGCACTGCGCGCCGATGTCGGGGACGAAACCCGCAGCTCCACATGCGCGTTGGACGAGCTCGTGGCACGTCGTGCCCAGCGGAGGCACGATCCATCGCTCGCTGCGCAGCGACCGGATGTCGATGGGGCCCGCCTGCGCCCACGGATCCTCGACGTATTGGGCCGCTCGGCCATCGTCGTCGGCTTCGCCATCGCCTGCGTCTTCGGTTGCGGCCGAGCGGGGATGTGATGCCTCGTCCGGGAGGGCGAGCAGCATCTGCTCGTCGAACAACGCCTCGGACTCGACGACTCCGGGAACGATGCGTGGCAGCAGGTCGTAGTGATGAACGACTCCGACGTCTGCGCTGCCGGACTGCAACAACTGCTCTGCGCGCTCCGGCTCGGCTTCGATCAGGCGACCATCGATTCCGGGATAGCGCCGGTGAAGACTGCCGAGCGCCGGCGCCACGATGGAGGCGACTGCCGTCGGAAAAGCGGCGATCGTCAGCGGTCCGCTCGGCGCCCTGCTCGATGCCAGCGCTGCCGACGCAGCGGCGAGTTGGGTGAGCACGATGTCGGCGTGGGCGGCGAGCAGCAACCCGGCGTCGGTCAGGCGAATCGAACGACCGGTTCGGACGAACAGCGATGCGTCCGTCTCGCGCTCGAGCGCCGCCAACTGCTGAGAGATCGCCGGGGCGGTGAAATGGAGTGCACGGGCAGCAGCGGTGATGCTGCCATGACGGGCGACCGCTTGCAGGGCTTGGAGTTTTCGGACGTCGAGCACAAGCCCAGCTTATGTGTTGATCGACAATTCGTTACGGTCACTTTTGCTCGAACCTCGGCATCGTGGTGTGCATGCGCCGTGTTCCTGCTCCCGTGCTCGTTGCCTCGACCGTCGTGCTGTGGGCGGCGGCCTTCCCGGCGATCCGCGTCGCCTTGGAATCGGCCTCACCCGTTGCCTTGTCGTTCTGGCGCCTGGCGATCGCTGCGGTCGTCCTGCTGATCGCTGCACGTGCCACCAAGGCTCGTGTACCTGAGCGGCGCGACCTGCCGCAGATCGCACTCTGCGGCGCCACCGGCATGGCCGCCTATCAACTGCTGCTGAACGTCGGTGAGCGAACCGTACCGGCCGGGACTGCGAGCCTGATCGTCGCCACTGCTCCCGTATACAGCCTGATCGTCGCCAGTCACGTGCTCGGAGAGCGCATTCCGGGCCGGCGATGGGCCGGCCTCGCCATCGCCATGGGCGGTTCCGGTGCCGTGGCGCTGACGGCCGGTGGCAGGCTCTCGCTGCAGGGTGCGGCGATCGCCGTGGTCGCCGCCGCCGTCGTCCAGGGTCTGTACCACGCTGCCCAGCGGCCACTCCTCGACCGCTATACGGCGTTGGAAGTGGCGACCTACGCAATGGTCGCCGGAGCCGTCATGCTGGTCCCGACGATCCCCTGGGCACTGCGTTCGGCAACGCACACGACAGCACGATCCTGGATGGCGATCGGGTTGCTCGCACTCGGTCCCTCCGCACTCGGATTCGTGACGTGGGCCGGCGCTGTCGCCAGGTTGCAGGTCAGTCGGCCGGCGCTGGCGTTGTATGCGGTGCCCGTTGTCGCCATCGGGGTGGCATGGCTGTGGCTCGGGGAACGCCCGAAGGCGTTGACCGTCGCCGCTGGTCTGCTCGCCCTGGTAGGCGTCGCCATCGGCACGCTCCGATCCTCCTCCACGCCTCCGGCCACGGCGCTGATGCCTGCAGACCGGGTTGCAGTTGCCCGCTGACCGGGGATGGCGGTGAGGGGCTGACAGCGGGTGCGCCGGGCCCACACGCCGCTCGATTTACACGCTGTTCGGGTCGACGAGTCCTGAACGAAAGGCGATGAGAATGGCGGCGGCGCGGTCGCGTGCTCCGAGTTTCGTGAAGAGATTGCCGACGTGAGATTTGACGGTGCGTTCGCTGACGTACAGGTGGGCGGCGATCTCCGGATTGGTTGCGCCGCGGGCCATCATCTCCAACACCTCGAGCTCGCGGGCGGTCAAGTCCTCGAGCGTCGAGGCGTCGGGACGAACCTGCGTGCGGAGACGGGCGAGGAGCCGCGGAGTCACGCGTGGGTCGAGCCATGAACCGCCTCCGGCGGTCGTTCGGATCGCGGCGACGAGGTCATCGGCCGGCGTGTCCTTGAGGACGAATCCTGCAGCGCCGGCTTCGATCGCCCCCCACAGGACATCGTCGTCCTCGAACGTCGTCAGGATCAGCACGGGCGGCGACGTGCTCGGATCGGCGGACCGTCTTGCAATCAGCCGCCTGGTGGCCTCCAATCCGTCCATGCGCGGCATCCGTACGTCCATCAGCAGCACGTCGATCGGCGTGGTGGTGGCGATCTCCAGCGCCTGCAGTCCATCTGCCGCCTCGGCGACGACCCGCAGATCGTGCTCGGCTTCGAGGATCATGCGCAGCCCGGCGCGGACGAGCGCTTGGTCGTCGGCGATCGCCACTCGAACCTCGGAATCGGTCATCGGGTCGAACGCAGTCCGAGGTTGCGATGCACCGACCTCGGCAGCACGCAGTGGATCTCCCAGCTGCCGTCCGATGGGCCGATCTCGATCGACCCGCCGACTGCGCCGACACGATCGATCATGCTCGGAACCCCGAGGCCGGCGCGCATGTTCGGGACAATCCCAACGCCTGTCGTCGGGATGTCGTTGGCGATCAATACCGAGACAGTGCGCTCGTCGATGTCCAGCGTGAGGTCGATCGGCGACCCGGGAGCGTGGCGGTGGGCGTTGGCCAGGGCCTCCTGCAGCAGGCGCACGAGCGTCAACCCGATCGCCGGCTCGAGCTCGTTCGGATCGCCACGGACGGTCGGATCGATCGTCATCCCAGATCGTCGGGCCTGTTCGATCGTCGGCACGACATCAGCGCCACACGGCAGTGGGGCGTCCGTCTGCCCACTGGTGCCATCGGACAACAGGCCGATGACCGTCCGGACAGAATCGAGGCTTTCCCTGCTGATCGACTCTGCCTGTCGGAGGGCGGCGTCGGCGGCGTCCGGATCGTTGGCCAGTTGCCGGCGGGCACCGGTGATGTTCAGCAGTACGACCGTCAGGCTGTGGCCGACAATGTCGTGGACCTCACGGGCGATCCGTGTACGAGCATCGGCAACCGCCACCATGCTCAGCTCGTGGCGAGCGGCGGACAGTTCTGGCCGTGAGACGGCGCTGGCGGTAGAGCAACTCGCCGAGGAAGCATCCCATGAACAGGCCGGTGACCCACATCCCCCAGCCGGAACGATGGCCGGGATCGTCGTGCATCCAGCTGTACCGCACCGCAGCAAATGCCCCACCGACGAGGCCGAGCACGCTGTGCCATCGTAGGCCCTGCGCCGAGGTCCAGCCGATCGTCACCACCGCCAGGAACAGAGCCGGCTGATCGTCGTAGCGCGTGACGACGATCGATACCACTACGAGGTTCGACATGACGACGACCAACGCCGGAATCCGCGCGCCGGCGCCGACGAATACCCACGGCACGAGTGCGATGGCGAACAGCACGATGCTGACGGGGTTCGGTGAGTATGTCACGAAGCTGAGCAGCACGACAGCCAGCGCCGCAACCGGAAGACGATCGCCGTGTTCGATACCCACGACGGACGCACCGACGAGGAATGCAACAGGCTGGATCGGCGCACCTCGGATCGTTTGCTCGCCATGGACCGACAGTACCGCTCGTGCCGCGTGTGCGCATCCGCCGGCAGTCGCATCAACGCTCATACCTGGGTACGAGTTCGTCCATCGTCGAATCTGCCCGTGGTGCAGTCACGAAGGGATCGCAGCCCGATGTGCGCGAGGTCCGATCGGCGGACGATGGACTGCGTGAGCACCGAGCTCGCCGCTGATCGAGGGAGTCATCGATGCTGTTCACCAATCTCGGCAGGTTCACGGTCAGGCGGCGACGCCTGGTGCTGTCACTCACCGTCCTCTTCGTCGTCGTCGCCGGAGTACTCGGCACCGGCGCCTTCGGGAAACTGCAGTCGGGAGGCTTCGACGATCCCGGCGCCGAATCGACGACTGCCCACGAGCTGCTCCAAACGCAGTTCCACGGCGGCGATCCGAACGTGGTCCTCCTGCTGCACGCAACTTCCGGCACCGTCGACACGGCATCGGTCGTCGCTGCGGCCGCATCGTTGACGTCGGAGTTGTCGGCAGCGGCGGGAGTCTCCCATGTCGTGTCCTACTGGTCGCTGGCCGACGCGCCTGCTCTGCGGAGTACTGATGGCACATCGGCGGTCATTCTCGCCCGCTTCGACGGTTCCGACGATGGATTCGCCACCCTTGCCGACCGCTTGGGAAACCCCCGTGGGGACGGCTCGGTGACGGTCAAGGTCGGTGGTAGTGAGGCTGTCGGCAGGGATATCGGGAGCCTGATCGGCAGTGATCTGGCGAAGGCCGAGAGCATCTCCGTTCCGATCACGCTGGCATTGCTCGTCGTCGTCTTCGGCGGCCTGATCGCAGCAGGTCTCCCCCTGCTCATCGCCCTCATCTCGGTGGCAGGGACGTTCCTCAGTCTGTTCGTGATCGGCTCGATCACCGACGTGTCGATCTACTCGATCAACCTGACGACGGCGCTCGGCCTCGGCCTGGCGATCGACTACAGCCTCTTCGTCGTCACCCGCTATCGGGAAGAACTCGCTGCGGGTATGAATCCGCACGACGCCGTCGTTCGCACCGTCGAGACGGCCGGCCGAACGGTTGCGTTCTCGGCATTCGTCGTTGCTGCGTCACTGCTCGCGCTGCTCGTCTTCCCGCTGTACTTCCTCCGCTCGTTCGCCTACGCCGGTATCTCGGTCGTGCTCATCGCCGCCGCAGGAGCCGTGGTCGCGCTGCCGGCGCTGCTTGCCGTACTCGGCACCAAAGTCAACCGCTTCAGCGTCCGGCGTCATGGAAATGCTGTCGGCCAGTCAGTTGACGGTCACGGTTTCTGGCATCGACTGGCCAGTGGTGTGATGCGCCGTCCCGTTCCGGTCGCCGTCGGAACCGTCGCCGTGCTGGTCTTCCTCGGCCTGCCGTTCCTCAAGGCGAACTTCGGGTTGCCGACGAGTTCGGCACTCCCGAAGTCGGCAGAGTCCCGCCAGGTCGCAGACCGGATGGCAACCGGATTCACCTCGAACACGAGCGAGCAGTTCGCCATCGTCGCTCCGACCCTCGCTTCGTCAGACACGGCGGCCGTCGAGGCATATGCAACCACCGTTTCCTCGCTCCCGAACGTGGCGTCGGTGACGACGGCGAGCGGTACCTACGCAGCCGGCAAACAGGTGAACGGGCCGGTGACGTCGAACGCGCAGTACGCCGGCGGAGCAACCGGCGTGTACTTCTCGGTGACGCCTTCGGTTCGCCAGCGCACGGCTGCCGGTGAGTCGCTCGTGCGTTCGATCCGCGGTCTCCATCCGTCGTTCACCACCGCCGTCGAAGGCTCTGCGGCTCAACTGATCGACACCAAGGCGGCGATCGGCGCGCACCTGCCGGCTGCCCTCGGCATCATCGCCGTCGTGACGTTCGTGCTGCTGTTCCTCGTGTTCGGCAGCGTGCTCGTTCCGCTGAAAGCGATCGTCCTCAACCTGCTGTCACTCACCGCAACGTTCGGGGCGATGGTGTGGATCTTCCAACAGGGCCACGGTGCCGGTGTGCTCGGCTTCACCCCTGACGGAACGCTCGACACATCAATGCCGATCCTGATGTTCTGTATCGCCTTCGGGCTGTCGATGGACTACGAGGTGTTCCTGCTGTCGCGCATCAAGGAGGAATACGATCGCACCGGCGACAACACCCACGCGGTGGCGACGGGACTCGAGCGGACCGGTCGCATCGTGACAGCCGCAGCGGCGCTGCTGGCCGTCACGTTCGCTTCCTTCGGGCTGAGCGGGGTGACGTTCATCAAGATGTTCGGCATCGGCCTGGCGCTCGCAGTCGTGATGGACGCCACGTTGATCCGTGGTCTGCTCGTGCCGGCGTTCATGCGCCTCGCGGGCGATGCCAACTGGTGGGCGCCGGCTTGGATGAAGCGGATCCACCATCGTTTCGGTATCAGCGAGCACGGCACACCGTCCGATGTCCACACCACACGAGCGTTCGGCATCGAGCGCGGTCCCCGACGTGAGCGGGAACTGACCGACGCCGACCGTTGATCAGCTGCCGGTGAGCGCTTGCACGATCGGGGCGAACTCGTGAGCCTTGGGACCCTGTACGACGATGTACGAGTAACCCCATCGCTCACGACGCTCGTGCAGTCGCTCGGCGATCTCGGCGGGGGAACCGACGAGGATGATCGGCGAGGCGAGGACTTCCGCTGCGCCGACGCCGAACCGTTGCGTCATCGTCTCGGCGACGCCGGTTGCGTCGTTCGTGACCTCGGCGACGGAGATCCAGGCATTGAACTCGAGAGAGTCGAAGCGCTCACCTGCAGCCTCCCTCACCCACTGGAACTTCTCGTCGATGCGCTCGGCGAGGCTGTCGCGGGCGGCAGCCGATCGGGGCAGACCGTCCTTGAGCGACGGATTGACGCCGACGATGTCCGCCACCGCGGCGGCAAAGCCGAGGATCCGTTTACCGCCACCGGCGACGAGGATCGGTGGACCGCCAGGGTGGAACGGTTTCGGCGTCCCGTCGAGTCGATGGATCCGATAGTGCTCGCCGTTGAACGTCACCTGGTCATCGCCGAACAGGCGCCGTAACAGCGTCGTGTGCTCGATCATCCTGCTGACACGGACGGGCGCCGGATCCATGTCGATGCCCGAGCGTTCGTAGTCGAGTGGGTTGTAGCCGGCACCGAGGCCGACCTCGAGCCTGCCCTCCGAGAGCAGGTCGATCGATGCGAGCTCACGTGCGAGCACTGCCGGATGCCGGAAATCGCATGCCAACACGAGCGACCCGACATGCAACGTCGTGGTCGCCGAGGCCGCTGCGGTCATCGCCGTCAACGGCCCGTAGCCCTGATGGAAGTGGTCAGGGACGAACAACGTGGAGTAGCCGAGTGCTTCGACGTCGCGTGCGGAATCCGCCCAGGACAATCCGTCGAACGGTCCCTGCATCTCGACACCGAACCGGAAATGGCGAGGATGGATCACGTCGAACTGCGAACGCGTGGTCGAGTGCCCGCAGGACGCGTGGACCGCTTCCGGCTGCTCGCCTTTGACTGCAGTGGCTGTACCGACTGCAGCGGAAGATCGAGCGGCGAGCCGAACATCCGATGGAGGATCTCGACGCACGCCTGATGTGCGTCGATCGAGTCGTTGCTCCAAGCGATGAGACAGGCGCGTACGACGCCGAGTATCGCGTTCGCTGTTGCATTGGCACGAACGCCGGCTTCGACACTGTCACCCCAACTGGCGATGAGGAAGTCGGCGACGGCGATTTCGTAGTCACGGTCGGTGCGCGCGTCCTCATCCCGTAGCGCTTCGACGTTGGCAAGCAACTGGTACCGGGTACGGCGCATCGGCGAGTCGTCGAGATCGCTGAGGATCAAATCAGTGATATGCCGCAAGGGATTGACGAAACATGAGCCGTCCCCCAGTCGTTCGACGAAGATGGCAACGCGTTCTTCATGATCAGGAAACGCAGCAGCCGCCTTCGTCGGAAAATGGAGGAAGAAGGTTCGTGCGCTGACCCCTGCGGCTGCGGCGATCTCCTCGACGGTCGTCTCGTCGAAGCCCTGATCACGGAACATACGGATGGCGTGTTCAGCGAGTGTCCTGCGAGTTTCCAACCGTTGCATATTGCGTTGGTTCACGGTGACCGCCCTTTCGCTGCGCCGTCACGGGGAATTCACACCGTACATCTTGACGGCCATCACATCACAGTGTTAACTGCAGTCACTGTATCGACATCGCGTCGATGTTCTGATCTGGGGAGGTCGACGGTGAGCTACGTTCCGATGGATTCACGAAGGCATGTGCGGCGCAGCGGATTGTTGTCGCTCGCGCTCGCCGGCTCGCTGATGTTCGCCGCCTGCGGGAGCAGCAGCAAGTCGGGCGGAACGACAACACCGACGGGCTCGACAGTGGCGAGCGGGGCAACTGCCGCCGCAAGCGCAGCCGCCGGGGCGACCACCGCCGGCAGTACTGCGACGGGTGCAACGACCGGTGCTGGAGCGGCCAACAGCGACAAGGCGCTCGTCATCGCCCGCGGGATGGACGTCAACTCGCTCGACCCGTCGCGGTCCTACTGCGACACGTGCCAGATCTTCATGACGGCGGTCTACGAGACGCTGATCGGCCTCGACGCATCGGACAACAAGACGCTCGTGCCACGGCTCGCCACGAAGTGGGAGAGCAACGCAACGCAGACCGAATTCACCTTCACGCTCGATCCGAAGGCGAAATTCGCCGACGGGACGGCGGTCACCAGCGCCGATGTCAAGTTCTCGTGGGAACGCCTGAAGGCATTGAAGGCGGCGTCGTCGTACCTCGTGTCGACGATCAGCACGATCGACACGCCGGACCCGGAGACCGTCAAGGTGACGCTCAGCGCACCGAACTCTGCGTTCCTCGCGCAGGTCAACGCCAGCTACCTCGGCATCATCAACAGCAAACTGGCGACGGCCAACGGAGCGACGCTCGACCCGGCCACGGACAAGGCAGAGACCTGGTTCCTCTCGAATTCGGCAGGCAGCGGACCGTTCACGCTCGAGTCGTACACCTCCGGGAGCGAATTGCGCTTCAAGCGCAACGACGCCTACTGGGGCACGAAGGCGCACTTCCCGGAAGTGATCATGAAAGAGACACCTCAGGCCGTCACGCAGCGCCAGCAGTTGGAGCAGGGTGCCGTCGACATCGCCATGCAGATCTCCTCCGACGTCGCCAAGGGCATGGCCGGTGCTGACATCAACGTCAAGCAGGTCAAGAGCTTCAACTACGTGTACCTGGCGCTGAGTCAGGGTGCCAAGGGCGGCGAGGCGCTGACCCCCGATGTCCGCCAAGCGATTCGTCTGGCGCTCGACTATGCAGGCCTCGTCGACGTCACCGTCGGCGGCGCCGGCCAGATGCAGGCATCGCCGATTCCCAACGGCTTTCTCGGGACCGACGGGCTCGCCGCCCCGAAGCAGGACCTTGCAGCTGCCAAGGCGTTGCTCGCCAAGGCCGGAGTCACCAGCCTGACGCTCGACGCCACCTTCCCGTCGCTGAACGTCTACGGCGTCGACTTCAGCACAGCGATGCAAAAAGTGCAGACAGACCTCAAGGCGGTCGGGATCAACCTCACGCTGAACCCGGTCGAGATCTCCGTCTGGGCCGACAAGATCGGTAAGGACGGCATCCCGGTGACGATGCTCTACTTCGCTCCGGACCACACCGACTCGAGCCAGTACGTGCAGTACTTCGGACTGGTCAAGGACTCGCAGTGGCTCACATGGACGAAGGGCACCGACGAAGCGGCAGAGGACACGCTGCTCGCTCAGGCCTTCGCCGCCCCGGACTCGACGTCTCGTGCTGCGGTCTACAACAAGCTGGCGACCGACATGATCAATGATCAGGTCATCATCCCGGTCGTCAACCCCGACCTCTTCCTGGCGAGCCGGTCGAACATCAAGGGAATGGCCTACAGCGCCTGCTGCAACCTCGTCCTCGCCGACCTCAGCAGAGGGTGACGGAGCACTGAGGCACGTGAAGCCGAGGCAGATGCAGCCGAGGCACCGGTGAAGCGGTACCTGGCGATTCGTGTGGCGGTGATGCCGCTGCTGTTGTTCGGCATCGCCTCGATCGTCTTCGTCGTCTCACGGTTGACGCCGGCGGACCCGCTGGTGTCGATCGTCGGCGAGCGCAACCTCACGAACCCGCAGATCGTTGCGGCTGCCAGAGCACGGTGGGGGCTCAACGACAGCGTTCCGGTGCAGTACGCGAAATACATGAAGAACCTCGTGAAGGGCGACCTCGGGACCTCGTTCACCACACGTCGGCCAGTGTTGCACGACCTGCTCGACCGCCTGCCTGCAACCCTCGAATTGACGTTCGTGGCGCTGCTGATCGGGGTCGTGTTCGGGGTCGGCCTCGGCGTGCTCGCCGCCAGGAACCGCAACAGACTCATCGATCACGTCGCCAGGTTCGTCGCCCTGATCGGATCGTCGCTGCCGGCGTTCTGGGCAGGTCTGCTGGTGCTCTACATCTTCTACGCACGGCTCGGCTGGCTGCCTGGCCCCGGCAGGATCGACCCGCGGTCGGTCGCCCCAGGACACATCACCGGTTTCTACACGGTCGACTCGTTGCTGCACGGAGACTGGTCGATGTTCGTGCAGTCGGTCAAACACCTCATACTCCCGGCGAGCGTGCTCGGGTGGGGCGTCGTCGGCATCGTCACCAGACTGGTCAGGGCGAGCCTGCTCGACGAGTTCTCGATGGAGTACGTGCGTGTCGCCAGGGCGATGGGCCTGCGCGAGCGGACCGTCGTCAACACCCATGCGCTGCGCAACGCACTGCTGCCGACGATCACCATCGTCGGATTCCTCTTCGCCTTCCTGCTGACCGGCGCCGTGCTGACCGAGACCGTCTTCTCGTGGCCCGGGGTCGGCAGTTACGCCGTCGAAGCATCCCGCAAGCTCGACTACCCGGCGATCATCGGTGTCACCATCCTCGGCGGTTTCGCCTTCCTGATCACCAACCTGATCACCGACATCGCTTACGCCGTCGCCGACCCGCGGATCAGGTTGTCGTGACGGCGATCGCCGTTCCGGCCGCCAGGATCCGCCGTCGGCGGCCCGCATGGCTGCGCGGCCCTTCACTGATCGGGCTCATCTCGCTGGGCGTGTGGGCGTTGGTGGCAGTGACGATTCCGCTGTGGACGCCGAACGATCCACTCGCACCGGTCGCCGGCAGGCTCCTCGGGCCGAGCGTGAAGCACTGGATGGGTACCGACGCGCTCGGTCGTGACGTGCTCACGAGAACGTTGTGGGGAGCGCGGATTTCGATTCCCGTCGCCGTCACCGTCATCATCTCGGCGGTCCTCATCGGGACGATCATCGGGGCAGCCGCAGGATTCCTCGGCGGCTGGGTCGACGCCGTGCTGATGCGCCTGGTCGACATCACGATGGCCTTTCCGCCGATCCTGCTGGCGATGGCGATCACTGCCTCGCTCGGGCCCGGCATCCGCAATGCGCTGATCGCCATGGTGCTCGTGTGGTGGCCGATCTACGCGCGGTTGCTCAGAGCGCAGGTCGTCGCCGTCCGTCAGCGCGAGTACATCGACTCTGCGGTCGCCATCGGTGCCTCGCGGTGGCTGATCCTGCGGCGATACGTCCTGCCGATGTCGTATACGCCGGTGCTCGTCAACGCGACGATGGATTTCGGCCAGGTCGTCCTGCTGACGGCGTCGCTGAGTTTCATCGGCCTCGGCGCCAGGCCGCCGTCGCCGGAATGGGGGGCGATGATCACCGAGGGGGCGACGAACTTCTACCAGTGGTGGATCGCCGCATCCCCCGGAATCGCCATCCTGCTCGTCGTACTGGCGTGCAACTTCGTCGGCGACGCGTTGCGTGATTCGTTCGATGTCAAGGAGGTCACACGATGAGCGCCGACGTGCCGGGCGTCGACTCCAATGTCACCGCCGGCCGTCGCCCGATCCTCAGCGTCTCCGATCTGTGCGTCACCTTCACGACGTCCGCCGGCCCGGCACGTGCCGTGCGTGGCGTCACCTTCGACGTCTATCCGGGCGAATCAGTGGCCATCGTCGGGGAGTCCGGTTCGGGAAAGAGCGTGACGATGATGGCGTTGCTCGGCATGGTCGCCAACGCCGACATCTCCGGTTCGGCGACATACCGCGGCAGCGAATTGATCGGCATGGAGGTGTCGCGCCTACGGCACATCCGCGGGTCGAAGGTGGCGATGATCTTCCAGGACCCGATGACCTCGCTCAATCCGGTGCTGACGATCGGTCGTCAGATGTCGCTGGTGATGCAGGCCCACCAGCCGGACCTGTCGAAGAAGGCAGCTCGTACACGGGCGATCGAACTGCTCGACCAGGTCGCCATCTCGCAGGCGGCACGACGATGCGACTCGTACCCTCACGAACTCTCCGGCGGCATGCGCCAGCGGGTGATGATCGCCATGGCGATCTCCAACAATCCGGAAGTGCTCATCGCCGACGAGCCGACGACCGCGCTGGACGTCACCGTGCAGGCGCAGATCATGGAGTTGCTCGGGGACCTGCGCCGCGATCATCATCTGGCGATGGTGTTGATCACCCACGACCTCGGTGTCGTCGCCGGCGCTGCCGATCGCGTCGCCGTGATGTACGCAGGACGGATCGTCGAGCAGGGTGCCGTCGGCCCGCTGTTCGCCGACCCGGGGCATCCGTACACGCGTGGGCTGCTCGACTGCCTGCCGAGGTTGGACGAGCGCCACGAGATCCGCGCCTCGATCGCCGGCGTGCCGGCATCACCGATGTCGCTACCACCCGGCTGCCCGTTCGCCCCCCGCTGTTCGTATGTCGAGTCCCGCTGCTCGGAATCCGAGCCGTTCCTCGAACGACATCACGAGACGTTGTCGGCCTGCTTCGTGCTCGCCGGCGATGGCCTGGCAGCGGCGGCCGTCGATGGATGATCAGCCGATCCTGCGGGTGCGCAGCCTCGTCAAGGAATTCCGCATCCGCGAACGCGGCAGGTCGGCCGTCGTCCACGCCGTCAGCGATGTCAGCTTCGACCTGCAGACCGGCGGGACGTTGGCGATCGTCGGTGAGTCGGGGTGCGGCAAGTCGACGACCGGACGATGCATCCTGCGTCTGATCGAGCCGACCAGTGGCGAAGTGCAATTCCGTGGAGTCGACCTGCTGGGCTTGAACCGCTCGGAGATGCGCAGGGCCCGCCGCAACCTGCAGATCGTCTTCCAGGATCCGCAAGCCTCGTTGCATCCCCGGCTCACTGTTCGCCGGCTGCTCGCCGAGCCGCTCGAGGTCCAGGGTGAGCCGGCATCCGTCGTCACCGAGCGGGTCGACGAACTGCTGCGACTCGTGCAGTTGCGCCCGGAACATCTCGACCGATACCCGCACGAGTTCTCCGGCGGACAGCGACAACGCGTCGGCATCGCCCGTGCGCTGGCGATCTCCCCCGCATTGCTCGTGCTCGACGAACCGGTGTCGGCACTCGACGTCAGTATCCAGGCGGAGATCATGCGACTGCTCGTCGATCTGCGTGAACGGCTCGGGCTGTCGTTCGTCTTCATCGCCCACGACCTCGCCGTCGTGCGCCAACTCGCCGACCGGGTGGCCGTGATGTACCTCGGCAAGATCGTCGAGATCGGCGATGCCGACGAGATCTACCGGCATCCGCAGCACCCCTATACGAAGGCGCTGCTGTCGGCGGTGCCGGTGCCAGATCCGAGCGTCGAACAGCACCGGAGAAGGATCGTCCTCAGCGGAGAATTGCCGAGCCCGATCGATCCGCCATCGGGCTGCCGCTTCCGGACGCGTTGCTGGCGTGCGGAGGCCGTCTGCGCAGAGACAGAGCCGCCGCTGGTCGCCCGCAACGGATCGACCGCCACCCATCACATCGCCTGCCACTTCCCTGGGGACGACCCGCTCGGCAACGACCCGACGAACATCGACGCGCTGGCTGACGACGCCATCGCCAACGACGAATTCCGCGCCGAGCTCTCGGCGGAGGGCTGACGATGGCGTTCGGCGTACTGGCAATCGACCTCGGCACGACCGGTGTCAAGGTCGCGGTTGTCGATCCCGACGGAGCCGTGCTCACCAGTGCCGGCGAGGTGCTGCCGCTGCTGTTCACGGCCGACGGCGGAGCGGAGCAGGATCCGGCTGGTTGGTGGGAGGCGATCGGGCGATGCTCACGACGCGCCATCAGCGAGTCGCCGCTGCGGCGCAACGACATCACGATCGTCGCCGTCACCACCCAGTACGCATCGACGGTGGTGGTTGCCGCTGACGGCATGCCACTGCACAACACCGTGATGTGGATGGATCAACGCGGCCGCCGGCACAACACGGTGAAACGTGACGCTGCATCTGCAGCCACCTGGCTGGAAGTCCACGGCATGGTGCCCTCCGGGAACGACGACACCGGTCACGTCGCTTACATCCGTAGAGAACACCCCGGCGTATACGCAGCCGCCTTCGCCTTCGTCGAGCCGATGGACTACATCGCCGCACGGATGACCGGGACGGTCACAGCGACGCACAGCACGATGTTCCCGATGTTCGCGTGCGACAACCGCGTGTGGGGCGCGACGGAGTACAGCGAGGTGTTGCTCGACCTGTCCGGCATGGAGATCGACAAGTTGCCACCACTCGTGCCGATGGGTGAGACACGCGGGATGCTCACCACCGCGGCCGCCGACCACCTCGGTGTCTCCACCGTGGCGGTACTCGCAGATGCGACGATCGATTCGGTGACGTCGGCGGTCGGAACCGGTGCCATCGAAGCCGAACGCTGCGGGCTGATCATCGGCACGACCTCGGTGATGGTGACCCACCTCGATTCCAAGCGCCACGATCTCGCCCACGGACTGTCGACAGCCCCGAGCCCGCTGACCGACCGCTTCTTCCTCGTCGCCGAGAACGGCATCGGCGGCAAGGCGCTGGACGTCTTCGTCAACAACGTCGTGTACCCGATCGACGGCCTCGGCATCGCTGCCCCTGATGATGCCTACGAGCGCGTGACCGCAGCCGCCGCTGACGTTCCGCCAGGTGCCAACGGCGTGATCTTCCAGCCATGGCTCGTCGGCTCGATGGCGCCAGGCCACGCGCGCCATGTGCGCGGCGGTTTCACCAATCTCGGCCTGACATCGAATCGGGCAGACATGGCACGGGCTGTGTTCGAAGGGGTTGCACTCAATGCCGCCTGGTTGCTGCCGTACTTCTCGGCACTCGCCGAGCGCCACTACGACGAAGTGGTCATCGGCGGCGGCGGCGCCGGTGTTGCACTGTGGGGCCAGATCATGGCGGATTGCTTCGGTGTGGTCGTGCGGCGGTTGACCGACTCGCGGACGACCAACGCCCGCGGTGCTGCCCTGCTGGCGCTGGCACAGGTCGGCCATATCGACGTCGGCGATGTCCCCCAGATGCTGACGACCGCCGAAACCCATGAGCCCGATGCTGCGGCGCACGCCTGCTACGCCGAACGGCTCGGCGCATTCATCGACTTCCACGATCGCACTGCGCCCGTCTACCAGGCAATGCATTCGAGGCACCGCACGCCCCCGACCACCGAAGCCCCGACCACCGAAGCCCCCACCTCACTGAACTCAACGGAGAGCACATCATGAGCACCACCACCAGCCCCAAGCCATCGCCACTGCATCCCTACGCGGGGCGGTTCGACGTCCACACGTCGATCCCGGAGCACGGCATCCCCCGCGAACAGATCCTCGACGAACTGCGACAGATGTCGACGGAGGAGGACCGAATGGGCGACAGTGGGCGGGTCAGCGGCTCGATCTATTCGGGCGACCACGACCACTACGGCTTCCTGATCGAGGCCTTCGGTTTCTATGCCCACGCCAACGTGTTGCAACGCGACATGTACCCGAGTGCGACGAAGCTCGAAGCAGAGATCATCGCCATGACCGCCTCGATGCTCCACGGCGACGACGACACCGGTGGCCTGATCACGTCCGGCGGCACCGAGAGTCTCGTCACGGCGATGCTCACGTACCGAGAATGGGGCAGGTCGCAGAAGGGCATCACCGAGCCCGAGGTCATCATGCCGGTCACCGCTCATCCGGCGCTCGACAAGGCCTTCCACTACTTCGGGATCAAGGTGATCAAGGCACCGGTCACCGCTGAGTTCCTCGTCGACATCGACTTCGTCCGCGAGCACATCGGACGGAACACCGTCGCCCTGATCGGCTCGGCGGGGACCTACCCGCACGGATTGATCGACCCGATCCCGGCGCTCGGACAGCTGGCGCTCGAGCACGGCATCGGGCTGCATGTCGACGGGTGCCTCGGCGGCTTCATTCTCCCATGGGCGGACGAGTTGGGGTACCCGGTCGCCCCGTTCGACCTCGGCGTTGCCGGGGTCACCTCGATGTCGGCAGACACACATAAATACGGCTACGCGCTCAAGGGCAGTTCCGTGTTGCTGTTCAAGCCGAAGTCGATGCGCAGTGAGCAGTACTTCATGATCGCCGGTTGGCCAGGAGGCATGTACGCGTCTCCGAGCATGGGTGGCAGCCGATCCGGCGGATTGATCGCCGCCACCTGGGCGTCGATGTTGGCGCTCGGCAAAGAGGGATACCGCACGATCGCCGCCGACATCTTCCGCACGGCTGCCGAGATCAAGGCGGCCGTTCGTTCACATCCGGAACTGCTGCTGATCGGCGACTCGGCGTTCAACGTCGCCTTCCGCTCCGACGTCCTCGACATCTTCCACGTCAACGACGGTTTGGCCCAGCGGGGCTGGCGGATGAACGGGCTGCAGGTCCCGCCGGCGTTGCACTTCTGCGTCACCCGCCCGAATACGCAGGCAGGTGTGAGCGAGGCCTTCGCCCACGATCTGACCGAAGCGATCGAGTACGCCAAGAACCCGCCGCAGCAAATGCCGATCAGCGGAGCGATGTACGGAGCAGGGGGAGTGGTGCCGGACCACGACCGCATCTTCAAGATGCTCGTCCGCCGCCTCGACGCGATGCACGAGGTCCAGTAGCGGCAAGTTTCGAGCGTGTCGAACGTGCCCGTTTGCGCATCCCCGGCACGCAGTAACCGAGCGCCGGGTCAGTGCGTGTTCACCGTCTCGTTTTGCGCACTCTCGGCACGCAGCAACCGGCTGCCGATCAACTGGGACCTTCCTGGAGGCTTCGTCGCTTCGCGTGGTCACAGCTCCAGGCGCATGACGGGTCGGCTGCGGTACGTTCGGCCGATCTCGGTGAAGCCGGCGCCGAGGAACAGCCGCATCGTCCCGGTGAACAGTGCCGAACCGGACGTGCGCTCGGCCTGCAGAGCGTCGACGTCGACGGGGTGGCCTTCGACAGCGGTCGCGCCGTGCTCGCCGGCGTGGGCGACGGCTGCGTCGAGCAGGCTGCGGGCCACACCCATACCGCGGAAGCGCCGGTCGACGGCGAAACAGGTGACCCACCACGCTCCGGGATCGTCGGTGAGCAGGCGACGCAACGCCCGATTGGCGATCACGCCCGGCAGTTCGTTTCGGGGCATCACGCGCGTCCAACCCGCCGGCGTCGTATCGACGTAAGCGATCAGACCTGGCGCAACTGCTGCTGTGGAGATCTCGCCTCGCAGGGCGTCGCGATTGTCGGCCGCGTTCTGGGCGTCAGCGGGAGGGTCGAGGAAGCGGCGGCACCAGCACCACGTTGGATCATCGCCTCGGCGTCCGAACGTAGTCACGACGTCATCCCACCGTGACGGTGTGGCCGGTGCAGTCACGATCGTCATGTCGTGGCCTTCCTGTACCGCTTGGCAGCGCGGAGGTTGGCGAGGCCCCAGACGAGGAACCACAGGTCCCAGACGAACACATGCCAGCGCAACGCGTGTTCGTCGGTGGTCGACGACGCGTGTATTCCGCCGGTGAGCACGAGTGAACCGGCGATCACCTGCACGAACCCGTACAAGGTCAGGATCCAGGCGATCAACCGGTTGAGGCTCAGGACCGCCCGTCGTCCCTCGGGCGAGCGGGGTCGCAGGGTGAGCAGCAGGGCGACGAGCCCGGCGATCACCTTGGCCGCTGCGGCGCCCAGCGCCACGAGCACCGGTGCGGCACCGCCCCGGTTGGCGAGCCGCTCGATCGCACCGCCGACGGTGTCGATGAGCCATCTGCCGCCGAGGCCCCAATAGATGCTGACCACCGCGGATGTTGCGGCGAGCACCGCGGTCACGATCGCCGGACGGTTTGCGATCCGATCACGGTGGCCGGCGGAACCCACCCGTACGACCGGCTCGGTGGGTGTCTGCGTCATCAGAACCTGAACCCTAGTCAGACCGGCTGCGGATGAGGTCGACGCCAGCGCCGGAGCGACCGCCCGGCCGGTTCGCGGTCGCGCTTCCTCCCTGCTGAATCCGCCCGCGGATTTCTTGGCGCTGGCTGTCGAGAATCGGAGACTGGTTCGGACAGACTTGTGTCGACCCGATCGGGGCCGACGAAACGAAAGGCCTGGAGGCCGTCATGCTTTCCATCACACCGTTCCTGTGGTTCGACACCGATCTCGCCGAACCGATCGAGTTCTATACGTCGATCTTTCCCGATGCCGCTTCGCCGGAGGTGCGCCGCGCCGCCGGTGAAGCGCCGATCTTCACCGCCACGATCGAGCTCTGCGGGCAACCGTTGATATTGATGAACGGCGGTCCGGTCCACGCCGGGTTCACCGAGGCGATCTCGTTGTTCGTCAGCGTCGAGACCCAGGAAGCGATCGACGAGCTCTGGGAGCGGCTGACCGTGAATGGCGGCGAACCGGGCCGCTGCGGATGGCTGAAGGACCGCTATGGCCTGTCGTGGCAGATCGTTCCCACCGTGTTGGGCACGCTGCTCGGATCCCCGGACCGGACCCGCGCCCAGCAGGCGATCGAGGCGATGATGCAGATGGACCGCCTCGACATCGCCCAGCTGCAGGCAGCATACGACCGTTGACCGGGAGGAGATGATGCGTTTCATGCTGTTGCAGAACTACGGCTCGGTGGAGTCGGAGATGGCGCCGATCCACGAGTGGTCCGAGTCCGACATCCAGACCCACATCGAGTTCCAGATCGCCCTCAACAATGAGTTGAGGTCGTCGGGCGAGCTCGTCGACGCTCAGGGTTTGTCCGGTCCGCACGATGCCAGGTTCGTCACCTCCGACGGGCTGCATCCACCGGTCGTGTCCGACGGACCGTTCCCGGAGACGAAGGAACTCGTCGCCGGCTACCGGCTCGTCGAGGTCGCCTCCGTGGACCGGGCGATCGAGCTCGCCGCGCGGATCTCTGCCGCGCCCGGTATCGGCGGCGCACCGGTCCGCCAGCGGATCGAGGTTCGCCAGGTACTGTGCGCGCCCGGTTCGTCATAGGCGATGGTGGCACACCCGCGCGCCGCGGCTGGCACAGACCCTGGTCGTGCACCTGATGTCGATGTGCTGCTCCGCGATGCCGCTCCCGCTGTGCTCGGGGTGTTGCTGAGGCGTGGCGAACGCTTCGCCGACGCCGAGGACGCGGTGCAGGACGCGCTGCTCGTCGCCGTCGACTCGTGGTCGAGAGGCGGGATACCAGAACGGCCGATCGGTTGGTTGGTCCGCGTCGCCGGGCGACGGCTGATCGACCTCCATCACCGCGACACGGCACGGCGTCGGCGCGAGGCGCTGGCCGGCTCGTGGTCGGCGATGAAACCGAGCGAGCCGGTCGTCTCCGAGGACGACTCTCTGGCACTGCTGTTCCTGTGCTGTCATCGCGCCCTCAACCCGAGCGCCGCCATTCCGCTGACGCTGCGGGCCGTCGGGGGTCTCACTACGCGACAGATCGCCGACGCACTGCTGCAGCCAGAGGCGACGATCGCCCAACGAATCAGCCGCGCCAAGGCATCGATCACCCGGTCGCCGGAACCGTTCCACCGTCCGCCTCCTGACCTGATCGACGAGCGCCTGCCGGCAGTGATGCAGATCATCTACCTGATCTTCAACGAGGGTCACGCGGCCACGAGCGGACATCAGCTCGGCCGCGCCGACCTGACCGACGAAGCGATCCGCTTGGCTCGCATGCTCCACGAGCGACTCGGTGGTCCCGGCGATCACCCCGAGACAACCGGGTTGCTCGCGCTGCTGCTGCTGACGGACGCGCGACGCCCCGCGCGCACGTCTGCGGACGGCGATCTCATATCGCTCGATCAGCAGGACCGGCGGTTGTGGAATCAACCGATGATCCTCGAAGGCCTGCGGCTGTTGACGTCAGCACTTGCCCGACAAGCGATGGGCGACTATCAACTGCAGGCGGCCATCGCTGCCGTGCACGATCAGGCACCGACGTACGCCGAAACCAATTGGGCCCAGCTGCTGGCGCTCTACAACCTGCTCGCTCGACGGAGCGACAACCCGTTCGTGTGGCTGAACCGAGCGGTCGCCGTCGCCCACACCGATGGCCCCGACGTCGCCCTCCACGAGATCGACGGGCTCGGCCCGTCGTTGGCCGATCACCACCGATATCACGCAACGTTGGGCTATCTCCATGAGCTGGCGGGTCGACGCGAGGCGGCCGGCGAGGCGTACGCCAACGCGGCGCGGCTTGCGAAGAACGAACCCGAACGTCGGTACCTCCAGGCGAAGGCTGCACCGGAATGACGAGCATGATGGGGTGATGCCCGGATGGGAGTGCCCTGCGTGTCGACGTCGATTCGCCCGACAACACCAGGCCCATGAGTGTTCCCCGGCGATGACCCTCGATGACTACTTGGCGACCGGGCCGCCGTTCGAGCGACCGATCTTCGAGGCGGTCCACTCGATCGTCGCCACGTTCGGACCGGTACACGTCGAACCTGTCTCGGTCGGCATCTTCATCAAGAAGGCCGGCAGTTACATCGAGCTCCGCCCGATGACGACGTGGGTCGCGCTGTCGTTCCCGCTCCTGCGACCTGTGCATCATCCGCTCATCACCCGCAAGCCGATCGTGTCAGGCGGGCGGCTCTACCACGTCGTCAAGTTGCGCCGACCCGCCGACCTGACGCCGGACATCGAGGCATGGCTGGCCGAGTCCTACTCGCTCGTCGACTGAAGCCGCCCGTCGCCCGTCGCCGTCGCCCCTCTCGCCCCTCGCCCGAGTGTCGTCGCAGCACCCGAGTGTCGTCGCAGCATCCGAGTGTGCTGACACCCGTAGCGGTCGCTACCGCACTCGGGTGCTGCCATCGCACTCGGGTTCGGGCGGCAGACGTTGGCGATGCACTGATGTATCGCCGGGATGGTCGTGAGGAATACTTGACGGGTGACGGACGTGACCGGTGCAAACGAAGCACATCGTTCGCCGCCGACGCAGCGGCTGGCGGCACCGGGTGAACAGTCGGTCGCATGGCGGACGACTGCGGTCATCTTCCTGTGCGCCGGCGCCTTCATCGCAGTGTTGACGGCGATCCAGCTGATGGCAGCGTCACCTCCACCGACTCCCAGGATCGTGGCAGCGGCGTTGGCGGCGCTTGTGCTCCTCGGTTCGGGATTGGCGCTGCTGCGTTCCGCTCGTTGGTCCCGATGGGTGGCGATGATGCTGCTGCCTGCCGCTGCCATCGGCCTGACCCTCGCAGCGATCCGATCGTCCGACCGGCCGTCGCGCACGGTGGGGGATACGACGCCGGTCGTATGGATGGGAACGGTGATCGTCGCCAGCGGCGCGCTCGCCCTGCTCGTCACGCTTGCACGCTCGCCGCAGCCGAACAGCGCAGGCGCGGGATGGTACGCCGATCCCGCTGACGACGATCGTTGGCGCTACTGGAACGGATCGCAGTGGACGGATTGGGTATCGCCATCATTCAGGGCGCGAACGTGACCGAGGACAGGTTGGGCTCGACAGTGTCGTACGAAGCAGATCCAGATTTGACAGTGCTCGCCAGAGCGCAGGCGCGGGCTGTCGGAGAGCGGGTTGTCGACGTCGGATTCGACGACATCCTGCAAAGCCCGCGACGACGGGCGGTCGAAACAGCGTCGATCATGGCGGCAGTGACAGGTGTGGCGCCACGCAGAGCGTGCACGCAGAGCGTGCACGCCGACGACAGAACGCCGATTCCGCACGATCTGTCGATGCGCTCCGAACAACTCAGCGCCTTCCTCGGTGCGTGCCTGCAGAAGAAGGCGATGACGGCGGCGCTGCGCTCGACCGCGCCGTCGCGCACTCGGCCACGTCGACGGGGCCGACCGGCCGATTCTCGTAGCGACACAATTTTGTCATCGCCTGGTTCGCGCCCAACGCAGTGGGGTGCGCGGCCGATGCGATGGGTCGACCTCGGCACGGACAACGGAGCGTTGAAAATCGTTCGCGACCAAGCTGATGCAGCGACTGATCGCTTTCAACGACACCTGGCACCTGACGACGTCGTGGCCCGGACGCACCCGGGTGCCGGCAGTTGATCCCCGTTTGACAGACTGGCGATTCGCCGAGCCGACGAGAGGGGGCCAGTTGATCTATCTGTTCGAGGAGTGCGAGTTGGATGTGGGTCGGGTCGCGCTTCGACGGCAGGGGAGCGAGGCGCGGATCGAACCGCAGGTCTTCGATCTGCTCCGTTTTTTGATCGAGCGACGCGGCCAGGTGGTTCGCAAGGAGGAACTCCTCGACGGGGTGTGGGGCGACCGGTTCGTGAGCGAATCCGCGTTGACGACGCGAATCAAGTCGCTGCGCCAGGCAGTGGGCGACGATGGCAGCAGTCAGCGAGTTATTCGCACCGTTCATGGCAAAGGGTATGAGTTCATCGCCGATGTCCGGGTTGCGGATGAGCCGGCCACCGCTGATGGGGTGGCGCGTCCGGCGTGGGTCGCTCCGGCGGGTTCCGTCCTGCCCGTTGCATTGCATGTGCTGGTCGGTCGGGAGCGTCTGCTCGAACAGTTGCAGACGGACATGGCGACGAGTCGTCTGCTGACGTTGGTCGGAACGGGTGGTGTCGGCAAGACGTCGCTCGCCTTCGAGTTGGCGCGCCGGATCGCCGGCAACTACCGCGACGGGGTGCATCTCGTGGAGTTGGTGACAGTGCTGGACGAGGACGCGACGTCGGAGGCCTTCGCCACTGCGCTCGATGTGTCCACCGCGTTGTCGACATCGATCGAGGAGGCGATCGTCGACGTGCTCCGAGTGCGGCGTGTGCTCGTCGTGCTCGACAACTGTGAACATCTCATCGAGCGCGTCGCTGCGTTGGTCGGGCGTATTCTCGGTGCGGCCCCGGAGGTCTCGATCCTGGCGACGAGCCGCGAGCCGCTGTCACTCCCCGGCGAACACGTGTGGGACGTCGAGCCACTTCCGACCGGTGACGTCGACGACACGACAGGCACCGGGTTGGCGTCGGTACCGGCCGTTGCCTTGTTCGTCGAGCGGGCCCGTGAGGCCGACCCGACATTCGAGCTGTCCGGCGCCACTGCCGCTGCAGTGCTCGAGATCTGCCGGCGACTCGATGGGATTCCGCTGGCCATCGAACTGGCGGCTTCGCTCGCACGGTCTGTCGATGTCACCGAAATCGCTGTTCGGCTCGATGAGCGCTTCACGCTGTTGAACGGCGTACGGCGCGGCGTCGACCCTCGCCACAGGACACTACGCGACGTGATCAGTTGGTCCTACGACCTGCTCGACGACGACGAGCAGCGGCTGTTCGCCTCGCTGGCCGTGTTCGCCGGTCAATTCGATCTGGGCGTTGCCGAGTCGGTCTGTCGGGGCCAGGATGTGCTCGGCCTACTCACGCGGCTGACGCAGCGCTCGATGCTCGTCGTACGCCGATCGCCGTTGGGTGGCACGCGCTACGAGATGTTGGAGACGCTTCGCGAATACGGCCGAAGTCGACTGGACGACGACCGGAGTGTGGAGCTGTTCGGAACGCATGCGCGTCAGTTCGCAGCGATCGCCCGCTCCGTCGCAGCGGACCTCGGTACCCCACAGGAAGGCACCGCAGTTCGGCGCGCCGACGGATCGTTCGCCGACCTCCGCGCCGCCCAACGATTCGCCTTCGAGGTGGAGGATTTCGACACCGGATTCGCGCTGGTCTGTGCAGCGCGCGAATACGCCATGCGCACGATGCGCTACGAGGTCTTCACCTGGGCGGCGTCGTGGTCACACCTGCCGGGCGGGGTAGGTCATCGCCTCCACCCGACGGTGATGGGGGTGCAGGCCTACGGAGCGTTTGTACGCGGCGAGTTCGAGTCGGCGCTGTCTCTGGCGTACGCAGCGAGAACCATCGAGGTAGCCCAGTCGCTCGCTCCATCCGGGTTGGTCGAACGAGTGCTGGCCAACGTGCTGAGCTCGATCGGTGAGCTCGAGTCTGGCATGGTCGAGATGGCGCGTGTCGTCGAGGTTGCTGACGCATCGGGTGACAATTCGCGTCTCGCCCACGCGTGTTACATGCGGTCCGTTGGGGAGAGTTCGGTCGGCAACTTCGACGAGGCGAACCGTCTGATTCATCGCGCTCGCAAGGCCGCGCTGCTGACGGGCAGCCCGACTGATCTCGCCTCCGCATCGGTTGCCGAGGGCTTTGCGACGCGCGACGGCACGGCCGCATTGGAGGCCTTTGCGCTCGCCGATCGTCTTGCGCGCTCCGGCGGCAATCGCTGGATGAGCGCTTTCGCCCGCACGGAGGCCAGCGGTCTGCTGATACATCAGGGTCGCATCGGCGAGGCGTGCGATGGGCTCGCTGAGATGGTCGACGTCTGGTACCGCGCCGGCGAATGGGCCCAGCAATGGCACACGATGTCGCGGTGCCTGATCGCTCTCGATCGGATCGGACAGCTCGACGTGGCAGCGCAGGTGCTCGGGGCGATCGACTCGCACACCGCTATCGGCAGTCCTCCGGTGATGAGCACGCTTCGCGACCTCGCCCTGGAGACACGCGACTCCGTGGACGCTCAGTTGGGCGAGGATCGATCCGACGAGCAGCGGGCCGTCGGCGCCTCGTTGTCCATGACGACACTGGTCGAACGCACCCGCAGCGCCCTGCTCGGACGACCGATCGCCCCGTAGTCAGTCGTGCAGGAGTTGACGTGCGCCCGCGCCCGTGTCGACGTGGCGAGTTCGGCGGTCGAGGTGGGCGTGGAGATGGCTGACGAGTTCTGCGGCATCGGAACCGACGCCGTCGATGAAGCTCGACTTGCGTCGCCTCATGAACGGCATACCCATCAGATACAAGCCGTCCAACGCGCAGACGCCTCCGTCGTGCTCGACGCGGTTGCGGTGATCGAACGCCGCCCGGTCGAGCCACCGGTAGGTCGGTCGGTAGCCGGTCGCCCACACCACGGTCTCGAACCGGGCGAGGTCGAGTTCGGTCGGCGCCGTCCCGAAGTTCGTCGGCTGTGGTTCCATCGGTGGCGGTATCGCCTCGTCGAGACCGTGAGCGGAGGCGAAGTCGTCGATCCTCGTCAACTGGCGCCGCTGTTTGAGATCGGCACTGGCGACGACGTTGGCAAGCGCACCTGAGCACTGAGACTTCTCGCCGTTGACGCCCATCACCTTGCCGACGATGCTGACGCCCCTGGCGACCAGCGTGTTGAGGTCGAGCTGGCGACGATCGGGACTGCCGACGAGTTGCAACGATGGCAGGCGCCGAGCTCTGACGATGTCGTCGACCTCGTCGTAGCGTTCATCGAGCTGGCCGATGGCATCCATCCACCAGTGGATGTCGCGACCGCGGTAGGTCCGCGGCAGCCGCACATGATCGCCGACGGCCAGCGTCGTCGCCCGTCCGCTTCGCTGCAGTTCGTCGGCGATCTGCGCTCCGGAGGCCGACGCGCCGACGACGAGCACCTCACCGTCGCCGAACTGTCGAGGATTGCGGTACTGCAACGCCGTCAGCTGGCGGATCCGCAGTGGCAGCTCGGCGGCGAGCGACGGCACGCGCGGCTCGCTCGACGAGCCGGTTGCGGCGACAACGACATCGCATCGCCAGACACCCTGATCCGTCACGACATCGAATCCGGGGTGGCGTGCCCGTACCTGCTCGACCGTCACGTGACAACGGATCGGCGCGGCGGAACGGCGGCTGTACCGCTCGAGAAATTCGATCGTCTCGAGGTTGGTCATGAAGCCGTCCGGGTCGGGCCCGACGTAGCGGTATCCGGGGAGACGACTCATCCAATTGGGGGTCAGCAGCCGCAGCGAATCCCACCGCTCGACGCGCCATGACTGCGCCACCTCCCCCCGATCGAGCACGACGTGGTCGATCGACCGGTTGGTCAGGTGGTGGCTCATCGCCAGCCCGGCCTGTCCGGCACCGATGACCACCACGCTCGTTCTCATCGGGCTCCTTTCAGGCAACCGTTCACGCAACCGTTCAGGCAACCGTGACCTGGATCGTCGTCGGGTTGGCGAGGATGTCGAAGACGGCTGACCGCTTCTGCGACTGGGCGACGATCGCTTCGATGTCGGCGCGTGATGCGTCGGCGTCGATCGTGTAGACCACCTTGATCGTGTCGAAGCCGTTACGCACATCAGCGTCGATGCCGAGGATCCCCTGCAGATCCATGGTTCCTTCGATCGTTGCGGTGACCGAGCGAAGTTGCGTGCCCCGATGAGAGGCGACGGTCGCAACGCCGGCGGTGAGGCACGACGCCAACGCCGCGAGGACGATCTCGGGAGGCGCGGCGCCGTTGTCCTGCGAGGCGAATACCTGCGGATGGTCCGCTTCGATCGTGTGCACGACGCGGTGCATGTTGTCCTGGCCGAGACCGAAGAAGTCGGTGATCGTCGTACTGCTGTGCGTGCCACTCACCCAGTGATTGCTGGCACGCCAGGTGAACTGTGCTGCGCCCGGCGCATCCGTGAGCGCCTGCCGAGCGCCACGAAGCGCTTCGATGTTGACGCCATTGTCAACGGCGGGTGATTCGGTATCGGTCATGGTTTCCTCCGTATGGGCCCGTTCGGGCGTTGATAACTGCCGACCACTGTGTGCTCTCGGCGTGGAGGAAGTCATGGAGAACGTCTGACGACTTGCTGATCACTGCCAGCGTGGAATCTTCAGACGAAGTTCATGACCTCGTGGGTGCTGCTGTCGGATGCTGTTGCCCATGAACACGCACCACGACTCCGCCCTGGCACCGCCTCACTATGAGGCCGAGCCGAGCGACTGGACCCTCGTCGACCAGGGGTGGGGACATCATGCGGTCGACTTCGCCACGTTGAGCGAGCCGGGTAACTGTCGTGAGTACGTCTCCATGCACCATCGTCTCGGGATCGACGCAGGTGATCGGGTGCTCGACGTCGCCTGCGGCTCAGGGCTGGCGCTGGAGTTGGCGCGTGTGCGCGGCGCAGAGTGCTCCGGAATCGATGCGTCGCCGCGTCTGATCGCCATTGCCCTTGACCGCAATCACGGCGCAGACATTCGGGTCGGTGACATGCTCGCGCTGCCGTGGCGGGACAGCAGTTTCGACATCGTCACCAGCTTTCGCGGCGTGTGGGGGACGACGCCCGGCGCCGTCGGCGAGATCTACCGAGTGCTCGTTCCCGGTGGACGCGTCGGCATCACCGTGTGGGGTCACATCAAGCAGTCCTCCGGGGCGTGGGCGTTGAGGCCGCTGGCGATGGCCGCCGCCCAGAAGGTCGCCAACCAGGCAGCGATGGTGTCGCTCGGCCGCCAGGGTGCCGGCGAGGAACTGCTCGCCCGCTACGGCTTCGTCGACATCGAGCGGACCACCATCCCGTGCTCGTGGGAGTTCGCCGATCCGCTGTCCTTCGCCCGCGCCATCGCTTCGACAGGTCCAGCCTACGAAGCGATCGAGCACGTCGGGCAGGACGCATTCCTCGACTTCGCCGTCGAACAGGCTCGTGCGCAGCTCCGCGTCGGTCTCCCGCTGCGAGCGACCATCGACGTCGTCGGCTACATCGCCAACAAGCCGGCGGCCTGATGCCGGCGGTGTCTCGGGAGTGCTCGGGCCCACACGTCGTGAAAGGCTGAGGATGTGGATGTGGAGACGACCGTGCGGCGATCGACTGGCCGCGACGAGCAGTCGCCTCGTCGCCGAAGAGCATCAGCCGCTGGTCTTCGAACTGCCGCTTGGCGACGGGCAGCGAGCTGCCGCGAAGGTGATCGATGCTGCGCTCGTCGCCGCCGATACGACCGGCCGGCCGGAGTGGCACAGGGTCCTGCGCTCGTTTGTCAGCGACACCGCTGTCGGTTGAACGCCTCTACGGCAGGCCCGTCTCCCTCAGAGTGATGCTCAGCCTGCCAGGCGGCAGATCGAGCCAGCCTGGCGTGGTGCCGCGAGCCACCTTCGGGACGCCGTGATAGATGCGGCGGTTGACGCCACCGAAAACGAGGAGGTCGCCGGATCGCAGTTCGACGTCCGTGAACGGTCCCGTGCGCCGATCGACGCCGGCCATGCGGAACGTGCATGTGTCGCCGAGGCTGATCGTCACGACCGGAGCATCCGAGGGCTCTTCGCCATCCTGATGCAGTCCGAGGCGTGCGTCGGGTGCGTAGAAGTTGACGATCGCTGCGTCCGGCCCGTAGGCGACATCGCCTGCCATCCCGGCAACGGCGACAGCTCGGCATGCGAGCTCGACAAGGCCGGACGGCATCGGTTTGACGGGAGCATGGTCGGTGTCGTCGGCCGTGCGCGAGTAGGCATACGGCTGCCAGTGCCAACCGAGACACACGGATTGCACGGACATCACATGACCGGTGGGCACGCGTGGGTGGCGCAGGCCCGCCGGGGGAATCGCCCACTGGCGGAACTGCTCGACGAGTTCCTGCTGCTCGGCCGCATCCAGCCAACCGCTGATGTGCACGACGTCAGCAAGCGGACGGTGCAGACGCTGCGCGTTCCCGTCGACCACTGTGGGCTGATTCGCGGCGAGGCCGAGTGACAGTTGACCCGTCGGCGTGCTGCCAGACGCGGGAAGCGTCGTCGGGACGCCGCCGAGCCTGCTGCTCCGCATGCGGCTGCGTGCGGACGGGAGTCGAACGTCGATACCGCTCATCGACATTCGCCGGAGCAGCAAAGTGAGCCAGCGGAGTGTGAGCTCACGACGGCCGCCGTCGGGTGCATCGTCGGACGAAACCCGTGCCGAAGTGCGTCGACGGACAGCGGGGGAGTGAGCACCTCGACCGATCCGCAGGTCGACCGATCGAGTGGCGAGGACCATCCGTCGAACGCGAAGCGCAGCGTCGATGCACCGAGGAGAACACGCGCCTCTCCGGCGGTGCCGAGGATGACCGTACCGTCGGGGCGTTCGTCGATGGGAGAGCGCCACGTGATCCGATCCGGGCGGCGCTCCACACCGCGACCACGACGGAGCCGTTGTGTTGCGAGTGCCCGGTTGATCTCCATCGCCCGCATCGTCCGACCGCTGGTTCCGGCAGTGTCGGCGGCGGCAACAGCGTCACGATAGGAGTGGTAGTCGTTCCGTCTGCAGAACGCGCACGGACGATGCCCGGCGGCGAGAGCGACGGCGTCGTCGAGGAAGAACAGGGGCGTCCAACGGTGCGGCGCGTCGAGCGGGTGCTTCCAGTCGCGGAACTCGGTGGCGCACGTGATCCACAGGTTGCCGGCATCGTGGCGGACGATCCGCCGCGACTCGTCGACGAGGCATCCGCGATTGCCCGTGAACATGCCGCGGTCGGGCGAGATGCGCAGATCTCCCCACGGATCGACCCGATTGCAACGCGACATGAAACCAGTATCACCGAGTGGTGTGGATCACGTTGGCGGAAATCGGACACCGACGTCGAGCCCTTCCCCTGTTCCAACCCACTCATGGGAAATCTCACTTTCGGTGTGCTGTCGAAGCTCGGCGGTCGAGCTGACTTGATGATGTCCGCCCGCAGCAGAAAGCGCGTCGGTCGCACCAGTCAGTGATCTCGATGACAATTGTCAGGACGGCTGGGCCGGTCGGCGCAGCGTTTGTGACGAAGTGCCCTGGCTCAGAGCGGGTTCATCTAGGCACATGGCCATGGTGATCACCGAACCGCCCCGCACCGAGAGTCCACCCTCCGACGACGGTCCGGGGGCGTCCGGCACCCTGATGTCGCGTGCCAGGAATCTGCTGTTGTACATCATCCCCGTTGCGATCGGCTTGGCGATCTGGCGGTTGCCGCTGCCTCATGGCGTGAGCCGCCAGGGCATGACGGTGCTCGCCATCTTCGCAGCGACGATCGCTGCGATCATCGCCAAGCCGTTGCCGATGGGGGCGGTGGCGATGATCAGCCTGGCGGTCCTGACGCTGACCAAGACGTTGCCCGTCGGCGATGCGTTGTCAGGGTTCTCGAACTCGACGATCTGGTTGATCGTGCTGGCCTTCTTCATCGCCAGAGGGTTCATCAAGACGGGGCTCGGTACACGAATCGCCTACCTGTTCGTCTCCAAACTCGGCGGCACCAGCCTCGGCGTCGCCTACGGGTTGCTGGCCACCGACCTCGTGCTCGCACCGGCGATCCCCTCGAACACCGCTCGTGCAGGTGGCGTCGTCAACCCGATCCTCATCTCGATCAGCGAGGCCTACGAGAGTCGGCCGGACGACGGTACTGCCCGCAGACTCGGGTCGTACCTGACGCTCACCGCCTTCAACGTCAACTGCGTGACGAGCGCGATGTTCGTCACGGCGATGGCCGCCAATCCGCTCGCTCAGGAACTCGCCAACAAGATGGGGATCAAGATCTCGTGGGGCCAAATGGGCGCTCGCAGCATTCGTACCAGGGATCGTTTCGTTGATCCTGCTGCCGTGGCTGATCTCCAAGATCTACCCACCTGACGTCACCAAGACGCCGGAAGCCACCGGTGAGGCGAAGAAGAAGTTGCGGGCGATGGGCGCGCTGACCTCCCCGGAGAAGATCATGCTCGGCGCCTTCGCAGGATTGCTCCTGCTGTGGACACTCGGCGACCAACTCTGGGGCATCACCGCAACGGCGGCTGCGCTTGCCGGGCTCGCCGTACTGCTGCTCACGAAGGTGCTGACGTGGGACGACGTCAAGAAGGAGTCGGGGGCATGGGACACCCTCGTGTGGTTCGCCGTACTGGTGATGATGGCCACCAAACTCAATGAATTCGGGGTGATCAAGTGGTTCAGTGGCGAGATGGCCTCGCTCGTATCCGGCATGGGCTGGATGTGGGCGTTCGTGATCCTCAGCCTGGCGTACTTCTACAGCCACTACGCCTTTGCATCCAACACCGCCCACGTCGCAGCGATGTACGCAGCGTTCCTCGCCACGGCAGTCGCCGCGGGCGCTCCGCCGCTGTTCGCCGCCCTCGTGTTCGGGTTCGAGTCGAGCCTCTTCGCCAGCCTCACCCACTATTCCTGCGGGCCGGCACCTGTGATGTTCGGCAACGGCTACGTGCCGCTCGGTGACTGGTGGAAGCACGGCTTCGTCGTCAGTGTCGTCAACATCCTCGTCTGGACGAGCGTCGGCGGCGTATGGATGAAGGTCCTCGGTATCTGGTGACCGCTCCTGCCGAGATCGCCCACGGCGTGGGCGGGGTGAAGACCACCGGCACCTCGTTGCCGGGCAATCCGATCGTCGACAAGGCCGTGATGGCAGTGACCGGTGGCTTCCTGGCGCTCTTCATCGTCGCCCATCTCGTCGGGAACCTCAAGATCTTCCTCGGTCACGGCCACCTCGACGCATACGGCGAATGGTTGCGAGATGTCGGTCAGCCGTTCCTGCCGCGCACGGTGCTGCTGTGGGGCTTCCGGATCGTCCTCACCGCCGCCTTCTTCCTGCACATCCTGGCAGCGATCCGCGTTGTCCGGCGGAACAGGATGGCGACCGGCGATCGGCAACGACCGGCGAAGACGGGTGGCACGCCCGTGCAACGCTACGCAGCGGCGACGATGCCGATGACCGGCGTGATCGTCGCCCTGTTCCTCGTCTTCCACCTCCTCGACCTGACGTGGGGCACCGCCAACCCGGGGTTCCAACGTGGCGCAGTCGAACGGAACCTCATCGCCTCACTCGATCGTTGGCCGGTCGCCGTCGTCTACTCGCTCGCCGTCCTGGCGCTCGGCTTCCACCTCGTTCACGGCATGTGGAGCCTGTTCTCCTCACTCGGGTTCCACGGGCGGCGGATCGACAATGTTCGTCGGGTCATCGCAACGGCGCTGCCGGCCGTCGTCGTGCTCGGCAACCTGGCGATTCCCGTGGCGATTCTCGCTGGGTGGGTCTCATGACCGTCGCCGACGAGTTGATCGAAGCGGTGGGGGTCGAGGGACGGATTTCGTCTCCAGCCGACGCCTTCCGCGAGATCGGCGAACCGCTGGCGGTCGACCGACCCGAAGGCCCGGTCGACCGTGCATGGGCCAATCACCTGCTCGGTCTCGAACTCGTCAATCCGGCGAACCGGCGCACGTTCACGGTCATCGTCGTCGGCACCGGCCTCGCCGGCGCCGGATGCGCCGCGACGCTCGGTGAACTCGGCTACAACGTCGACGTCTTCACCTATCACGACTCGTCGCGCCGCGCCCACAGCGTCGCCGCCCAGGGCGGGATCAACGCCGCCAAGGCGTACAAGGCTGACGGTGATTCGGTCGAACGATTCTTTCGCGACACGGTCAGGGGCGGAGATTTCCGGGCACGCGAAACGGACGCGCACCGCATGGCGGAACTGTCCGTGCGGCTCATCGACCACTTCGTCGCCCTCGGTACACCGTTCGCCCGCGAGTACGGCGGAGGTCTGGCGACGCGCTCCTTCGGCGGTGTGCAGGTGAGCCGTACGTTCTACGCCCGCAGCCAGACCGGCCAGCAGGTGCAACTCGCCGGTCATCAAGCGCTGCAACGCCAGGTCGCTGCCGGTACATGCCATCTGCACACGCGCAGCGAGGTACTCGACATCATCGTCCACGAGGGTGTTGCGGTCGGCGTCGTCACCCGAGATCTCGTCACCGGCGCCATCACTCCGCACACCGCCCACGCCGTCGTTCTGGCGACCGGCGGGTACGCCAACGTCTACTACACGAGCACGCTCGCCAAGGCGAGCAACGTCACGGCGACCTGGCGGGCGCACCGGCGGGGGGCGATGTTCGCCAACCCGTCGTTCGTCCAGTTCCATCCGACAGCATTGCCGATCGATGGGGAGTGGCAGTCGAAGTCGACGCTGATGTCCGAGTCGCTGCGCAACGACGGACGTGTCTGGGTGCCGACGCAACCGGGGGACGGTCGCCAGCCCGGCGACATCCCCGAGCACGAGCGCGACTACTACCTCGAACGCATGTATCCCGCCTATGGGAACCTCGCACCACGGGACGTCTCGTCGAGGGCCGCCAAACTGCAGCTCGACGCCGGTCGCGGCGTCGGACCGCTGCGCAACGGGGTCTACCTCGACTTCGCCGACGCCATCGCCAGGCTCGGCAACGGCGTCATCGACGAGCGCTACGGCAACCTCTTCAAGCTCTACGAGGAAGCGACCGGCGAGAACCCACGCAAGCGCCCGATGCGAATCGCCCCTGGGCCGCATTTCAGTATGGGCGGCCTGTGGGTCGACTACGACCTGATGTCGAGCCTGCCGGGTCTGTTCGTCGGCGGAGAGGCGAGCTTTGCTGTCCACGGCGCAAATCGCCTCGGTGCCAACTCGCTGCTGTCGGCATCGGCTGACGGCTGGTTCGTGTTGCCGTTCACGATTGCCAACTACCTCGCCCCCCAACTCGGCTCTGCGCCGCTTCCGCTGGATCATCCGGCGGTGCTGGCGACCGTTGCCGAGGCGACAGAACGGATCGAGCGGCTGCTGCACACCGGCGGCGCAACGCGGCCCGATGTCTTTCATCGCCAACTCGGCCGCATCCTTGCGCTGCAGTGCGGCGTGACGAGATCGGCGGAACACTTGACAGCGGCGATCACCGATATCAGAACGCTGCGTGAGGGTTTCTGGAACGACGTCAACGTCATCGGTGACGGCGAGCACGTCAACCAGGAGTTGGAGCGTGCCGGGAGGATCGCCGACTTCCTCGACCTCGGCGAACTGATGTGCATCGACGCCCTCGACCGCGACGAGAGTTGCGGCGCACATTTCCGTGTCGAACACCAGACGGCTGCAGGCGAGGCGCAGCGCGACGATGATCGGTGGTGCTCGATCTCTGCGTGGGAACACGACGCAGCCGGCGGCGTACCGAGGCGGCACAGTGAGCCGTTGGAGTTCAGCGCCATCCCTCTTGTCACCAGGAGCTACCGCTGATGAATATCACGCTCGAGGTATGGCGGCAAGTGACACCAGATTCTGCAGGCGGCTTCGTCACCTACACGGTGGCCGACGCGACACCGGAAATGTCACTCCTGGAACTGCTCGACCGCTTGAATGCCGACCTCGTCGACCACCGCATCGAACCGATCGCCTTCGAACACGATTGCCGCGAGGGCATCTGCGGTTGCTGCGGTGTGCTCGTCGATGGCGTCGCCCACGGACCAGCGCTCAACACCCCGACGTGTCAGCAGCACCTCCGCTCGTTTGTCGACGGGGCCACGATTCGACTCGCCCCGATGGGTGCCGCTGCCTATCCCGTCATCCGCGACCTGATGATCGACCGCAGCGCGCTCGACCGCATCATCGCCGCCGGCGGATTCGTATCGACACCGACCGGTTCGGCACCGGAGGCCAACTCGATCCCGATCGCCAAGGAGCTCGCCGACCGGGCAATGGACGACGCAGCATGCATCGGTTGCGGCGCGTGCGTTGCCGCCTGCCCGAACGCCTCGGCGCAACTCTTCGTCGGCGCCAAGGTCTCGCAGTTGGCGCGCTTGCCGCAGGGCCAACCCGAGCGCCGGGCGCGTGCACGCTCGATGGCTGCTGCGGCGGCCCTCGACTTCGGAGCATGTTCGGACGTCGGAGCGTGCCGAGATGCGTGCCCGGCCGGCATTTCCATGGACGTCATCGCCGCGCTCAACCGCGAGGTCCTGCGTGCCTCGTGGTCGCGACGCTGACACCGACACCGACACCGACACCGAGGTCCTCCCGAGTCACCGGATCTCGCAGTGAGGGCGATATCTCGTGACTCGGCAGCTGTCCGCCCGTTACCAGGAGTAGGCCTCTGGCGCAGTGCCGCCTGGGCCGGGGAAGATCGAGTCGATGCGGACGAGCGTGTCGGTCCCGAGCGTGAGGTCGAGTGCTCGCAGCGATGCGCCGTCGAATTGCTCCATCGTGCGAGGTCCGATGATCGGGCACGTCACGCCGTCCTGATGGAGCAGCCAGGCGAGGGCGACGGCCGCCGGTTCTTCTTCGAGTTCGGCGCACAGCGATTCCCACTGCTCCAGCTTCGGGCGGAGCTTGTCGATTCGCTTCAGAGCGACAGCCGACTGGCGTCGACCGGTCCCTTCCTTGGCCAGCACCCCACCGAGCAGCCCGCCGGACAACGGGCTCCATGGGATGACGCCGACGCCGTATTCACGGCACGCCGGGAGCACTTCGAGTTCGACGGTGCGCACGAGCAGGTTGTAGTGGCTCTGTTCGCTGACGAGCCCGAGCGTTCCCCGGCGGCCGGCAGCCTCGTTCGCTCTGGCGATGTGCCAGCCGGCGAAGTTGCTACTGCCGACGTAGACGATCTTGCCCTGCTGCACCAGTGTGTCCATCGCCTGCCAGACCTCGTCCCACGGTGCGGTCCGGTCGATGTGGTGCATCTGGTAGAGGTCGATGTGGTCGGTCTGCAGACGGCGCAGGCTCTCTTCGCATGCCGCACGGATATGGCGAGCCGACAAGCGTCCATCGTTCGGCCATTCGGTCATCGCCCCGAACAACTTGGTGGCCAGAACGACCTTCTCGCGTCGCCCACCTCCGAGCGCGAACCACCTGCCGATGATCTCCTCGGTGGCACCAGGTCCCTTGGCGCCGCCATATCGATTGGCGGTGTCGAAGAAGTTGATGCCCAACTCCAACGCCCGGTCCATGATGGCGTGCGACTCCTCCTCCGACGTCTCCGGACCGAAGTTCATCGTCCCGAGGCAGAGCCCACTGACCTGAAGTGCTGTGCGTCCCAATCGTCGATACTGCATCACGTCAGCTTGTCACCCTCGCCGCGCGGAACCCGAACTGCGCAGGTGCCCGCCCCGCGACGGCCACGGCCACCGAGGAGACGGGTGCGGCGGGGATCCGGGTCCACGATGTCAGTCGATCACGCTTCTCAACCGCCGTCGGATCCGTGTCCGCCTGACGACGGTGCGGTCGTGGTCGTGGTCGTCGATGTGGATGTGGATGTCCGGGTGCTGGCCGCCGTCGTCGACGACTCCTCTCGCGGAGGTGACGTTGCCGGAGCGGTCGTCACCGAGTTGGCCGAACCGTGATGTTCCGGCTCTGTCGAACCGGAGGCGCTCCCGTCGTTGCCACCGCCGCCCGAGCGGCCGCTCGAGCCGTCGTCTGATCCTGCGCCACCGCTACCGCTTCCCGAGGTGCCGCTTCCTGAGGTGCCGCTTCCGCCGTCGCCCGAGGTGCCGCTTCCACCCGGAACGGTCGACGAGCCGGATCGGTCGCCGTCATCCCCGCCTCCGCCAGAGGTTCCCCCACCCCTCGTCGTCGTGGTCTCGGTGGGATCCGCGCCGCTGCCGCCGTGGTCGTCGCCCTGGCTGATGGGCAATGAGACCGGTTCCGTTGGCCGCGGACGGGTGGTGGTCGCCAGCAGTGGCGGGGATGCAGCAACGGTCGTCGGGGCTGCCGTTGACGATGCCGACGTCATGGTCGTCACGAACGTGGTCGTACCGGACGTCGTCGGCGGCGACGTGGCGGGTGTCGTCGTTGCAATGTATGCCGTCAGGCGGCTCCGTGCAGCGGCGAGTTCCAGCTCGATCTCCGATGCGAGCGGTGCGTGTTCGGCGGGGGAGAGCGCCGCCGCTGAGTGTTCGACACGTTCGATCGCCGCAGGGATGTCGGCGCCGGCCGCACCGCGCAGTTGACGCAGCGCATCCTTGACATCGGCGACGGAAACGGAGTCGACAGGCAGGCCGACGGCGACGACGACCCGGCGGATGGGATTCGGGAGGGCACCGTTGTTGGCAGCAGCGGCAACCGCCGTCGCACCGGAGAGACCGACCAGCACGGCGACTCCACTGATGGCGACCCGTCTGGCGAAACGCGATGTATGGCGGGTGATCGGTATGACGACCGCCCCGACGCGCCGTTGCTCGACGAGCGCGCGAACAGCGGCCCGCTCGTCGTCGGAGGGTTGCGCCGCCATTTCCCCGGCAAATGTCTGTGACAGTGCTGCCAGCAGTTGGTCGTCGTCGTCGATATTCACCGGTACACCTCCTCGAAGAATCGTCGTAATCTGTCGAGCGCCCGTGACTGCGCCATCCGTATCGCTCCCGCCTGTTTGCCGAGTACCTGTGCCGTCTGTTCAGCCGTGAGGCCGGCGATGACCCGTAGGTCGAGGAGTTCCCGCTCGTGCTCCGACAAGCGGGCATAGGCGACCGTCATCGCCGCAGCCTCTTCGGTACGGATGAGGCCGTCGCCGACGTCGGCCGGCGCCACCGCCGACGGTTCGACGTGTTGGCGTTCACGGAAGCTTCGGCGATGGTGATCGCCGATCACGTTGCGGCAGATCCCGAACAGCCACGGATCGAAACCGGATCCCCGCAGTTGGAACGAGTCGATCGATGCAACCGCCCTGGCCATGGTCTCCGCCACCATCTCCGTTGCCCGCCCCTGGTCGACGCGTCGCGCTGCAAAGGCCAGCAGCCGCGGATAGGCCCGCTCGTACAGCCGTTCCCATGCGTCGGCGTCGTTCCTGCGGGCGCGTTCGACAAGACGATCGTGATCGTCGTCGGCTTGCGTCACGACACAATCTCGCACACGGCTCCTGCATGGTCTGGTTCAGCACTTGTGGTTCAGCACATTTCTTCGATCGAACTGCCCGGATCTCCCCGTGCCAGGCCGAACGGGCAACGGACGGCCAGGCACGGGGAGAGTGGATACGGTCAGCCGTGATTGGATGAGTCGCCGCCGCTGCCGCCGTGGTCTGACGATCCACTGCCTCCGGACGAGCGGTTGGAGCCACTGTTGTCGTGACCACTGTTGTCGTGACCACTGCTGTCCTGACCACTGTTGTCTTCGGTGGTGGTCGGTGCCGACGAGTTGGTCGGGACCGACGAAGCGGGGGCGTCGTGCCCGTGGTCGTCGCCCTGGTCGTCGGCCTGGTCGGGAGATGTCGTCGTCGTCGATCCGGCAACGGTCGATACCGGCACCGTCGTTCCGTGGTCTTCGCCCTGCGCGTGGCCGTTGTCATCGGCATGGTCTTCGGCGTGGGCATCACCCGTTCCGGGAATGCTCGACTCCGGGACCGAGGTGGCATCGTGTTCCTGTTCGACCTCCGTGGACGATGGCGCAGCTGTCGACGCCGCAGCGGTAGTCGTTGTCTCCGGGGTCGCTGGTGCGAGTGCTCGGGGAGCATCGGACTCCGGTGCCTCGGTCGCCGGCATCGTGCTCGCAGCAGCCGACGTGACTTCGAGCGTCGCTGCGGCCGCAGTCGGGGCGGCAGCAGGCGAGCCGATTGCCGGACGTCGATCCTGCTGATGGTGTCCGCCGGCCGCAAGAGCGACAGAGCCGACACCGACGACGCCGACGACGGAGACGATTCCGGTGAATACGAGCTTGCGTGGGTTCATGCGAGATGTCCTTCATTCGGGGACCGTTGCGGTCCTTGCAACCGGTACATCGCTCGCCACTGGCTGGTGTCACGATGTCGACCAGTGACGTCAGTCACAGGTGAGGCTGGCAACGAGCGTCATGCGCCTCCGACTCGTGGACGCGGCAGGCCTGCGGTGCCCGATGTCTCAGATGCCTGTTCGGCGGGTACCACGACACCATGTTCGGTCCCCGCGCCCTCGTCCGTCCGCTGCTCGCCGCCCCGTTCGTGCTCGGCGGTATCCAAGTCCTCCGTTCGCCCGAAGCTGTCGCACCGCAGGCCGCTGACGTCGCCATGCCGATTGCCGATGCTGTCGGATTGCCGCAGGACGCGGTCACGCTCGTCAAGATCAACGCCGGCGTGCAACTCGGTGCCGGCATCCTGCTGGCTCTCGGCATCCTTCCCCGGCTGGCGTCGGTGGCGCTCGCAGCAACCATCGTGCCGACGACCGCTGCAGGTCATCGCTTCTGGGAGGAAAAAGACCCGAAAAAGAAGATGGCGCAGTTGAACCACTTTGCCAAGAACGCCGGACTGCTCGGAGGGTTGCTCGTGGCGGCCCTCGACACCGGTGGCAGGCCATCGGTGTTCTGGTCGAGTCGGCGTGCAGCCGGCAAGGCCGCTACCTCGCTGGGCAATGCCGCCCACTCCGTCTCGGACTCCGTCGGGAGCGCAGTGCACACGGTTGCCGGAGTGGTTTCCTGACGGCAGCCGCACCCACGTACTGCCGGTCCAACGTACTGTTAGACGCGTTCGATGATGGTGGCGGTTCCCATGCCACCGCCGGTGCACATCGTCACCAGTCCGGTCTGTTTGTCCTGGCGCTCGAGTTCGTCCAACAACGTGCCGATGAGCATGCCGCCGGTCGCTCCGATCGGGTGGCCGAGGGCCATGGCGCCACCGTTGACGTTGACCTTGTCCCACGGCACCCCCGTGTCGCGAAGGAACTTCAGCAGTACGGCGGCAAAGGCCTCGTTGACCTCGAACAGGTCGATGTCGGCAAATGTCATGCCGGCCTTGTTCAAACAGCGCTCGGCCGCCGGCCCCGGCGCCGTCAGCATGATGACCGGCTCGGTGCCGGCGACGGCGGTCATGACGATGCGGGCTCTCGGCTTCCACCCGTGCTCGTTGGCATAGTCCGACGAGGCCACGAGGACGGCCGACGCGCCGTCGACCACGCCTGACGAGTTGCCGGCATGGTGGACGTGGTCGATGTGGTCGTATGCCGGATAGGCGAGCAGGGCCGTCTGGTCGAGCGACAGCGTCTGGCTCCCCGGAACGTGCGCTCCCATCTGCGCAAAGCTCGGCGCCAGTTTGGCGAGATCGGCAGCGGTCGTTCCGGCGCGGGGGAATTCATCGTGATCGAGGGCGAGTCGTCCGTCGTCGTGGTAGATCGGCACGAGCGCCCGTTCGAAGCGACCTTCGGTGATGGCGATCTGGGCCCGCTCCTGGCTGTCTACGGCGAGCGCATCGAGTTCGTCCCGGTCGAAACCCTCGATCGTGGCGATGAGGTCGGCGGAGATGCCTTGGCCGACCATGTTGTACTGGTCGCGTAGGTGCTGGTTGTTCGCCGTGAAGCCGTCGACGTGCATCGGTGCAGGCCGAGACATGCTCTCGACGCCGCCGCCGACGACGAGATCCTGGAACCCGGCGCGGATGCCCATCGCCGCGAAGTTGACGGCCTGCTGACCCGATCCGCAGAAGCGGTTGAGCGTGACGCCAGGAGCATCGAGCGACCAGCCGGCATCGAGTGCCGCCATCCGGGCGATGTCCATCGAGTGATCGCCGCTACCGGCACCGCAGCCCATCACGACGTCATCGACGTCAGCGGTGTCGAAGCCGTTACGCGCCTGCAGCCCATTGAGCACCTGGGCGAGGATCCGCTGCGGATGAACCGGATGGAGCGAGCCGGATTCCTTGCCCTTGCCTCGTGGCGAACGCACGGCGTCGATGATCAAGGCTTGGCGTTCGTTCTGGGTGCTCATCGGGAGCCTCCTTGGTGGGGGAGCTGTGGTGGGGTTGCTCAGCGAACGATCGTTGCGGACCGCAGCCCCGCCGGTCGAGTCGGAGGCACATCGGCAACCGTTGCCGTGCCGTTGATGTCCATCGATCATGATGAATTCGTGAGGAATCATTAGCGTGCAGACTGTGAGTACTGAAGCCGATCTCGAACAGTTCCGCACCGAAGCCCGCCGGTGGCTGGAGGCCAATGCTGAACTGCACACCTCGGTCGGCGCCACCGGCGACGACGAAGTCGGTGCCGATGCGTGGGGGGCTGGCAGCGACAGCGTTGCCGTCTTCTACAACATCTCGGAGGAGGAGGAGTCGGCGCTGCTGGCAGCCTCGCAGGATTGGCAGCGGCGCAAGTTCGATGCGGGCTACGCGATGCTCAACTGGCCGCTCGAACTCGGTGGGCGCGGCCTCCCCAACTCCTACGTACGGACCTACAACACCGAAGAGGCTCGCTTCGTCATTCCCTCGGCGGGTGAACTCCCTCCGACATCGATGGGCCTGATCGCCACGACGATCTCGGCGTTCGGTACCGAGCAGCAGAAGCAACGGTTCGTCGCTCCGCTGATGCGCCAGGACATCTACGGATGCCAGTTGTTCAGCGAACCGTCCGCAGGGAGCGACCTTGCTTCGCTGACGACGCGGGCGGTTCGTGATGGCGACGAATGGGTGCTCGACGGTCAGAAGGTGTGGACGTCCGGCGCGAAGTTCGCCCAGTGGGGGCTGGCAATTGCGCGGACCGACTTCGATGCACCGAAACACAAGGGCCAGACAGCCTTCCTCGTCCCGTTCGAGGCGCCGGGCGTCGAAGTCCGCGGCATACGACAGATGACCGGCGGCACGAACTTCAACGAGGTCTTCCTGACCGGTGTCCGTCTGCAGGACGATCTGCGGCTCGGCGCGGTGGGCGACGGTTGGCGGGTTGCGCTGACCTGCCTCGGCTTCGAACGTGACCACTCCGGCGGCGGAGGCGGCAGCCATGTCGGCGGCGGATATCGCCAGGTCGCCGCGCTCGCCGAACACCTCGCGGTGACGACCGATCCTGTCGTTCGCCAGACGCTCGCCGACCTGTACATCCACCATCGCGTGACGCAATACACGAACCGTCGAGCGGCGACGCGTATCAAGGCCGGCCAGACGCCAGGTCCCGAGGCGTCACTCGGGAAGCTGATGTGGACCGCCAATATGGCGCGCGTCAGTGACGCTGTTTCCAGCCTGCTCGGCCCGCGGCTGCTCGCCGACACGGGTGAGTGGGGAACGTACGCATGGGGAGAGCACGTGCTCGGCGCTCCCGGCTACCGCATCGCCGGCGGCAGCGATGAGATCCAGCGCAACATCATCGGCGAACGCGTCCTCGGCCTCCCGGCGGAACCCAAGGTCGACAAAGACATGCCGTTCAGCGCCACCAAGCGAGCCTGAGCCGGCGCCGCCTCGACGACGTCAGCGGATCTCGCAGTTTCTGCGGCTCAACTGCCACCGTCATTGTGGATTTGATCGACGTCACAGCCGTCGGTGCAAGAATGTTGATTCGCCGAGACTGACACGGAGTTGCAATGGCACAGGGTGACCCGAAGGTGAAGGTAGTGACCATCTCTGCGATCTACGGTGCCGGTGGCAGCGTGATCGGACCGCAGCTCGCCGAACGGCTCGGCCTCCCGTTCTACGACCGGCTGATCCACGGTGCAAGCACCCCGACGGTGGAGGGGCTTGCCGAACGCCTGACGAACGAGGAACGCAATCAGGCACCTCCTGGACGGATCGTCGCCGGGCTGTCCAGTATGAGTGGCGCCCTCGGCCTCTCGGTCCCGGACGTCGGCGATCTCGACCCGTTGGCGACCCTGCGTCGTCAAGTCGAAACGAGTGTCCGCCGGGTTGGGACCGGTGCGGGTGGCGTTGTGCTCGGGCGTGCGGCGGCCATCGTCCTCGCCGATCATCCGACGGCCTTCCACATCCGTCTCCAGGGCCCGGCCCATCGTTGCATGGCGATCGGCATGAAGATCGAGGGCATCAGCGCCGAACAGGCAAAGTCGTTCCAAGCCGACACGGATCGGTCACGTGCGCGGTTCGTCTCCAGACTCTTCGACCGCGACGCAGGCGATGCACGGCTCTACCATCTCGTCATCGATGCAACTGCCTTGAGTTTCAGCTACTGCGTTCAGCTGATCGCCGACGCCGCCGAGCAGTTCTGGAACACGACACCGGAGCTCACATCGTGAAGCTCGCCACCATTCGAACTGCCGGAACCACCAGCGCAGTACGAATCGAACTCGATTCAGCGACTGCTGTACTGCTCGATGCCACCGATGTCGGAGCGTTGCTCGCCGACCCGTTGTGGAGGTCGAAGGCCGCCGATGCTGACGGCAGCGTCGTGTCGCTCGACGGTATCGACTACGCGCCCCTGATCTCGCGTCCCGACAAGATCGTCTGCGTCGGACTGAACTACCGCTCGCATATTCTCGAAATGGGCCACGACACGCCGTCGTACCCGACGTTGTTCGCCAAATATCGCAGCTCGCTGATCGGCGCGAACGACGACATCGTCCTGCCCGCTGCTTCGACGAAGGTCGACTGGGAGTGCGAGTTGGCGATCATCGTCGGATCGGCGGTTCGACACGCCGATGAGCAGTCCGCGACTGCAGCGATCGCCGGCTATTCGATCCTCAACGACGTATCTGCCCGGGACTGGCAGAACCGGACGAGTCAGTTCCTGCAGGGCAAGACGTTCGAGTCGTCGACACCGCTCGGTCCATGGCTCGTCACCGCTGACGAACCGGACGCGGCACCGGGGCCGCTGCAGAGGATCGTGTGCGAGGTCGACGGCGAGACGATGCAGGATTCGACGACGGACGATCTGCTCTTCGACTGCACGACGATCGTCTCCTACATCTCGACGATCATGACGCTGTTGCCCGGCGACGTCATCGCCACAGGTACTCCCAGCGGTGTCGGCGCCGGCCGGAGCCCGCAGCGCTTCCTCCAACACGGCAATCTCGTCGTCAGCACGATCAGCGGGCTCGGCGAACTGCGCAACCGCTGCGTCCGAGAGGTCCTGCCCGGATTCAGTTCGTGATCGCGTAGCGGCTGTCGGAATGCAACAGGCCTTCAGGGACGCCGAGGGCGCTGGTCGTCCACACCCAGACGCGCCACATCAGCCGGTCCGGATCGGTATAGGGCTCGCGACCGTGCGTCATCCGGTAGTTGTCGATGATCGCCGCCTCGCCCGCTGCAAGCTTGAACCGCGGTGCAGCGGAGGCGGTCGACACGACGGCGTGCTTCCAGGCGTCGATCATCGCCTGATCGCCCGGCGGGTCCGAGCTCTCGTCTGACGGCCGTTGATACGGGAACAGGCGCAACATCATTCGTCCTGCAGCCGTGTAGCCGAGTATCGGACTGACAGACCGGTGCATGTCCGGCTCCGTCTGATCGACGGCCACCGCCTCCATCCGTTCGACAACGCCGGCCGCTCCGGAACGACGGAGTCGATCGATCACGTCGTAGCCGTCGACCAGGAACGATTCGCCACCGAGGGGCGACGACTGGCCACAGAGCAGCAGGAAGTAGTCCGGGTAGCGGTCGCCGTAGGCGAACCCGTCGGTGTGCGACGGCAGGGGCTTGGTGTTGTCGAGGTCAGCGGGCCGACGATCCTTGTCGCCCCCGGCGCGCACCTCCGACGGTTCCGGAACCTGCAGCACGTCGGCGCCGAAGACCGAGTGGGCAACAGCCACCGCGTCTTCAGGGGCGGTGCCGAGCCCGGTGAGGATGACGCATTCGTCAGCCTCGACGATCCGGCGTGCCTCCACCGGGTCTGATGTGCGCCGTGGATGGACGGACGAAGTGTGCATGTGTAGTGCTCCTGGTTTGGAATGAACCGTACGGTTCAAGAGTAGCTGATTCGATGGCCAGGCGGGTTGCGGGCAGTTGACGTCCTTGTTTCGTGGGTGCTAACACGCGCGGTCCGCGCGTCGGGCGCTACCGTCTTGCAGATGGTTGAGGCGATGACGGAACGAGAACGATTGCGGTCGCTCGTCGCGGACTACTGCGTCGAGCGTGGTGTCGCCGATTTGACGCTGCGCAGTGTCGCCCAGGGAGTCGGTTCGAACAACAGGATGCTGCTCTACTACTTCGGCACGAAGGAATCGTTGATCGTCGAAGCGCTCGGCGAGGCGATGAGCCGGTTCTCTCAGTTCGAGGGGGTGTTCGCGGCGATCGAAGACGAGTCCCGTGGTCTCACTGCTCGGCTCCTCGACGCGTGGAAGGCGATCTCGGCGCCGACGAATCTGCCGTACCTGCGTCTGTTCTTCGAGGTATTCGGCCTTGCTTCGCAGTATCCCGACCGCTTCGGTTCGTTCGTGGAGACCGTCGGAAACGAATGGACCGAGCGTGTCTCGCGTGCACTGACGCGCGGTGGCACGGCCAAGCCACAGGCTCGTCTACTGGCTCGCCAGATCGTCGCCCTGTGGCGCGGGATGCAGTTCGACCTCATCGCCAGCGGCAAACGGACCAGCATCAACCGCGCCTACGACGATGCGGTCGAAGGTTTCGTCGAGCGCGCAGCCTCCGCCGGGTACAGCGCAGCGCTCTGATCAACGGCAGCTACCGCTTGGGCGGTCCGGCGCTGGTGAACCGGGTACCGGGCGGATCGACGGCGAATGATGCCGGCCTGGCCCACGACTCCTCATAGATCAGTTCGTCCATCGGTCGTCGTCTGACCGGTCCGTGATGACCCTGTGGTCTGCCGAGGGTGATCGTCGCAGCAATGAGCACCTCGGCCGGTATGGCGAGCAGGGCGCGCAGTTCGGCTTCGACCACGCTGTGCCAACCGGTCAGCACGCCGCCATAGCCGATGGCCCTGGCCGCCAGCAGCAGGTTCTGGCATGCCGGGTAGATCGAGGCACCCTCGAGTTCGTTCGCCGCCCGGTACCGGACCAGGCAGGGCAGGATGAGGACTGGCACGCTGGCGATGTCCTCGACATACCGCTGCATCGTCGCCGCCATTCGCGCCTTCGGCGAGTCGGCCTGTGCCCCTGATCCGCCGTCGTATCCATCGTTCTGGCGCTTGAGGCCCCACATTCGCCGGGCTCCGTCGGCGATCAGCGACTTGGCGGCTGCCGCGTTCGGACCGTCGGTCAGCACGATGAACCGGAATGGTTGGCGATTCGACCCGCTCGGTGCGCGGGTGGCGGCGAACATGATCGTCCGTAACGCACCCGCCGGCACTGGCTCGGCGTGATAGCGGCGGATGGCCCGCGTCGACGTCAGTCCCTCCAGCAATCCAACGGTATCGGCAGGGAGAGGGGTGGTTGCCAGCTCTTCTGCACTCATCGCTTCATCCTTGTCGACGTTCCATTCCTGTCGGCGGTTGGGGCGAAAACGGCAGCGGCGGCCCGCCGAGGACGGACCGCCGCTGTGACGCCCCTGTGACTGCTGTGGGCGCGGGCGTGCTTACTTCGGGGGCATACGGATGCCACCGTCGACCCGGACGACTTCGGCATTCATGTACGGGTTGGTGATCAGATCGAGGACCATGAACGCCAATTCTTCCGCGTGGCCGAGACGCTTGGGGAACAGTACGGACTCACCGAGCTTGGCCTTGAACGCCTCTGACGCGTCGCCGGTACCGTAGATCGGCGTATCGATGAGGCCGGGAGCAACCGTGTTGACGCGGATGCCGAGGGCCGAAAGATCACGGGCGATCGGCAATGTCATCCCGACGATGCCACCCTTCGACGCCGAGTAGGCCGCCTGGCCGATCTGGCCGTCGAAGGCCGCAACCGACGTCAAGTTGATGACGACGCCGCGGTTGCCGTCGGAGTCGAGCGGCTCGGTCTTGGCCATCGCTGCTGCGGAGAGGCGCAGCATGTTGAACGATCCGAGGAGGTTCACCTTGACGACGAAGTCGAAGCGCTTCTGCTCCATCGGTTCGTTGTTGCGGTCGACGGTGCGGCCGGCGAACCCGAGGCCAGCTGAGTTGACGAGTACGCGCAGCGGGCCCATCTCCGTGGCGGCGGCGACGGCAGCTTCGCCGTCGTCTTCGCTCGACACGTCGCATTTGACGAAGATCCCGCCGACCTCGGAAGCAACGGACTTGCCGAGGTCTTCGTTGAGGTCGGCGATGACAACGTGTGCGCCGAGCGCTGCAAGCTGGTGGGCGCAGGCTTCGCCGATGCCGGAGGCACCACCGGTGACGATCGCCGAAGCACCTGTGAGATTCATACGCGGCATCTCAGTCCACGATCCTTTCGATGATGGTGGCGTTGGCCATCCCCCCGCCTTCACACATGACCTGCAGACCGTAGCGTCCGCCGACCCGCTCGAGCTCGTTGAGCAGCGTCGCCATCAATTTCGTTCCGGATGATCCGAGCGGATGGCCGAGTGCGATGGCGCCGCCGTTGACATTGACCTTCGACATGTCGGCGCCGGTCTCCTGCTGCCAGGCGAGCACGACCGAGGCGAACGCCTCGTTGACTTCGAAGACGTCGATGTCGTCGATCGACAGACCGGTCTTTTCGAGAATCTTCCTGGTCACGGGGATCGGTCCCTTGAGCATCGTCACCGGATCGGCGCCGGTCACGGCGAACGCGTGGAAGCGGGCCCGCGCCTTGAGGCCGAGTTCCCTGGCCTTGTCGGCGCTCATGATCAGCACCGCCGAGGCCCCGTCGGAGATCTGCGAAGAGTTGCCGGCGGTGATGATGCCGTCTTCCTTGAACGCCGGCTTGAGCTTGGCGAGCGTCTCGGCGGTCGTGCCTTCGCGGATGCCCTCATCGCGGGTCATCTGCTCCTTGTGATCGCCGAGGTCGACCGTGATCGGGATGATCTCGTTCTGGAAACGGCCCTCTGCTGTTGCCTGGGCGGCGCGCTGCTGGCTCGAGGCACCGAAGGCGTCGAGGTCCTCACGCGTGATGCCGTACTCGACGGCGATCATGTCGGCACCGATGCCCTGTGGCGGGAGGCCGGACTCGGAGTAGCGCTGCATCATCTCCGGCGGGAACGGGTTGCCCATCGTTCCCCCGACGACAGAGGCGCCCATCGGTGTGGTGCTCATGACCTCGACCCCGGCGGCGACGACGATGTCGTAGGCACCGGCGATGACACCCTGGGCAGCGAAGTGCATTGCCTGCTGGCTCGAACCGCACTGCCGGTCGATCGTGGTCGCCGGTACCGACTCCGGCCATCCGGCAGCGAGGACGGCGCTCCGGCCGATGTTCAGCGACTGCTGACCGACCTGCATGACACAGCCCATGATGACATCGTCGACCGTCTCCGGATCGAGATGGTTGCGCTCCTGCAGCGCCTTCAACACTTCGGCGGCCAACGACGCCGGGTGCCAATCCTTCAACTTGCCGTTGCGCTTTCCGCCCGGTGTGCGGATGGCGTCGACGATGACTGCTTCTGTCATGGTGTGCTCCTTGTAGTGAGATTCGTGGTGGTGAGATTCGTGGTGGTGAGAATCGGGTCGGTCTGGCTGGGGCTCGAGGCGATTGCCGAGACGAGGTTGCGCTGCAGGCGGGTCATCAGCGATGCGAGCGCTTGACGTTCGCTGCGACTGATGCCGGTGCGGAGTTCGGCCCTGAAGGCGGTGTCGACGGTCAGCACCCTGGCGGCAAGCTCCGATCCTGACGGGCTGACGGCGACGTTCCACACGCGCCGGTCCTTGAGATCCGGTCGCCGCTCGACGAGATCGCGCTCCTGCAACCGGTCGATCGTCGCGCCGATCCCGGCGCGACCGAGCCGCAGGTGATCGGCGATCGCCGTCTGCGTGCTCGGACCGAAATCGTGGAGATAGGCGACGATGCTGGCTTGCGTGAGGTTGACACCGAGCGGGGCGAGGCGCAGGTCATAGGCCTCGCGCATCGTTCTGGCAGTGCACATCAGCGTCGTTTCGACGCGCAGCCACGGTGGAGCATCGAGTTCGTGCGTGGTCTCGACGGAGTCCCCGCCTTCGCTGCCTGTGCTCTGCGAACCGGTGATCGATGGCATACTGTATGGAAGCATACAGTATGGCAACGGAATTCCGCCCGGTCGGGACGCCGCCGTTCAGCGTGCAGCAACAGGTCGGCACCCGACCCAGAACCCGTCGTCGATCTGATGCGTTCGTGCGGGTCGGCGTCACAACGTGTCGGACGTGCACAAACGCCGCGTGCGCTGAGGTGGTCGCCGGAGCGATCGACTCAGGAGGGACCGGAGAAGATCGCCCGGTCTGTCGACATCGTCGGTCCGACGGCGGGATCGTGGTCGTCCTCGTAGCGGGTCAGCTCGGCACGGCCGACGACGTGCCAGTGCACTTCGTCCGGACCGTCGGCGAGGCGCAACGTCCGCTGGCTCGTGTACATGCTGGCAAGGGGCGTCCACTGCGAAATACCGGTCGCGCCGTGGATCTGGATTGCTTCGTCGATGATCTCGCAGACACGGACCGGGACCATCGCCTTGACGGCGCTGACCCAGATGCGGGCCTCTGCATTGCCCATCACGTCCATTGCCTTGGCGGCACGTAGCACCATCAGGCGCATCGCCTCGATCTCGATGCGGGCCTTGGCAATGACTTCGGTGTTCTTGCCGAGGCGGGCGAGCGGCTTGCCGAAGGCCTCACGATTGAGGCCACGACGGACCATCAACTCGAGTGCCTTCTCGCCGACACCGATAGAGCGCATGCAATGGTGGATGCGGCCGGGCCCGAGGCGGACCTGGGAGATCTCGAAGCCGCGGCCCTCGCCGAGCAGCATGTTCGTCGACGGCACGCGGACATCGGTGAAGCGGATGTGCATGTGGCCGTGCGGTGCGTCGTCGTCGCCGAAGACGTGCATCGGCCCGAGTATCTGCACGCCGGGCGTGTCGACCGGCACGAGGATCTGCGACTGGCGCTTGTGCGGCGGGCCGTCGGGGCTCGTCTGCACCATGCAGATCATGATCTTGCAGCGGGGGTCGCCGGCTCCGGAGATGTAGTACTTCTCGCCGTTGATGACCCACTCGTCTCCGTCACGGACGGCCTTGCAGGCGATGTTCTTGGCGTCCGACGAGGCAACGTCCGGCTCGGTCATCGCGTATGCCGAACGGATCTCGCCGGCGAGCAACGGTTCGAGCCACTGCTTCTTCTGTTCAGGTGTCCCGACGCGTTCGAGGACTTCCATGTTGCCGGTATCCGGGGCGCTGCAGTTGAGGCACTCGGATGCGAGCGGGTTCTTGCCCAGTTCCACAGCGATATAGGCGTAGTCGAGGTTCGAGAGCCCTTGGCCGGTCTCGGCGTTCGGCAGGAAAAAGTTCCACAAGCCGTTGGCCTTCGCCTTCGCCTTGACTGCGTCGAGCAATTCGAGTTGCCCGACGCCGAAGCCCCAGTGATCGGCTCGACCCTCGCCGAGACGGTAGAACTCTTCGGTGATCGGATCGACTTCGTTGGCGATGAACGCCTTGACGGCTTCGAACAGCGGCACGGCGTGTTCGGACATCGACAGGTTGAGCGCATCATCGGTCGGATTACCGGAATGCATTCCAGCAGCAGGCATGGAAGGTCCCTTCGGGGCAGCAGTAGTTACACGTTTCTAACATCCGCGACCGGATCGGCGCTGATTGAGCCCTGCAGTCATTCGTCACGCCGATCCTCGAGCGATCCGGCCCCGACGATCACGACTAAACTCGTGCGGATGACCACGTTGGAGACGGAACGCCGCAACGGCGGCACTTCGCCTCCCTCCACGCTCTCGAATACAGCCCCGGTGGCTGCGCCCTCCCGGTACTCGAGGCTCAAGGCGTGGTTCCACCGCTGCTTCGTCGGGCGTTGCCTCGCCCGGTACGACCGGATCAACGGGGCACAGCAGGGCGGCTTCATCGCCCTCAACGCGCTGCTCGGGCTGGTGCCGATCATCCTCATGTCCGTCGCCCTGATCCGCAAGGCCGGGATCCGGTCGATCCGCGTCGACGACACGTTGATCAACAAACTCGATCTCACCGGACCGGTCGTCAAGTCGATCCACGGAGCCTTCAGTACATCGAGCGGGCAGGCAAGGGCGATCACGATCGTCGCCGTGCTCGGTGGGGCAACAACGCTCATCGGCTTCTGCGGCTCGATCTGGCGCGTTTTCAATGCGTCTCTGGACCGCAGCCGCCTGCCGGGAATCAGAGCGAGCCTTCGGGGATTCGTCTGGCTGCTGTTCACGTCGGCCGTCATCGTCGTCATCCAGTTCGCGGCCGCCGGCACCAAAGTCTTCTCCGGAACGGCCATTCATCATCCGTCGAAGGATGTCGTGCGGATTCTCGGGGCGACGTTCATCTGGCTGATGTCGCCGCGCATCCTCATCGAGCGGCGGATTCCGTATCGCAAGCTCGTCCCGGGGGCGGTGATCGGAGGCCTGTCGAGTGGCGTCGTCATCATTCTCTCCGGGCTGTACGTTCCCGGCCTGCTGAACAGCTATGCGGTCCCGTTCGGCGCCTTCGGCGTGGCCATCGCCATCGGCTTCTGGCTGTGGACGATTGCAGGCGTCGTCGTCATCGGGACCGTCGTGATGGGCGAACTGGCGGGCGTCGAGGCGTCACCTGCCGATGTGATCGACGCTGATACCACCTGAAGGTCCGGCGGTCGCGTGCTCACCGCCGTCGTTGCGTGAGCGCGGGGACTGGCAACATCGTCGAAACCTCCGGCCCGTATTCTGCGTCTGTGCACCCCACCGAACCGCAACAACACCCCATGACCTCAGAGGCGATGCGCCACGCATGGCATCCTGTCGCGCTCAGCACGGAGATCGGTGCGTTGCCGACGCAGGTGTGGCTACTTGGTGAGGCATGGGCGCTGGTCCGTGACGATTTCGGGTTGCGGGCGTTCGTCGACAGATGTCCACATCGGCTCGCTCCGCTGACAGCCGGACGGCTCTGCGGCGACGGTTCGATCCAGTGCGGCTACCACGGTTGGCAGTTCGACGTGACCGGATCGTGCACGTTCATCCCGGCATTGGGCGTTGGCGCGACGGTACCGCCGCGGGCCCGTCTGACGTCGCCGGCGGCTGTTGTCGACTCCGCCGGCATCGTCTGGCTCGCCCCGGAATCGCCGGTCGCCTCGCTGCCCGAGATGACAGCACCGCCGGGTGGGCATATCGGCACACTCGTTCCCTCGCGGGCACCGGTCGACCCTGGCGAGATGATCGACAACTTCCTCGACGTCGCCCATTTCCCGTTCGTCCATGCGGCCACGTTCGGCCTCGAAGGCTCTGACGCAGTCGAGGACTACGAGATCTCGCATACCGAATTCGGTTTCATCGGTGTCACCGAGCACGAGTTCGCCAACCACGAAGATCCCGGTGTGAAGGCCGGGATCCGACCGCTGCGGCAACGGCGGAGGATGACATACGAGTACGTGCCGCCCTATATTGCGACGCTCCGCCTCGACTACATCGATGCCAACGGTTCGAACCTCATCGTCTTCGCGGTGCAACCGGAGGGCGGCGGATCGAGCCGGGTGTACACATCGCTACAACGCAACGACGTTCCAGCAGAGGCGATGCCGGACGCATTGGTCTTCGAGCAGCGCGTGCTGGAAGAGGACCTGGCGATCCAGCGGCGGATGTCAACGACGATGCCACTCGAACTGACCGCCGAAGTTCACACCAGGGCGGATCGTCTGACGATCGAGCTTCGCCGCTGCCTCGCCAGGTTTCTGGCCGTCGTTCGAACGGAGGAGACGGTCATCGCCGAAGTGCCTTCATCGAGTAGGAACGCGCCCCACGGCGCGAGGGAAATACTCGATTGAATCGCTCGGCGGTCGCCTGCGTCACCCGGGCGGCGGCGAGGCAGTTCTGCGTCGGTCGATCATCCAGTAGAGGCCGATCCCGATGATCGTCACCAACGTCACCAAGATGGCGACTTCGACGTCTCTCGGGACGAAACGGAACTGGACGTCGTGCCAGCCCGGGGGCACCTGCACGCCGATGAACGCACCGTTGACGCGCACGACGGGGGCGTCGTGCCCGTCGACCTGCGCTCGCCACGACGAGTAGTCACTTTCCGCCAGCCAGACGACGCCGGCCCGCCCGTCGCCGCCGGCGATCGCATAGTCGTTGCCGCCCCAACGATTTGCCGTATCGCTGCGCGACAACGGCACGGCGGCGGCCGGGAACGAGTCGGCGGCGCAGGTGCCGTCGATGGACGGCGTGATCATCGCTCGCGACGGGTCGTCGCGTACATAGGCCACAGCGTCAGGGAGGCGCGGTTGCGATTCGCAGCCTGTGCTGAGTGTTGCCGGCGATGTCGCGTCGACCCGGAAGTAGGCCAGCCGGTCGTCGAAGGTCGCCAGCGTCAGGCCGCGAGGGTATGTCAACACGGTCGGACGGATCGCGTTCGCAGTTGCGGCCTCGTAGCCGTCCGGCCCGTTGGTCCGCACGCCCGTCTGAGCGCCGACGATCACCGAGGACCGGCCGTCGACACTTGCCACGCATGTTCGGTCGCCGGTGGCACAGGCGATGCCGTGGCGTACCTCGGCGGTGGTGAACGCCGTGTCGAACGGGGTGTCCCATTCGTCGGTGACGCCGCGGACGACTTCGTTGATGCCGAACAGGCTGAGGGAGGCGACGTCGGTGATGTTGAAGGTGGAACTCGCTTCGCGGCGGCCACCGAGTGCCTGGACGAGTTCGAAGTGGCCGTACAGGTTGATCGCGTCGTACAGGAACGGCGTCGTCACTTTGTCGATCGACAGGACGTTCGCCTCGGTCGCAGCGTTGGAGTTGGCGAGCACGATGCCCTGAGTCCCGGCGACGGCGCGGACCGTGGCGAGCGCCGGCGTGTGCGGGAAATAGAACGACGTGTCGATCACCGAATTCACGCGCCAGAAGCCGTAGACCGGAGCCACCACGACACTCGCCGTGACCATCGCCCAGGCCAGAACTCGGTGGTTGACGCGACTCGTTCCTCGCAACAGCACGAGCAGTGCTGCAGCGGCCGTTGCGCAGCAGCACACCGGGACGATCATCGCCGTCCACGATCCGGCGATCCATACGCCATGGTTGTGTGTGTGCACGTACCACGGGTAAGCGACCAGTGCTGCGCCGAGAACGGCGGCCACCAGCGCGCCGGCACCCGCTCGCCACCAGCGACCGATCGTGCCGGCGTTCCGGACGACGTCCTCGACGCCGTATGCCGCCAAGACGCACACGGCTACGATGAACACGGGGTGCGCCCGGTTCAGGGCTGCGTTCGCCGGCATGTGCCTGATCACGAACGTCCCGATGCCCCACGGGTTGAACCAGATCGGGAGCCACAGCACGATCACCGCCGACATCAACGTGCGGATGCGCATCGCCCGTCGATCGCCGCCGACGTCCGCTGGTACGGCATCGCCGTCTCGATCCACCCGCCGGCGGGAGGCGAACAATCCGACGATGCCGATCACTGCCAGCAGAACGGCGACGGGCGAGACGTAGGACCCGAGCAGTTCGTTGAAGTTCGGCTGCGTCGTGAATTCGATGCTGCCGGCGAGCGTGCCAGGAGGGCGGCCGAGGCCGTTGGCGGTCAGCGCGCTGAGGATGAAACTCGGCTGGAGGACGATCGAGCGGCCCGCAGACGTCGGGACGTTGAACACCTCGCTCTGACGGAGATAGTTGAGGAAAGGAACGATCTGGACGGCTGCGAGCGACAGGCCGATGAGCATGTTACGGAGGCAGCGCACGACGGCACGGATGCCGTTTTCGCCTTGGACGACGAGCACGAAGGCGGCGACCAGCACCCCCGAGAAGGCGGCGGTCTCCGGGTGCCCGGCGAAGGCGATCGCACAGATCACACCGGCCTGGGCGAGGAGTTGTCGACGCGCCGACGAGTACGTGGCGAGAAAGGCCAGCATCGCAACGGGCAGCAGACTCATCTCCGATGGCAGCGGCCAGTACAACCAGACGATGAAGTAGCCACTCAGGACGAAGGTGCCGGCGGCGATCGCCTGGGCGACGAACCGCCCGCCAAGGGCGCGGACCAGCGCCAGCACCCCGAGATAGCCGACGACGATCTTGGCGATATCGGCGATCAGCGAACCCCAGCGGAAGCCGAACACGTCGATCGGAACGCTGAACGGTGACAGGACAGCGGTCTGCGCATTGCCGAGTTGCGGAGCACCGTTGCCCTCGTAGCGGTTCCACACCGGCAACCGCAGATCGAGGAGTTCCCGGCGCGACTCTTCGAGCCACGGACCGAGCGCCCGCTCCGTGTCGCTGAGCAGTGGGTTGGCCCTGGGCGCCTGCGCATCGATGCGGTACAGCAGGCTGCGCTGAGCGAGGTCAGCGCCGGAGTTGACGCCACCGCGCAGTACCGTCCACGGGTTGACGAGCACGACGACGAGTAGCGTCAGCAGCGCAGCGTGCGCCAACGTGTTGCGATGGCGGCCAAGCCATGCAACGATCACTGGGCGCCCGTCGTCCTCGATTCGTCAAAACTAGTTCCAGCGAATCCACTCGACCCAAAGGACGGTCCGCCGCCTTCCGGACCGACGCCAGCGATCACGCCGTTGTCGGTCGACATGGCGATCGATCCGTCGCTCCCGATGACGCATCCGCAGAGTTTCGGACTTCTTTCGAAGTCGTTCCCTCGGTGTTGCGACGTCGTCCGTACTCTGCCCGGATGAACCGAAGCGCAGCACGGTGGTAGTCGATTTCGGAGCCGAGGCGGTCGCAGCGGAGGCGTTCGAAGCCGAGGCGTTCGAAGCCCAGACGTTCCGCGGTGAGGCCGTGAAGGTCGACAGCGCGTACGACGCCGTCCACCCATTCGCCGAACCTACGGTCTTGTCGTGGGGCCGCGTCAGCCGGTTCCGCATCCGCATCCGTTGGGGAAGCGTCCGTCTGCTGCTGATGACCGCATACGTCGTCGTCTACGTCCGCTGGTCGTTGCGCCACGGCATCGTCGTCGACCCGATTTCCTCACTCGTGTCGGTCGGGGTGCTGTTGGCGTTCGCCCATGTCGGTCGGCCGTGGCGGAGTTGGGCGAGACTCGTCGGCGACGCCGCCATCTACGCAGCGATGATCTTCGCCTACGGCGCGTCGTACGGGCTTGCCGCCAGACTCGGACGACCTCGCCAGGTCGAAGCGATCCGCAACATCGACCGCCTGCTGTTCCTCGGCACGGACCCGAACGTCTGGATCCAACAGCACTTCTACGACGCCGCCCACGTCCGCTGGTACGACGTCGCCGCCTCGATCGTCTACTTCACCCACTTCGTCGTCCCGGCAACCGTCATCGTCGTACTGTGGCTGGTCGATCGCGACCAGTGGGTGCGGTTCATGAAGCGGTTCGCGACCGTGCTGTTCATCGCTTGCGCCTCGTTCGTGGTCATCCCGACCGTGCCGCCGTGGCTGGCAGGCGAGGGCGGCTACACGGCATTGCCACGTCTCGCCAGGCCGGTGTCGCGGGGCTGGCAACACCTCGGTCTGACAGTGTTCGCCCACGCGTGGGACGTCGGCAAGGGATGGTCGAACCCGATTGCGGCGATGCCGTCATTGCACGCCGCCTTCTCGATGTTCGTCGTTGTCTTCTTCTTCCCGAAGGTGCACCGTCGATGGATCAAGGCATTGCTGCTCACGTTCCCGATCGCCATGGGTCTCTCGCTCGTCTACCTGGCGGAGCACTACGTCACGGACGTCCTCGGCGGGTGGCTCGTCGTCGGTGCCTCGTTCCTGCTGTGGAACCGCATCGAACGCCGACGTCGTTCGCACACGGCACCGAGCTCCTCAACATTGGGCGGTACAACGTCCGAGCAGCCGCAGCAGGCGGTCGGGGTATGACGTATAGATCGCATCGACGCCGATGCTGATGAGGTACTGCATGTCGGACTCGTCGTTGACGACCCACGGCATGATCGCAATGCCATGTTGGTGCGACCAGGCGACCGAAGCAGCATCGACGAGTTGCCTGCCGTTCGCCCGGAACGGTGGTTGATCGACCGTGATCGCCGACACGAAGTTCGGAGCATTTGTGGTGCGCGCCTGGTTGTCGGCGCGAACGTCTGCGAGCGTGGCGCTCGTCCTGACCGTCGGACACTGCTTGCGGAACTGCACGATCTGATCGTCGCTGTTCGAGCCGACGAAGACGTCGCCGAGCCGTCCGTAGCGCACGAGCAGGGCGCAGACACGCTGGATCACGTCGGCGGTCTCGTCCTTCAGGTCGATCGAGATGAAGGTGTGAGGGAAGCGCTGCAGAACGGATTCGAAGGAGGGGATCGTCACGCCGATACCGCTGAACGGGTGGAGTTCGGCCGCAGGTGCCGTCGCCGGGGTACCTGGCGGGGTGAACGTCGCGCCGGCGTCCAGCTTCGACAGTTGGGAGAACGTCATCTTGTCGACCTCGCCGCTCGTCCCGGTCATTCGGTCGACGGTCTCGTCGTGGAAGTTCACCACCACGTCGTCCTGCGACAGCCGCAGATCGACGTCGACGAAATCGGCGCCCATCGCCATCGTGCGGTCGTAGGCGATCATCGTGTCCTCCGGGAATTCGCCATCGCCTCCGCCATGCGGGATCACAAGCGTGCGGCCGGTACGAAACGGGTTGGCCTCCGTGGTGAAGTTCGTCGAGCTCGCGGATTTCTGCTTCGAGTCGCCCGGGTCGTTCGAGGCGCTTGACGATGACGACCGCGGAGACGATGGCGACGGTCGCCAGACCGGCGCCGAGGAACAGTCGCCGTCGATGTCTCACGAGGCGAAACGCAGCTGATCGCCGTCGTGTTCGCGGACGAGCCGTCTGGCGATGTTCGCGGCGTGCCCGCCGAGATGCGTCGCCGCCAGCGCCCGGACGTCGTCGAACGTGTCGATGTCGCGTGCCATCGGCAGCAGGTGGACATCGTGGCCGAGTTGATGCAAACGTTCGAGTTGGTCGGCCCCGGTGTGGTCGGTGCTCATCTCGATGCCGCTGAAGATTCCGGGTTCGATGCGCGCCAATCCGATCGACCAGTAGCCGCCGTCGACTGCCGGTCCGAGCGCGTCGAGTCCGCGTGTCAGTGCTGCCAGACCGTCGACGAGCGCATGCATCGCGTGAGGCGTTTCCATCCCCACGATGATGCCCGGTCCGAGGACGGAGAACCCGTCAGCGAGCCGCTCGCCGAGATCGCCGTCGCATTGCGGAACCGTTTCGTAGCGCGCCGGGATCCAACTCGGCCGTGCGCCGTCGAGCAGCAGTACACGACGCACCGGTCCGAGCGACGGTGCCGTCCGCAACGCCGAGTCGATCGCCTCCAACGTGTCGGACAGTGCTGCGGCGGCGAGTTCCGCTGCCTGCGCCGGCGTGCACGGCGGGCACAGCCGGGTCTTCACCCGACCGGCGACGGGGGCCTTGGCGATCACCGTCACATGCATGTCAGCGCCTGCTCTCTTCGCGGAGCAACCGTCCCATGTCGCCGACCGCCTGTACGGTTCCGCGCATCGTCCCGGTCACCTTCGATCGCCCGGTCCGTTCGGCATATTCGACGGGCACATCCTTGATGCGCCATCCCCTCGATGCGGCCCGCAGCACCATCTCGAGCGGCCAGCCCGATCGGCGATCCTGTACCTGCAGGGCGACGAGATCGGCACGCTTGGCGGCGCGCATCGGGCCGAGATCGCGTATCTCGATTCCCGTCCGGCGCCGCACGTCGGCGGCGAGGACCTTGTTGGCCAAGCGCGCATGCATCGGCCAGGCACCCGGACGGGCGACGCGCGATCCGAGGACGAGGTCTGCCTCGTCGCGTTCGACGAATCCGGCGAGCAGCGGCAGGGCGCGCGGGTCGAGGGAGGCGTCGCAGTCCATGAAGCAGACCACGTCGGCGGTCGCCGCTGCCAGACCCGCAGCACACGCCGATCCGAACCCACGTACCGGTTCGGAGACGACGAGCGCCCCGAGTTCAGCGGCGATTGCAGCTGTCGCGTCGGTCGAGCCGTTGTCGACGACGATGGCGTCGAACCCTGCGGGCATGCGTTTCAGCACCCAGCTCACGGCTTGCGCTTCGTTCAGCGCCGGAAGGATGACGTCAGGCATGCTGTGTCCTCGATGGTCGGGGCGCCACGACGGCGCGCAGTGGTGCGGTGGAGAACGACCTCACGCCGGCGTCGAACCCGACGGTCGCACGGAATCCGAGCAGCGCGGCCGCTCGTTCGGGACTGGCGAAGACGTGGCGAATGTCGCCGAGCCGGTAGCCGCCGACGACCTGCGGCGGCGGCCCGTCACCCGGCCGCATCGCCTCGGCGAGATCGAGGATCGACTTCGGCGTTCCAGTGCAGACATTGAGGGGCCCGGGAACCCCGACGTCTGCGGTGAGCGCCAGTACGTTGGCATGGGCGACATCGGTGACGTGGACGAAGTCGCGCAACTGGTGGCCGTCCTCCATCACCCGTGGGGCTTCACCGCGTTCGTAGGCGCTGCGGAACAGACTGGCGACCCCGGCATACGGTGTGTCCCGAGGCATCCTCGGCCCGTAGACATTGTGATAGCGCAGCAGCGTGGCGACGCTGCCGGTGTGCTCACGCATATAGGCGTTGCACAGGCCTTCCTGGGCGAGTTTGGTGACGGCGTAGACGTTGCGCGGTTCGAGCCAGTGGTCCTCGGGGATCGCTTCCGGCGTCAGCGCACCGCCGCACTGCGGGCAGGCCGGATCGAAACGGCCGGCGTCGAGATCCTCGATCCGGCGCGGGCCTGGGCGCACGACGCCATGGTCGCGACAGCGGTAGCGGCCCTCGCCGTAGACGACCATACTCGAGGCGAGCACGAGGCGACCGGTGAAGTTCGCATTGTGCAGCGCGCTGAGCAGATGCGCTGTGCCGCCGTCGTTCTGTGAGACGTAGCGGGTGGCGTCGCCGAAGTCGACGCCGAGGCCGACCTTTGCCGCCTGATGGCAAACGGCGTCGACACCGTCCAACGCCCCGCGCCACGTGTCCGGGTCGCGGATGTCGAGCCACCGGTATTCAGCGGTCGTCGACAGGCCGGCCGGCATGCCGTGGTGGGCTGCAGGGTCGAGGTCGTCGATCACGAGTACGTCGTGGCCGAGGAGTTCCAACTCGTCGACGATGTGCGAGCCGATGAATCCGGCCCCACCGGTCACGAGCACTCTCATCGCTGCACCTGTCCCTTCGATCGTTCGTTCACCATTTGGACACCAGCGCCGCCTGCAGCAGGATGGCGCACAACGCCTGGGCGCCGAGCCAGACGGCAGCCGATCGGCGTGCAACGCGTGCCGCCAGCGCACCGCCGGCGATCGCCAACCATGGATAGAACAGCAGCCAGATCCGTTCGACCTCACCGCGGGTGTACTGCGACAAGTGGGAGGCGGCGATGGCAGCGAGTGCCGCGCCGACGAGCAACCACATGCGTCGATCGCGCAGCCTCAACAGCCCGGCGAACGTCGCCGGTCCGATGGCGATCAGGGCGACGGCGATATTGGCGATGCCGAAGTAACCCCAGGTGCGATAGTGCGCCGTCCCTTCCCAGTACTCCCGACGGGTGCGTCTCGCGCCGTCGATCCACCAGAAGCCGCCGAGTAGGAAACCGCCGATGACGAGTCCGACACCGACGATCGTTCCGGCGACGACCTGCCACGACGTGGACGTCCGTCGAACGAGTGCAGCGATGACGAAGCCGAGCGGGACGATCGCGAAGATCAGGCCGAGGTAGGTGAGAAACAACAGCCACCCGAGGAGCAGCCCGGCGACGAGCCCGGCAGCGAGTCCACGCCGGCCGCCCCATCGCAGACCGAGCGCGATCATCGCCACGCCGGTCCCCCCTACGGCGGTATAGAACGAATCAGCGGACGTCACCAGCCAGATCGCATAGGGCACGAGGACGACGAACGGCGCACAGCGGCGCACCCATTCGCCACCGGCGATCACCCAGACCGTGACGAGGACAGCTCCGGCCACCACGCCGGTGCCGATGACCGACAGCATCGCCACCGGCCAGACACCGTGGAGCCCGATCGCGTTGACGAACTTGAGGACGAGGATGAAACCCGGCGGATGCCCGCGGACGTGAACGGAATAGTCGTCGATCCTGGCGATGAAGGTCCGCAGGAATGTCGCCGCCGGAGGAGTGTGCTGCAGGTTGGCGTAGTACTCGAACCTGTGGCCTGCCCCGTACATCACACCGTCGGCGCCGTCCGTCAATGCGAGCGACACGGCGAAGGCCGAAGCCGCAACGACGGACGCGCCGACGATCGTCCGCAGCCGCACCCTGAAGCACCACGCCTTCCAGACGGCGACGATCACGATCGCGGCGATGATCGCTGCACCGACGAGACCCCAGCCGAAACGCCAGTCCCATCCGTCGATGTTGTTGCGGCCGACGAGCGGTGCTGCGCCGAGATAGACCTCGGGATGGGCCCGTTGCAACGCCCGTCCGTCGATGACACTCTTGGCGATGCACCACACAGCGAGTGCGACCGCGGCGCTGTATGCCGCCCATCGCCACGTTCGTTTCGTCCGACCGTCATCCGATACCGACCCGGTCAGCGGATCAGCGTTCGCCTCGGTGTGGGTGTTGGCGGCGGCGGTTTCACCTTCGCCTCCGGTTGTCAGTCCGGCATCGTCGCCTGACCGGTCGAGCGTCGAGGATTCGATCACGGCGTCGGCCGGCCGATCTCTGCGTTCACCACGGAACCGATGGCTGCACCGATCACCTGGCGAACCTTGGCGACATTCGCCCGCATCACGGCGAAGACCTCGTCCATCGTCACGGCGGGGACCCCGTCGATGCCGGCGTCGAAGTCCGTCACCAGGGCGATCGAGGCGTAGCGGATACCGAGTTCGGCGGCAAGCACGGATTCTGGATAGCCGGTCATGTTGACGACGTGCCATCCCATCTGACGGAACCAGCGGCTCTCGGCCCTCGTGGAGAACCGGGGGCCGTTGATCACGACCATCGTCCCGCCGTCGACGACATCGATGCCCAGCTGGCGCGCGGCGCCGACGAGACGCGCCCGCAGCACGGCGTCGTACGGCTCGGCGAAGCTCTGGTGATGGACGATGCCGGTCGATCCTGGCTCGTCGTTGGGGCCGCCGAGATCGTGGAACGTGTCGGCGCGGCCGTGTGTGCGGTCGACGAGTTGGTCGACGACCACCATCTGACCGGGTGTGATGTCGGGCTGCAGCGAGCCGACGGAGCACGGTGCGATCAGCGAACGGACACCGACCGAATGCAGCGCCCAGATGTTGGCGCGGTACGGCACTCGGTGGGCGACGAAGCGATGCTCAGGGCCGTGGCGCGGCAGGAATGCCACCGGGCTGCCACCGATCGAACCGACGGCGATCGGTGCCGATGGCGAACCGTACGGGGTGTCGATGCTCAGCAGGCGAGGCCTGTCGAGCAGTTCGTACAAACCCGACCCGCCGACGACACCGACGATCTCGTGCTCGTGCTCGAGTTCATACTGCATTGCCGGATCCCTCCGCCGCCACCGCCGGTTGGCGAACCGGTCCGTCTCCGCCTCGGGCTGAGCGTGCGCCCACGACCCGTTGGACGATGACGACAACCGCGACGGCCCACACGATTCCCACGACGATGGTCAGGTTGCGGCCATACGCCAGGGGGAGTGTCGACGAGTTCGTCGGGCGTCGGCCCCAACGGCGGATGAGCGGAACGGAGAAGACGATGAACATCGCCGAGGTCGCCAATGCCGCGCGCACGGGCCCGCAAGCGATCTTCGGGACGAGCTTGGCGCTGAGCCATCCGACGATCAACACAACGGGTGCGAGTACGACGTCGTGGCCGAGGTCGAAGGTGACGACGTGCACCAGCAGCGCGAACGGATCGGCGTCCTTGCTGTTGTGCAGTGCGCTGTGGATGCCGAAGCCGATGATCAGCCAGCCGACGATCAGTGCCGGGACGAAGGCCTTGGCATTCGGTCGCGTGTCGTGGTGTTCCGTCGATGCGCTCACAGCACGACCAACTTCACGACCCATTTGGTCTGCAGTACGCCCGGTCTGCCGGGGGAGATCAGACGGAGCGGGAAGCCGTGATCCGGCGCCAGCGGTTCGTCGTCGACGAACATCGCCAACATCGTGTCGGCATTGGCGTGCTGGTCCGGCGTGAGCACCGACCGGCGGTAGCGGCCGTAGTTCTGCAACGATTCGACTCCGACAGATCTGCCCGTCATCGCTCCGGCCTGTTGCAGCAGCGATCGGACCGGCACGCCGGTCCACGTGCGCTCCGCGCTCCATCCTTCGACGCAGGCGATCGGCATCGTCGCTGATCGCATCGGCATACCGTGGAGGTCGGCGAGCGTGAAGGTATGCAGCGCCTTGCCACCCGACTCGACGACGAGGCGGTAGTCGGCTTTGGTGATGCCCGTCGTGACCCCAGCCTCGATGGCTGTCTTGTTGACCGGGAAGCCCTGGACGCCGATGTCCGGATGGCGAGGGGCGAGGAGCGCGAATCGCTCGAGTGGATCGATCGTCTGTCCGATCGTCACCGCCACCAGCCCGGCGGAGGCCGCGCCGACGGCCGTGAGGAAACGCCGCCTGGCAACGGGTGAGCCGCCAGACGAGGTGCTTTGCGACCGAGCACCGACGAGCTCGGGGTCGACGGCGCCATGGCGACGCAGCACCCGACTGGCGGTTCCCCACTTGGCGGTGAGGTGGATCAACAGCGCCCCCATCACGACGAAGGAGACGGCGTAGTGACCGGCCGGGAAGAAGAACGGCCACGGGTACCACAGTTCGATGTTCGCCACGCCCGTCACCAGCATGAACAGCGATCCGCCGACGAGCGGCAGCAGGCTCAGACGCTCGACGGCGTGCAGCACGTTCGTCGCCACCGGCCACTGGAACAGCCGTGGGAAGACAGCCCAGAGTTTGGCGAACAGCAGGGGAACCGCGGCGATGCCGGTCGCAACATGCAGTCCCTGGGTGATGCGGTACAGGCTCGCCGGATGTGTCGGCCAGGAGAACCACGACGGTGGATGCTGGATCAGGTGGCTGAGGATGCCGGTGACGAAGCACACCAGCAAGCAGATGCCGAGCGACGCACCGAGGACAGCGGCGAGGCGATCGCTGTGGCGCGGGTCAGCCAGCCGTTCGTCCCGCCATGCCTGTACACGGTCGAGCAGCGATGCGATCGGCGGGGGGATCGGGAGGGCGGTCACTGCAGTACCAGCATCTGCTGACGTCCGAGATCGAAGACGCACTTCTGGCTCGTTGCCCTGCCGAGAGCCATCGCCAACCGTTTGAACGGGCGGGGTACAACGCGCACGACATCGAGCGACACAGCGCCGGTCCACGGGTCGATCCACCCGCCGACGTTTCGGGCGCGCCATGCCGGTTCGGCGGCGACCGACATCATCCACTCGTCGACCAGGCGATCGGACCATCCGTCGCGGTCGAATCGCAATGAGCGTGAAGGGCGCGTGCCGACAGAGATCCCGGACGAGACGGCCCTACCGGATCCAAGCCGCACGGTGAATCCGCCTTGCGATTCGATGAGCTCCCGCAGCTGACGCGGGTGTCCACTCGGCAGGGCATCGAACGATCGAGCAAGCGCAGGCCACATGGCCGCTGACGGTACGAAGGCCGCCAGTCGGCTTCGGCAACTTCTGAGAAACAAGTACGAAACTCTCGCTGCGTTACCCGGCTGCAGCGATCTCGGGGAGGCGTTGACGAGTCCTCAACAGCAGTGACGAGAGCGCCGCCGCCAGCAGCGAGGCGACGAGAATGGCGAGCTTTGCGTCGGACCGCTTGAGCGGATCGTCGAACGCCAGATCGGTGATGAACAGGGCGACGGTGAAGCCGATGCCGGCAGCGGTGCCGATGCCGAGCATCTGCCTCGATGACGATTCGGCTGGTCGCTCGGCAAGCCCACAGCCGACAGAGAGGCGAGCCGCGAGCAGCACGCCGATGGGTTTGCCGAGCACCAGGCCGGCGAGCACGCCCCACGTGATGGGCGATCGCAGCGCAGCATTCAGGCCGCTGCCGGAGATGGCGATGCCACTGTTGGCGAGCGCGAAGATCGGCACGATCACGTAGCTCGTCCACGGATGCAGCGCATGCTGCAACCATTCGACGACGGAGACAGAACCCTTGGCGATCTGTGTGGTCGAACGCGCTGCTTCGACATCGGACAGGTCTGTCAACTGCTCGATGTCGATGAATTCGGGTCGGATACGTGGCGTGGCAGGTGCGAGCAGGCCCATCGCCACGCCTGCCAGCGTTGGATGTATCCCTGCACGCAACAGGCAGTACCAGGCGACAACACCGAGGACGACATAGATCGCCACCGAGACGACCTCCAACCGCCGCACGACATAGGCGACGGCGATCGCCGCCTCCGCGGCGACGAGCCACGACCAACGGGTGTTCGTCGTGTAGACGGCAGCGATGATGATGATCGCCCCGATGTCGTCGACGATCGCCAGTCCGAGCAGGAAAGCACGAAGCTGCGCCGGGACCCGATCGCCGGCGACGGCGAGCACACCGATGGCCAGGGCGATATCGGTCGCCATCGGGATCGCCCAACCACGGGGATCCGACCGCCCGGCGACCGCGAGATAGATCAGTGCAGGCATCAGCATGCCTCCGAGCGCGGCGACGATCGGCAGCACGGCGGCGCGGCGACTGGCGAGGTGTCCTTCGGTCATTTCGCGTTTGATCTCGAGCCCGACGACGAAGAAGAAGATCGTCATCAGACCGTCGTTGATCCAGTGGCGCAGATCCAGACTCAGCGAGCGGCCACCTGCCGCGAACGAGACGTGACTCGACCACAGCGTCTCGTAGGAGTGACGCAACGGTGAATTCGCCCAGATCAGGGCAGCGACGGCGGCGATGCCGATGAGGATCGCCCCGGATGCCTCCGTCGCCAGGAAGTCGCGCAATGGTGACAGCATCCGCACGAGTGGCGAGCGGCGATGGCGGAACGGGCGCTTCAAGTGGGACTCCTGTCAGGTCGCCGACCAGACTTCCCGGCACACCTCTCAGTCGAACCGTGCAGCGCAACGAGCGTCACGTCAGTGGGACACCTACGACTCTAGTGCTGACGGCTGCTGTCCGCCGAGCGTGCTGCCACCGTCGGTCGTGCCCGCGATCCAGCTGGTTGGTGAACGTTCTGTCGACCATCGTCGGGGGAATGGTCTCGAGCCGTCGCGAGGAATAGTGTTGCGGCATAGACACGACATCGAGCTCCATCCCTGTTGTCGACATCAGCAGCTTCCTGGCGACGGGTGACGGCACGGTCGCCGCCGCAGCGATCGAGCGGGCGGCGGTCGAGGTCGGCTTCTTCCAGATCATCGGCCACGGCGTTCCGCAGGATCTGCTCGACGAGGCCTACGCCGCGATGCACACCCTCAGCGCCTTGCCCACCGCTGACAAGGAATCGTTGCTCGCCCACACCAAGCACCCGTTCCGCGGTGTCCACCTCAATCGGGACAAGCGCGGGGCGATCCGCCACGAGCGTTTCATGGCCGGGCGTTTCGAGGACGTCGATGACGCCGTCGCCAACGGCGTCGATCCCGAGCTCGCCGATTACTTCCATCCCAACTGGTGGCCCGAGGTCGCCGGATTCCAGCAGGCCGTTTCGGCGTGTTTCGCGCACACTCAGGTGCTGGCCGGGAAGGTGATGCAGCTGTTCGCCCTCGCTCTCGGTATCGGCGTGGACGGTTTCGACTCGGCGATCGAGCCGAACTCCTCGACGTTCGCGATCAACCACTACCCACCGCGCAACGGTCCGTTGGAGATCGATCCGACGGTGATCTTCGACGAGCACGCCGATGGCAACACGGTGACCCTGTTGCACCAGCACGGCGACTATCCAGGTCTGCAGGTGATGCGCCTCGACGGTGGCGGGGAATGGATGACGGTCCCGCGACGCGACGACGCCTTCGTGGTAAACTTCGGCGAATTGATGACGTTGTGGACGAACGACCATTGGCCTTCCACCCGGCATCGGGTCGTCGCCTCGTCGGATCCCGCAGCGAGCAGGACCACGCTGACGACATTCCACATGCCGCCGCTCGACACGATCATCGCCCCACTGGCGAACTGGGGCGGAGAATCCGATCCGCACTACGAGCCGATCACGCCACGGGAATGGGATCGGCGCTTCATGCGCCGTCGTTACGCCAAACCGAGCGACACGACCGAACACGATCCGAAGGTCTACGAATTCGTCGCCGGCCTCGACTGACGTCTCAGTTCCTCGGCATCGCTTCGATCGCCGGCAGGCTGGTCGCGAGAATTGCTGCGAGGAGACTGATGCGTGCCTGCTGCTGGCTGGCGCCGCCGATGCTGTAGCGCACCCAGGAGAGGTTGTTGCCACACCGGACGATGACGTAGTCGAAGTTCAGCGTCTGCGTTGCGTTCGACTCGATTTCTTCGAAGGCGAAACTCTGGTCGCAGCCTGTCAGGCCGGACTGTGGTGGCAGCGTTGCGTAGGTAATGGCCAGATTCTGGCCGTCGTTGGAGTTCGTTGTCGTGCAGTTCGTCGTCGACACGATGGCGGCGTTGACGACTGCTTCGGCCTCGGCGGCTGTGGCGAAGACGTCGATCTCCTGATTGAGGAACTCGGTTTGTCCGCCCTCAGCAGGCGACGAGAAGGCCTGCTGCTTTCTGACGACGAGGCCCGTGAGGAAGTGTCGATTGGCACAGGTGTCCTGCGACAGTTCGAACGTCACGTCACTGGGCTGCCAGGGACCGGCCTGGATGACGGCCGGATTCAGGAGCGCTGCGCTGACCGCAGCGTCGCTGGCGATGCGGTCCACTGCCGGTGCGGTCGTCGCCGCAACGGTGGCAGGCGCGGGGTCGGTGGTGGCGACCGGAATCGTGATCGTCGCAGCTGCGGTCGTCGTCGCAGCTGCGGCCGTCGTTGGTGCCGTGCCGTCGGCCAGCGTCGTCGACCGCCCGTTCGCCCGGGTCGTGGTTGTCGATGGCTCGGTGGTGATCGCAGCAAGGTTCGAGCCGTTGTCACGGGTTGCCAGCACGATGATCCCGGCGATCACGGCCACCGCTGCGACGATCGCTGCCAGCATATTTCGAGTTCGATGTGGCGAACGATCCGGCGTCGAGGACGGGATCGGTGGTGACGAGGACGGTGGCGGGATCGATGGTGACGAGGACGGTGGCGGGATCGATGGCGCCGGGATCGATGGCGGCGGTATCGACTGCGGCGACGGCGGCAGGTTCGGGTTCGGCTGTGGCGTCGCCGGGACGACGGAGATCGTTGGCAGCGGAATCGTCGATGGCCCGGCGGTCGAGGCGGCTGCCGGCAGGCCGATGCCGCCGATCACGGCCGCACCGCTGACGATGGCGAACTTCGGGTGGGCGTCGAGCGATACCGGCCGCCCGGTGGTCCTGGCGACGAGTTGGCCGACCAGCGGGATTCGAGACGATCCGCCGACGAGGAGGATCGTACTGACTCGCTCGAAACCGATGTTCGCCGAGGCGACGGTGCGGCGTAGCGACTCGATCGTCTCGAGTATCCGAGGCCGGATCATGCCCTCGAGATCGGCGCGGCTGATGGTGACCGATCGTGGCAGATTCGGCATCTGCACGCGGATCTCGGCGTCGGTGTCGAGTGAGAGCGTCTCCTTCGCCCGACGGCACGCCTCGCGCAGCGCCGAGATGTCCTTGACGATGTCGAGGTTGGTCTCGTCGAGTGCGCTGATGGCACCGTCGAGGCGACCGTCGACGAATGCCAGCATCGCCGCATCGATATCGATGCCGCCGAAACGCTCCATGCCCTCCGGCTGACCGATCACCTCGAAACCACGATCGGATCGACGCAACAGAGCGGCATCGAACGTCCCACCTCCGAAGTCGTACACCGCGAAGATCGAGCCGATCTCGACACGCTGGCGGCTGGCGTAGCTGACAGCGGCAGCGACGGGCTCCGGCAGCAGTTGCAGCTGCGCGGCGGTGATACCTGCAAGGCGTGCGGCTTCGCGCAGCATGTCCAACTTGTACGGCCCGTAGTTGACGGGGTGGGTCAGGACGACCTTTGCAGGCTGTTCGCCTTCACGTTCGGCGACGATCGCCACGATCGCCCTCAGCAGGTGGCCCGTCAGCGCATCGGCACCGTAGGGCGTGCCCCCGAGAATCAGCGGTGCGGGATCACCGAGGCGACGTTTGAATTCCCTGGCGACGCGGCCAGGCTCTGCCACACCACGACGCTCTGCGGCCTCCCCGACGAGTACCGCTCCGTCTGCGCGGAGCAGTACGACAGATGGCAGCGTCGGGGACGACACGCCGAGCGTGCAGAGCTCGACCTGTCCATTGCGGTAGATCGCTGCGGCTGAATAGGTCGTCCCGAGATCGACGGCGAGGCAATACGGCAACAGTGACCCTTCCATATCGGATTCGGATGGCAACAGTACAACGTGGGTGACAGAGACGGACCGGTGCCGTGAGTGGCGCGGCGTTGTCAGGCCGCCAGGAGCCACGGCCTGATGTCGACGCCGGTCATACCGGCTCGGTGGGCTGCTTCGAGGCCGAGATCGCTGTCTTCGAAGACGACGCATCCGGATGCCGTGACCTCGAGCCGTCGTGCCGCCTCGAGGAACACGTCGGGATGTGGCTTGTGCAAGTCGGTGTCCTCTGCACCGACGACTGCGTCGAAGATGTCGGTCAGACCGATGGCGGCGATGGTCGCGCCGACGATCGCCCGTTCGCCTCCGCTGGCGACCGCCAGCGGCAGCAGGCCCCGGTAGCGGAGAGCAATGTCGCAGACGACGTCGATGCGCTTCATCGCGGCGATCGAATCCAGGTAGATCGCCTCCTTGGTGGCGACCATCGCGGCGATGTCGGTCACGGGGACACCACCTTCCTCGCTGAGTAAGGCGACGATGCGGTCGCTCGGCATTCCGGCGAGTTCGTAGAACCGCTGCTCACTGAAGGCAATGCCGTGGTTGGTCAGCATCGATGTCCAGGCGACGTAGTGCGTCGGCATCGTGTCGGCGAGCGTGCCGTCGCAATCGAAGATGAGAGCCGTCGCCGCCGGCGGTGCCGTCCAGAGTTCGTACGCGCGGTTGTCCATGATCGGTCAAGCTAACGCTGCGGGCCGCCGACCGGCGGCGCTCCACTGTGGGAAACTGGGGTGATGCGCGCACAGCACCTGATCTCGGCGATCCTCTGCTCGGCGTTGCTCGCCGTGGTCAGTGGCTGCGGTTCCCGCAGCGATGAAGCCTCGATCGATTCCGCTCCGCAGCCCGCTGCAGCGAACGTCGAAGCACCGCCGCACACGCCGAACTCCGACCCTGAGACCGTGCGGATCAATTTCCTCACCCCGCAGGATGCGGGCCGGATCACCGATGGTGAGGCTGCGGCGATCCAGGCGATCGGCGCGAGCCCAGCGGGTCCTCCGGCAGGCGGCGCGGCTGCCATGAGCGATATGGGAAACATGGATGGCATGAACATGGAGCAGCCGCTCTCGGCAGGCGATGCTGCCCTATTCGGGAGGCAATGGGCGGCTGCGCAGGCCGCTGTGGCGAACTTCGACACCGTCGCGCAGGCGGCGGCGCTCGGCTATGTTCGCGCGGCGACACCGGAGAACGGCATCGGCACGCACTGGGTGTCGTGGGAGCAGATCGCCAAACCGTTCGACCCCGCCCATCCGGCGATGCTGCTGTTCGACGAACGTCGGTCACCTGCAGTGCTCGTCGGGTTCGCCTACTGGTTGCAGTCGCCGACGAAACCCGTTGGGTTCGCCGGCGACAACGATGTCTGGCATCAGCACACGGGACTGTGCGTCGTCAACGGGTGGCTCGATCGTGAGGAGTCGGTCGGCCACGAGGACTGCGCAGGGACGCTGTTCCAGGGAGGTGATCTGTGGATGCTGCACGCCTGGGTGGTGGACAAGTACAAGAACCGCGACGGGGACTTCGCGGTGTTCAACCCGTTCCTGTGTCCGTCGAGGATCGGCACGCCGGACGATCTGCTGTGCCCTCACTGACGGACCTGGACCGAGGTATGAATACGCCAACGTCGGGTATCTGTTGAGCTTGGCCGATGTCGAGTGGGCGAAAGAGGAGTGGTGACCGAGATAGTCGACAGCAGCGACCAATTGACGGCGCCGCGCGTACCGGAGCGTGTGCCGCTCGCGACCTACCGGCTGCAACTGACGCCTGACTTCGGCTTCGATGCGGCGACGGACGTGCTCGAGCACCTCGAGGTGATCGGTATCTCCCATGCTTACTGCTCGCCGTACCTCCAAGCCGCCCCGGGGTCGACGCACGGCTATGACATCGTCGACCACTCGCACATCAACGAGGAACTCGGCGGCGCTGCGGCGCACGACCGGTTCGTCGCCGCCCTCGCCGAGCGCGGGCTCGGGCAGGTCGTCGACATCGTTCCCAACCACATGGCAGTCGGTGATCACCGGAACCGATGGTGGTGGGATGTTCTGACGCACGGCCCGGCGAGCCGTTTCGCCGAATGGTTCGACGTCGATTGGACCCCGACGGAATCGAAGTTGCTCAACCGGGTGCTGCTGCCGGTACTCGGCGACCACTACGGCAACGTGCTCGACAACGACGAACTGGTCCTGCATCGGGATGGTGCCGACTTCTCCGTCCGCTACCACGACCATCGATACCCCGTCTCGCCGCGCTCGCTCGACCAACTCATCGCCGTTGCCGCCGCACGCACCGGCGACGAACGCCTCGCCTCTGTCGCTGAACAACTCGGCCGCCTGCCGATCGCTTCGACCGACGACGACGACGAGGCGATCCGCCGTCGCCGTGATACCGGCGTGCTGCTGACGTTGCTCGGCGACATCCTCGAACATTCCACCGCAGTCGCTGATGCGCTCGACTCGCTCGTCGATGTGACCAACGCCGACCACGATGCACTCCACGAGTTGCTCGAGCGACAGAACTACCGGCTCGCATTCTGGAAAACTGCCGCGTCAGAACTCGACTATCGCCGATTCTTCGACATCGATGCGCTGGCCGGCATCCGTGTCGAGAACCCGCTGGTGTTCGACGAGGTCCATCGACTGCCGCTCCAATGGGTTCGTGAGGGATCGGTCCAGGGGCTACGCGTCGACCACCCCGACGGGCTCCTCGATCCGACCGGGTACTTTCAACGCCTTGCTGCGGCAGCGCCGCTGGCGTGGATCGTCGCCGAGAAGATCCTCGAACCCGGTGAGTCCCTTCGCAGCGACTGGCCTGTCGCCGGTTCGACCGGCTACGAGTATCTCAACATCGTCAACGGGTTGTTCGTCGACCCGGCAGGCGAAGCGTCGCTGACGCGGACGTTCCAGCAGTACACGGGAACCACCGACGACGTCAGGCAGGTCATCGAGACAGCCAAGGCGGTCGTGCTCGACTCGATGTTGACCACCGATCTCGAGCGTCTGACCAATCTGCTGAGCAGGCTGTGCGAACGAGATCGTGCACGGCGCGACCACATCCGCAGTGACCTGCGAGACGCCATCCGGGCGTTGATCATCGCCTTCCCGGTGTACCGCACGTACGTGCGACGCGGCACGACCGCCGACGCCGCCGACCGGGCGATCATCGACGGCGCCTACGCGGCTGCGTTGAAGACTCACCCTGAGTTGGGCACCGACCTACTGGAGTATGTGGCCGGTGTGCTTCGCGGCGACAACGCCGATGCTGAGACCCGCGAATTCGCCTACCGGTTCCAGCAGGTGACGAGTCCCGTGATGGCCAAGGCCGTCGAGGACACGGCGTTCTACCGATATACGCGCCTGATCTCGCTCAACGAGGTGGGCGGGAGCCCTGACCATTTCGGTTTGTCGGTCGGGGACTTCCACGCTTCGAATGTCGCTGCGCAGTTGACGCACCCGGATCGGATGATCACGACGTCGACGCACGACACCAAGCGATCCGAAGACGTCCGCCTGCGAATCGATCTGCTCGCCGAGATTCCGGAACGTTGGGACAGCGCCGTGCACGCCTGGGGCGTGCTCTGCGACAACTGGATGGGCGGCGAGAGTGATCGCGGCGTCGAGTACCTGCTCCACCAGACACTCGTCGGCGCCTATCCTCTCACTGCAGAGCGAGTTCACGAGTACCTCACCAAGGCACTGCGTGAGGCCAAGAACCGCACATCATGGCTGTCGCCGGACGAGGCCTTCGAACAGCACATGCACGACCTCGTCGATCACCTGCTGAGTGATGGCGGCTACCGGGCAGACCTGCGGGCATTCGCGCTCCCGCTGGTTCGTCCAGGCCGTATCTCGGCCATTTCGCAGAAACTGATCACGCTGACAGTGCCCGGTGTCCCCGATCTCTACCAGGGCAGTGAAGTGTGGACGGACGACCTCGTCGACCCGGACAACCGGCGACCCGTCGACTACGAGCTGCGGACGTCACTCGCCAGGCGGTTGCGTCACGAGCGGCCGGACGCGCTCCACCAGTGGGGACTCGACGACCCGGCCGACACCGGCGCCGCCAAGCTGTGGACGGTGATGGCTGCGCTCGATACCCGCCGCCGCAACGCAGACTGCTTCGTCGGTGAACGGGCGTCGTACACGCCGCTGATGGCGACGGGACATGCAGCGGACCATGTCGTCGCCTTCTGCCGCGGCGATGCAGTCATCACCGTGGCACAACGTCTGCCGCTGCGACTCGAACAGCACGGTGGATGGCTCGAGACGGAGATCGAGTTGCCGGCCGGCCGGCGCTTGACGAATGTCCTGACGGGCGAGATCGTCACTGGCGGCATGCAGTCGATCGAGACGCTCTTCGCTGGTTTCCCTGTCGCCCTGCTGGTCGCCGATCGATGAGCGACATCGCCGTCTGGGCCCCGCTGGCGACCTGTGTGCAACTGCAGACCGCCAGTGGCGAACGCCTGGCGATGCGTTCCGACGCCGGTTGGTGGCACGATTCGTCGCACTACCGCGGCGAGTACCTGTTCATCGTCGACGGCGTGGCGCTACCGGACCCTCGTTCGGCACATCAGCCGGCGGGCGTCCCAGGACCTTCTGCGACCCTCGACCACGGCGCGTTCGTGTGGAGCGACGGAGCATGGCGCGGTTTCCCACTCGACGACGCCGTGATCTACGAAATCCACGTCCCCACGTTCAGCGATGCCGGCACATTCGACGGCGCGATCGACCACCTCGACCACCTCGTCGATCTCGGCGTCACCGCAGTCGAAGTGATGCCTGTCGCCACGTTCCCCGGCACCCGCGGCTGGGGGTACGACGGTGTCCTGATCTTCGCCCCGCATCACGCCTTCGGCGGACCAGACGGTCTCAAGCGTTTCGTCGACGCTGCCCATCGGCGCGGCCTCGCCGTCGTCCTCGATGTCGTCTACAACCATTTCGGCCCGTCCGGCAATCATCTCGGCCAATTCGGTCCGTACTTCACGGACAAGTACAGGACCCCGTGGGGCGAGGCGGTCAACCTTGACGACGGCGCCAGTAACGAGGTCCGCGGTTTCTTCATCGCCAATGCCGTGCAGTGGATCCGGGACTACCACATCGACGGTCTGCGGCTCGATGCCGTCCATGCGTTGCACGACGAGTCGGCGATTCCGTTCCTCGAGCAACTCGCAGCTGCCGTCCACGCCATCGGCACACTCGCCGATCGAGACGTCTGGGTCATCGCCGAGAGCGACCTCAACGATCCGCGCCTCGTCGACGACGTCGCCGTCGGCGGTCTCGGCCTGGATGCCGCCTGGTCGGACGACTTCCACCACGCGGTACACGTGGTGCTGGCGGACGACCGGTCTGGGTACTACAGCGACTTCGGCTCGCTGGCCGATCTCGCCAAGGCACTCGAGCGCGTCTTCGTGTTCGACGGGATCTTCTCGCCGCTGCGCAACCGCGACCACGGGCGTCCTGTCGGCGATCTACCGCGCCACCACTTCATCGGTTTCACCCAGAATCACGACCAGATCGGCAATCGAGCCGTTGGCGAACGGCTTGCCCACCTGATCGGTTTTCGGCGGGCACAGATCGCTGCAGCACTACTCCTGACAGCGCCGTTCGTGCCGCTACTCTTTCAAGGCGAGGAGTGGGCCAGCTCCAGTCCGTTCCAGTACATGACGGATCACGCCGATGCAGACCTTGCAGAAGCGATCCGTCGTGGACGGTCGAAGGAGTTCGCGGCGTTCGGCTGGGATCCGGGCGAACTCCCGGACCCGCAGGATGTCACCACGCTCGATCGTTCACGATTGCTCTGGGATGAACTGGACGGTTCAAGGCATGCCGAAATGCTCGACTGGTACCGTTCGCTGCTGCGGCTTCGCCGCGCCGAACCGGATCTGCGTGGCGACTCGCCGGAGGCGACGTGCACACAGTTCGACGAGGAGGGCCGCTGGATGGTGGTCGTTCGGGGATCATTCGAGGTGATCTTCAGCCTCGCAGCGATGCCCGTCGTCGTGCCGCTGAGTCGGTCGTCTCGAGAGATCGTCTTGAGCAACGACCGGGATCGCGTCGTACTCGCCGACGACGGCGTCGAGCTGCTGCCGGACGGTGTCGTCGTCCTGTGCCGCACGCCGGGTTGATCCCGGATCGGCGCTGGTGGAGTCGGCCGTGCGTCGGTGCCCTGTTTCCCGCGCCGGCAACGGCACATCGACGTCGGTACGATGGTTGGTGTCCCACAGCTGACGCCGCATCAGAACGTCGGGCATTCCCACCGGCTGTCGTGGCGGTCGTCTCGCCAGATTGGACTCGATCATGAAGAATCCGAAGTTTGTCGGCCTCGGTGTCGGTGCAGCACTGCTCGGCCTGCTGTTCACCCTGCAGGGTCTCGGCTACGTCAAGGGCAGTTCGATGACGAACTCCAACTTCTGGGCGATCGTCGGACCGCTGATCGTCCTCGCCGGCATCTACGTCGTGGTACTCGGCGTGCGTGGCGGCAGCATGGTGCGAGGTAACAAGGATGACGACGCAGCCAACCGCTGACGCCGGCATGGATGCTGACGGAGCTACCGATACGGACGCGGTCGTCGAATCGGGCGGTACCGCCGTCGGGCGGCGCATCGTGCTCGGTGTCGCTGCGCTCGGCGTCGCCGGAATTCTCACGGGCCGCACGCTGCAGGATCGGCTGGCGTCAGTCATGGCACCCATCCAGAACGCCGACCCGACCGGCCTGACGTCGCTGATCCCCCTCGGTAACACATTCCGTTACTACTCGGTGACCGGCTCCGTGCCGCGCCCGACGGCCGAGAACTATCGGCTGACGATCGGAGGGCTCGTCGCCGACACGAAGTCGTACACACTCGCCGATCTGCAGGCAATGCCGCAGACAGTGCTCGTACGCGACTTCCAATGCGTCACCGGTTGGCGCGTGCCACAGGTCCACTGGAGTGGGGTCCGCCTCGTCGACGTCCTCGATGCTGCCCAGGCGACCTCGGCGGCGACGGCCGTGCGATTCCTGTCGTTCGACGGCACATACACCGAAAGCTTGACGCTCGAGCAGGCACGACGGTCCGACGTGTTGATCGCCCTGCAGATGCTCGGTAAACCGGTGTCTCACGATCACGGTGGGCCGGTGCGGATGTATGTCGCTCCGATGTACGGCTACAAGAGCACGAAATGGCTCTCGGCGATCCAACTGACCGCCGAGGTCGTGCCTGGCTACTGGGAGACGACAGGCGACTATTCCATCGATGGATTCATCGGCGCTTCAAACGGACGCGACGATGACCCAGTCGGTTGAGGGAAGTAGTTCCGCCGATCGGCTGGTGCGATTCAGCACAGCAGAGCGCATGATCCATCGCAGTATCGCCGTGTTGATGCTGACGTGCATGGCAACGGCAGCGGTGCTCTACAACGCGCCGATCGCCGTGTCGATCGGGCACCGTCGCATCGTCAAGCTGATCCACATCACCTGCGGGTTCGCCCTCCCGGTCCCGATCCTTCTCGGGGCGGTGTTCGCTACCTATCGGGCGGATCTACGCCGGCTCAACCGCTTCAGACGATCGGACTGGACGTGGCTGCGATCGGGCAACCGACGTGACGGATCGATACGCGTCGGCAAGTTCAATGCCGGCCAGAAGCTGAATGCGGCCCTGAGCACTGGCGCGATGCTGGTACTGCTCGGGACCGGCACACTGATGTATTTCCCGAACATCTCCCGCCTCTCGTGGCGAACCGGGTCCACGTTCGTGCACGACTGGTTCGCACTGGCGATCGGACTGCTGGTCATCGGCCACGTCCGCTTCGCCGTCAAGGATCCCGAATCCCGAGTCGGTATGAAAACCGGCTCGGTCTCTGCTGCCTGGGCTCACAAACAACACGGGGCATGGGCAGCCGAGCAGGAATCGTCCGCCTGAGCCGTGACACGACGTGTCGTGAGGGCGGCTCATGCGAACGAAGTGAGCCGCCCGAGCGGCGGAGAGCGGAAAGAACGGTTCCTAGGTAGGTCGCCAAGGAAACCGAGTCAGCTGTCAAACCCGAGGGGGAATCTCAGCGGGCGCAGAGCAGATGCTCGATGAACAATTGGTCGACGCGGCTGGCGCCGTGGCCACGTTCGGCGGCGGCTTCGGCGTCGAAGTCCTCGAATGCCGTTCGGTCCGCCAGCAGATCGGTGTACGTCTCGCCCGCTGCCAGTGTCGGGATGCTCAGGTCCGGCACTCTCGCTGCAGCGAGGGCTTCCTGCACGTCGGGATCGGCGCGGAATGCAGCGGCGCGCTCCTTCAGCAATAGATAGGTGCGCATGTTGGCAGCAGCCGATACCCACACACCCTCGATGTCCTCGGTCCGCAGTGGCTTGTAATCGAAGTGCCGAGGCCCGTCGTACGACGGGCCACCGTTTGGTCCACCGTTCTCCAGCAGGTCGACGAGTCCGAAGGCGCTGAGCAGGTCACCGTGTCCGAAGACGAGGTCCTGGTCGAACTTCGGGCCGTGCTGGCCGTTGAGGTCGATGTGGAACAACTTTCCGTGCCACAGCACCTGCGAGATGGCGTGCACGAAGTTGAGGTTCGACATCTGCTCGTGCCCGACTTCGGGATTGAGGCCGACCATGTCCCGGTGCTCGAGGCTGTTGATGAACGCCAGCGCGTGCCCGACGGTCGGCAGCAGGATGTCACCACGCGGTTCGTTCGGCTTCGGTTCCAGCGCAAAACGGATCTCGTAGCCACTGTCGACGCAGTACTGAGCGAGTGTGTCGATACCTTCGCGGAACCGGTCGAGGGCCGCCCTGACATCCTTGGCGACGTCGACCTCCGATCCCTCACGGCCCCCCCAGAAGACGTACGTCTTGGCGCCGAGCTCGGCTGCGAGATCGAGATTGCGCATCGTCTTGCGGAGCGCATAGCGACGGATGTCGCGGTCGTTGGCGGTGAATGCACCCTCTTTGAAAACCGGGTGGGTGAAGAGGTTCGTGGTCATCATCGGCACGGCCATCCCGGTCTCGGCGAGCGCGTCCCTGAAGCGTGTGATGTGCTTGTCCCGACTGTCGGTGTCACTACCGAACGGGACGAGGTCGTCGTCGTGGAACGTCACACCGTAGGCGCCGAGTTCAGCGAGGCGGTGGACGGACTCGACCGGATCGAGCGGAGGGCGAGTTGCGTCGCCGAACGGGTCGCGGGCCTGCCAGCCGACTGTCCAGAGTCCGAAGGTGAACTTGTCAGCGGGTGTGGGTTGCGACGTCATCTGACTTGCCTCCGGAGTAGCGGAACGAAGTTGGTAAGGAATATTTGCTAACCTACTTCAGATGGATCAGGTCGGCAACCCCCAATTGCTGCGGCGAATCAACCGGACGCGCGTGCTCGCTGCGCTCGGCGATGGGAGGCAGTGGAGCAGGGCTGAACTGGCGACGGAGGTCGGACTGGCGAAACCGACGGTTGGGATGATCATCGACGACCTCGTCGCCGATCGGCTGGTGCGCGAACTGGGCTTCGGACGGGCCGCGAGTCGAGGTGGGCGACGGCCGGTGATGATCGAGATCGATCCGGATGCCGCAGCACACGTCGGCATCCATTTCGGCGTGCATACCACCAGGGTCGCGGTCACCGATGCCCTCGGTCGCCTTCGGGCGACGGGCGTTGCAGCGTCTCCGCTCCGCTCCCCGAAGCGGAGCGTCACGACAGCGACGCGTCTCGTTGCATCTGCGTTGGAGCAAGCATGCATCCCCCCCGAGCGAATGAGGGCGATCGGCGCAGCTGTCCCCGGCGCAGTCGATTCGTCAACGGGGGTGTGCACGGTCGCACCCAATCTCGGTTGGAGGGATGTACCGATCGAGGCGATGTTGGTCGACGTCTTCCACGTGCCCGCCGTCGCCAGGAACATCGCCCACGCAGCCGCCGCTGCCGAGCACGCAGTCGGCGTTGCACAGTCGGTGGACAATCTCGTCTGGCTGTACGTCGGCACCGGCATCGGCGCCGGCATCATCAACGGCGGGCGTCTGCTGACCGGACGTGCAGGCCTCAGCGGTGAGATCGGTCATTGCCGTGTCAGCGCCAATGGGCCGATGTGCAGTTGTGGACGTCGGGGATGCCTCGAGTCGTTGGCATCCGGTCGGGCATTGGCGATTGCCGCTGGAACGAGCGACGGTGCAGACGCGTTCGCCGAAGCGGCAGCCGGAAATCGTCGAGCGGGCCAGGCAGTTCACGACATCGCCGGTTGGCTGGCGGTCGGGGTGGCGACGTTGGTCAACGTCGTCGACCCTGCGCTGGTCGTCATCGGGGGCGGGCTCGCAGGCGCAGGCGAAGCACTGCTCGCACCGCTCCGGGAGGCCGCCAGGGGAACTGCGCTCCGTGAGGTGCCGATCGTCGCCTCTGCTCTCGGCGACGAGGCAGAGGTCACCGGCGCAGTGCTGCTCGCACGCCGACGTTCGACAGAGACCTACCGGGTCGAGCACATCGGGGCGTGAGCCGCGGATCCCGGCGTCGTCCGTGCCGGTCATCGTCACCGGCTTCATCCGCAGTTGTTTATTCCCGTCTCCGAGGTGACAATGACCGCACCTCGAAGAAGCGTGACCGAGATCAAGTATTGTTAGCCTGAAGCGATGATCGTGGGGATCGGAGTGTGAGCGTCTCGACCGAGGACGGCATCTCGCTGCCACCGACCCTCGACAGCGGCAACGTCGTGGCGATCGACGAGCAGTCGATTGCCTGGAAATCTTCTCGCCATCGCGCCCTCGGCCGAGCGGTCGAGTGTCCCCAGCGCGGGGGACGTCGTCGGGTATTGATGCTGCGCGTCGTCCTGATCGTCGGCCTGATCATTTTTGCGGCCTTCGCCCGCCGTGTCTTCGTCCCGGCGATGCAGTCGCTCCGCCACCCCCACTGGGGCTGGCTGCCGGTGGCGATCGTTGCCGAGACGGCGTCGATGGCGGCATTCATGCGCATGCAGCGACAGACGCTGATCCAGGGCGGGGTGAAGATCCCCGTCCGGAGTGCGATCGCCATCACCTATGCGAGCAACGCGATGTCCGTGACGGTGCCCGTTGCCGGCGGCACTGCTTCCACTGCCTTCACGGTGAAACAGTTCTCCCATCACGGTGCCAGTCCGGCGTTGATCACCTGGGCGCTCGGCATGTCCGGCATCATCTCGACCGCTGCGTTCGCCCTCGCCGTCGGCGTCACCGGCATGGTCGGCGGAGGTGGATACACGGCGCTGATCGGTGCTGCCGTCGCCGTTGTCGGGGTCGTTCCGATTGGCGTGCTGTTCGTGATGCTGCACCGCGAGCACTCCAGGGCGTTGCTCGAGCGCCTGCTGGCGAAGGTCCTTGGTCGCAGTCAGCGACTGATCAACCGGCCGCGTGGCGACGTCGGGACGATGGCGAGCGAGGGGATCGAGCGCTTCGTCACGTTCCGCCTGCACCGCAGGGGCGGCGCTGTCGTGCTCGCATTTGCGCTGCTCAACTGGGTTGCGGATGGTCTGTGTCTCGCAGCGGCGATCGAATTCGTCGGCCAGCCCGTGCCGTGGGCTTCACTCTCGTTGATCTACACGGCCGGTGTCGGTGCGGCGGCGATCGGTATCACTCCGGCAGGGATCGGGGTCGTCGAGACGGCGATCGCGGCGTCACTGGTCGCTGTGGGAATGAAGTCAGAAGGAGCGTTGCCCGCTGCGCTGCTCTACCGTGGGATCAGTTGCTGGCTCGTGCTCGGTGTCGGGTGGATCATCTATATCAATCTTCGCCGGGATGCCGCGGCCGAAGCCGCCGAATCCGCAAGCGCTGGTCGTCACCGCACACCAGATGTGTTCTGACGAAGGCGGCCGGGTGTGACGACTCTCGGGGCCGGTGGTGCTACGTGCTCTCGACCCGGAAGGCGCCACGCATCAGCGGGTGAATGCGGCAGAAGTAGGTGTACGTGCCGGGGGCCAACGTTGCCGGAACGGTCCAGGTGTCACGGCCAGCCGTCGGCGGTCCACCGGTGCCGAGTTGGCCGGAGTCGAAGTTGACGTCGCCGTCTGCCAGCGGATACGCGATGCCGGTCGACTGGTTGCACGGTGACTTGCAGGCGGTGATCGTGTGCCAGATGCCCTTGAACTGCGGGGCGTCGAGGTTGTCGAAGGTGATCGTGCCGCCCTGCTTGACCGTCGGGACGGTCTGAGCGATCGTCATGTCGCCTTCGCCGTAGATGAAGTTCTGAATGTCGACCGTCCCGTTGCCGGCGACAGGAGCAGACGGCAGTTTCGTCAGGTCCTCGTAGTTCTTCGAGTCCGGCTGCCCGCCGTGGTTGTCGTTCTCGGCGAGGTGGCCGTGCGTCAGCATCCCGGGAACGTCGACAGCAGTGGTGAACGGATCGACACTGCTCGGTGCCGTATCGGCCATCCACACGACCATGATTCCCATCGACTCGTACCACGATGCCAGGCCGGAGTCGTACGTCGCCTGGATCGACATGACGTCACCGGCTTTCACGGCGACGCGCCAATCCTGTGGCGTTGCGGTCATCGCCACGTCCCACGAGACGGCGCCCGCCGGTTCGAAGTACTTGGCGTCGGAGCGGAACAGGTGGGCGGTCTTGGCGCCGCGGGTCAGATCGAGATCGCCGTGCAATCCGCCAGGGTGCAGATGGACCGCCGTGTCGATCAGCACACCATCGCGATCGACGGTCCATTGATTCAGCTGCGGGCCGCCGGCGTAGGGATTGTCGGCCTGCTCGGGATAGACGTAGGTGCCGCCGGTGCCCGTTCCTTTGAGGACATCGAAAACCGGGTAGCCCTTACCGTTTTGCACATCCATCCAGATCGGTCGAGCGGCGATCATCCCGTTCGCTTGCGCGGTGGTGTCAGGAATGAAGTCGATGTCGTAGGTCACCCAGACCTGCATCGGTTTGGCCGTGAGGTTGTGCAGCATGTAGTTGAGGATCCACTTGTCGGTCGACTTGTACCGATAGCCGAAGGGAGCCGGCAGTTCGAGGATCGTCTTTTCCTCGCCGGCAGCGAACAGACGCTCCGGCAGGCCCGACGTCGAGTCCTTGTTACTGAGGTTGAGCCAGACACCGTGGTGCAGATGGACGACGTCGACCGGCGGAACCGTACCGTCGGCGAAACGGAGGTTCGGGTTCATCCCGACGATCCATCCATCGACCGTCGGCTGGGGGATGCCCCTGGTGTAGTCGATGTTGTTCTGCCCTGGGTTGATCGTCAGCGGCCCGACCTCGAAATGCATTTTCGTCGCCCCATAACGCTCGGGCAGGGCGGCGACCGTCGTGGTGGTGCTCAACGCCACGGTCAGCTGTGGCAACTGTGTCGTCGCCGGAGCGTCGGTGGATGATGTGGTCGAGGATGATGTGGTCGAGGATGATGCGGTCGAGGATGATGCGGTCGAGGATGATGCGGTCTGCGCTGAGGTGGCACCGTGCGTTGCTGCAACCGCCGCTTGCGTCGACGCCGCTGATTGTGATTTCGATGTGTTGTCCGTACCGCACGCAGCAATCAGCAATCCGCCTACTGCGAGCGCTACGGCGACCAGTCGCCGACCCCTCATAGGCGAAACGGTAACAGCGCCAACTGCGTCTGGTGCGCTCAGCCGGGCGAGTGGATCGGCGAGCGATTCCGTAGCGCGCTGCCCGTGTGAGTTGTCGACCGCGTAATGTGACGAGATGATCGATGGGCCCGGTGCGGATCGGCGGCGAACGAGCCTGCTGCGCTCCATCGCCGAGCTGTTGACCAAGGCGCCGTTCAGCAACGGTCTCGATCGACGCGCTGCCGTGGTGTTGCTGACGATCGTCGTCGGGTCGTCGCTCACCTTGACAGGAGCATCGAGGAATTCGTCCACCAGACTGCGCACCACCGCGGTCTCCAGCGCGCCGACCCCATCGACGACCACGTCCTCCACCTCGTTCGCCACCCAGACGCCGACGACGGTGGATCTCTCCCAGGCGAGCGGCGCAGCCGAGCCGACGGTCGCCGTCGAAACTGATGCTCCGACCGTCGCCGGCACCGTGCCTCTCGAGGTCGCACCCGCAGCGGCGGCGACGGTTGCAGCGGTGACCGTTCCGGCGACGAAAGCGGCTCCGCCGAAGATCGACCCTGGCAACCCGCAGGTCGTCGCCCGTCCGATTCCGACGGCCCCGGTCGCAACAACGCCGGCGCCGGGCGCGACGGCGCCGCCCTGGGAGGCATCGACGACCAGAACACCTGCCGGCTATGTCTCGACCGATGTCGGCTGCGCAGCAAATACCAGTGCCGGAGCGCTCGATTCGTTCTTCAAGAACCGGGTCGGGCCGATGCTCGGTGCCGACTATCAGCACGTCTATCCCCTCGGCGGATCCCGCTACCTGTGGCTTTTCCAGGATGCCTTCATCGACCACAGCGGAGCGGCCCCGACGCTCGGCAAGTCCGGCTTTGCCCACAATGTCGCCTTCGTCCAGGACGGTGCCTGCTTCACGATGCTCCATCGAGGCTCAGCCGCCAAACCGGCGCAGTTCGAGTCCGGCACCGGCACCGATCCTGCCAACCACTGGTTCTGGCCGATGGGCGGCGAACTGTCCGGTGGGCGGCTGCAGGTGTTCTGGGTCGAGGAGGCCGTCGACGGCAGCTCACCTGGTCCTGGTGACGGCCTCGGCTGGCACCCTGTCGGCACCTATTTGGCGAGCTACGACACAACGACGTTGGCGCGTGAGTCGTTCACCGCCGCGCCGGATGCCGGTGTCCGCCCGATCTACGGGTACGCCGTTTCGACGGACGCGGACTACACGTACCTCTTCGCCAACACGTTCGAGCAGAACCTGTCCCGAGAGGGTGGCTACTTCAACGGGCCGCATTCCGCGACGTCGATGTACCTCGCCAGGGTGCCGAAGGGCAACCTGGGGGCAGCACCGGAGTACCGGACGGCGACGGACTGGTCGAGCGACCCCGGGGCTGCGGTTCCCATAGTCCAACGGTATTGGGCGGAGAATCCGATGGAGCCCCGGTATCTCAACGGGCAATGGGTCGCAGCCACCAAGGTCGACGGTTATTGGGGGAGCGAGTTGAGCATCGATGTGGCGATCGACCCGTGGGGGCCGTGGACGACCGTCGAACACCGAGGTGTTGCCCCGAGGAACAACGATTCGACGATGAACACCTACCACGCCTACCTGATGCCGTGGATGAGTGGCGGCAATCTCGTCGTCTCCATTTCGCAGAACGGGCGCGACATGGTGGCCAGCGCCTATCCCCATCCCGAGCGCTATCGCCTCGCCTTTTTCAATGCGAAGTTCGTCGCTGCGCCGCCCAATCCGCCGCCGCCGACGGTTCCCCCGGACACCACGCTTGCGCCCGACACGACGCCATCCCCGGTAACCGCAGCGTCGACTGCGGCGCCGGCACCGACGCAGCCGTCGACAACTGCTGCTGCGACCGCCCCGCCGACGGTGGCGACGACTGCACCACCACCGCCAACGTCACCGGCGCCGACGACCGCTGCTCCGCCGACGACTGCCGCTCTGCCGACGACGACTGCAGCGCCTTCGACGTCACCGTCGACTGCGCCGCCCGTGACGACCAGGCCCTCGACATCGGTGCCGTCATCAACGGCGGCGGTTTCGAGCTCGGCGGCGTCGACCGTCCAGTAGGTGACCCCGGCGTCGATGAGCCGCCGTAGCCGACGGGGGTGGGTGGCCACGGCGTAGGTGCTCCCGGCGTAGGTGCTCCTGGCGCGGGTGTTCACAGCGCGGGTGTTCACAGCGCGGTGCTCCCGGCGCGGGTGTTCACAGCGCCGCGGTCAACGAGTCGCGGTCACGGAGTTGAGGGCATGCCGAGCCCTCATGGCGGTGAGGCCGTGACCGCGAGCCGGCGCGAGTACCTTCGTCGCCATGCGAATCCAGACCGAGCCGCCGACCAGTCCCGCCGACTACCCGTTCTCGCACTCGATCCGCGTCCGCTTCGCCGAGACGGACGCCATGGGAATCGTCCATCACGCTGCCTACCTGCCGTATCTCGAAGCGGCCAGGGTCGAATACCTCCGGGCGATCGACCGCCCCTACACGGTATTGCGAGAGTCCGGTATCGACTTGGCGGTGATCGAAGCCCATGTGCGCTACATCCGTCCGTTACGGTTCGATGATGTAGTCGAGGTCCACGTCGTGATGTCGGCGTCGACGAGGGCGAGCTTGCAGATGTCGTATCTGCTGACTGCGAACGGGCAGCGGGTCGCGACCGCCGTGACAGCGCATGCCTGCGTCGATCCGGAGGGCCGCCCGACACGAATGCCGACGTGGCTCGCCGCATTGTCGGTGCTGTCCGATGAACAGGTGTCGTCGCGCTCGGTTCGGCCGGTCGGAGACAATCAGCAATCAGCTTCGTGAGCAGTGCAACCGACCGATAGAGTACGGCGACCGCCCGCAAGGACGGCCAGAGCCGGCGACGTGGCCGAATGGCTCAGGCAACGGCCTGCAAAGCCGTGTATTCGGGTTCGATTCCCGACGTCGCCTCCAACCCCTGACCAGCTAAAATACCTGGTCAGGGGTTCTTTTCGTTGTGACCTACATTGACCGTCATTGACCGCCAGTACCCCCCAAAAACCGCAATTACGCGCCCCACCCGCGCCTCGCACGCGCCTCGCGGTGGGATCGGAGGTTCTCATGGCATACATCCAGAAGCAACGAGGGAAGTATCGAGCTCGTTTCAACGATCCGCTCGGCAACACTCATTCAAAGACGTTTCGCCTGAAGTCAGATGCCGAGCGGTTTCTGCGCGAGCTCGACGCAGAGCTTGTTCGCGGGCAATGGGTCAATCCTCGCGATGGAGATATGCTGCTCGCCCAGTGGGCCGAGGAGTTCCTGTCATTGTGTAGGCGCCTCGCACCGCGAACCCTCGAGACCTATCGTCGCGACCTCAACACCTATGTACTGCCGAGGTTCTGTTCGTACCGGCTTGCCCATCTGCCAGCCGACGAGATCGAGAACTGGTTGAACGACGAGATCGCCGGCGGCATCGCTCCGTCTTCCGTCCACCGCCACTACCGGACACTTCGGCGCATGCTGCAAGTCGCCGTCCAGAAGCAGAAGCTGCTCGCCAACCCGTGCGTTCGCGTCGACCCACCTCGGGTCCCGAAGCGCTCGATGGCCTTCCTCGATTGGGATCAGGTCATCCGCCTCGCCGAGGCGCATGGCGAACGCTTTCAGGCGATGATCTACTTTGCTGTCGACACAGGCATGCGATGGAGTGAAATCATCGGTCTAAGACGAGGCAGCGTCGACCTGACCAATCGCCGGATCCGCGTCACCGAGCAGTACGTCCACCTCGAAGACAACACGTGGGTCCGGACCGAGCCGAAGACGGCGGCAGGGATCCGGTCGATCACGATCTCGGCGTTCACCGCCGCACTCCTCAGGCAGCACATGAACGACTTCACGAGACCTGGAGCGGACTCGCTCGTGTTCACAAACGGAGCGGGCAATCCGATCTCTGCGTCGAGTTTCCTCACAGGCTTCTCGAAGGCGCGCAACGCGGCGTCGGTCTCATGCAGATTTCATGATCTCCGTCACACAGCGTGGCGTCGGCAATCGCCGCCGGTGCCCATCCGAAAGCGATTCAGACGCGAATGGGCCACTCGTCGATCACAGTGACGCTGGATCGTTACGGCCATCTCTTCCCAGAACTCGACGCAGCAATCGCCGAATCCTTTGGCCGCTCCTTCGAGGAAGCGGTCGCCCGCCGAGCGAACGTCGTAGTCGTCGGCGACTTCAGGTGATGTTGCCGTACGCAGGAAAATCCAGAGGAGTCATGAGCATGCGGCAGCTGTTGGGCGGCTCTACGAGTGACGTCCCCTCGCTGATGAGCTGAGGACGAATTGTTTGCCGTCGTGCTCAGCGACGAGCTTGAGTCGCACCCCATGCCTTCGACGAGCCGGCGGATCGCTGTCAGAGTGGAGGTGTGAGCGAGCGCATGGCTGATTGACGGTTGCGTGACGCCGAGGGTTTCGGCGAGCTGCGCTTGGGTGAGGCCGAGAGACTCGCGCGACTCATTCAGGGAGTAGCTGACGTGTTCGGCGCGAACGTCGTCGTACGCAGCGTCGGCACGTGCCGAGCGCTCCGGATCCGCGTGGAGCGCCCGAGCGAGTTTGTCGAATTTGATGCGTCCGTTGCCTGCGATGACAGATCAGTCCTTCGCTCCGAAGGAGTCTCAGGGGCTCGTCGTAGCGGTCGCCGGCGATGGGCAGCTTCGGCCGGCGTGTTCCACCAGTCGATGAACTCGTCGGTCGCTTCGGCTTCCGCGACCCAAGGGGAGTGTTGCGTCGATTGCGAATCGAGGCGAATCCTGTCAGGGCAGGAATCGCTTTTCGGGCTCACATTTCGATGTCGTAGTCGTACTGGTCGAGGCCGATGTCGGTGGACGGTTGGAATTCTCGGAGGGATGTCCAGGTGTCGAGTTGCCGTTCGCTCGTATCGGTGCCGATGGGTCGTGGTCCGAGTGGTTCGATCGTGGTGATGCGGGTGGTGTTGCGGTAGTCGGCGATTTGTTCGAGCCAGGTGATGGCGTCGGTGCCGATGTGGGTGGTGTCGTCGATGGTTGCTCGACAGAGTGCGGGGCGCAGCCAGGGTTCGTCGTTGCGGATGGCTGCGGCGAGTTGGTGGGTGATGTTGTGGTCGAGGAGTTCGTCGAGAAGCCTGGGGTTGGGTCCCCATGTTTCGGTGGTGATCGTGCGGGCGATTTCCTGATATTCGACGATGTCGGGCCAGTGCTCGATGATCCACGCCCGCCGGTCCCCCTGAGCCGTCGTCGCCGTCTGCAACAGTTCGGTCGTGTCGTCGAAGCTCAGCTGACCGTGGCGCAGTTGCTCGATGACGCGGCTGTGGTCTGGTGGGGCGGTGTCGAGGATGGTGTCGAGCTGGCTGCGTCGGGTGAGGAGTTCGTGGTAGCTGGGGGTGACGGTCCAGATCGGCTCGATGCGGTCGGTCGACGTCAGCCAGACGCGTGTTGCACCGAGGTGCTGTTGGAGGTGTGTCCACGCGTGGGCGGTGTGTGTGTCGGTGGGGGTGGGTCCGAGGCCGGGTGTGTGTGGTGCGATGTGTTGTTCGGCGTTGGCTCGGGACCGGCTGATCCGCTCGACGAGGTCGGTCTCGACGGTTGGCGGCAGATCCTCGGTGGGGGTGATGCCATGGTCGTGACGGATGATGTCGCTGCTCGTTTGGTGGTAGATGTCGGCGGCTTCGGGGCTGGTGAGGATGATCCAGTTCTCGGCTCGTCCTCGGGAGAGTTCGACGTAGGCGCCTTCACGGTAGAGGCCGTCGGTGCCGACAGCGATCCCGAGGTCCCACGTCCCACCCTGAGCCCGATGGGTCGTCAACGCATAGGCGTGGGTGACCTGTCCGCCCCGTTTCAGGTAGCGGTCGGAGAGCACGATTTCGGTGGCGTCCCGATCCAACAGGATCGACAGCCGGCCGTCGGCGATGTGGGTGATGAGCCCGGTCTGACCGTTGGCGACATCGATCTCGCCGCCCGTAGTGGTGTGTTCGATCGAGTTGCGGCGCAAAACGACACGTTCACCGACGCGGAATGCTCCGGTCCCGTAGGAGCGTGGTGTGCTGTCGTCGAGTTCACCGACGGCGACGAGACGGTTGATGACGGCAGCGTTGAGGCGGTCGACGAGGTCGTTCGTCCCGGCGAGGATCACCGGCCGCAAACCCGCCGCCCGGGTCTCGAACCATTTGTCGACGGCCGCCGCGATCATCGCTGCCGGGCTGTCAGCGACCACGACACGGTCATGGTCGAGGTAGGCGCGCACCGCGGTGGCGACGGTCCCGCTACGGATCGCCTGCAACGCCTCCTGTTCCCAGGTTTCACGTTGGCGACGATTCACGATCAACTCGGCGACGCAGGGGGAGTGGGTGGCGGCGTAGGCGAACCCTCCTCCGGCGCCGACTTCGGGGAGTTGATGATGGTCCCCGACGAGGAGCACTCGTCCGCCAGTGTCGAGTTGACGGGTGACGAGCCGTTCGAGGGTGCGGATGTCAGCCATTCCCGCCTCATCCACCACCAGCAGCGACCCCGGGATCGGGTCGTCGAGACCCCGGTCCCAGCGTTCCAGCAGGGCATGGATCGTCGACGTCGTCAGGTTCGCCCCCGACGACAGTTCGAGCGCAGCACGCGCCGACGGTGCCACACCGATCACCCGCAACCCGGCATCCTCGAAGACCGATCGCACAGCGTCGAGGGTGAACGTCTTACCCGTCCCTGCCGGTCCGATGAGCACCGAAACAGCCGCCGTCGAGGTGCAGATCGCTTCGACAGCTGCACGCTGATCAACGCCTAATGTCTCGAACCGCTCCAGCACACCGGCCATGGCGACAGTGTCGAGCCGGGGGATGGTCATGGTGGTGATGGCGGTGACGAAGCGTGCCTCGATGTCATGCAATTCGCGGCTCGTCCATGTCCGAGGATTGCCGACACGGTTGACGATCGCGAGGACGTGGTCGGATGCGAGGACACGGTCAGCGATCCGTTCGATCGTCTCCACCGTCGCCCCAGCACCTTGCGAGGCGGCGACGGC
>JANXUF010000064.1 GCA_025356335.1 Actinomycetes bacterium
GCTGATCACGACCACGCTGATCACGACCACGCTGATCACGACCACGCTGATCACGACCACGCTGATCACGACCACGCTGATCACGACCACGCTGCAATCGAAGAAGACGGAGCATCCTGATGACCGACTCGTTCAACAATCTCCTGCGGGCAACGAAGTACAGCGCCGGTGCCAGCGGCGCATCCAATTACGTCGTTCCGAGCGTCGTCGAGCAGACGAGCCGCGGCGAGCGGTCGTACGACCTCTATAGCCGTCTGCTGAAAGACAACATCATCTTTCTGCAGACGCCGATCGACGACACGATCGCCAGCCTGCTCTGTGCTCAGCTCATCCATCTCGAGAGCGAGAACCCTGACAAGGACATCAACATCTATATCAACAGCCCGGGTGGCGACATCACCGCGCTGTTCGCGATCTACGACACGATGCAGTTCATCAAGAACGACATCGCCACGATCTGCCTCGGCCAGGCTGCGTCCGCTGCCGCCGTGCTGTTGGCAGCAGGCACCAAGGGCAAGCGCCTTGCGCTCCCGCATGCCCGCATCCTGCTGCACCAGCCGTACGGTCAAGTGGGTTACGGACAGGTGACCGATCTCGAGCTGGCAGCCAAGGAAATCCTGCGGATGCGTGATCTGCTCGAAGAGATCCTCTCCGAGCACACCGGCCAACCACAGAGCCGCATCCACACCGACACCGACCGTGACTTCGTCATGGGAGCGGAAGAGGCGCTGAACTATGGCATTATCGACACAGTGATCTCGTCCCGCCAAGCTGTCGACCGCTCCGGTCCGATTCGCTGAGCGGGCGTAGCAGGGGAGGCGCACCAGCGTGGCGAAATTCGGGGATACCGGTGAGCTGCTGAAATGCTCGTTCTGCGGCAAGTCACAGAAGCAGGTCAAGAAGCTCATTGCCGGTCCGGGTGTGTACATCTGCGACGAGTGCATCGACCTGTGCAACGAGATCATCGAAGAGGAACTCTCCGAAACCACGGAAGTCCGCTTCGACGAGTTGCCGACCCCACGTGAGATCCGGGCGTTTCTCGACGACTATGTCGTCGGGCAGGACAGCGCCAAGAAGATTCTTTCCGTCGCCGTCTACAACCACTACAAGCGGATCAATTTCCAGGCGACGCAGGGTGTCAGTCCGACAGCCCGCCGAGACGAGATCGAACTCTCGAAGAGCAACATCTTGTTGCTCGGCCCGACCGGCTGCGGCAAGACTCACCTCGCCCAGACACTCGCCCGCCTGCTCAACGTGCCGTTTGCCGTTGCCGATGCGACGGCGCTGACCGAAGCCGGCTACGTCGGCGAAGACGTCGAGAACATCCTGCTGAAGCTGTTGCAGGCTGCGGACTACGACGTCAAAAAGGCCGAGACGGGCATCATCTACATCGACGAGATCGACAAGATCTCACGCAAGAGCGAGAACCCGTCGATCACCCGCGACGTCAGTGGAGAAGGCGTCCAGCAAGCGCTGTTGAAGATCCTCGAAGGTACCGTCGCTTCCGTGCCCCCACAGGGTGGCCGCAAGCACCCTCACCAGGAGTTCATCCAGATCGACACCTCGAACGTGCTGTTCATCTGTGGCGGCGCCTTCGCCGGCCTGGAACAGATCATCGAGCACCGCGTCGGGCAGAAGGGCATCGGCTTCCACGCCAACGTCCGCTCACGCCGTGACAGCGACCCCGGTGAGATGTTCGCCCAGGTGCTTCCAGAGGACCTGTTGAAGTTCGGTTTGATCCCGGAGTTCGTCGGCCGCCTGCCGATGATCGGGGCCGTCCATTCGCTCGATCAGGACGCGCTCGTCAAGATCCTCACCGAACCGAAGAACTCGCTCGTCAAGCAGTATTGCAAAATGTTCGAGATGGAAGAAGTCGAACTGGAATTCACGCCGGACGCCCTCGACGCGCTGGCGACGCAGGCCTTGAAGCGGGCGACGGGCGCTCGTGGTTTGCGGGCGATCATGGAAGAAGTACTGCTCAACACGATGTACGACCTGCCTGGCCGCACCGATGTCGGCAAGGTCGTGATCGACGCCGAGACCGTCGACAAGAAGGCACTGCCGACACTGGTGCCGCGCGACACCGCTGCCCGCATCGCCCGGCCGAGGCGCGCCGCTTCCTGAGACTTCCTCACCGATGTCACGAGCCGGCGATCAGGCGAACACGGCCGGCATCTACACGTCATCGGCGGCCGTGCCGTGCCGTAGTCCATCGCCGCGTGGGAATCCAGCTGTCGAACCCCTGACTGGGCGCTCATCTCCGACCGCTGCCGCAGCAGCACGTCGCTGCGAACAACCGTAGGATCAGTGGCCGTCATGGACTACGCCGCAGCTCTTGCATACCTCGACGCCCACGCGTCGTACGAGACCACTGGTCGCATCGAATCGCCGACGCTCGAGCGCATGCAGCGTCTGATGGAGGTGATGGGCGATCCGCAGTACGCTTGCCCGGTCATCCACATCACTGGCACGAACGGCAAGGGCTCGACGGCGCAGATCGTCACCCGGTTGTTGATGGCCCAGGGCCTCACCGTCGGCACCTACACCAGCCCGCATCTCGAACGTATCAACGAGCGCATCAGCCGCAACGCCGAGCCGATCGACGACGAATCGTTTGCCGAATCCGTCGAAGCGGTGAGCGATCTGGAAGTGCTCGCCGGCGTCCGTCCGAGCTACTTCGAGATCTGCACGGCTGCTGCATTCCGCTGGTTCGCCGACGTGGCAGTCGATGTCGCCGTCATCGAGGTCGGGCTGCTCGGCCGGTGGGACGCAACGAACGTCGTCAATGCCGAAGTTGCCGTCGTCACCAACGTCGGGATGGAGCACAACGAGTTCGCCGGTCCAACGCTCGAACATGTTGCCAGGGAGAAGTCCGGCATCATCAAGTCGCAGAGCACCGTGGTATTGGGCGTCACCGATCCGGACATCGCAGCAGTCTTCGTCGACGCCGCCAAGGAAGCCGGCGCTGAGGTCGTCCTGCAGCGCGGTGAGCAGTTCGACTGCCTCGAGAACGAGTTGTCGCTCGGCGGCCGCCTGTTGACGCTGCGAACACCGACGACGACGTATCGAGAGATGTTCCTCCCGCTGCACGGGCGTCACCAAGGCGACAACGCAGCGATCGCGCTGGCAGCCGTCGAAGCGTTGTTCAACGGACCGTTGACCGAGGATGTCGTCGAGGAGGCCTTCGCGTCGGTCACGATGCCCGGCCGCTTCGAAGTCCTCGGTCATCAGCCGCTGGTCATCGTCGACGGAGCGCACAATCCGCACGGTGCCGACGTCTGTGCGCAGGTCTTCTTCGACGACTTCGACCCGACCGGTAGGCGAACGCTGATCGTCGGGCTACTGAGCGGCCGCGAGCCTCGTGCGATGTTGGAAGCGTTACGGGCCGACGAATTCGACCGGGTGATCTGCACCGATGCCCCGTCGCCGCGTCGGATTCCGGCGACGGAACTCGCTGCGGTCGCCACGGCGCTCGGCTGCTCCGACGTCAGTGCCGTCGCCAGCGTCGCCCGGGCGTGCAACGCTGCGCTCGTCGGTGCCGACGCGGATGACGCGATCCTCGTCGCCGGCTCGCTCTACGTTGTCGGGTCCGCCCGCACTCATCTGAAGACGGTGCTTCCGTAGAGCGGGATGCGTTCGGGCCGCGGAGGCTGGACCGGCGATAGGGTTTGCGACCGTTATGTCTGATCGCACTCTCGTTCTGTTCAAGCCCGACACCGTCGAACGTGGCCTCATCGGCCAGGTCCTCTCACGCTTCGAGACCAAGGGTCTTCGGGTCGCCGCCATGGACCTGCGCACGCTCGACCAGCCGACGCTCGACAAGCACTACCAGGAGCATGTCGGCAAGGGCTTCTATGCAGGGCTCGTCGAGTTCATGTCCCGAGGCCCCGTCGTCGCACTGGCGATCGAGGGTCCTGAGAACACCTGGGAGGTCGTACGGGGGCTGATGGGCGCAACCAATCCGTTGAAAGCTGCTCCCGGCACGATTCGCGGCGATTTCGGCACGCTGTTCACCGAGAACCTGGTGCACGGCAGTGATTCAGCCGAGTCGGCTGTTCGCGAGCTCGGCATTTTCTTCCCGAATCTGTAACAAAGCGATCGTCGGTTACACTCCTCGGAACCCGCTTGTTGCACTGAGGGAACGCCCCGGCAGTCCTCACGCAGCGTCCGCTCGAACGGGAGAGGTGTATGGCACGAAATAACCCCCTGTCGCTGGGACGGGATATGGCAGTTGACCTGGGCACCGCCAATACCTTGATCTACGTCCGCGGACACGGCATCGTGCTGGACGAGCCATCCGTCGTCGCCATCAACGTCAACGACGGCAAACCCGTTGCCGTCGGTATCGACGCCAAGCGCATGATGGGCCGCACCCCGGCCCATATCAAAGCGATCCGCCCGCTCAAGGACGGCGTCATCGCCGACTTCGACATGTGCGAGAAGATGCTCCGCTACTTCATTCAGAAAGTCCACACGAGCAAGTGGAACAAGCCGCGCATGGTGATCTGTGTCCCGTCCGGAATCACGGGCGTCGAGCAGCGCGCAGTCCGCGATGCTGCTGAGTATGCGGGTGCCCGCAAGCCGGCCTACGTGATCGAGGAACCGATGGCTGCTGCCATCGGGGCAGGCCTGCCGGTGCACGAACCGTCCGGCAACATGGTGGTCGACATCGGCGGCGGTACGACCGAGGTCGCTGTCATTTCGCTCGGCGGGATCGTGACAGCGCAATCGATCCGCGTCGCCGGCGATGAGCTCGACGACGCCATCGCCCAGTTCGTCAAGAAGGAGTTCTCGCTCGCCATCGGTGAGCGCACGGCAGAGCAGATCAAGATCCAAATGGGTTCTGCGTGGTTCCTGGAGGAGGAGATGACCGCCGAGATCCGCGGCCGCGACCTCATCAGCGGACTGCCGCGCACGGTCACGATGACCACCGAACAGGCCCGTGAGGCGATGGCGGAACCGGTTGCAGCGATTGTCGACGCGGTCAAGACAACACTCGACAAGACCCCGCCGGAACTTGCAGCCGACATCATGGAACAGGGCATCATGCTGACGGGCGGCGGTGCGCTGATCATGGGACTCGACCGCAGGCTGGCACACGAGACCGGTATGCCCATCAATATCGCCCACGAACCGTTGCTGTCCGTCGTCATTGGTTCTGGACTGGCTCTGGAGAACATCGACGCGTTGGGCAGTGTCTTGTCACAAGGGAACGACGACTGAGCCCCGGCTCACTCGAGAACAGGCTTGCTCGCAGATCGTGGCTCGCATTTCCTTTGGTCGTCGGCGCGTGATCTTGCTGATCATTCTCACCTCGATCCTGCTGATCACGCTCGACGAGCGGGGTAATCCGGCGATCGACGGGGCGCGGCGGGCGGCCGCAGCGGTGATGTCTCCGCTGCAGGACGTCGGCCGAGCTGTCGTTCGCCCGATCGACAATGCGTGGAACGGCATCGAGCACTACGACGATCTGCGCAAGGAAAATCAGCAGTTGCGGCTGGAGAACGAGCAGGATCGCGGCAATGCCGCCGCCTACTTGTCGATCCTCAACGATTATCAGGCACTGCTGAAGGACAACCGGCTGCCGTGGTTGAACCAGTACACGCGCATCGCTGCGCAGGTGCTCGGCCCCGTGTCCAACGACTTCCAACAGGCGATCGAGATCAACCAGGGCCGTACCCACGGCATCAACGAAGGCATGCCGGTCGTCTGTGGAGCCGGCCTCGTCGGCAAGATCACCAAAGCCTATGACGACACGTCCGTCGTGCTGCTGCTGACGGACGCCAACTACACCGTGTCGGCGAAAGTCTCCGCCGTGCCGGCAGCGTCGGCCACGACGGTGTCGCCGACGCCGTCGACTGGACCCGACGTGAGCGCAGCGACAGCGACGACCGGTGCCCCGTCGACGCCCGTCCCAACGACCGGCTCCGCTCCTTCCACGACCAGAGCGAGGGGTCCGACGAAGCCGGTCGTTCCGGACACGACCACTCCGGCAACGACCGTGCCGGCCACGACCGCGCCGGGTCCGGCGACGTCGACGCTGCCGTTCACCTCGCCGACGACGACCATCGATCCTGCACAGTTACAGGACATCGAACAGGGTGGGCTGCAGGGCAATGGCCGTTCCGCACTGCCGACGTTGGATTTCATCTCCGCCGACAAAGCTGCCGCGTCGATCAGTGTCGGCGATGTCGTCAGCACGAGCGGAGGTGGCACCGGCAACGGTTTGAGTCTCGCTCCTCCTGGGTTGCCGATCGGCACGATCACCAAAAAGGTGGACCGTCCAGGGGTCAGCGGCCCGCACCTCGAAGTCACCCCGAGCTGCGACCTGGCGCATCTCAGCCTGCTGCGCGTCATCCTCTATTCACCGACGGGCGGCTGACCGCCGTGATGTCACTGCTGCGCAGGCCTCCGCTGCGCATGGTGCTCGTCGGCCTGGTCGCACTGACGATCCAAACGACATTCTGCGCCACACACCGCATCGATGACGTGACACCGAACCTGATGCTGGCGATGGCCATCAGTTCCGGCATCGTCGCCGGTCCCGAGGCCGGGGCGCTCGCCGGGTTCTTCTTCGGGATGGCATACGACCTCACACTGGCGACGCCGCTCGGACTGTCGGCACTGACGTTTGCGGTGTGCGCCTTCGTCGTCGCTGTCATCAAGGAGTCGATCACGGTGGATCAGGCGTGGTGGCTGACGGTATCGCTCGGCTTCGCCGGCAGTGCCTTCGGTATCTGGATATATGCGATCGTCGGCACGATGACGGGCCGCCACGGGTGGATACAGCGCGGGCTGATCAAACAGTCGATCGTCGTCGGGATCGTCAACATGGTGCTTTGTCTCGTGTTGACGAAACTGCAGACGTGGACGCTGTGCGCACAGCGCGACAAATTCAAGCCGATCATCCAACCGCTGTGACCTCGGATTATGCACCAGCAGTGGCCAGACAGCGGAGTGCGGAAGCGGTCCTGCACGTCACGAAACCGTAACACTGTGGCAGACTGACACCGTGGCTGTTGATCGACGCGCGGTGCGCCTGAGCATCCTCGGACTCGTCACCTTGATCATGATGGGTGCACTGGGGACGCGACTGTGGTTCCTGCAGGTCGTCGATTCGACCAAAGTCGAACTGGCGGTCGATGCGAGCCACCTCGTGCACGTGACGCTGGCACCGGAGCGTGGCCGGATTTTCGACGACCAAGGGCGGATTCTCGCCGACAATCGACGAGTACTCAACGTCGTCGTGCACCAGGAAGTGATCCTCGGCAAGAAGGCCAACCGCATGGCCTTGTTCCAACGTCTCGCCGGACCGCTGGGGTACGCGTCGTGGAACGACTTGGAGATCCGCTACTGCGGTGCGCTCCCTGCGGATCCCAAACATCCCAACGCCGCCCCACAGGCGAACGAGAACCGCTGTAACGGTATCTATTCGCCGTACCTGCCCTTCCCCGCCAAGGAGGACGTGCAGGAGTCGCTTGCCCTCGATCTCAAAGAACGAGCAGAGGATTTCCCCGGTGTCGACATCGAAGAGACATGGCAGCGGCGCTACCTCTACGCACCGATCGCCAGCCAGATCGTTGGCTACCTCGGGGCGATTCCCGGCAGTGGGTTCAAGGACCCGACGACGCAGGCGTATCTGGCAGCTGGCTATCTGGCGAATGAAAAGGTCGGAGCCGCAGGAATCGAGCAGCAGTTCGAAGGGGATCTGCACGGCACACCCGGTAGCGAAGACGTGCGTATCGACAAGAACGGCACGATCCTCGACTATCTCAACGTCGTCCCTGCGCAGCCGGGCCATGACGTGCAACTGACGATCAACCTCGATCTCCAACAATTTGCCGAGCAGGCGTTGCAGACGCAGCTCCGCCAGCGACGGACTGCCTATGCCATCGCCAACTCGTTGACCACCGTTCCGGTCACCTATTCCGCACCGGCAGGCGCGCTCGTCACCGAGCGTTCAGAGACCGGTGAAATCGTGGCGATGGCGAGTTACCCGACATTCGACAACCGCTGGTTCACCGCCGGAATTTCCAGCGAGAAGTTCAAGCAACTGTTTCCGGCAACGAATGCCGATGGCACGCCGGTGCGCTACAGCCCGTTCAACAACTTGGCGATCCAGGGCCAGTACAACGTCGGATCGAACTTCAAGCCGTTCACCGCCTGGGCGGCACTGGACACCGGGTTCATGCAACCCGGCTACGTCTACAACGACACCGGCACCTACACGATCACCGGCTGCGATGGCGCGAACTTCAAGTGCACGTTCAAGAACTCGTACAACTCGGCGCTCAAGGCCCCGACGCACTACGGCGCCGTCGACATCGGGGCTGCGCTTGCCGTGTCGTCCGACGCCTTCTTCTATCGCATCGGCGCCGAACTCTTCCAGGTGAACGAGGGTGACCCGATCCTCCAGAAGGAATATGCCAAGTTCGGGTTCGGCCAGAAGACCGGGATCCAACTCCCGTACGAATCTGCCGGAGTCATCCCGAACGCGGCGATCAAGAAGAACTACGCTGCGCGCGGCGTCATCAAGAAGAACGAGGGTGGCGGGTTCTTCGTCGGTGACAGCGTGCTGATGGCGGTCGGCCAGGGGCTCGACTCGATCACCCCGCTGCAGTTGGCCAACGGCTATGCCGCCTTCGCCAACGGCGGCAACCTGCTCCAACCGCTGATCGTCAGGGCGATCTACGCCGCCGGCGTCCCCGACCTGGAATCCGGATTCGCCGACGTCTCGAAGGGAACCGTGCTGTGGCAGGCCAAGCCGGTGGTGCGCCAGCAGCTCGACATGTCCAAAGCCGGACCGATCATCGTCGGCCTCGAACGAGTGGTCTACGGTCCCGGTGTTGCCGGACACAATGCGACGACACAGGACCGCTTCAACGACCTGCAGACAAAGATCGCCGGCAAGACGGGAACGGCGCAGGGCAAGGACAGCCTGTCGGAGAACGACTCCTCCGTCTTCACCGCCTTCCAAACGCCGGTCGGCACGCCGAATGGCTATACGGTCAACGCCTATCTCGAAAAAGCCGGCTACGGCGCCCAAGCTGCGGCGCCATTGGTCAAGTGCATGTTCGAGGCGCTGATCGGCCAACATCCGATGGCGCCCGTGAAGATCAGCGATCAACCGATCGACGTCAATCAAACGGCCGCCGCACTGCCGGAGACGCTTGCAGATCCCGGATGTCTCAACGCCCCTCCGCCGAGTGATTCCACCGGGCAGCGATGACAGGCCAGCGATGACAGGCCAGCGATGACCACGACGCTCTCGCCGATCAAGGAACGTCGCCACCTCGTTTCGTCTAAACGCCATACCAGCCGGCCGAACCAGAACGTCGACTGGGTGCTGATGCTCGTCACCGGAGCTTTGCTCGTCTGCGGATTTGCCTGCGTCTACTCGGCGTCTGCCCCGTGGTTGGCCTACAACGGTCATCCGGCGACCGGCTACCTCGAGCGCCAGGTGCTGTTCGTCATTGCCGGCGTCGCTGGGATGGCGATCATCATGGCGATCGACTACGAATGGTTGCGCGCCCGCGCCGCCTGGTTGTACGTCGGGACGCTGCTGGCGCTGATGCTCGTGCTGGTCAAGGGCACAGGGCCGAGCGGATCAGGGGCCCACGCGTGGTTCAGTGTCGGTCCAATCCTCATCCAGCCCGCAGAATTCTCGAAGGTGACCGTGCTCGTGCTGGCGGCCGGATACCTGTCGCAGGAGGGACGCGACGGACCGCGGGAGATGACCTATACGCGCTTCGTCACCGGTTTGCTGTTCATCGGTGCTCCGGTCGGGTTGATACTCCTGCAGCCGGACTTCGGTACCGCGTCGGTACTGATCGCCATGGCGATGGGCATCCTGCTGATCGCCGGTGCCCACGTTCGTTACATCCTCTTCATCAGCCTCCTCGCCGTCGTGACGGTGACGGCGATGACCTATAGCGGCGTCGTCCGTGCGTATCAGGTGGAGCGCCTGACGTCATTCGTCAACACCGACGCCAAAGACAAGACCGGTGCGTTCCTCAACCTGCAACAGCGCCACGCCCAGGAGGCCATCGCCATCGGTGGCATCAAAGGCAAGGGTTGGCTGCAGGGCAAGGTCACCAACGGCCGCGAGGTTGCTGAGCAATGGACGGACTTCGCCTTCACTGCGTGGGCAGAGCAATTCGGTCTGCTCGGCTCGATCGCCCTGATCCTGCTGTACGCAGCGATGCTCTTCCGGATCTGGCGCATCGCCAGATTGGCTCGCGACAATCTCGGTCTGTACATCTGCGCGGGGGCAATGGC
>JANXUF010000066.1 GCA_025356335.1 Actinomycetes bacterium
TTCACGGGACCTGCAGAAAAAGAGAATCTGACACTCGTGCTCGAAGCAACAATCCAGGGTGCCTACAGACCCCAGCACCAGTCTGAGCTACGAGCTCGCAGCATCATTGAGGAACCGGGCTCGGCGAACGGCCCAAACAGATTCTCATCTACCAGGGTGCCCACCGCAAGGGGGGCATGACTGTCTGAGCTGGTCATTTCTGATGTGCCGCGGAATCCCACTCACTCAAACCTCGCTTAGAGCTTGCTGATGTCGACGATGCGTACCGCTCAGTGTCGTTGCTGACCTGGTTGCTGACTTCCGGCCTGCACAGATGCCTCTGACCTCGTGCTGGACGTGCGCTGGCGGAATCCCACCCTTTCCGCCAATGCGCTTGTGAGCGTGCTCTGCTGTTCACTGGCGAAGGGTGATCAGGGTTCTGAGCTGGGGAAACGTCAAAGCGGTGTCAATGATCGTTCACCGTTGTAACTGGGTCGATGCGTGACCGGTTGCGTGACTTGGCTCTGCGAAAGGGTCGAACCTGCTTACGGGAGGTTCGAGATGCCTCGGAAACCTACGACAAAGACGATGACTCCCGTCGATGGATCGCCGCCATCGCTCGTCGAGACGAGGCCGTGGCTCTGGGACAAGAATCGAAGCGAGGCGAAAGCAGATTCGGCTCCAACACAACGGTGGCTGAGTTTGCGAAATGGTGGCTCGACAACAAAGCGCGCCATCGGGTCCGCTCATCATCGCTAGATCGCAAGGCGCAGCGAGTTGGTCGGCTGGGTGAGATTGGCGAGTTCCGTTTGGTCGACGTGACAACGGAAGATCTGATCATCTGGCAATCGGCGCTGTCTCGACATTCGCGGCGACGACCGTCTCCGATACGCGTACGACTGCGCGGCAGGTCTTTGCATCGGCGCGAGAACTTAACCTCATCAACGTCAATCCCGTCGAGCGGTTGAAGCCGCCGAAGGTCGTCAAGCAGGCTGGCCGAACGTTGGCGTTGAATGAGGTGAGATCGTTGCTCGAAGCGACTGACACCCATCGTTACGGGTTGGTCGTGCGCGTTCTGTTCACCACCGGGCTGCGAGTCAGCGAAGCGCTCGGGCTCTCGTGGGACGATCTCGATGTCGGTTTGGGTACAGCCACCGTTCGGCGAGCAGTCACCTATTCGACCCTTCACGGGACGACGCTCGGTCCACCGAAAACTGCTGGTGCCGCTGGCGTCCATCACCTCGCCCCCGGCTTTTTGTCGCGACTGACCGACTGGAAGAAGCGACAAGACGGCGAGCGCGTATCAAGCGGCCCGATGTGGCTGAAGCAGACCTACGAAGGATCGACAATTCGACTGGTCTTCATTACGGAGTCGGGCGGACTGGTGAGCCGGCAGCACATCGACGCGCTCCTGCGTCGGACCGCAATCAAGATTGGACTCGACCCGAAGCATCTGGGTACGCATGTCGGACGACGTACCGTTGTCATCACGTTGTACGCCAATGGTGCCGAGTTGGCTGATATCGCCCGACATGTCGGCCACGCAAATACGGCGACAACCGCCGGCTATGTCACATCCCTCGGCAACAGGCCTGAGAGGACGGCGAAACTGGCAGCGAGTCTGCTCGACCCGCCGCTCAAATCGCTGCCACGGCGCCGGTCGAAGTAGCCCGACAGATCGACTTCGATTCGTCGCCAACGAGACGCCATAAAGGGTCAGATCAGCCCTCAGTTTCGTTGGTGTCGCGCTGTGTGATGCGGCTGATCGCACCTTTCGTAGTTGCACTGAGACCGACGTGCAGCAGACCGTTGGTGATCTCGTTGACAACGTCCGCGACGGCGTCGAAACGCGTGTCGCGAACTTGGAGGTAGCGGTACAACTCAGACGCGGAGATCGGCCGGTGGGCAGAGTCGGCCGGTATTGAGCAGTCGATCCACAAGCTGGCGCGGAACGCCGAGGACTTTTGCTGCTGCCGTCGGGCTCAATTCCTGTTCCTCGAGGGTGTACTCGGGGAGCGACCTCCGCACACACCAAGAGCGTGGGCCCATGCCGTCGTGGCGACCGAAGGCCGGTCCGAGGCGACGTCGACGGTGAGCGGCGACTTGTATCTCGGTGAGCATGACCTCGGATGGACTCGTACCATGCGGGAACAGAGCCGCACCGTAATGTTCATGGTGACGGCGACCGTGTTGCAGATGACCCGGTCGGTGTCCGCGCTGTTCGACGTGGACGATCGTTACTCGCTCACCTTTGGCCACATTCCTTTGGCGCGTTCGATCTTCGAGGGGGCCGGTCAGTTGCAGTGGCTGTTGGCTGACGATGAAGACCTGGCGCCAGGACCAAAGCCTGTGCTCAGCAAGCTAGAGACGATCGAACGCTGCCGGCGGCGTGCTGCTCGGGCGCTGCTTACCGTTAAAGCGAACTGGTCTCAGTTGCCTAAGGGTGCCTAAGGGACGCTGTAGATCTGGCTGATCGCCGGTGACCAGTAGAAGAAGCGCAGGCTGCCGTCCGCCCATTTCTTGAGGTCGTACCCGGAAAGCTCCTGATCGAACGAGAGCAGCCCGAGCACCGCAAACGCGGTCTACGAAGGCTCTTCCCGACGTGCCACCGTTCGACATTACCACCGTCCTCCGCAGCCGCTCCCTGGCCGCTTGCCGCTCGCATCCACTCAGACCCTGACCCCGAGGACGGCGTCGGAGACTCGGCGACGGTGGAACGTCGTCGTTCCCCATGCCGGGATAAGCGCCCACGCCTTCTTCATGAACAGCTGCAGATCGCACTCCCACGTGTAGCCGATCGCACCGTGGACCTGCAATGCGCTTCGCGCCGCCTTCACCGCCGCATCCGCCACCAGCACCTTGGCCATACTGACGTCACGCGACCGGTCGTCGTCGCCGACGGCCATCGACCACGCGGCCCTGGCGATCGCCGGTCTGGCAAACTCGACTTTCAGCAATGCGTCGGCCATCAGGTGCTTCACCGCTTGGAAGGCGCCGATCGGTTGGCCGAACTGACGCCGCTCGCGTGCGTAGTCCCCGGCGATCTCCAGCATCCGCGATGACACGCCGAGCAGGTATGCGGCAGCGCCGAGCGCTCCGGCATCGATCGCCTCCGACCATTCGATCGCCACGATTGTTCCCAGGCCCGTTGGACGGAGGATCGTCGACAGGCTGCGCCCGCCGTCGAGACCGCACACGCTCGTCAGTTGCAGTGCGGAGCGTTCGACCGCCGAGACACAATCGCCATCGCGCAGCAGCACGACATCGCTCATGCCGGCGTGAGGCACGTTCGCCTCGCCGAGCAATGCCGCTGTGACTGCCACCGAACCGTCGGCAATCCCGGTAGCGAAGGAGGTCCCGTGCAGCGCCAATGCACCGACGGTCATCGTCTCGAACACCGGACCGGGAACCGCCGCTCTGCCGAGCTCTTCGAGCAAAAGGATCACGTCAGTGAAGTCGGCGCCCATGCCGGCGTCGGTTTCCGGCAGCATCATCGACAGCACACCCATGTCGGAGAGCCGCGCCCACAGCGCCGGATCGTGACCCGTGCCGGTGTCCCAGATCTCGCGCAGTTGCTTGGTGGTGAACTCGTTGGTCAGCATCTCCCGCAGGCTCGCGGCGAAATCGCGCTGGTCGGAACTGAAACTGAATTGCATCGTTGTTCCTCAGGCTCTCGGCAGGTTCAGTACGCGGTCGGCGATGATGTTGCGCTGGATCTCGTTGGTGCCCGCGTAGATCGGCCCGCTGAGGCTGAACAGGAATCCGTCGACCCACGACTCATAAGGCCCATCCGTCCGTTCGGCACCAGGACCGAGTAGCTGCAGCGCGAGTTCGTGGGCGCGCACGTCCATCTCGCTCCAGAAGATCTTGTTGAGGCTCGATTCGCTGCCGATGTGGCCGCCTTCGAGCAGCTTGGTGACAGTCATCGCGGTGTGCAGTTTGTAGCCCTCGGCCTGCATCCACAGGTCGGTGACGGCGTCGCGCATCGTGTCGTCGTCGAGGTCGCCAACCTGTTTCCAGAGCTCGATCAGACGGTCGACGGCGACGTTGAAACGGGCAGGACTGCGCAGGCTGACGCCGCGCTCAAACCCGGCTGCGGCCATCGCCACGTTCCAGCCCTTGCCCGGCTCGCCGAGGGTGTTGGCGACGGGGACGTGTACGTCGTCGAAGAAGATCTCGGCGAAGCCGGCATCGCCGTCGAGTTGGGCGATCGGGCGAACGGTGATACCCGGCGTGTCCAACGGGATGAGGATGAACGTCAGACCCCTGTGGCGAATGGATTCCGGGTCTGTGCGGAAGATCCCGAAGCACCAGTCGGCCCACGCTGCCCGACTCGCCCACGTCTTCTGCCCGTCGAGGATCCACTCGGTCCCGTCGTCGCTCAGGCGTCCCTTACTGCGGATGCTGGCGAGGTCGCTTCCGGCGTCCGGCTCACTCCACGCCTGCGCCCAGATCTCCCTACTCGACGCCATCGCCGGCAGGTAGCGCGCCTTCTGCGCCTCGGTCCCAACCTCGATGATCGTCGGCCCGAGCAGGAAGATGCCGTTCTGACTGACCCTGCCCGGCGCCCCGCTTCGCCAGTACTCCTCCTCGAAGATCAGCCATTTGAGATAGTCGGCACCACGACCGCCGTACTCCACCGGCCAACTGACGGCCGACCATCCCGCTTCGAACAGCAGGCCCTCCCACTGTCGGTGCAGTTCGAATCCTTCCGCCGTGTCGAAGCTCGGCAACGGTGTCGCCGGCACGTTCGCCTGCAACCATTGGCGAGCTTCGGCGCGGAACGATTTCTCGTCTTCCGTCTCGGTCAGGTCCATTACTGTGATGTTATCATTTACATCATTAAAATCTCAGCGCTCCCACGGGTGCCGATCGTCGATGGCTGGTTCACCGACGATCAGGACGCTCCAACACTGATCGGCTCGAAATGCCCCGTCTGCGGGACCTATGTGTTCCCCCCGCGTGACGGTGACTGCCCGAGTCCGACCTGCGAATCGGCAACCCTCGACCGCACACCGATGTCCCGACGCGGAACCATCTGGAGCTACACCGAGAATCGTTACACGCCGCCGGCGCCGTTCGTCTCGACGACCACGCCGTTCGAGCCGTACGCCCTCGCCGCAGTGTCGTTGAAACACGAGGGTCTTGTCGTCCTCGGGCGAGTGGCCCGCGGCGTCCTCGCCGCCGATCTGCACGTCGGCATGGAGATGCAACTGGAAATCGACGATGCACACGCCGACGACGAGAGCCAGTACGTCGTCTATGCCTGGGCACCGGCCACCCCGCGCGTCGCCTCGACGGGCGAAGCGAAGCATGGAGCACCGTCGTGAATGACGCCAAGGACATCGCCATCCTCGGCGTCGGCATGCACCCGTGGGGCAAGTGGGGTAGGGACTTCACCGAATACGGCATGGTCGCGGCACGAGCTGCGCTTGCCGACGCGAACATCGAATGGAAGGACATCCAGTACGTCGCCGGCGCGGACACGATCCGTAACGGCTATCCCGGATTCGTCGCCGGGGCGACGTTCGCCCAGAAGCTCGGCTGGAACGGCGTACGCATCAGCAGCAGCTATGCCGCATGTGCGTCAGGCGCGCAGGCGCTCGACTCCGCGAGGGCGCAGATCCTCGCCGGATTCTGCGATGTCGCCTTGGTCATCGGCGCCGACACGACACCGAAGGGTTTCTTCGCGCCTGTCGGTGGCGGGGACCGCAAGAACGACCCGGACTGGCAGCGCTTCCATGTGCTCGGGGCGACGAACCCGGTGTACTTCGCGCTGTTCGCCAGGCGGCGTATGGACATGTACGGCGCCACGGCGGCGGATTTCGCTCAGGTCAAGGTGAAGAACAGCCGGCACGGTTTGAACAATCCGAACGCCCGGTTCAAGAAGGAGAGCACCGTCGAGGACGTACTCAACAGTCCCGTCGTCAGCGACCCGTTGCGCCTGCTCGACATCTGCGCGACCAGTGACGGTGCTGCGGCGATGGTCGTGTGCAGCATGGACTTCGCCCGCAGGCACCTGAACAAAGACGGCGGAACCACCGACGGTCTGTGCCGGGTCAAGGCCGTCGGCACCGTCACCCCGCGCTATCCGCAGAGCATCCTCGAACTGCCGGACATCGCCAGCGATTCGACGGCCGTTGTTCCGGCGCCAGATCGCAAGTACAAGGACTCGATCGCCTGGAGCGCATACGAGCAGGCAGGCATCGGGCCGGAGGACATCAGCCTCGCCGAGGTCTACGACCTGTCGACCGCGCTGGAACTCGACTGGTACGAACACATCGGACTGTGCGCGGAAGGCGAAGCCGAAGGACTGCTGCGCTCGGGCGCGACGACGATCGGCGGCCGCATCCCGGTCAACCCGAGCGGCGGCTTGGCCTGCTTCGGCGAGGCGATCCCGGCGCAGGCGATCTCACAGGTGTGCGAACTCGTCTGGCAATTGCGCGGCCAGGCCGGCGACCGCCAGGTCGAGGGCGCGACCGTCGGCATCACCGCCAACCAGGGTTTGTTCGGTCACGGCAGTTCGGTCGTCGTCGCCCGCTGAGGCGGCGCATTTCCTCGCAGGCCGGCGGCTTCACCACACAGCTCTTCACCACAGCAACAGACATTGGGGGATTGCCATGGGCAATGCACATCTCATCCGCACACTCGTCTTCGTCGGCGGGCACAACCCCGACCGCATCCGGTCGATCGCCGAGAGCGGACCGGACGCCGTCTGTATCGACCTCGAGGACTCGACACCGCTCCGCTTCAAGAACGAGGCGCGGGCAGGATTCCGTGACGCCGCCAAGGTCATCGCCTCGATCGGCGCGTATGTCTTCGCCCGAACCAACATGCCATCGACCGGGATGGCCGACGACATCGACGCGTGCATGTGCCCGGAGCTCCACTGCCTCAGCGTCCCCAAGGTCGAAAGCGCCCAGCAGGTCGTCGACTTCGTGGCGATGATCGAGGAGGCGGAGCAAGGTCACGGCCTCGAGGTAGGCTCGGTACTCGTCCGTCCGATCATCGAGACCGCACATGGTGTGCGGATGGCCTACGAGATCGCTGACGCCTCGCCGCGAGTCGCCTACCTCGGCGGCGTCGAGGGTGGTGTCTTCGGTGACCTCGGCGGGCAGCTCGGCTACCAGCAGACCGATACTGGTACGGAGACGCTGTACCTACGGAGCAAGATCCTCGTCGATGTGCGCGCCGCCGGCGTCCCGTTCCCGATCGGTGGCGGCATGACGGCGCGCAAGGATGGCGAGGGTGCCAGGGAGTTCGCCGCCGAGAACCGCATGCTCGGCTACAGCGGCGTGCACTGTGGGACGTTGCCGGAGATGATCGCCGCGTCCAACGAGGTGTTCACTCCCGCACGTGAGGAACTCGATGGCTGGCTGGAGATCCTCCCGACTTTGGAGGCAGCCGAAGCCGAGGGCCTGCAGGTCGCCCATGTCGGCGACAAGGTCTACGACCTCGTCGGCCTGGTCAGGGTCCGCGAACAGCTCACCCTCGCCCGCCGCCTCGGCATCATCGACTAGCAGTAGGGCCCGTCGTCGCCCCGTCTCGCCCTGCGCTCGATCGTTTGTGCAGTTGAGCCACGTGACGTGGGTGTTGTGCACAAATCGCGGGGAGCGGCCGGTGTCAGGCGAGGAGGGCGGTCAGGCGAGGGGACCGACGTCTGTCAACTCGACGAGGTTGCCGGACGGATCGTTGATGAAGGCCGTACGGACGCGAACGCCGAAGTCCTCGCGTGACTGTGGGCTGCGGGCGAGCGTTCCGCCGCGCTCCTCGATCGAGTGGACGCGCTCGTCGAAGTCGTCAGAGAGCAGGTACATGGCGATGTGGGCCGCGCCGCCGGCAACCTTGCCGGGCATCTCGGCGACTTCGCTCAGATGCAGTTGCAGATCACCGACGCGGAACCACGCACCCTTGCCGCTGACCCCAGGCCGCGGCAACTCAGGAAGTCCGAGGATGTCCGCATAGAAGTGCCTCGCCGCAACGAGGTCGGTGACCAACAGATTGACGTGGCTGAAGCCGCTGATGGTCCTCGTCGGTTCGGTGGTCAGACCGGTGGTTTCGTCGGTGGTCGTGCTCATAGCTCTATGATTACATAGATTGAGATGCTGGAGAAGCGTCCGGTGGACGGCCAGCCGCAAACACAACGTCAACAGGGGAGCACCGACATGCACGAATCATCCCGCGCCGTCAACGCGTCGCTCGACCATCCGGTCATCGACAGCGACGGACACGTCATCGAATTCATGCCGGCCGTCTGGCCGTTCCTGCGCGAGGCGCTCGGACCGAAGCGGTTCGAGGAGTACCGTAGCCGGCAGATGCCCGTCGAGCAGTCGATCGGTGGCAGTAGCAGCGCAGCCGATCGGCGCAGGACGCGCTCACCGCAGAGTGCGTGGTGGGGTTCTCCGGCATCGAACACACTCGATCTGGCGACGGCAGCACTGCCCGATCTGCTGTACAGCCGCCTCGACGAATTCGGGATCGACTTCGCCCTGCTGTTCCCGACGAAGGGGCTCGGCTCCGGCCGCTACGAGGACGAGGAGATGCGGCGCGGCGTGTGCCGTGGATTCAACGACTTCTACGCCTACACGTTCGCGCCATACGCCGACCGGTTGGCGATCGGCGGGATCATCCCGATGCACACGCCGGAGGAAGCGATCGCCGAATTGCGCCACTGCAAGCAGATCGGGCTGAAGGTTGCGGCGATTCCGGAGGGTGTGTGGCGTCCTATCGCCGAGGTGCCGCCGGTGCCGTCGATCTGGCTCGTACCCGGGCAGACGCATTGGTTCGACAACTTTGGTCTCGACAGCGAATACGACTATGACCCGGCGTGGGCGACCTTCGCCGAACTTGGCTACCCACTGGTGTCGCACGGCGGACTCGGCGACGTCGCCCCGAATCAGTACGTGTCGATCAGCAATTACTCGGCAAACCACATCGGCTCGTTCCGCGACAAGATGTACCAGCTGTGCAAGTCGCTGTACTTCGGTGGTGTGACGCGGCGTTTCCCCGAACTCCGCCTCGGGTTCCTCGAATGCGGTGTCGCCTGGGCGAGCACGTTGCTCGCTGACATCATCGAACACTGGGAGAAGCGCAACATCGTCTCGCTGCAGACGTTGGACCCAGCCTCGATCGACTACACCCTGCTCGAGTCGCTGTTCGCCGAGCACGGCGATCGTCTGATCGAGGGCATCGACGACGTCGCCGGCAAGTTGATCATGTTGCCGGCGGTGGGCAGCCCACCGGAGGACCGCGACGACTACCGGTTCCTGAAGGTCGACTCGAAGCAGGATCTCGTCGATCTGTTCAGCCCACGCATGTACTTCGGTTGCGAGGCGGATGACCGCACGATCGCCTTCGCCTTCTCGCCGGCGAACCCTGGCGGTGTCGCCATGCAACCGGTATTCAGTTCGGACATCGCCCACTGGGACGTGCCGGACATGGCGGACGTGGTGGCGGAGTCGTGGGGTCTCGTGCGCAAGGGTCTGTTGACCGAGGAGCAGTACAGGGCGTTCGTGTTCGACAATCCGATCGGTCTGCTCGGCAGGGGGTTCTTCGACGGTACGGTCGTCGAGGATGCCGTGCGGAGAAATTCCTCGGGAGGCTCTTCCCTTCCAGCTCTAACATCTATATGATAAATAAGATGCGCCCCATGCACGTTGTTTCCGCAGACTCCCACATCAACGAACCGTTCAACCTGTGGATCGATCGGGTACAGCCCAAGTTCCGCGATCGCGCCCCTAGGGTCGAGACCTTCCCAGAAGGCGACGCCTGGGTAATGGAAAGCGCCCTCGATCCGATCAACTTCGGCAGCAACTGTTCCGCCGGTCTGCCGCAGGAGGACCGCAAAGCCTGGATCCGTAAAGAGGAGGTGCGCGAAGGCGGCTACCTGCCGGCACCGCGCCTCGAGGATCAGGATCGCGACGGCGTCGACGCAGAGATCATCTACCCGACGCCACGCATCTCCAACACACTCTTCTGGAACAACTCGGACGGGGAGTTCCACGTCGATTGCATCCGCGCGTACAACGACTGGCTCTCCGAGTTCTGCTCGTACGCACCCGATCGCCTGTGGGGTGTCGCGATGATCCCCAACTCAAGCGTCGCGGCTGCCGTTGCCGAGTTCGAACGGGCGACGTCGCTGCCGGGCATGCGCGGGGCAATGCTCGGCCAGTACCCACACGGCGGCGAAGCGATCTCGCCAGAGGATGATCCGTTGTGGGCGGCAGCCGCTGCGAAGAAAGTGCCGCTGTCGATCCACGTCGGTTTCGCCACGCAGGCCCAGGGTGACAAGAGCCGCGGCAAGGCGACCGGCGACATGCGGTTCTTCGACGTGCCGATCCGCATCTCGCAGTTCATCAGCACCGGCGTATTCGACCGCTTCCCCGACATCCGCCTAGTGCTCGTCGAAGTCGACAGCGGTTGGATGCCGTACCTCAAGGAGCAGATGGACGATCGTTTCCTGCGGGGTACAGCGAAGGAGCAGGCGAAGCTGAAGCGTAAGCCGAGCGACTATTTTGAGACCAACATCGCCACGACGTTCATCACCGACCACTACGGCGTCGCCAACCGGCACAAGGTCGGCATCAACCAGATGATGTGGTCGAGCGACTTCCCTCACGGCGGGTCAGACTGGCCGAACTCGAAGACCTCGATCGACAGCCAGCTCGACGGTGTGCCGGAGGACGAGCGGCTCAAGCTGCTTGCCGGCAACGCCAAGGCGCTCTACAACGTCGACTGAGACGAGACGCAGGCAGCGAACGTCGCGCGAAGGCGTAGAACTGCCGCTTCTTCACTGCCGCGACGGCGAGGGCGGCGATTCGCGCTGGGTCTGCGTGGACGACGGCGGTGACCGGAGCGTCAGAGCCTGTCGACGGCGAACCCGATGGTGGTGACCCCGGCGGTGCTGACCGTGACACCGGCGGGTCTGTCGTGGCGTACTGTGGCTGGCGATTGCGGCCGGCCGAGCGGATATTCGTCGACGTGTATCCCGGGCAGAGGAGTGTGACGCCGACGTGTGGCGCCGCCTCCGCCAGATCGAACTGCAACGATTCGTTGATCGCTGCAATCGCCTGCTTCGACGCCTGGTACGGCCCTCCGTTGGCGTTGGCGCCGAGCGACATCATCGAGCCGGTGTTGATCACATGGGCCGGTCGGCCGCGCTCGACCATGCCGGGCACGAACGCCGAGATGCCGTTGATCGTGCCCCACATGCAGACATCGATTACCCACCGCCAGTCGGCAGGCGACAACTCCCATGCCCTTCCCTTGGCGCTGACGCCGGCGTTGTTGGCGAGGATGTCCGCCCCACCGAATTGCTCGTCGGTGAAATACTGCGGCGGCGCAGAGATCCTCTGCAGAGGTCACGTCGGTGACGAGGAATTCGACGGCCGCACCGGTCGTCCGCAGTCGCCGGGCTGCGTCCTGCAGGGCGTCGTGTTCGATGTCGAGCATGACGATGTTCACCTGCTCGGCGGCGAACGCGGTTCAGAGCGCATAGCCGATCCCGCTTGCCGCGCCGGGGACGGTAGCGGTGTTGCCGGCCCCACACGCCGACGCGCTCATTGCTCAGTCCTCCAAGCCGTTGCCGACGGGCTTCGTGACGCCGCGTGCTTCGAGATCGGCGATCGCCACATCTGAGTAGCCGATCTCCCGCAGGATCTTCGCAGTCGAGGTCCCGAGCGGCTCAGGCTTGCCGAGCACCGTCGCCGAATCGGAGAACTCGACGGATCCGGAGCTGCGCCAGAACTCGCGCCCGTCTGGCAGCACCGCCGGCACCGAGAGGGCATTGGCTTGCGACTGCTCGCTCGTCAACATGAACGTGCCGAAGTCGATGCCGTCGGCCCGCACCGCAGGCACGCGGACGGCCAGCAGGCGTTGCTCCCAGGTGGCCGCATCGGCTGACGTGAACGATTCCGTAAGGATGTCGATGAGTGCTTCGTCGTGCTCTGCCCTGGCTTCGGCCGTTGCGAATCGTGTGTCGTCGCGAAGACCGCCGAGACCCAACTCATCGACGAACCGTTGCCATGCACCGTCGCCCTCGGCCTGCAGATAGATCCAACCGTCAGCGGACTGGTAGAGCCGTTGCAGGGCGTGGAACCCGTGCTGGCCGTGATCGGGTAGCGGACCGGGCGCCTTGCCCTCGTACTGGATGCTCCAGCGCGACACGGTGCAGGCCATCGACGACAACATCGTGGTCTCGACGTATTGGCCGAGTCCGGTGCGTTCGCGGGCTGCGAGTCCGAGCATCGCCGCAGTACCGCATGCCAGCGCCCCTGCGGGGTCGGCGTAGGTCCGGTTGATCGGCGGGTTGCCCTCACCGGCCTCGATGATTCCCGACCCGCCGATGGCGTTCGGGGAGGAGTGGAAACCCGGCCGCTTGGCCCACGGCCCGTGGGATCCGAAGCAGCCGCCATAGACGTAGACGAGGCGCGGGTTGATGGCATGCAACTGCTCGTAGCCGATGCCGAGGCGCTCGGGGACACCTGGGCGGAAGTTGTGCAGGAAAATGTCGGCGGTGGCGGCCAGTTCGTGGACGATCTTCAGGCCGTCAGGCGACTTCATGTCGACAACGATGCTCTCCTTGCCGACGGTCTCCTTGTCGTACGGTGTCGACCAGTTGCGCCGTGCAGGGTCACCGGCTGGCGGCTCGACTTTGATGACGCGGGCGCCGAGTTGCGTCAGCAGCGTCATAGCGAACGGCGCTGCATAGAAGTAGCCGACCTCGAGGATCGTCACGCCGGCGAGCGGGGGCCCGCTGTTGGCGCCACCTGCCGCCGGGACCAACGCAGCCAATTCGGCGGGAAGCGATGCAAGGACGTCGGCGGTGTGTTCGCCGAGTGCCGGCTCGCCGACACCGATCTGTGACGGCGTCTCCGAAAGCAGCGCCAGCTGCCCGATCTGCAGAGAGGTTCCGACGGAATCCGACTGCACCGTCGTGCTGCGCCCGTTCGATGTCGCCTGCGGATGGCGCAGGTACTCCTCGGCGCTGAGGAACGGGTCGCCGCCGACATCCTCCCTGAGGAAGATCTCCAGCCACTCATCAAACGTCTTCTGACCCATCGCTTTGGCGAGGATCTGGCGGACGCGTTCCAATTCCTCGACCGACGGGAGCAGGTCCGGCATCGTGCCGAGACCGGGTTCGGTGGTCAGGTATTCGAGGTCCATCACCCGCAGCCAGTTGCGGAACAGGTGCGGCTGGCGGCTGCACATCTGGATGAAGCGGTCGTCGCTGGTCTTGGCGGTCATGAAGGCCAGTGGCATAACACCGAAGACGCGTCCCGTCTTGTCGACTTCGTGCGTGCGATGGCCGAATCCGCTGATCATGTCGAATGACGACAGCGCATGCAGCAGGCTCGTGTGTACGCGCTGACCGGTGCCTGATCCGCTGCGCTGGTGCAGCGCTGCCAGCGCCCCCTGTGTCGCCAACATCGCTGCTCCGTATGATGCGATCGGCGTCGGTGTGAAGATCGGACCTGAGCGGTAGCCGTTCATCGACGCCATCCGACCGGTCTTGGCGGCGACGATGTGCTCGTAGCCCGGCAGGTCCTTGAGCGGGCCGTGCTCCCCGAATCCGGTGATGACGATGCTGATGATACGCGGGTTGATCGCCGCGAGCACGGCGTGATCGACGGCGAGCGCCTCGGCAACGCCGCGGCGGAAGTCGTTGATGAAGACGTCGGCAGTGGCGACGAGGTCCTCGAACGACTGCCGTTCAGCGGGATCCTTGAGATCGACGACGATGCTGCGCTTGCCGCGATTCCACACCTTGAAGCCGTCGTGGACCCGCGTCGGGTCACCTGCCGGCGCTTCGAGCTTGATCACGTCGGAGCCGTTGTCGGCGAACATCATCCCGGTCATCGCGCCTGCCATGTGGCGACTGGCGTCGACGACGCGCAGGCCTTCGGTGGCTGTTGTCATGGTCGGTCCCCTTTACGTCCCTTGAATGCTGCATGTAGACGCAATCATTACTATCATCAAACCTTAGCGCTCGATCGGCGCTGCAGCGAAGGGAGAGCACGATGCCAGAGCCGAAAGCTGTCAGGAGCCTGTTGTTCGTTCCAGGCAACCGTGCGTCCTGGATGGGAAAGGCTGTGGCGTCCGGAACGGACGCAGTCGTCTTCGACCTCGAAGGTTCACTCCCTCCGCAGGAGAAGGAGATCGGTCGACGACAGGTCCGAGAAGTACTCGATGCCGCAGACCCCGACGGACCGGCGATGCACGTGCGCGTCAACGATGCGCGTTGCGGGATCATGGTCGATGACCTGGACGTCGTCGTCGGCCCCGGTCTCGCGTGCGTACTGCTGCCGCAGGTCCAGAGTGTCGAGGACGTGGTCCTGCTCGATGAACACCTGACGCGACTGGAACAGGAACGGGGACTGGCAGCTAACAGCATCTGCATCAATCCGCTGATGGAGACGCCACAGGCGTTGTACGCGGCCTACGCCATCGCCACCTGCTCGCCGAGAATCGCCTATATGGGTTCCGGCATCTCCAAACGTGGCGACATCGCCAGGACCGTCGGGTACCGCTGGACGCAGGAGGGTCTGGAGACGCTCTACTTCCGCTCGAAGGTCCTCCTGGAAACCCGGGCAGCCGGTGTCCCGAATCCGCTCAGCGGCATGTGGGGTGACGTCGCCGATCTCGAAGGGCTGCGCGGGCTCGCCAACCAGACACGCAACATCGGCTACGACGGGATGATGGTCATCCACCCGAGTCACGTACCGGTCGTCAACGAGGTCTTTTCGCCGACGCAGGCAGAGGTGCAGCGGTGGCAGGAGACGATCGAGGCGATGGAGGCCGCTCAACGCGAGGGTCTCGGAGCAATCCGCCTGCACGGTGCTGTCGTCGACGAGGCCCACGTCTGGACGGCGAAACAGGAGCTGCAGAAGGCTGCGCGCTTCGGGCTGGTGCCGGCGTGATGCCCGATCAGTACTCTCCATCATTAGTATCAATGCACTCATAAAATGCAGCACCAACACACCGACGACGAATCGGATACGTTTCTCAGCGCCCGAACAACCGGCAAGGGGCGCACGCAGCTGCGTCAGCCGCGGCTGGCGGAGATGGTCGCCGACATCCTGAGGGAACGCATCGTCGGCGGAGCGTTGATCGATGGCGACAACCTCCCGAAGCAGGAGGACCTGCTCGAAGAGTTCAGCGTCAGCAAACCATCGATCCGTGAGGCGCTACGCATCCTCGAAACAGAGGGCTTGATCAGCGTCAGGCGCGGCAACCTGGGCGGTGCCGTCGTCCACGTGCCGCAGTCGCACGACGCCGCCTACATGCTGGGGCTCGTGCTGCAGTCCAAGCATGTCGCCCTCGACGATGTCGGCGTGGCGTTGCTCAACCTCGAACCTGCGTGTGCGGCGCTGTGCACCGAACGCGACGACCGGGCGACGTTCATCCCGTACCTGCGCATGGTGTACGAGCATGGTGTTGCGGCGCTGGGCAACGAAATCGAATTCGTGTTGCAGATGCGCCTGTTCCACGAGGCGATCGTCTCGTGGTGCGGCAACGAGACGATGAAGACCGTCGTCGGAGCGTTGGAGAATCTGTGGTCGGCGAAGGAGAAGGCGTGGGCGCGAGCCGCTGCCGAATCCGGGGCCTACCCGGATCTGGAGATGCGCGAGAGCGGACTCAAAGCACACGCGAGAATTCTGGCGCTGATGGAGAAGGGCGACGCCGAAGGTGTCACGCGGGCCTCGTACCGGCATCTGTGCGTCTCGCAGACGTATGCGTTGTCGGACGGGCCGGCAGAACTCGTCGATGCGATGGTGCTCCGCCGTGTGCGCATCGGCTGACGAAGATCAATGAGAAGGGACCAGAAAGATGAGCCGTAGTTACCGCATCATCGATGCCGATACGCACGTCAACGAGCCGCCGGACCTGTGGACGTCACGACTGCCTGCGAAATTCCGCGATCGTGCACCGAGAATCGAACGATTCGAACAGGGAGACGCCTGGGTACTCGACGGCGTCGCCGATCCGATCAACTTCGGCCTCAACGCCTGCGCGGGTATGAAGCCGGAGGAGATGCAGGGGTGGGTGCGCTTCGAGGACATCCGCCGTGGTGGTTACGACCCTGCGGCGCGTCTGCTGGAGATGGATGCCGACCGCATCGACGCCGCTGTGCTCTATCCGACACCCAGACTGTCACACGCCATCGTCGCTTCCCCGGATCCCGAGTTCCACCTTGTCCAGATCCGCGCCTACAACGACTGGCTCTCGGACTACTGCAGCCATGCGCCGGAACGCCTCGGGGCGATCATGATGCTGCCGAACCGTGGCGTCGAGATGGCGCTGGCCGAACTCGAGCGGGTCGCAGGGCTCCCGGGTACGAAGGGTGTGCTCGTCAGTTGCTGGCCGCACGGCGACCTCGACTGGGACGACGCTGACGAAGCTGTCTGGAAAGCGCTGATCAGCACTGAGATGGCGTTGCACATCCACGTGGGGATGATCAACGAGATGCCGACGGCCCACAAGGTGAAGATCGTCGGGGATGTCCGCTGGTACGACGCACCGAAACGAATCCTGCAGATGATCTGGTCGGGCCTCTTCGACCGCCTCCCGGAACTGCAGGTCGTCATCGCCGAGGTCGACGCCGGCTGGGTGCCATACTTCAAAGAGCAGATCGACGACCGCTACTACCGCATGAGCAAGGGATCCGGCCTGCAGTTGGAGCGGCCGCCGAGCGCCTACGTCGAGGACCACTTCAATTTCACCTACCTCGTCGATGGCTTCGGCCTGCGCAACCGCGAGACGATCGGCGTCGAGCGAATCCTGTGGTCGACCGACTATCCACACGTCGGATCGGACTGGCCGAACTCGTGGCGTCGGATGGAATCGAACTTCTCCGGCATCACGCGAGCGGATCGCGAACTAATCACGTGTGGCAACGCTCAACGGCTCTATCGGTTCAGTTCGTGACCGGTAGTTCGATCGACCCACCATTTTACTAACATATAAAAGATTGACTTCGTAGAAATGATCATGTACATATGTATTCCACGGTCGGCGCACTGCCCGCCCGTTACACGTATTCATTCCAAGGGGGAATATGAACAACCACCGATCCCGGCGCCTCCGCGCCGTGCCGGTTCTGCTGAGCCTCGGCCTCGTCGCCGCAGCCTGCAGCAGCTCGAGCTCGACAACCACCAGCGCTACCACCGCTTCCGGTGCATCCGCGACCACATCTGCCGCAGGAACGACAATTGCAGGGTCTGCGGCCACGACCACAGCCGGGACGAGCGGCGGGGCGACCACGGCAGCGGGCACAGCCGCCTCCGGCACCACCGCCGGTACGACTGCGTCGACCAACGCTCCGGCGACCGATGCCGATACGAAAAAGCGCTTGACGATGGTCGGCACGAACGGTCCGCAGGCGATGGACCCAGCCACCAGTGTCGTCACGTGTGAGGCCGAACAGCTCCGCTGGGTCTACGACACGCTGATCCGTCTAAAGCCGGATGGCACGTTTGCACCCGGCCTGGCACAGAGCTGGGAAAGCCCAGATCCGTCGACGTTCACGCTGCACCTGCGGAAAGGTGTCAAGTTCCAGGACGGCACCGACTTTAATGCGACGGCTGTCAAGGACGAACTCGTTCGGGCGCAGACGGTGAAGACGTCGACACAGGTCGGCTCGCTCTCGGCGATCACTTCGATCGACACGCCAGACGACTTCACGGTCACACTTCACCTCAAGTCGCCTCGCGCCGGCATCCTGCCGTCCATCTTCACCGGTATCGCCGGCATGATCCCGTCCCCCAAGGCAGTCGCCGCAGCTGGCGACACGTATGGCGCCAACGGTGCCGTTGGTGCCGGCCCGTGGGCGTTCGACAAGCTCACACCGACCGCTGACCTGCACGTCACGACATGGGACGGCTACTGGGATTCCGCCGACCGCTACCTCGCAGGCATCGACATGCTCGGTGGTGCCTCGGAGTTCCAGACGAAGCGCATCGAATCCGGCGAACTGCAGTACGCGACGATGAAAGACGTGCAGTTGCCAGAGGCCCAGGCCGGCAAGAACGCCGGTGATGTCGACTTCAAACTGACGCCGACCACGCAGTACGCCGAGATCTATATCAACTGGACAAAGGCACCATTCGACAACGTGCTCGTCCGTCAGGCACTCGAGTACTCGCTCGACCGTGACCTGTTGGCGAAGTCGCTGACGCAGGGTTCTGCCACCGCTTCGAGCCAGCCGATGCCGACGAACAGCTGGGCCTACGACAAGAGCCTCGAAGGCATGTACCCGTACGACCCCGCCAAGGCCAAAGCACTGCTCGCTCAGGCAGGCTTCCCGAACGGCATCACCGTCGACGTCGGTGCCATCAACTACCCGTACTACACGACGCTTTCACAGGCCGTGCAGGACATGGTCAAGGACTCCGGCTTCACTTTCAACCTGGTCACCGTCGCTCCTGCCGACATCAACAACCGCCTGTACAAGCTGAAGGACCTGCCGGTGGCGATCACCGCCTACTCCGGCAACAGCGATCCCGGCGTGACACTCGAAGCGAAGTTCAGCAGCACGGGCAACTCCAATCCCGCCGGAACAACGGTCGATGGCATCGACGCACTCCTCGCCAAGGGTGCAGCAAGCGTCGACCAGGCGACACGGGCAACGTCATACCAGCAGGTCGAGGATCTGGTGATGAAGAACGCACTGTCGATCCCGGTCTTCCACAACGGTGGCCTGGTGGCCTTCACGCCCAAATTGAAGGGCGTCGTCAAGGGCTACACGACCTGCCAGATGGGCGACTTCGTGTCGACCCCGGTGTACTTCCAGAAGTGAACAATCCGGCTTGATGCCGACCTGAATGACCACACGAAGCGGGCAGCGCAACGGCGCTGCCCGCTTCGCCGGTTTCAGGACGGACGGGTCACGAGAGAGAAAGCGACACAACCATGGATTCCACACTCGAAGATCGGCACCCCGTTCCCGAAGATCCGCGCCTGCGTATTGCCGTCTCCCGGCGGATGCTCGCCCGAAACGGGTGCGAGAGCATGGTTGCCGGGCATGTCAGTGAGCGCTCAGCTGATGGAGAAGGATTCTGGGTATCGCCGTTCGGCTACTTCGACGAGACGACGCCGGCGATGGTCAACAAAGTGAGCTTCGACATGCGCCGTCTGGAGGGCGATTGGGAGCCGTCCCCTGCCATCCAGTTCCACGCAGCGATCTACGACCAGCGGCCCGACGTCCGTTCGGTGATCCACACACACTCGCACTACCTGTCAGTGTTCTCGACTGTCGGCAGGACGATCGGGATGTACAACGTCGGATCGGTCCTGTTCTGGGACGATCAGGTGCTGCATGCCGACGACGGGACGAAGCCGCCAGTGGCCGGCAAGGAACTCGCCATGGAACTCGGCGACAAGCGCGTCGTGCTGATCAAGAATCACGGGGCGATCATCGCCTCGCAGTCACTGGAGCGGGCGACGATCGAGGCGATGATGCTCGAGGTCGCCGCCCGCTACCACATCGAGGCAGAGGCGATCGGCGGCACCGAATTGCCCGAGGCCGAAGTCGTCCGCGGACGCGCCGCATATCACAAGCACTTCCTACCGAACATGTGGGCGGCGAACGTTCGGCGTCTGCGGACATCCGACCCCGAGTTGTTCGCCGACGGCGAATGACGGCGACGTTCCGTCAGCCGCGGATCCGCAGTGCGTTGTTCGTTCCGGCCCAACGCGCTGACTTCATCGCCAAGGCCGACCAGCGCGGTGCCGACGCCGTGATCCTCGATCTCGAAGACGCAGTCTCGGAATCCGGGAAGGCGTCAGCTCGGGAGAACGCCGGCATCTGGCTCCGTGGACGGGCGGTCGAGCAGTCGCCACTGGCGACCGTCCGGATCAACTCGATCGGCGAGAGTGCCATCGAGCGTGACCTCGACGCCGTCGTGCACCCGTCGCTGCTCGCCGTGCTCGTACCCAAGGTGCGGTCAGCGGACGAGATTGTCGAGGTCGCCGAGTTGCTCAGTTGGTTCGAGGGCAAACGAGGCATGCAACGCGGTGCCGTCCGAATCTGGCCGATCATCGAGACGGCGGAGGCGGTGCGCGACGCCAACGCCATCGCCGCCGCGAGTGCCCGCGTCGCCTACATGGGCGGCGGGACGTCCGAGCAGGGCGATCTCGCCAGGGAGATCGGGTTCGAGTGGAGCCTCGACGGTGCCGAGACGCTCTACATCCGCAGTCATGTGCTCGTCGCCGCGAGGGCTGCAGGTGTGCAGAATCCGATGACCGGGTTGGTCTCCGGACTCGCCGACGTGGACGAGGTGCGGGCCTTCGCCCTCTCCGCCCGTCGGCTCGGCTACGCCGGGATGATGGTGATCCATCCGGCTCACGTCACCGTCGTCAACGAGGTTTTCACACCGACCGCCGCTCAACTGCGTGAGGCGACACGGATGATCGCCGTACTCGATCGAGCGGGAGCGGACGGCTTCGGTGCCGTCAACCACGACGGTCGAATGATCGACATCGCCATGGCGCGCACTGCCGTGGCGATGATGGAGGACGCTGCCCGATCCGATGTAGGCCGTCCCCGTTCCGCCACACGCAGCTGGAAAGAGACACCGTGACAGCACCACAGACGCAGATCTTCGACGGCCTGCGAGTCGTCGACTTCAGTTCCGGCATGGCCGGCCCGCTGGCATCGATGATGCTCGCCGATCACGGCGCCGACGTCATCAAGGTCGAGCCGGCAAACGGCGAATGGGCGCGGTCGATGCCTGCCTTCCTCCAGTGGAACCGCGGTAAACGGAGCATCCAGGTCGATCTGCACTCGCCGGACGGCGCTGCGGCGGCGCGTCAACTGGTGCTGAGCGCTGACATCCTCATCGCCTCAGACGTCGCGGCACTGCTGCGATTGATCGCCGTCGACCAGGCCTCGCTAGACGTCGAAAACCCTGCGCTGATCACCTGTACGATCGCCGGTTTCGCCTCGGTTGGCGGCACAGAGCAAGCAACCCGACCGATGCCGACGTCGAAGGCCTACGAGGGCATCGTCGCCGCGGCGATCGGCAGAATGACGGATCTCGACCAACTGAGCGGCGGCCACCCTGGCAAGCGGTACGACGAACCGGCTTTCACGGCGGCACCCGTCGCATCCTACGGTGCCTCGCAGTTGGCGGTCCAGGGCATCGTCGCCGCACTACTGCAGCGCACGAGGACAGGGCGCGGACAGCACGTGACGACCAGTCTGCTGCAGGGCTCGATGGCCTTCGTCATGCGTCAGGAACTCGGCCGCTCGACCGACGGCGCGCCGTCAAAGGCGATTCTGCCGTCGACGCATCGGGGGATCGAGCTGTGTTTCCTGACGGCAGAGTGCTCCGACGGCCGCTATATCCAGATGTGTGCCCGTCAGGACCGGCACTTCCACGACTGGCTGCGCGCCGTCGGCCTCGCCCACGTGCTCGAGGAGCCGAGATATGCGAAGGCGCCGATGGGCATCTTCACCGTCGGCGACGTCGATGAATTGGAAGTGCAGCTGCGCGAACGCATGCGGACGAAGTCGCAGGCCGAGTGGATGCGGGTGTTCATCGAGGACTTCGACGTCGGATCGGACCCCTTCCTGACCCCAGCCGAATTCCTGCATCATTCCGACATGATCGACAACGCCAGGGTCGTCGACATCGTCGATCCGATCGTCGGTGTAATCCGCGAACTCGGCCCGCTCGTCCAGCTCTCGGCGACGCCAGCGGTGATCGAGCGCAGCGCACCGGTCTTCGGGGCCACCGATGTCGATCCCGCCGCGCCATGGCTCGCTGGACGAACCGAACTCGCCACGCTGACCGTGACAGGTGCCGGCGACGACGGGCTTCCGCCGTTGAACGGTGTGACGATCCTCGAAGTCGCCTACTACATCGCCGGCCCTTTGGCGACGGCGATCCTCGCCGAGATGGGCGCGCGGGTCATCAAGGTCGAACCGTTGGAGGGCGACCCGTACCGGCGAACCGGACTGCAGAGCGCCAAGTTCCTGCACGGAAAGGAGAGCCTGACGCTCGACCTGAAGCATCCGGTCGGCCGCCGGTCGGTCGATGAGCTCATCCAGCGCTCGGATGTCGTGGTGCACAGCTTCCGTGCGAACGCTGCGGTCAAACTCGGGCTCGATCCAGCCGCCGTGCACGCCCGCAATCCACAGGCCGTCCACCTGTATGCCGCCTCCTACGGATCGAAAGGCCCACAGAGAGACCGTGCCGCCTTCCACTCGACGCCGAACGCGCTGACGGGCGGCGGTATCAAGCAGGCGGGCCGCCGCAACTCGCCGGTCAACGATTCGTATGCCGATCCCGGCAGCGCCCTCGGTGCGGCGACGGCGATCCTGTTCGGGCTGTGGGCCCGTCATCGCACCGAAAGCGCGCAGGCGATGGAGACGACGATGTTGGCGAGCACCGGGTACATCCATTCAGCCGACATGCTCGACTACGACGGTGCTCCGCCATTCGTCATCGCCGACGCCGAGCAGCGAGGCCTCGGCAGTCGGTACCGGTTGTATCGCAGTAGCGACGGCTTCATCTTCGTTGCTGCACTGCAGCCGCAGGAGTGGGCCGCGCTCCTCACTGTGCTCGATCGTCGGGATCTCGCCGATGTCCTCGACGACGATGCCATCGCCACGGCGTTGGAACAGGCATTCGCGTCGGCCGGCAGTGACCACTGGGAAGCTGCATTGTCGGCTGCCGGCGTCGGCGTCACGGCGGTCTACGGGCGGACGTTCGACCACTGGCTCGAGGAGCACGGACTGCTCACGCCGATGGAACACCCGCTCTTCGGGGCATATTGGCGGCTGCCGGCGAAGGTCGGGTTCTCCGCCTCCGCGCCGGCGTTCGGACCGGCCTGTGCTGCAGGCGAGCAATCCTGCGACCTACTCGCCGAACTCGGGTTCGATCAACAGCAGATCGACGAACTGATCGCCAGCAACGTGACCAGCGACGGGCGCATCAAACCGACCGCCGAGTAGCGCGAGCGTCAGGTGATGCCGTCCCGTGTCACCGAATGTGCACGCAATCGGCGACATTCGGTGACACGGGCCCTTCGGGGGTCAGGCGCTGGCGGGGATGCGGTCGAGGATCGCCGGACTCGGCCGGCTGACTTCTGTGAGGTCGATGCCGTACAGTTCGGAAACCGTCGTCAGCGTCAATTTCTCGACGGTTTCGGCGTCGACTCCGGCGGCGGCAGTCTCACGTCCGATCGATTCGAGCGATCGAGGCCACGTCGATGCACCGTGCGGATAGTCGCCTGACCACATGAAATGGTCCGAACCCGTGAAGCGGAGGTTGTTGAGGCCGATCTCGTCGTTGATGTACGTCAGGAAGACGTTGCGGCGGAAGTAGTCGGACGGCTTCATCGTCAGGCCGTGGTCGAGCTTCCCCCAGAAACCCCGGTAGCCAGAATCGAGCCGCTGTTCCATGACCGCCGCATAGTTGATGCCACCTTCTGCGCCGACGAACCTGAGGTCTGGATGCCGTTCGAAGGTCCCGGCGACGATCAGTTCACACAGCGATCGCTGCATCTCGTCACGGGTTCGGAATGAGAAGTAGTAGCTGGACTCGACGCTGCTGCCGAACGTACTGAGCTGGCGGCTCTCGCGCTGGCCGGCGAGTGTGTGGATCGCCATCGGCATGTCGAGGTCGACAGCTGCGGCCCACAGGGTGTCGTAACGCGGGTCGAAGAAGCTGTCCCAGTCCGGTGGCGATGTCCACAGCAAACCGCCCTTCAGGCCGAGGCCCCTGGCGCGTTCCATCTCGGCGACGCCACGATCGGCATCCCAGGCCGGGATGAGTGCGTGGCCGATCAGACGAACAGGGTCGGTCGAGCAGAACTCGGCGAGCCAGTCGTTGTACACCCGGAAGCAGGCTTCCTGCAGTTCTGGGTCGTCGAGCTGCAGCAACGCCAGGCCGGCGGTCGGATAGAGGACATCGGCGACGGTATCGTCGAGCCATAGATCCACCAGCCGTTCGACCGGGTTCGTTCCGCCGCCGGAACCGATGCCGGCATCAGGGTCCGCTTGCAGCAGCGCGTCGACCTCGGCGTTGGATGCTCCGGCTGACGCCGACAGAGTGAGATCGACCCCCCTGGTCAAGCCAGGCGCAGTGAAGTACCAATGATGATTGTCGGGGTTCTGGGTCGCCCGTGGGGCCCGCCTGCGTAGATGCGCCGGCAACCGTTCGACCCACAGGTTCGCCGGTTCGACAACGTGCGAGTCAGCAGAGATAAGCATGGATGGTCCCCTTTGTGAGTGATGCACGCGTTGTCGGTGCATTCGCGGTCTCCGCCGTTTATCGCGGGCACTGCAGTCTTTCGCATCACCGGTTCGCTGTCAATGCTATCTTTATAATGATAACGTGTTCTGCTTGGGGAAAGTGAAGGGATGTACGGGTGGCCGGAATCACGATTGTCCATGCGATCGACAGCATCGAGACGGAGTCGTATGCGGCACCGGATCACGTCGTTGTCGGCACAAGCACGAGCCGGATCGTCAGCCCACAGCCGCACTCGCTCTGGCTCGTGACAGCCGAACTGGCGGCCGGCAGTCAGTTGCAGTTTCCTGCGCAGCACGGTGACGAAGCCGTCTACGTGACGAGCGGATCGCTCAATGTCGACGGACGCAACTGTCCTGCGCAGGGCACGGTGGTCATCGAGTCGAAGGCGCATCCCGTACTGCGCGCTCTGCAACCGACGACGATCGTGCACGTCGGTCCTAACGATCCGACGGTGCCGTCTGGAGGCCTCAACGGACCCGTCGATCATGAAGGCGATCATGTCCACATCGTCGGACCCGGTGGAACGTACGCAGCGATCGAACCGGGCAGAGATACCCACTACTACGCCGATTCGACATGCAAAACCTGCCGTTTGACGCTGCTGTACACGTCTCGCTCCGTTCCGTACGTATCGAGCACCCACAGCCACTCGGTCGACGAACTGATCCACGTGATGTGGGGTGAACTGCGACTCGGCAGCCAGGTGGTGAAGCCGGGCGACACGGTCGCTGTCGCCGCCGACCGCCGCTACGGATTTCGCAGCGGCCCAGAGGGATTCGGCTTCTTGAACTACCGCAGCGACGCCTCCCAGCAGGTGGTCGCCCGAGGGTCAGAGCCCCGGTTGGAGGGTGGTCTCGTCAACGGACTGACTGCTGTGATGGACCTCCGATGAGGGCGATGAACGGTGCGGCCACAGGGCCCCGGCTTGACACCTGGATGCCTCGTGAATGAAGATTACTGCAAGCTAAATCAATATAATGTTGATACAGCAAGGGGATCGGCGACAGTCGCCCCAGACGAAGGGGGTCCGCGCCGTGCTAGTTGACGCGAACAGCGTTTTCTTCCTGAACGTGAACGATGTCGAGTTCATGGACCTGACAGCCAATCGCGACAAGGCGCGGCCGGCCAAGGGCAGCGAGGCGAAGATCAAGTGGCTCGGAGGCCCGCCCGAAACGGGTCCGTGGGTGTACTACATCGAGCATCCGGCCAACGCCATCGTCAAGCCGCACAAGCACCTGGCGCCACGTATCGAGTACGTGCTCGACGGTGAGCTGGAGTTCTTCCTCGGTGCCGACGCCATTGCCTGGTTTCGCGGCGACACGTCGATCAGCGGCACGCTGCACGGTGCCGGCTCGATGTCGTACGTCCCGTCTGGGACCGTCTATGCCTACCGCATCACGCAGGCTTCGAAGTTCCTGCACGTGTTCTACGAGAATCCCATCGGCCGCACGATCCACGTCGGCGATGAAAACGTTACTCAGACGAGCACCGAACCAACCATCGAATCGAACGAACAAACCGAGGAGCACGCGCATGGGTAAGCAAGAGGCCAGGCCGTTGCGGTCGGTGCTGTTCGTCGCCGGCAGCGACGAGGAAGCGTTGGAGTCGGCGGCAGCACAGGGCGCCGACGCCATCGTCATCGACATCGAGGAACCGCGGACGCCGTTCCCAGAACACGAGCGCGCCAAGACCCGCATCCTCGTCAACAAGTTTCTCGAATCGGCCCCGACCGGCCCTGGCAGCCCGCTGTGGTTCGTCCGTGTGCAGCCGATCGACACCGGGATGACGCTGCGCGACCTCAACGCCGTCATGCTGCCGGCACTTGCCGGCGTGCTGCTCCCGAAGATCCAGACCGCCGGCGACATCATCGCCGCCGACGTACTACTGAAGTGCGTCGAAACCGAGATGGACCTGCCGATCGGCTCGAAGTACATCTACCCGATCCTCGAAACGGCGCAGGCACTGCGCAACGCCTACGAGATCGCCGCTGCGTCCGACCGCGTCGGCTATATGGGCGGTGCGGTATCGAGATTCGGTGACATCCATCAGGCCATTGGGTTCCGCTGGACCGGTGAGGGGACCGAGTCGCTGTATCTGCGGTCGAAGGCGCTCATCGATGCCCGAGCCGCCGGCGTGCGCTGGCCGATCAGCGGCATGTGGGGCGGCGACCTCGACGACGAGGCCGGTCTGCGCCATTGGGTCAACGAGCTCCGTGACCTCGGCTACCGCGGCATGCTCATCGGTGACCCGTCGCAGATCCCGATCGCCCATGAGATCTTCTCGCCGACTGCGGAGGAGATCAGCTACTGGCAGGACCTCGACCGCCTGGCGACAGAAGCTGAGGCAACCGATTCCGGTCCGATCGTCTACGGCGACGCCAACAAGGGGGAAGGTCACACCGTCCATATCGCCCACGTCGGTTCCGCCAGGATGAACCTCGACTGGGCGCGCCACCTCGGTCTCGTGAGCGCCTGAAGCAACCATGATCTGGCGTCGCATGCTGGCCATCATCCCGATCATGTTGATCGTGTCGTTCCTTGTCTTCCTGCTGTCGTCGTTCCTGCCGGGCGACGCTGCAGTGACGCTCGCCGGAGAGAACGCCAGCCCGGCGCGGGTCGAGGAGATCCGCATGTCGCTGCATCTCGACGAGGCCATCGTGCCGCGCTATGTCCATTGGGTCGGCAACGCTGTCCAAGGGGATTTCGGCCGCTCGGTGTTCACGAAGCGCGAAGTCACGCAGGAGATCGCAGCCAGATGGATCGTCACACTGCAACTGGTGCTCGGCTCGCTGTTCGTCTCGCTGCTCGTCGGGATACCGGCAGGCATCATCGCCGCGCGCAACAAGGGACGATGGATCGACCGATTGGCGACGCTCTTCTCCAGCTTCGGGATCGCCGTACCGAGCTTCGTCGTCGGCCTGTGGTTGATCGTCATCTTCGCCGCCTGGCTCGGCTGGCTGCCCTATGCGGGTTACATCAACTTCGGCCAGAACCATGTCGAATGGCTCAAACGGATGATCCTGCCGGTGTTGTCGCTGAGCGGTGTGATGATCGCCGAACTGACCCGCCAGATCCGTGCGGCGCTCGTCGACACGCTCGACACCGACTACATCAGGACGGCTCGCGCCAAGGGCCTGAAGGAGAGCACGATCGTCAACAAGCACGGCATGCGAGTCGCCGCCCAGCCGGCGCTTTCGGTCATCAGCGTCCACGTTGCCAGGGCGTTCGGTGGCGCTGTCGTCGTCGAACAGGTCTTCTCGCTGCCAGGCCTCGGCAAGCTCACCGTCGACTCGATCACCCAGCGAGACCTGCCGATCCTGCAGGGCATCATCCCGCTGGCGGTGCTGATCGCCGTCGTCCTGACGCTGGCATCCGACATGGTGAACCTGGCCATCAACCCGCGCCTGCGCCTCACAGGGAAGTAGATGACGATGACGACGACGAGTGATCCGATCGTCCCGGAATTTCCGGGAAGTGGGCCGGACATGGCCAATGAGGAACGGGCGATGGCGATCATCGACGAACTACCGGAGCGCCTCGAAGGCCGGCGGATGCGGGCGTTCCTGCGTAACAAGCAGGCGGTGGCAGCACTGATCTTCCTCACACTGATCGTGCTGTCGGCAGTGTTCGCCCCGCTCATCGCCCCGTTCAACCCGAACAAGAACGAACTACGCTTCAACTTCCAGACGCCGTGGAGTCGGTGCGTGGTCAAGCAGTGCTCGAGAGCGGGTCTCCGGGTGCTCGGGACCGACGACCTCGGTCGCGACATCTTCAGCCGGCTGCTCTACGCCTCGCGGGTGTCGTTGCTCGTCGGTCTCGGGGCCGTCCTCGCAGCACTTGTTGTCGCCCTTCCGCTCGGCCTGCTCGCCGGCTACATCGGTGGCAAGATCGACTGGCTGCTGATGCGGATGGTCGACATGATCCTCAGTATCCCGCCGCTGATCCTCGTCTTCGCCGTCGCCGGCGTGCTCGGTGCCAGCCTGAAGAACGCCATCATCGCCCTCGGCGTGTTCTTCGTCCCACTCTTCCTGCGACTCATACGCGGCCAGGTGCAGAACCTGCGCAACAGCCAACTCGTCGAGACCGAACGGGCGATCGGGGTTCCGGACACCTACATCGCCGTCCGCCACATCCTGCCGAACATCGCCTCGCCGTTGATCGTCCAGGTCTCACTGAGTATCGGCACGGCGATCCTTGCAGAGGCCAGCCTCAGCTTCCTCGGCCTCGGTGTCCAACCGCCGACGGCCAGTTGGGGGATCATGCTGCGATCGGCGTTCGACTTCATTTCCCGCCACCCGTGGATGATCCTGCCGCCGAGCATGGCGATCGCCCTGACCGTGCTGGCATTGAATATCATCGGTGACGGACTGCGTGATGCACTGGGGAAGGTCCGATGAAGAAGCTGTCGACATCGCCGTACGTCAGCGGGCGTCCGGCCGGAACCCCGTTGCTGCAGGTCGATCACCTCTCGCTCGAGCTCCCGACAGAGCGCGGCTGGGTGTCGATCCTCGACGACGTGTCGTTCAAGATCGGATCAGGGGAACTGCTCGGGCTCGCCGGCGAGAGCGGGTCCGGCAAGACGATGACGGCGTTGGCGATCATGGGCCTGCTGCCGAGCAGAACTGCGAAGATCTCCGGAACGATCGTCTTCGAGGGCATCGATCTGCTCACGCTGTCGCCGAAGGAGATGCGCTCGGTACGCGGCGAAGCGATCAGCATGGTCTTCCAGGAGCCGATCACCAGCCTGCACCCGGCGTTCACCGTCGGCGAGCAGATCGCCGAAGTCGTGCGTGCCCACGAGAAGGTCGGCAAGAAGGCCGCCTGGGCTCGCGCCGTCGACATGCTCGACCGTGTCGGCATCGCCAATCCGGCCGTGCGTTCGAAGCAGTACGCCTTCCAGTTCTCCGGTGGCATGCAGCAGCGGGTGATGATGGCGATGGCGCTCGTCTGCCACCCCAAATTGCTCATCGCCGACGAGCCGACGACGGCGCTCGACGTCACGGTCCAGGCGCAGATCACCGAACTGATCAAGGAGCTGCAACGCGACCTCGACATGGCCGTCCTCTTCGTGACCCACGATCTCGGCGTGCTCGCCGGGATCGCGCAACGGATGGTAGTCATGTACGCAGGGCAGATCGTCGAAGTCGCCACGACGAGCGACATGTTCGTCTCGCCCGAGCATCCGTATACGCAGGCGCTGATCCTCGCCGCACCGCATCCCGACCTCAAAGGTCAGCGGTTGCCGACGATTCCTGGTGCCCCGCCGCACCCGGGCAAACTTCCGGTTGGCTGCCGGTTCCATCCCCGGTGTGCTTATTGTACCGACGCCTGCACCGCCGGCTACATCGCCATCGAAACCCCGACCCTCGGCCGCCAGGTGCGCTGCATCCGCCACGACGAACTGCAGCTCAGCGCCGACATCGAGAAGGTGATGCAATGACAGCCCGCACAGCGAACGACCTCTGCACCGAAGCGCCACCGCTCGCCAGACTCGACCACATACGTAAGGAGTTCGTCCCCCAGCGTCGCGGTCTTCGACGCAAGGCGACGGTCGCCGTTGCTGTCGACGACGTGTCACTGGAGATCATGCCGGCCGAGAGCCTCGGCCTCGTCGGAGAGAGCGGTTCCGGTAAGTCGACGGTCGGGCGCCTGATGTTGCGCCTGCTCGATGCCACAGCGGGTCGGGTCGAGTTCGAGGGTCGCGACATCACGACGCTCGCTGGCAGGGAACTGCGGTTGATGCGGGCGCGGATGCAGGCCGTGTTCCAGGACATCAGCGGCTCGTTGAACGCCAAGATGACGATCGGACAGCTCGTCTCGGAACCATTGAGGTTTCACAAGGGCGTCGCCAGGAAGGACCTCATCGACCGCTCGTGCGAGATGCTTGAGATGGTCGGGCTGCAGCGCCATCACCTCGCCAGGTTCCCGTACGAACTGTCTGGGGGGCAACGCCAACGCGTCAGCCTCGCCCGCGCGCTGGCGGTCGAACCACGCCTACTGGTGCTCGACGAACCGGTGAGCGCGCTCGACGTGTCCACCCAGTCCCAGGCGATCAACCTGCTCGGCGATCTGCAGACCGAACTCGGCGTGGCCTATCTGTTCATCGCTCACGACCTGTTCGTCGTCCATCACATCAGCCATCGAATCGCCGTGATGTACCTCGGCGCGATCGTCGAGATGGGTTCTGCGGAACAGGTCTATTCGGCACCCCGCCATCCGTACACGCAGGCGTTGCTCTCGGCGATCCCGCATCCGGATCCCGCCGTCGAACTCAACCGCCAGCGGATCATCCTCCAGGGTGAGGTACCGAGCCCGACGGACATCCCGGCCGGCTGCCGCTTCCATACCCGCTGCTCGTACGCCATGGACGTCTGCACGACCGTCGCGCCGCCAACGTTGACGATGGCGGATCGGGGCACCGTTGCCTGTCATCTGCACACCGAAGGTCCGACGCTGTCAGGGGCTTCCGTCAACACGATCGACGGTGCTGCCTCCGAGGCGATGCATTCCGGCGGCGTGACGGTACGGGTGCAGAGTCGAACCGCCAGTGCCGGCGACGTCGCGCCGAACCATGTCGGCACTACGCACGACGGCACTACGCACGACGGCACTATGCGCGACGCCGCTCCGGCACTCAACGTCTGACTCGCAGCAGGAGCCGATTCGACATGACCGAAACATCGTTGTCCGTCGACGCGCCCGACTACGTGGCGCAGGGGTGGTGGGGCGAGCACAGCCTCGGCGAGATCATCGCCGGTCACGCCACAGCAACACCCGATCGGCCGGCATTCGTCGGTTCGACCTCTGCAACGAGTTGGCGCGGCTACGACAGGGCGGCGTCGGCGATCGCCGACGAGCTGCTCGGAGCGGGACTGCAGCGCGGCGATCGGGTAGCGGTGTTGTTGCCGGACTCTCCGATGGTTCATGCTGTCTACGTCGGTATCGAAAGAGCTGGGCTGATCACCGCCGGAATCGGGCCGCGGGCAGGCCGTAGGGAGATCGAGCACCTACTCGCCAAGACCGGGGCGGTCGCCTTGATCTCGCCGGAACAACACCGCGAAAACGACTTCGGCGAGCTCGTGGCCTCCCAACGTGCAGCCAGCAAGCCGTTGGTCCACCACTTCACCGCCGGGCCCACCGGTGTCGATCTCGTATGGAACGGAGTCCCTCTGAGCGAAGCTGTACCGTCCGGTTCACATCCACTCACGGCTCTCCGTCCCGACGATCTGTTCCTGCTCAACTCGACATCGGGAACCACAGGCGTGCCGAAGGTCGTGATGCACACGATGAATCGCTGGTACGCGTTTCACCAGATGGCGGTCGATGCCGCACAGCTGTCCGCAGACGACGTGTTCATGAGTGTGATCCCCGCACCGTTCGGGTTCGGGTTGTGGACTGCGCATTTCACACCGACGATGCTCGGTGCGCCCTGTGTCGTCATGGAGCGTTTCAACACCGAGGCGATGATCGAAGCGATCGAGCGGCACAGGGTCACCGTTCTCGGCGCCGTCAGTACGCAGTTCATCATGATGCTCGGCTCGCCGGTGCTCGCCGAGCACGATGTCAGTTCGCTGCGGGTCATGTTCACCGGCGGCGAAGCGGTTCCTTACGACCGGGCTGCCAAATTCGAAGAAGAGACCGGCGCTTCGGTGCTGCAGTTCTTCGGTTCCAACGAGACCGGAGCGCTCAGCTACACCTCAAGCAGCGACACCCGTGACCAGCGTCTGCGTACTGCAGGGCACGTGATCCCGGTGATGGACGTCCGGTTGTTCGACGATGACGGCGCCGATGTGACCGCATCCGGCGGACCTGGTCAGCCGGGTTGCCGTGGTCCGGTGACGTGCCTGGGTTACTACGGCGACCCTGCGGCGACTGCCGAGATCCTGACACCTGACGGATGGATGCTGACGGGCGACATCGTCACAGTCGACGACGATGGATACCTACGAGTCGTCGGGCGGAAGTCCGACTTCATCATCCGCGGCGGGAAGAACATCAGTGCTCCTGCGGTCGAGGAAGCGGTGCTCACGGTGCCAGGCGTGCGGATGGCTGCGGCAGTGGCGATGCCGTCCGACGTCTATGGCGAAAAGGTCTGCGTCTACGTGGTGTCGGAACCGGGCGTGACGATCGACCTGGCGGTGATCTGTGCAACGTTCGCCGACGCCGGGCTGTCGAAAGAGATCTGGCCGGAGGGTCTGGTGATCGTCGACGAGCTACCGCAGGCTTCCGGCGGAAAGATCGCCAAGTCGGCGCTGCGAGAGGACGTCAAGACGCGCTGGGCCGACGGGACGATCACCGAACTGGCGTGACCGTCTGGGCCTTGCCTTGGTCACCTGTTTCATCTAAGATATAGATGATAGAGCCTTTGGGGTTCATGGGCTCGGGACGAATCGGGGAAAAATGGCAAAGCTGTCCGTCATCGCCAAGGCCGACGTGCAGGCGCACGACCAATACCAGGCACCGCGCGCGGCCACGAAGGCGCTGTCTAGCTCGAACGTCGGCCCCAACGGATACTCACTGTGGGTCTGCGATTCGCAACTCGCCGACGGCGCGACGATCGAGTGGGATGCGGATCACGGTGATGATGCCGTCTATGTCCTGAGCGGTGAACTCGACGTCGACGGGCGCCGGTGCCCCGCCGGCGGATCGGTGATCGTCGAGTCCGGCTTGACGGTGACGGCGACGGCGATCGGTGAGACGAGGGTCGTGCACTTCGGATGCACCGACCCGACACCGCCGACGGGCGGGTTGTTCGGGGCTGCGAACACGGAGGGCCACGGTGTCCACGTCGTCGGGCCGGAGGGCATGTTCCAGTCCGGCCAGCCTGAGGGCGTGCGGGCAATCTGGTATGCAGACAGCACCTGCGACACATGCCGTGTGCAACTGCTGGAGGTCATCTCACCGCCGTCCAACGAAACCAAGGGCAAAGCCCATAGCCATTCGATGGACGAGATCATCTACCTGCTTGAGGGAACGATCACGATGGGCGCCTACCACCTCGAACCGTTCACCGCGCTCTGCGTTCCCGGCGATGCACGGTATGCCTTGGTCGGCGGCCCGGAGGGCCATCGATTCCTCAACTTCCGACGCGACGTGTCGGAACAGATCTACGAGCGTAATTCCGAACCCTTACTGGAAACCGGACTGTCACGAGGGGGGCACGCCACCAACGATGTCCGCTGAGGCGGCAGAGCTCAGCCCAAGCCCGATCCGGGCGCTGCGCGATCGCAACTTCTGGCCGTTCTTCGGTGGCAATCTGCTGTCGAGTTGCGGAACCTGGTTCTACAACATCGCCCAGACGCTGCTCGTCTACAGGATCACCGGATCGGTGTTCGCCGTCGGAGTCGTCAATGTCGCCCAGTTCGCCAGTGTCATCGTCCTCGGCCCGTCTGCGGGTGTCGCCGCTGACCGTTTCGATCGCCGAAAGCTGCTGCTGGTCACGCAGCTCGCCAGTGCGGCGATCTCCGGTGGCGTCGCCCTACTGGCGGCAGACGACGCCATCAACCTCGGACTGATCATCTTTGCCGCGCTGCTGCTCGGTATCGCCTCGACATACACGTTGCCGTCGATGTTGTCGGTCGTGCCGCAGCTCGTCGATCCCAGCAACCTCGGCCCAGCCGTGTCCCTGAACATCGTGACGTTGAACGTCGCGCGGGCCGTCGGTCCGGTGCTCGGCGCCCTCGTCGTCGGCCAGTTCGGCGTCGCTGCGGCGTTCGGCATCAACGCCCTGTCGTACCTGGCGCTCGTCGCCGGACTGCTGGCGGTCACGCCTCGTCGTCAAGTCCACACCAGGGGAATGGCTCGACCGAAGCTGGTCGACACCCTCCGCAGTCTGCGCGTCAGGCCGCAGATCGCCGTGCTGTTCGTCGTCGGCGTCGGCGCTTCCATGACGATCGATCCGGTCACGACCCTGTCTCCCGGTTACGCCACCAAAGTGTTCGGCAGGCCGGACACGCTCGTCGGCTGGTTCGTCGGTGCCTTCGGAGTCGGTGCAGTGATGGCCGGTGTCTGGGTATCGAGGCAACCGGTGCCCACCAATCGCCTGCTCGCCAAGCGGATACTGGTGCTCGTCTCGGCGTTCGTCCTCCTCGCGTCGACGAGCGTCCTGTGGATCGCCCTCGTCGCTCTCGTCGCCGGCGGTTTCGGCTACATCAGCACCACCGCAGCCGCACTCACCAGGCTGCAACAGTCGAGCGTTACCAGCGAGCACGGCAGGCTGATGGCGCTGTGGGGAATCGCCTTCACCGGCACCCGCCCGATCGCCGGCCTCATCGATGGTGCCGTCGCCGCATGGCTGAATGTGCGCATCGCCACCTACCTGATGGTCTGTCCTGCAGCCTACGCGACGTGGCGTATCTATCGAGCCTCGCTCGCCCCCGTGCCGCTCGTCGCGCCGGCCTGACTCAGCAAGCAGTCCGTCCACCCGTCCCGCCCGGCGCGACCCACCCGTCCCTGCCCGCCAACCCCATTTGAGCGATGGGCCACTTTGTGGACTCCACGTCCACCTTCTGACCCATCGCTCCTGGGTTCGCTCGCCGGGTTGGCTTGGGGCGGCGGCGGGTTCAGGTGGCGGGGACGGGCTCCAGCGAGGCGAGTGCGGCATTGACGCGGGCTTCGACAGCGGTGCCGTCGAAGAAGTGCGGGTCCATTCCGGCGTGCAGTTTCACGGCGTTGAGGAACGTGAACTCCTCGAACTGGGCATGGTCGAGCAGGCCCTTCTCGACCAGCTCGTAGGCCTCCTCGACCGGCTCCGTCATGTCCGGCACATCCCAGTGGGAGATGTCGGACCCGAACAGCGGCTGCAGTTTCGCTCCGAGTGGATTGACGTCGGTGCGGAACGCCCAGGCGATCAGCGGATCGTCGGCCTCGCAGCCGAAGAAGAAGTTCGGCACGAACTTGTCGCGAATGTCGGACTTCTTGGTGATGCTCACGGCTTCGAACTCGTCGAGCACTGCCGGATTTGCCGCCGGCCTGGAGAAGAACTCGCGCACGGCGTCGAGCTTCGACTGCACGTTCTCGTCTCCGTACTTGGCCACGTAGCTCATGAACTCGTCGACGTCCAACGCAGCGGGGTCGAGCTGTCCGATCTCGTTGGCATTGCGCTTCTCCCAGTGGCCGATGAGGTCGGCGTACAGGCTGCACGCCCAACCGACACCACCCTCGAGGAACCCGATGTTCAACTCCGGGAAGCGGTTCGTCACGCCGCCGAGGAACAGCGACTTGCACAGCGACTCGTGCATCGCCGAGAGGCCCCCGACGTGGTTGTAGACGTAGTTGCTGATCGATCGCGAGACACGATGCATCTGCATTGAACTGTGCGACATCGGGGCGACGCCCAGCCGTACGCATGTCGCCCAGAACGGGTCGTAGTCGTACACACTGTCGAGGCCGTAGGTATCGAGCCGGTAGGCGATGGAGTCGAACTCCGGATTGGCGGCGTGAATCGTGCCGATGGGGCGGCGGGTCGAGCCGGCGATGACGGCCGACTTCATGCCCAGTTCGGTGATCGCGTAGTCGAGTTCGCCGATGGCGGCTTCCGGCGTCGGCATCGGGATCAGCGCGCCGACGGTCATGCGGTCCTTGTACGGCTCGAAGACCCTGGCGTGCATGCGGTTGACCGCCCGGCAGAGCACCGGCGAGAGCTCACCGTCGAGCATGTCGAGGAACGCCAGGCTCGTCGACGGATAGAGGATTGCGTAGTCGAGGGCGATGTCGTCGAGACGTTGGTAGAGCAGTTCCGGCAGGTGCATCGTTGCCCGGTCGAGTGTGTTGCGGCTCTGCCAGCCCCACCACGACGGCATCGCCCTCCAGTTCTCCCTGATCGACGGGTCATGCCGGTTGGCGAGCACCGTCGTCGTGTCGAGTGGACGGACCGCTCCCTTCAGGTAGCGCTCGCGCAGGGCTGCCCCACCGTCCTGTTCGATGTAGGAGATGATCTCATCGTTGAGGATCGGTGCGACCTCAACAAAATGCCCGTCCCCGTCGATGATCGGATGTGACAGTCCGGCCCTGATGCCTGCTGCTCTCGTTGCCCCCATGTCGCGATTCCCTTCGATGGTGTGATCCGTGTGATTATAATCTTCACAATCTTAGGCTTAGAGCGAATGGGGACGCAATGACGCAATCACAGGGCGACGGCGCGTGAGGATCGCCGTGCTGGTGAAGCAGATCCCGAAGGGTGAGGAGATGACGATCGTCGACGGTCGTCTCAACCGCATTGGCGTGGGTCTCGAAGTCAATGCCTATTGCCGCCGCGCGAATGCCAAGGCGACCGAACTGGCAGGGGACGACGGCGAGGTCGTGGTCTTCACGATGGGGCCACCGTCAGCCGATGAGGCACTGCGCGAGATGATCGCCTGCGGAGCGTCCAGGGGCGTCCATTTGTGCGATCCGGAGTTCGCCGGAAGCGACACGCTGGCGACCGCCAAGGCGTTGGCGCTGGCGATCGTCAAAGAAGGTCCGTTCGACCTCGTGCTGTGCGGCCTCAACTCGCTCGACGCCGACACCGGCCAGGTCGGGCCGGAGATCGCCGAGTTGCTAGCTCTTCCTTTCATCGCCGCCGCCAGAGAGCTGGATGTCGTCGACGGAGTCGCCGAGGTCCGCTCGGAGACGGACAGCGGGTACGAGACCGTACGTGTTTCTATGCCCGCCGTGATCTCTGCCGCCGAGCGTCTGACCGATCCGTCGAAGGCCAAGCCGGAGGTCTACCGGGATGTGGAACCCGGCAGGATCAAGGTGCTCGATCACCACGATCTCGACCTCAACTTCGACGAGGTCGGACTGGCGGGCTCGCCGACACGGGTCGGTGTTCCGCGGGTGCTCGTCGTCTCCCGCCGCAACGAGATCGTCGAGAACGCTGAGGCCGCCGTCGACCTCCTCGCCGGCCTCGGCGCCCTCGACATCAGCGGTGATGTCGTCCGGTCACCGATCCCGGAGACGGGCGGGGACGGGCCAGCGGTTTGGTGTTTCATCGAACCGGACGACGATCGCCCGCACCGGGAACTGCTCGGCGAGGCCGCCGTCCTCGCTGCGGCCATCGGCGGCAGTGTCAGCGCCATCACCGCCGGAACCATGCCGGAACACCTGCTCGGCGAGCTCGGTGCCCAGGGTGCAGACCATGTCGTCGTGCTGCCGGGCGAACAGGCCCACGGATGGGCGGCGGCGCTCGCCAAACTGGCTGCATCACGCCGCCCGCGGGTCCTGCTCGTCGAGGGGACCCAGGCTGGCAGGACGATCGCCAGTACGGTCGCCGCCCGTTCTGGGTGGGGACTGACCGGCGACGGCATCGAAACGGAGATCTCCGGCGACGGCTCGCTGACCGTGTGGAAGCCGGCGCTCGGCGGCCGGCTCGTCGTCCCGATCACCTCGTCGTCACCCGTGCAGATCGCGACCGTCCGTCCCGGCGTGATCGCCCGCCGGGCGCTCAGATCGGCGCGTCCCGTGACGGTCGAACAAATCGACGTCACGGTACGTACGCCGATCGAGGTGGTTGCCTTCGAGCGTGTCGATCACGGCCGATCGGATCTCGCCGGGGCGAGGACCATCATCGCCGTCGGGCAGGGTGTGCTCCCCGACGACTATCCGTTGCTCGGCGGTCTGCAGGCTGCGCTCGGCGGAGCGCTGTTGGCGGCGACCCGTAAGGTCACCGACAAGGGTTGGATGCCGCGAAGCCGTCAGATCGGCGTCACCGGTCTGTCGATCAGCCCGCACCTGTTCGTGTCGATCGGCGCCAGCGGCCGTTTCAATCATGCCTCCGGCTTCCAGACGGCACAATTTGTACTGGCATTGAACAACGACCCGACAGCCGAGATCTTCCAGCACGCTGATGTTGGACTCGTCGGTCACTGGCAGGATTCGGTGAAGGACCTCGTCGAGGCGGTCACGGACTACCGACTGCAGCACCCTGCACCGACCGTCGCCGCGCATCCCGGCGTGCGAGAACTGGAGTCGATGTCGTGAGCGGAATCACAACCCATCGTGACGAGTACGGCATTGTCGAAATCGTCGTCGACTGCCCACCGGTCAACGCGCTGACCGTTGCCGGGTGGTTCGAACTCGCTGACGCCGTGACAGCCGCCGGCAACGACCCGGCAACGCGGGTCGTCGTTCTGCGATCGGAGGGCAAAGGCTTCAATGCCGGCGTTGATATCAAGGAGATGCAGCACACGACCGGCTTCGAAGCGTTGATCGGCGCCAACAAAGGATGCTTCGCTGCCTTCGCCGCCGTCTACGAATGCGCCGTACCTGTGATCGTCGCGGTGCACGGGTTCTGCGTGGGCGGTGGCATCGGCCTCGTCGGCAACGCCGACATCATCATCGCCAGTGAGGAAGCCTACTTCGGACTGCCGGAGGTCGATCGCGGCGCACTCGGTGCGGCGACGCATCTCTCGCGCCTCGTCCCGCAGCACAAGATGCGGGCGATGGTCTACACGGCGGCAACGGCGACGGCCGCCGAGTTGCATCACTTCGGCAGCGTGCTGGAAGTCGTACCGAAGGCCGAACTCCGTGAGTCGGCGATGAGGGTCGCCAGTATGATCGCCGGCAAGTCACCTGCGGTCATGCGTGCAGCCAAGGAGTGCCTCAACGGCATCGACCTATGGGACGTCAAGCGCAGCTACCGGTTCGAGCAGGGCTTCACCTTCGAACTCAATCTGTCTGGCGTCGCCGACGAACTGCGCAACGAGTTCGCCGGCACGAACAAGGCGAGTACGGGGTCGAGTACGGGCACGACCACCGGCACGACTACAGGAACGATCACCGGAGCAGGAGCATCAGAAGCGTGAGTCGGGACAAGCGCATCACCGAAGACGAGGCCGTCGCCTCACTATCCGATGGCATGACGATCGGCATCGGCGGTTGGGGCAGCCGGCGCAAGCCGATGAGCCTCGTGCGGGCCGTGCTGCGCTCACGGCTGAAGGACCTGTCGATCGTCTCCTACGGCGGGCCCGACGTCGGCCTGCTCGCCGCCGCCGGCAAAATTCGCAGGATCACCTACGGTTTCGTATCGCTCGACTCGATCGCCCTCGAACCGCACTGGCGGGCAGCACGCCAGGCCGGTGCCATTGCCGAACCGGTCGAGTACGACGAGGGCATGCTGCAGTGGGCGCTCTATGCCGGTTCGCTACGACTGCCCTTCCTGCCGACACGCGCCGGTCTGGGATCCGGGGTGATGGATGTGAACCCATCGCTGAAAACGGTCGTTTCCCCGTACGACGACGGTGAGGAACTGCTCGCCGTCCCGGCGATCCGCCTCGACGCCGCGTTCGTCCACATGAATCGCAGCGACATGAGTGGCAATGCACAGTTCCTCGGTCCCGACGTGTACTTCGACGACCTGTTCCTGTCGGCGTGCGAGCCGGGTCATCGATATGTCTCCTGCGAGCAGGTCGTTCCGACCGAGGACCTGTTGAAACACGGCACCTTCCACACGATGCGGATTAATCGCAGCATGGTTGACGGCGTCATCGAGGCGCCGAACGGAGCCCATTTCACGAACTGCGAGCCCGACTACCCACGTGACGAGGCCTTTCAGAAGATGTACGCCACCGCTGCAGCGAACTTCGACAGTTGGAGCGCGTTCACGGAGCGCTTCCTCTCGGGAAGCGAGGCCGACTATCAAGCAGCTGTCACTGCATGGCGGATCGCTGCTGACGATGACGGGGCACGCTCATGAGCTCGCTCGCCGATGTCGTCGTCTGTGCAGCAGCTGACGCCTTTCGCGGTGACGGTGAGATCTTCGCCAGCGGAATGGGCACGATCCCGATGCTCGGAGCGCGAACGGCGCGGGCGACATTCGAGCCCGATCTGCTCGTCAGCGACGGTGAGGCGTTCTTCATCGGGAACGATCTGCCGCTCGGCAGTGACGACAAGATCGTCGAGGGATGGATCCCGTTCCGCAGCGTCTTCGACACCCTCTGGGGCGGCCGCCGCCACGTGATGATGGGCGCGAGCCAGATGGATCGTTTCGGCAACAGCAACATCGCCGTCATCGGCCCGTTCGCCAATCCGAAAGCCCAGTTGCTCGGAGTGCGTGGCGGGCCGGGAAACACGATCAACCACGCCACCAGCTTCTTCATCCCGAAGCACAGCACCAAGGTCTTCGTCGAGTCCGTTGACATGGTCAGTGGCCTCGGCTACGACCGCGCAAGCAGACTCGGCGAGGTCGTGCGACGCCACCATCGGCTGCCGCGCATCATCACCAATATGGCCGTCATGGACTTCGAGTCAGCCGACCATTCGATGCGCCTGCGCAGCGTCCATCCCGGCATTTCTGTCGCCGATGTCCAGTCGGCCACAGGTTTCGAACTCGTCATCGACGGCGACGTCCGCGAAACCCCGCAGCCCACGGCTGAAGAGATCGAAGTGATCGAACTGCTCGATCCGCGCGGTCTACGCCACCGCGAAGTCGCGTGACAATCCTCGCATGACGACCGTCGCATGACAGATCCCCGTCTGCGGACTTCGTTGTGCAGCCTGATCGGTATCGACGTCCCGCTCGTCCAGACCGGTATGGGCTGGGTCGCCGGTGTCAGCCTGGCGAGCGCAACGTCGAACGCCGGAGGTCTCGGCATCCTCGCCAGTGCAACGATGGACTTCGCCCAATTGCGCCACGCGGTCACCGCGACGAAGGCGCGCACTGCTAAACCGTTCGGCGTCAACCTGCGTGCAGATTCGCCTGACGTCGGTGACCGGGTGAAACTACTGATCGACGAGGGCGTCCGGGTGGCGAGCTTCGCCCAGGCCCCCAAGGAGCAGTTGATCACTAAGCTCCACGACGGCGGGGTACTTGTCATCCCCTCGATCGGCGCCAAGCGACATGCCGAAAAAGTGCTCGAGTGGGGGGTCGACGCGGTGCTCGTCCAGGGCGGAGAAGGCGGCGGTCACACCGGGTCGGTGCCGACGACGATCCTGCTTCCACAGGTCGTCGACGCCGTCGCCGGCAGGGTCCCGGTGATCGCCGCAGGTGGGTTCTTCGACGGCAGGGGACTCGTGGCAGCGCTGGCATACGGCGCATCCGGCATCGCCATGGGTACGCGCTTCCTGCTGACCAGCGACTCGGCGGTACCACAGTCCGTCAAGAACTTCTATCTCGCCAAGACCGTCACCGACACGACGGTCAGCAAGCAGGTCGACGGTGTCCCGCACCGCGTGTTGCGCACCGATCTCGTCGATCACCTGGAGAGCGGGGGTGGTCGCATCGTTGCGCTGCCGCGTGCCGCTGCCAATGCGTTGAAGTTCCGTCGCCTGACCGGGACCTCGTTGCGGGCGATGCTGACGGAGGGACTGGCGATGCGTCGCAGTGGCGGCCTCACGTTCGCGCAGATGATGATGGCGGCGAACACTCCGATGCTGTTGAAGGCTGCGCTGGTCGACGGCAACGTCGCCAGCGGGGTGATGGCCAGCGGTCAGGTGGTCGGCGTGATCGACGACCTGCCGAGCGTGGCCGAACTGATCGAGCGGATCGTCAGCGACGCCGTAGCGGTACTCGACCGCCTGACCGAAAGAGGCTGATCAGCGGGATTGATCAGCGGAGTACGTCAGCGTTGACGGTGCGGTCGCCGGCCTTGGTGCCGTAGAAGATCGCCCCTTCGAGGTGCTTGCGGACGAACGAACCCAGTGCGTCACCCTTGCCCTCCTCGATCATCGTCATGATCTTCTCGTGCGCCTTGAGCGAGTTGCGGCGCACGACGATCTTCGGGAACTCGCCGTCGTCGGAGATCTCCTTGGCCCACTGTTCCTCGTGCGCCGTCCACACCGCTTCGAGCGCACCGACCAGCTGGATCATCGTCTGGTTCCCGCACGAGGCGACGATTGTCTCGTGGAACTGACGGGCGAGATTGGTGAACCGCAGCACATCGCTTTCGATGCACTCGATGCTGGCCTCCTGCAACGCGCGCAGTTTCGGCAGCACCGCTGTGGCGCGGTCGGCGCGCTCGGCGCACAGCGAGGCGCAGATCGGTTCGATGCTCTTGAGCGCCTCACCGACGTCGCGGAGGTTGACCTTCTTCGACTGCAGGACCAGGCCGAGCATGTACGCGGCGCCGGATGTCTGGGGCACGTGGACGATCGCGCCGCCGATATTGCCGCGCAGCACGGTGATCAGTCCTTCGGTCTCGAGAATGCGCAGCGCCTCGCGGATCGACGGCTTGGAGACGCTGAACTCGTCGATCAGCTCCTCCTGCTTGGACAGCATGCTGCCATCGGCCATCTCGCCCGACAGAATTCGACCGCGCAGAACGTCGGCGACCATCTCTGCCAGGCGGGGCTGGCGCAGTTGCATCTTGACTATTGGCGCTGTTGAAGAATTCACGAACCTCGTACCTTCCTACAGGTCGCCGGAGCCACTGTGCTGGCATTCCTGCAGACCAGGACCACGGAAGGCTCACCTTACCGTACGGCTGCGCGGTGGCAGCCGGATACCGTCGGCCACGACAACGCGCCATGGTGGACAGCGTGGCCGTTCAGGTGGGAGCGCTGTCGTCCCAGCTCGGGAACTCCTCCATTCGGCTCCACAGTCTCCGGCAGCGGCGGTGCAGCAGACGCCACTCCCCGCCGCGCTGATGCAGCGTGTCGATGTACGCCAGGCATGAGAGCAGGTGCCGTTCGGTCCCGTTGCCGAGCTTCCACACGCACGCATTGAGGCAGTAGGCATCGCAGCTCGCCGTCGTTGCATCCGACGCAACCTGCACGCTTACGTTGGTGAACTGATGGGTGATGGCGTCGACCCTCGTCAGGACGATCGCCAGCCAGGCGCAGAACTCGTCGGCTGTCCCCGTAAACCCCATGTGGTCGTCGAAACCTTCGTCCCAGTAGCAGCTGCGTACCACGTCGAGGTCGTTGCGGTCGACGCCTCGTGCGTAGCGGTACAGCAGTTGTTCGATCGCCCGTTCGTCGGCGAGATGGTCGCTCATCTTCCCCCTCGTGTCGTGTGATCGCACCACGCGGATCGGGTGGTGTTGACAGATCATCGCAATCTTATATATGTTCGTATGACTTCGATTCACCTTCGCGAAATGGGGAACTCACATGGAACACATCGATCCGAGCATGGGCTGGCAGCTGGTCACGGCGCGGCTGGAACGCACCGAGAATCCGCGCCACCGGATGATGCTTGACGTCGTCATCACCCACCTCAAAGCGGAAGCGTCGCTGCACCTCGAAGGACTGCTCGTCGGTCTCGCCGGAACGCCGGAGTACCACATGTGGGGTTCTGGCAGGGACACCGGTCCGAAGGGGTTGCCGGCGATCCGGCAGTATTACACGGAACTCGTCGAAGCCCGCCGTGGCGTGCTGGAGTACGCCATCGAACGGATCGTCGTCGACGACGACTGCATCGTCACCGAGGGCTTCATCCGCGCCTATCAGACAGGCGCCGTTGCCAAAGCCTTCGGCTACGACGTACCGAAACTCGACGCCACCTATCTCGTCAGCTATCGTGCCCTCGTGCTGTGGCCGTTCAACGAACAGGGCGAACTGCTTGGCGAAGACGGCTACGGAGCGGTGGACTCCAACGCTTTCAACGAGGTCAAGGGTGAGGAGATCCCCGACGTCTTCATCGGCCTGTTCGACGAATCCGAATACGCGCAGGTGGGCATCAGCGCCTGAACGGACTCGGTGCAATCGTGCGTCGGGCCTCATCGCAATCAGAACGGCGCGTGCGATCAGCGCACGCGCAGTTTGCGTGTGTCCGATCAGCCGGCCAGCGGTCCCATGCCCCAGCGCATGCGGCCGTACTGCTCGGCATTGTCCTCCCATCCGAAGACGGCATGGCGTGTTCCGGCGATGAGGTCGCCGACGAGTCTGCCGACCGGATTGCCGTCGTAGACGACGCTGCTGCCGAAGTGGTCGAGCAGCCGTCGCCCGGAGGTGAGCAGCAAGCGGTAGCTGTAGGCGGCGTTGCGGCCGACCTCGCAAACGCTCTCGTAGCCGACCACATCGCCGGCTTCGGCCGCAGCGCGCATGCGCGTCATGTCGTGCTCGAACAGCAGCGAGGCGCACTGGATCTCGGCTGACGATTCGGCGAGCGCCACCTGCGTCAACGGGTTCTCGGTGGTCATCCGTCCGCTGACAGACGATCGCCGGCCGACCAGCGACGTCTCGAATCGCTCGAGCGCCGCCCATGCCGTGCCGAGCAGGCACGAACCGGTCCAGTATCCCCAGACGTGACCTGGCAGGCGATGGGTCGGATCCTCGTCGTACAGCGCGCTGCCCGGTTCGGCGATCGAGCGCTGGTGGGCGACGGACAGGATGCGATGGCGCGGGACGAAAGCGTTGGCGAGCAGCACTTCCTTCGAGCCGGTGCCCTTCAGCCCGAGCGTATGCCAGTCGTCCACGATCTCGAAGTCGCCGCGCGGCACGAGCGCACCGTCGGTGCTGTCGCTCGCCACGCGTGTGATCCACAGCCAGTCGGCGTGATCGATCCCACTCGAGAACTTCCATCGACCTGACAGCACGAACCCGTCGTCCTGTTCGACGAGCGTGCTGGTGATCATCGCCTTGGCGGTGGCGCAGGTGACGTCAACGGTGCCGGCGAAGTATTCGGCCTGCGTCGCCGCATCGAAACGGCTCGCACCCCAGTTGTGGACGAGGTATTGGGCGAGCACCCAGGCGGTCGACGAGCAGCCACGCCCCAGTTCGGTGGCGACGGTGAGGCCGGTGTCGAGGCCGAGGCCGAATCCCCCGAAGCGCTCGAGTGTGGCGACGCGCAACAGACCTGACGCCCGGAGTTCTTCGACCGTCGCATCCGGCAGCCGGCGCAGACGTTCGCATTCGTCGACGCGCGCCCTGATCCCCGGAACGAGCGATCTCGCGATCTCTAGCACCTGCTGGCGGTCGGGCCGTGGAGCAGTGGGCATTCGGCCGTCGACCGGTGATGTCCTCACGTCGACCAGGTTTGTCATCCGTATCCCCTTACGTTCGCTGCGCAGCTCCTCATACATTGTAATCATATAGATCACAGCCGGTCTCGGCAGAGGCAGGCGTCAGTCGGCGAAGTTGCGCAGCGCATCGGCCAAGCGGTCGAGGTTGCCCGCCAGCGACTGCAATTCGACGTTGCTCCAGTCGACGAGCGCGTCCGAAAAAGCTCGCTGCCAGGCGGCGCCGATCTTGCCGGCGACCGCCTTCCCGGCTCCGCTGGTCGTCACGACCGACACCCGACGGTCGTCGGGGTGGACGGAGCGTTCGACCAGCCCGAGGTCTTCGAGACGGCGGATCTGGCGGCTCACCGTGGAGATGTCGAGCAGCATCTCGTTCGCCAGTTCGCTGAGCGAGGCGGTCCCGAGCGTGTCGATGCTGAACAACGTGGCGTAGGCGCCGCGGTCGAGGTAGACACCCGAATCGAGCATCACCCGCTTGTGCACTGCGGGGAGCCTGGCGTGGCGGATCACCCGCTGCAGATGGGCTTGCACGGCAGCCGCAACAGCAGCGTGGGAGCGCTCGACGTCATCAGCGTGTCCGACGTGGCGAGCGTGTTCGGGGTCGCCGTCGGTCTGCTCGGCGACCCTCTTCGTTTGCGGCATCGCCGGAGCATACGCACCGACCGGGCTCGACGTTGCCCGATGGTGGTGATATATTCGCTTGGTACAAGCAACTAATTGTCTCCGGAAGACGATTGGCAGGGGATCGCTCGACGCCAGCACGGCTGGTCGGGCAGAAGGAGACGGGCGATGAGCTTCGTGCTGCGCAACGCAACAGTGGTCGACGGGACAGGGGCGCCCGGTCGCAAGGCCGACGTACTGGTCGAGGGAGACCGCATCACCAAGGTCGGCGAGGTACCGGCTTCGCCTTACGTCGAAGAGTTCGATCTGACCGGACTGGTGCTGTGCCCCGGCTTCATCGACGTCCATACGCACTTCGACGCCCAGGTCTTCTGGGATTCGCAGTTCACGCCTTCGTGCTGGCATGGCGTCACCACCGTCGTGCAGGGCAACTGCGGATTCGGTATCGCACCGATGCGCCCGGCCGACCGCTTCGCAATCACCGACACGCTCGCCCGCGTCGAGGGCATGAGCCTCGACACACTGGACGCCGGTATCGACTGGAGTTTCGAGACCTTCCCCGAGTACATGGAGGCGATCCGTAAGGCGCCGAAGATGCTGAATCTGGCGACCTACGTCGGCCATACGCCGATCCGCATGTACGTGATGGGCGCTGACGATTCGGCCACCAGGACCGCGACGGATGACGAGATCGCCGAGATGAAGGCGCTGGTACTGGAAGCAATGCAGGCCGGGGCGATCGGTTTTAGTACGTCGAAGGCTCCGAGCCACGTCGGCACGAAGGCGCTGCCGGTACCGAGCAGGCTGGCGTCGATGGCCGAGACGGAGATCCTTATCGCCGCTGTCGGCGAGCACGGCCGGGGCGTCGTCGAGATGACCTACGGTCCGGAATACCCGCTGGTCGAGGCGTCCCGTGTCTCCAAGGAGACAGGCGTGCGCATCTCGTGGGGTTCGCTGCTCACCGGGCTGTTCGGCCCCCGTGGCACGGCGATGGACATGCTGAACAAGTCGACGGCCGTCGGCGGCGACGTCTGGCCGCAGGTCAGTACGCGCTACATCGCCACACAGTTCCACCTACGCGACTCGCTGCTGTTCTGGGCACCGCTCCCGGCGTTCCGCGAGATCCTGGCGATGCCGGACGACGAGCGTCAGAATCTCTACGCAGATCCGGAATGGCGTGCTCGCGCCCGTGAAGATGCTCACTCCGGCAAGCACGAGCCGGCGATGCACCCGCTCGCCAAATACACGATCTACGTGGAGGAGACGACGAAGCACGAGGCCCTCAAGGGGATCGACCTCAAGGTGCTCACCGCCGAGCGCGGCGTCGACGAGGTCGACCTGATCATCGACCTCGGACTCGAAGAGAATCTGGAGACCCGCTTCGGCGTCATCATCGACAACAACGATCCGGTCGAACTCGAACAACTGCTGATGGACCCGCGCACGCTGTGGGGTGCTCACGATGCCGGCGCGCACGTCGACACGATCGCCGACTCCTGCTACACGAGCCACGTCCTCGGCCAGTTTGTCCGCGACGAGCAGATGATGACCGTCGAGCAGGCCGTGCACCGCATGACCGGTCACCCGGCCGATTTCTTCGGCTTCGACGACCGCGGCCGTCTCGTCGAGGGCAATATCGCCGACCTCGTCGCCTTCGACCCGACCACCGTCGCGGCGCTGGACAAGCAGCGCGTCTGGGACTTCCCGGCGAACGGCGACCGCCTGGTGGTGCAGAGCCGTGGCATCGAGCACGTCTGGGTCAACGGTGTGCCGATCCGTCAGAACGGTGTGCAGATCGAAGATGCAGTTCCGGGCGTGATCGTTTCATGACCACGGTGGACGACATGGTCGTCGGAACAGCGAACTACCTCGACGATGTCCGCATCATCGATACGGACACCCACATCATCGAGCCGGCTGATCTGTGGACATCGCGTGTCCCCAAGAAGTGGGTCGACCTCGTTCCACAGGTCCGTTGGGATCCCGAAGGCGGTGAGGACGTGTGGATGCTTGGCGACACCAAGCTGTACGCCGCCGGCCTGGCGTGCGGTGCGAGCTGGCATGAGTACCCGCCGGATCATCCGCGCCATATCGAAGACGCCGACGTCCGCAACTACGACCCGTACAAGCGGCTCGAACACATGGACCTGTACGGCATCGAGGCGCAGGTGCTGTACCCGAACATCGGCGTCTTTCAGGTCAACCACTTCATGGACGCAGCCGTCGAACCGGCGCTGGCTGTCGAGATGGTCCGTGCCTACAACGACTTCCTGTTGGAGTGGCGTGACATCGCCCCGCGCCGCTACATCCCGATCATGACGCTGCCGTTCTGGGATCTGCCGGCGTCGCTTGCGGAGATGCGCCGCGCAAAGGAGGAGGGCCACAAGGGCATTGTCTTCCCGGCGCGGATGGGCGATTTCTCACTCCCCGAGCTGTCGGATCCGCACTGGGATCCGCTGTGGGCCCAGGCGCAGGAGATGCAGCTCTCAATCAACTTCCACATCGGGTCCGGCAACATCCCGATGTACGGAACGTCGAATGCCGGCAAACATCTCAACTACGCCTGGACCGGGACGCTGCTGTTCAACCTCAACGCCTCGGCGATCGTCTCGGTCATCTTCGGCGGTATCGCTGAACGCTTCCCGAGCCTCGACTTCGTGTCCGTCGAGAGCGGTGTCGGCTGGCTGCCCTTCCTCGTCGAGCAGATGGACTGGAACTGGCTCGGAGCCGGTATCCACAAGAAGCATCCAGAGCTGAAGCTGCTGCCGAGCGAGTACTTCGCCCGGCAGATCTACAGCTGCTTCTGGTTCGAGACGGAGACCGCCAAGGCGGCGATCCGCCAACTCGGCGCAGACCGCATCCTCTACGAAACGGATTTCCCGCACTCGACTGGAATGACGCCAGGGCCGGCGACCGGTGCGAGCGCGCCGCGCGACTATCTGCGCAAGCACTTCAGCGACATGCCGGAAGCGGACATGCGCAAGGTGCTGTACTCCAACGCAGCCCGGCTGTATCACCTCGCCTGAGTTGGACGACGGTAGTTGTCGTTCCGGGCCAGGCCCCGTCCCAGTTCAGGGCGAACCGGCGGGTCTGGGCTCGGTCCTGGCGCATCCAGGTTGGGAGACGAGCGGCCGATGACGAAAGCTCGGACCGGGCAGCGTCCGGCAGTATCGCCAGATCGTGTAGTTGACGCCGATCAGGTCGACGGTTGCCAGCTCGCCGAAACGGACGATAGTTGCGGCCCACTTCCGGCGACATTCGTGGGGCCAAATACGGAGGGGCGGGTTTGGGTTTCCGTCGGCGACCGACCGGTCTTCGGCGTAGTCCGGGTGCATCACGTCGGCCGCCGGTCTGGATCACTCGTTGAGTCTTTCGGGCGTGTGCCTTGCTCTGGACCCGTGAGCGGCAATGTCGGGGCATCGCCTGAGCAGGCGATCTGATCGACCGCGGATCCACACTCATTCCGACACCCGCCCAAGCGATCGACTACCAGTGTCGAAGAATGGGATTCCGGTCGGTGTCGATGCTGACCTGGTTGCTGACTTCTTGCTCTCATCGTGCTCCTGAGCAGGTACTCGTTGCGCTGTGGCGGAATCTCACCCATCTGAAGTTGTCGGCAGCTTGATTCCTTACGAGCGAGGGTCATGACTGGCCAACCGAAATGTCGCCGTCGAGAAATGCGTTGAACGCGACTGCCCACCGGTCAAGCGTTTTGCCGGCTCGGGCCTGTGTAACAGCGTGGTGGCTGAGGCGTCGGTAGCGTTGGTACCAATTGTAGAGCGCCACGTTCGTTGAGGATGGTTGGGCTTGTTGGCGACAGGTTGGGTGGGGATGATCGGGGGTGGTGGTTTGGTGCGGGTGAGACTTGACGCGCGAGGGCCCTCCCGCTTGTTCACCTTGGTCAGTGACGGGTGGGTCCTGTGGCGCCCGGAGGCACTGGTGATCATCGTAGGAAACGATCGGGTCGAAGTGGAGAGCGGATTGTTGGCGGGTGAGTTCGCTTGCTCGGCTTGCTCGGGGATGGTGCGGCCGTGGGGCTCCGCACGACGGCGGGTGCTGCGATGTGTTGGCGGTGTGTGTTGGCGTCGTCCTCGCCGCTGTCGTTGTGCGGGGTGTGGTCGCACGCATGTGCTGCTTGC
>JANXUF010000046.1 GCA_025356335.1 Actinomycetes bacterium
GCTCTTGACGCTGCTGGACTCCAAGGGATGGCGCTGACGCGTCGCCTCGAAGAACGTGGACGTGGGTTGTCTGCGGGTGAGCAACGCCGTGTCGCCCTGGCCCGTGCCGTGCTCCGCGGCGCTCCACTGGTGCTGCTCGACGAACCGACCGCCGGACTCGATGAGATCACGGAGGCGGAGGTCCTGCAGACCGTGCGGGAAATGGCGCAGACAGCAGCGGTCATCATGGCATCGCACCGACCGGCTGCCATCGCCGTCGCCGACCGAGTGGTGACGATCCGTGCATCGACGGCGGACTCGACTAGTGGTGCGGCGCCGAAGGGGCAACGCTCGTTGGCGGTGCCGAGATGAGTAGTGCACTTTCGTGGGTCTTCCGCCTCGGCCGGTCAGGTCGCCGCCGTCTGATCGTCGCCACCGTGCTCGGCGCGCTCGCATCGATGTCGGCGATCGGATTGGCGGCGACCGCAGCGTGGCTGATTTCCCGGGCAAGCCAACATCCGCCGGTGCTCTACCTGATGGTCGCGATCGTCTCCGTGCGATGTTTCGGTGTCGCCAGGGGAGTGTTCCGCTATTTCGAACGACTCACATCCCACGACGCCTCCTTCCGGATTCTCGCCGATCTGCGGGTGGCGACGATCAGGCAATTGGAACGGGTGATGCCGGGCCGCGCCAACGGTGCGTTGGGCGAAGGCGAGCTACTCGCCCGGTTCGTCGGCGATGTCGACGGACTACAGGACCTGTGGGTCCGTGTCCTGCTGCCGTATGCCGCGAGTGCGCTCGCAGCCGTTGCCACCGTCGTGCTCGTCTTCGTGCTCGTGCCCTCAGCGGGGTTGATCCTCGGGATCAGTCTGATCGTGGCGGCGATCGTTGCTCCGCTCGTGTCGACGCGCGTCGCACGCGGCGCTGCCGCACGGACGGCCCCGCTGCGCGCCGAGTATCAGTCCGGTGTCCTCGACCTCCTCGACGGCTCGACCGAACTGGCCGTCTACGGGGCGATGCAGTCGCGCCTGGATCGTCTCGAAAGGACCGACCGGGCGCTCACGCGGGCGTCGAGCCGGACGGCGATCGCCGCAGGAGCAGGTTCGGCAATCGCCGTGCTCGCCGCCGGAGTAGCGGTGTGGAGCGGGCTGTGGTTCGGCACCCGTTCGGTTCACGGCGGCGCCCTGGCGTCGGTGAGCCTGGCAGTCGTCGTGCTCGTGCCGCTTGCCGTTCACGAGGTCATCGCCGGGTTGGCACCGGCCGCCCATCAACTCCCTGCGCTCGACGCCGCTGCCACCCGCGTCCGTGACATCTTCGTGTTGCCCGACGCCGTCATCGAACCGGAGACACCGGCTGTAATGCCGAAAGGCCCGTACGGACTACGAATCCGCAACCTGCGCGCGCGATGGGACGCAGACGGCGGGGACGTGCTGTGCGGAGGGGACCTCGATATCGAAGCGGGATCGCGGACGGTGATTGTCGGCAGGAGCGGCAGCGGCAAGAGCACACTCGCCGCCGTGCTGCTGCGGTTGCTGGATCCGAGCTCGGGAACCATCGAACTCGTCGGCAGTGACATCACCGTCGAACTGCGCTCGATGTCGGGAGACAGTGTCCGCACGGTGATCGGCTGGTGCGCGCAGGACGCCTATGTCTTCGATTCGACGATCGAGGCAAATCTCCGTCTCGCCCGACCACAGGCGACGACAGCGCAGCTGCTCGACGCGCTCCGCCGAGCACGTCTCGACTCGTGGGTCGAAGGGCTTCCCCACGGGCTCGAAACGATGGTGGGCGAGCATGGCAACCGGTTGTCCGGTGGCCAGCGCCAGCGGCTGGCACTCGCCAGGGTGCTGCTCGCCGACCGTCCGATCGTCGTCTTCGACGAGCCGACAGAGCACCTCGACGATGCGACCGCTGCTGCACTTGCCGGCGACCTGCTCTCAGCGACTGCGGGAAAAACGGTGATCGTCGTGACGCACCGACCCGAGCTCTTCGGCGAAGCGGACTCGACCATCGTGCTGCAGGACGGGAGACTGTCGAACAGCAGCCTCGCGAGAAGTCGCTGAACGGTAGCGCCAGACCGAAGTGCCGTCGCAGCACCCGAGTGCCGTCGCAGCACCCGAGTGCCGTCGCAGCACCCGAGTGCCGTCGCAGCACCCGAGTGCCATGACACCCGTAGCCGTCGCCACCGCACTCCGGTGCGGCCTGCGCAGCTTGGCGATGCCGATCCTTCCACGGCGGGCCGAACGGCCCTACCGCAGCCACTGGCAAAACCGGATGATGGTGCCATGGATCACGAAATCGTCGTTGGCTATGACGGCAGCGAATCGTCGAGAGCCGCCGTCGACTGGGCTGTCGACGCAGCTCGACTCCGCAGTAGCCGCGTGAGGATCATCGCCTGCCTGGAGGTTCCGTTCACGACGTGTATCGCTCCACTCAGCTATGACGCGCTCGCCGGCATCGCCGCGGCCACCGAGGAATTGGCGATGTCCGTCCTTCGGCAGGTACGCCAGCAGCATCCGCTGCTCGACGTGTTCGTCGACGTGCTCGACGGTCCGGCGACCAGCGTGCTCCAACGGGAATCGAAAGACGCCGATATTGTCGTCGTCGGCGCAAGTGGCCACCACGGCGCTGCGGCACTGTGGCTGGGTAGTACGGCACGATGGCTCGCACGTCACAGCACCTGCCCTGTGGCCGTGATCCGCAAGGAAACCTCGAAGGGTACCGGAAGCGAAACCTCGTGCGAACCGCCGAGAAATGACGGTCCCCAGATGGCTCTGCCGCCCAGAACCGGACGTGTCCTCGTGGGCACCGACGGCTCGTCGGCCTCTGACGAGGCGGTGCTCTGGGCGGCTGATGAGGCTGACAGGAGAGGTGTCGAACTCGTCGTCGTCCACGGCTGGTCGTTCGCCTACCGTCCCGTCGACCTCGGCTCTGCGCAGGCCAGGGATTTCACGCATCTCGATGCTGCGGAACTGCTCGACCGATCGGTGGAACTTGCTCGAGAACGATGCGGCGTCAGCGTCACCGGTGTGCTGCGCGAGGCGGACAGGACGACTGCGCTGACGGCACTGGCGACCCCCGGCGACATCGTCGTGCTCGGTTCCCCTCATCACGGTCAGGTCACCTCGACACTGATCGGCTCGACTGTGAACGGTGTACTCGAACGGTCAGCGGTCCCGGTGATCATCGTGCCGCCGACGATGCCGCTATGACCTCACCGGCGATGAATGCGGCCGGATGCGAACGACGTCAGCCGGTGATCGAGGTTGCTGTGAGAGGAACCCGCCAAACGACTTCGGTTCCGCTTCCGTCAGCCATGGCGATGCTGAACGAGCCGTCGTACCGCTTTGCCCGGTTGCGCAGGTTCTCGAGACCACGACCACTACTGCGGCCCGGGGCGTAGCCAACGCCGTCGTCGGTGATGCGGGCGATCAGTGTCTCTTGGAGCACCTGGATCCACACCTGCGCGGCGCTGGCGTGCGCATGTTTGGTCACGTTGGTGAGGGCCTCGCGGACGACAGCGAACAATTCGTTCGCCAGGTCGTCGTCGACTGCGGAATCGACTGGTCCTTCGAAGCGGACGGTGGGTTCGAATCCCAATGACCGTCCCGATTCCCCGCAGAGTTGGATCAGTTCCTGGCGCACGGAACGACCGGGGAGGCGGGTGGTGTGCAGCTCGAAGATCGCTGAACGCACATCCCGGACGGTTGCGTCGAGGTCGTCGACTGCGGTCGACAATCGCGCCGACACCACCGGGTCGGATACCAGGTGCATCGTTGCCTGCAGTCCGAGCCCCACGGCGAACAGCCGCTGGATCACGGTGTCGTGGAGGTCACGGGCGATCCGTTCGCGATCTTCGAGGGTCGCGAATTCAGCGACGCGTGCGTGCAGCCTGGCGTTCTCGATCGCGGTGCCGGCGGACGCAGCCAGGCCGATGGCCAGCTCCTCGTCGATATCGGTGAAGCCGTCGCCATCCGTCTTGTCGCAGAAATAGAGATTTCCGAAGACCACACCTCGAACGGCGATCGGTACGCCGAGGAACGACTTCATCGGCGGATGGTTCTTCGGAAAGCCGAATCGCGCCGGATGCTCAGACAGATCCGGCAGGCGGAGCGGTTTCGGGTCGACGATCAGCAGGCCGAGGATGCCGAGACCCTCCGGCAGGTGACCGATCGCCGCGTGCGAGGCGTCATCGATACCGACGGTGACGAACTCGGACAGCCGGGTGCCAGACGGGTCGAGGACTCCGAGTGCGCCGTATCTGGCGGAGACGAGTTCGGCCGCGGCGCTGATGATCGTGTGCAGCACCGTGTGCAGATCGAGGTCGGAACCGATCGTCATGACGCCGTCGAGCAGGCGCCGGAGCTGCCGAGGACCCGCAACGTGCTCCATAGGATCCGCATACTACTCCTCCCCTCGCGCGATGCAGAGAGGCTCGACGGGCCCGGGTGTGCGAGAATGTGGATGTGGCGCTGCGGATCTTTCTCGTCGACGACCACGAAGTGGTGCGTCGAGGGGTCCGTGATTTGCTCGAAGCGGAGGCAGATTTCCAGGTCGTCGGTGAGGCGGGAACGGTCGCCGATGCGCTGCACCGGATTGCTTCCGCCGAGGCTGACGTCGCCGTGCTCGATGTCCGCCTGCCCGACGGCAACGGGGTCGAACTCTGTCGTGAACTACGGTCGAACTATCCAGCACTTGCCTGCTTGATGCTGACGTCGTTCGACGAGGACGAAGCGCTGCTCGAGGCCATCGTCGCCGGGGCCTCCGGCTACGTACTCAAACAGGTGAAGGGCAGCGACATCGTCAACGCCGTCCGTCAGGTTGGTGCCGGGCATTCGCTCCTCGATCCGGCGATGACACGCCGGGTGATCGACCGATTGCGCAACGGCACAGCGGTCGATCAGAAGCTCGCCGGACTCAGCGGCCAGGAACGCCGGATCCTCGATCTGCTCGCAGAGGGAATGACCAACCGCCAGATCGCCTCCGACATGTTCCTCGCCGAGAAGACTGTCAAGAACTACGTCTCGAACCTGCTGACGAAGCTCGGGATGAGTCGCCGCACGGAAGCCGCCGTCTACGCAGCCCGCCAGGACGAGCGCCAGCATCGCCACGATCCCCATTCCTGACGGCACTGACGTTTGGGTACTCACCGCACGTCGCATTTGATCGGCCGTTGACGAACCCGTCGTCGGTACAGTAATGTCGCGTTTGGTGGGCGAGCGGCCACTAAAAGGCGGTATGTGGTGGACAACGAGACCGATCTCGTCGTATCAGTCGAAGTGGGTCAGATCTGGGTGTCGTCGTCGCTGGTGGCCGGCGCACACGTCGAAATCCTCAGCGCGACGAATCGGCCGGAATGCTGGTTGGTCGCGGTGATGAGCGGACAGCGGCCTGCTGGTCTGGCGACGGTGCACACGCCGACGATCCTCAACAACTTCGAAATACGCGACTGCTGACCGCTTCATCCGCCGGCGGCCATGACGCGGCCGACCTCCCGTGCCGGGCAGAACCCGGTTGTGACGTCGACGATGCATGACAGCAGATCACCGCTGAGGCACGCCGTTCGTGATCCGACCGGCCGGTCCAACTAGCGGGACGGGCCGGCACGACCGTACGGTTGGTTTCTCGCTCTCGAAGGGGAATTCGTGGCACACGACCTGATCATCCGTAACGGCACCATCGTCGATGGCACGGGGGCGGATGCCTACCGTGGCGATGTCGCCGTCGACGGCCAACGCGTCACGGCGATCGGTGACCTCTCGACCGAGACCGCCGCCCGCGAGGTCGATGCCACCGGGCTCGTCGTCACTCCCGGATTCATCGATCTGCACACGCACCTCGACGCCCAGATCGCCTGGGACCCATTGATGACGTCGAGTTCGTGGCACGGCGTGACCACCGTCCTCATGGGCAATTGCGGCGTCACGTTTGCACCCGTCGCTGCCACCGATCGTGTGTTCCTCGCCGAGATGATGGAGAGTGTCGAGGACGTACCGCGTGAGGCGATCCTCGGTGGCCTGGCGTGGGACTGGGAGACCTATCCGCAGTATCTCGACTCCGTGGAACGGATGCGCCCGGCGATCAACGTCGTCGGGATGGTCGGCCACTGCGCCATCCGCTACAACGTCATGGGCGAACGGTCGCTGACCGACGAGCCGCCGACACCGGGCGAGTTGAACCGGATGCGCGACATCGCTGCCGAGTCCGTCGCCGGTGGTGCAGTCGGGTTCTCGACGTCGCGGATCCTGCTGCATGTCGTGCCGGATGGCCGGTATGTGCCCGGAACGCTCGCCTCGCTCGACGAGTACCTGGCGATCGCCGACGGTATGAATGCAGCGGGCGGTGGATTGTTCCAATCGGTCAACGACTTCGCCACCAAGTCCGACGACGAGATCGTGCTGCTGCGCGAAATGGCCCGATCGTGCGGCGATGTGCTTTTTTCCGGCGGTGCAGGAAACGGTGGCAATGCAGGTGTCGAGATGTTCGGCAAGTTCCTCGACGACACCAACTCCAACGTCGGCAGGATGACGCTGGCGACGCAGACCCGGCCGAGCGGCACGCTGTGCGGGTTGGCCCAGGTGTCTCCCGTCAAAGGCAAGAAGTGGAAGGCGTTGATGGCGCTGCCGACACTGGCCGAGCGCGTCGCCGGATTGAAGGATCCTGTCATCCGTGCGGGTTTGGTCGAGGAGGGCAAGTCGAAAGGGATGTGGTACGACCCCAACCACATCTACCCGCTCGGCACCGGTCCATCGCCCGACTACAGCGAAACCGGTGGCATCTCCATCGCTCAGCACGCCGAGCGGCTCGGTGTCCATCCGGTCGACTTCGTCATCGACCGCCTGATCGCCAGTGACGGTCTCGAACTGTTCAACACGTGGTTCTTCAGCCGCAACGTCGCCGGTCTCGCCGAGCTGCTGACGTTCGACCATGTCTATCCCGGCCTCGCCGACACCGGCGCCCACGCCGGCCAGATCTGTGATGCCGACATGGCCACCCACTATCTGTCGTACTGGCATCGCACGCGCAAGATCGTCACGCTGCCGCGCGCTGTCAACCGCCTGACCGGTATGCCGGCCGCCGTGCTCGGGCTCGTCGATCGCGGCACCCTGGCTGTCGGTCGGTTCGCCGACATCAACGTCTTCGATGTCGATGCTCTCGAGTCGGAGCACCCGCGGTTCGACAACGACTTCCCAAACGGTGCCGGTCGCCTGAAGATCGGTGCCCGCGGCTATGCGGCGACGCTCGTCAATGGCTCGATCATCACCGAGCGCGGCACGAACACCGGCGAGCGCCCAGGTCGAGTGATCCGCGAATTCAGTCGCGCGTAGTTCTGGCGGGTTGCGCGCAGCGTTGCAGCTGCGCTGATTTCCGCGAAGCCACAAGTCTCGAGTTCGCAGTGCAAAGCAAAGGAGCCATGATGTCCGAAGCAGTGTTGACGGAACGCCGGGGTGCCGTCCTGATCATCACCCTCAACCGGCCGGAGGCGATGAACGCCATCAACAGCGATCTCGCCGAGGCGTTGATCGCCGCGCTGGACCAACTCGACGGTGATGATTCCCTGTCCGTCGGTGTACTGACCGGCAACGGGCGCGGCTTCTGCGCCGGTATGGACCTCAAGGCCTTCGCCAAGAGTGGTGCTCCCACAGGCCTGCAACGGGTCTTCGAGGACGGCTGCGTCAAACCGCTCGTTGGTGCGATCGAAGGCTTTGCGCTCGCAGGTGGGCTCGAAGTGGCGCTGATCTGTGATCTGCTGGTCGCCGCCGAGGGTGCCAAACTCGGCATCCCCGAGGTACGAGTCGGCCTACTGGCCGCCGGCGGTGCGTTGATGCGGTTGCCACAGCGACTCCCGGCGAACGTGGCGATGGAACTCGGACTCACGGGTGACCCGATCACCGCCGAACAGGCGTTGACGTTCGGGCTGATCAATCGTGTGACCCCGAAAGGCGAGGCGTTGGCAGCGGCGATCGCCCTTGCGGAGCGCATCGCCACGAACGCGCCGCTGAGCATCATCGCCTCGAAGCAGATCGTCAGAGCGACGCAGGGCAGGACCGAGGCCGAATTGTGGGACCTGCAGCGACCGCTGATGGCCAAGGTCTTCCGATCCGCAGACTCTCTGGAGGGGGCAACCTCGTTCGCCGAAAAGCGACCACCCGTCTGGACCGGCCACTGACGTCAGCGCAGCTCCAGCCCCAACTGAGTCCCCGGCCTCGCCCCGCCCGTGCGGCGCAGGACAGGCCGCCCGGTTGCGTCGAACGGGAGCGAAGAACGCTGCCGCCAGGGCGCTCACTCAGCCAAGCGCAGCGACGGCCGCGGCCTCTGCAGCTGACAGCGTCCACGCCGCTGCGGCGACGTTGGCGGTGATCTGCTCAGGTTTCGTCGCCCCTGCAATCACCGAGGTCACCGACGGCTGAGCGAGGAGCCAGCCGATCGCCAGCTCCGTGAGGGTGTGGCCCTGGTCGGCGGCAAAGGATTCGTACGCTTCGATCTTCGTGAAATTCGCGTCCGTGGCGTCACGGGCGAAGCGTTCGCTACCGGCGAGTCGCGTGCCGGGCGGGAAGGCCTCGCCGCGACGGTACTTGCCTGTCAGGAGCCCGGAGGCGAGCGGAAAGTACGGGACCACGCCGATCCCGGCCGTCTCCGCCGCCGGCACGATCGAATCCTCCACAGCCCGGCTCAGCAAACTCCATTCGATCTGCGTTCCGGTGAACGCCGCCACGTCGATCGAGGCAGAGACCGACACAGCGTCTTCGATCTGCTCAGCCGTGACGTTGGAACTGGCGATATGCAGGACCTTGCCGGACTGCACCAGTTCGTCCAACGCACCGAGTACTTCGTCGAGGGGTGCGTCTGCCTCGGGATAGTGCTGGTAGTACACGTCGATGTAGTCCGTGCCGAGGCGCCGCAGACTGCCTTCTGCTGCCTCACGGATCCTGGCGGCGACGATCCCCGGCGTGTATGGCTCGCCGGCCGGGCGGGGAAGATACTTCGTGGCGATGACCGCCTCGCCTCGCCGTGAACCGAGGGCGGCACCGAGGAACTCCTCCGACCTGCCGCCGCCGTACATCTCCGCCGTATCGAAGTGGTTGATGCCGGCCTCGAGCGCAGCGTGGACGACCACGGCTGTCGCCGCAGCATCGAGACGCGTGCCGAAGTTGTTGCAGCCGAGGCCGACCACCGACATGTGTGGGCCGTGGGTTCCAAGTGCACGTCGTTCCATCGTCAACCTCCAGGTCGATATCAGAGTCTGGGCGCAAGCGCCATGCCGACGCTATTCGCACCGCCGACCGGCGTCGTCGTTCCGGCTTTCAGGTGGTGTGATGGCGGACGGTGTGTTCCAAGAAATCGATGACCGCGTCGTTGAAACGGTCGTTGCGATCGCCGGCAACCATGTGTCCTGCTCCGGCGACATCGACGACCTCGGCGTGTGGGATGAGTTCCTTCAATTCGGCAGCCCCTTCGGCACTGACGACATCGCTGCTGCCGCCGCGCACCAGCAGTGTCGGCACGGAGATGTTGCGAGCAGCTGCCTGCAGACGCAGAGGCGGGTTGAAGCGCCCTGCCGTCGGCTCGCCAGGCGTGTCGTCGAGTCGGTCCATGAACCGCGGATCCCAGTGCCACACCCAATGACCGTCATCGCGTTGGCGGACGTTCTTCCGCAGCCCACTGAGGTCCGCCGGGCGGTGCCGGTTCGGGAGGTAGGTGGCGATCGCGTCGGCAACATCGTCCAGCGATTCGAAGCCGTCGATTCCCTGTCGCATGAACTCCGTGATGCGCTGTACACCGCGCTGTTCGAGGGTCGGCGTCACGTCGACCAGCACGAGTGCGGCAGCATCGGGCACGAGTCCTTCGCCGATGGCGACGAGTGAGGAAATGCCGCCGAGTGAGGCACCGACGAGCACGGGCGAGCTGAAATCACTGGCCGCCGCAGCGACGGAGCGAGCGAACAGGTCGAGGTCGTAGACGCCGTCGCTTGCCCAGCCGCTCTCGCCGTGGCCCGGGAGATCGAACGACGACGCATACCAACTCCTCGACGCCAGCGCCTGCAGCGCGCCGCCCCAGGCGTGACGTGTCTGGCCGCCGCCGTGGAACATCAGCACTGCGGGATCGTGGGGATCACCCATGACATCAGCGGCAAGGTGCAGGTCGATGCCGGCTGTCGTCATCTCCACGCTGATCGTTCGTCTCGTATCCATGGCCTGCCGAGACCCTATCCAGAGCGGATTTGGCACGACCAATTGCGGACCGTGACATTCGTCAGCGAAACCGCGCAATTGCCTCGGCGACGGCGTGGATCGGCAGTGCCCGTAGGCTGTCGATCCATGGGGTCGCAGCTGTCCGACGAAGGTGCAATGGACCTGGCGCTGGTCGAGGCACACGCCTGCCTCGAGCATGGCGACGTCCCCGTCGGCGCCGTGGTCGTGCGCAACGGTGTCGTGATTGCCGCCCGGCACAACGAACGCGAGCTGACCGGCGATCCGACGGCGCACGCCGAAGTGCTGGCGCTGCGTGACGCCGCTGCTGCCGTAGGGTCCTGGCGGCTCGATGATTGCACGCTGGTCGTCACCCTCGAACCGTGCATCATGTGCGCCGGCGCCCTGCTCAACTCCCGGATCGGACGACTCGTCTATGGTGCAGCTGATCTCAAGGGCGGGGCGACGGCAAGCCTCTACAACGTGTGCGCCGATCCCCGCCTCAACCACAATCCGCCGGTGACACACAACGTCCGTGCCCGCGAATCTGGCGAGCTACTACGAACGTTCTTCGCCTCGCAGCGAGCGGACTGAGCCTCCCGAGAACCCGTCGCTGACAATTCGGTGCGGTCAGGGTTCGTTTCCCGCTAGCTTTGCGACCGGAAAGGTGCCCGAGCGGCCAAAGGGACACGCCTCGAAAGCGTGCGAGGTGCAAGCCTCCGTGGGTTCAAATCCCACCCTTTCCGCCAATGAGTTTTTTGACGTAATTTGGTGTGCACTGGCGGATTGTAAAATGCACGCTGACCAGGCGGAATGTATGAACCTTGTGCATCGGTTGTTCACCGCCGTAACGGGAGCGTTGCTCACTTTGTTGCTGACCTTCCGTAGGGTTGAGTTACCACAAGGACAGCGAGTAGGGGTTCGTATGCCACGAAAGCCAACGGGAAAAACCGTCCATTTCGACGACGGATCGAGGTCCGTTCGAGGCAAGAACGGCAATGGCCAAGGATCTGTGTATTTCAACGAAGCTAAACAGGCTTGGCAGGCCTCCTATGTCCTCGCAGGGGAGACCCGCCGGCGGTATGTTCAGGCCAAAACCCGAGAAGCGGTGATGGCTCGGAGGGATAGTGCTGCTAATCGTGGCGTCAAGCTTCGGCGTGGCGAGAGCCGGTTTGGTTCGGGCACAACCGTCGCCGAGTTCGCCACCTGGTGGCTTGAAAACGAAGCGCGCCACCGGGTCCGCTCGTCATCGTTGGATCGCATGGCTCAGCGCGTCCGCAGGCTCGGGGAGATCGGCAACTACCGTTTGGTCGATGTGACGACGGAGGATCTGATCAGCTGGCAGTCGGCACTTCTCTCGAAGTTCGCCGCGACGACCGTTTCCGACACCCGTACCACTGCCAGGCAGGTCTTCGCCTCCGCCCAGGAATTGAACCTCATCAGGGTCAACCCGGTCGAGCGCCTGAAGGCGCCGAAAGTCGTGAAGAAGACCGGCCGTACCTTGACTGTGGACGAAGTGCGATCATTGCTGGAGGCGACTGACAATCATCGGTATGGCCTGGTCGTTCGGATCCTATTCACCACTGGACTCCGTGTCAGTGAAGCGCTCGGACTCTCATGGGATGATCTCGACGCCCGATCGGGCACCGTGACCGTTCGCCGCGCAGTTACGTACTCGACTGCTAACGGAACGACACTCGGTTTGCCGAAGTCGATCGCCGCAGCCGGCACACACCACCTCGCCCCCGGGGTTCTAATGCGACTGACCGCGTGGAAACAGCGACAAGCCGATGAACGACAGGCGAGCGGTGACCTCTGGCAGTTACAGGCGCACGAGGGCTCGAAGGTCCGTCTGATCTTCACGACAGAGGCCGGTGGCCTCGTCAGCCGGCAGCATATCGACGCGCTGCTTCGTCGTTCTGCGGTAAAGATCGGGCTCGACCCGACCCACTTGGGGACTCACGTCGGTCGTCGGACTGTGGTGACGACGTTGTATGCAAATGGAGCGGAGTTGGCTGACATCGCCCGTCACGTCGGCCACACCAACACGGCAACAACCGCTGGCTACGTCACCTCGCTTGGCGACAGGCCGGAGCGAACGGCGAAGCTCGCAGCTAGTCTCCTTGACTCGCCGCCACGAGCAGCTCCCCGGATTCGCTCGACGTAGCGTTCGCCCACATCAAGATGGTCCGGTCGCCTGTCAGATCGATCGACCAACGCGTGACGACAGTAGCTACTTCCCCCGGAAATAGGGGTTGAGCTGGGGTTTCGGTCCGCGGTGGGCGCGCGTGTGTTTGGTACGATGGCCTCCGTCCCTTCTGGAACAAGGGTAGAGGCCATCGTGTTGAGAATGTTAGGTCCACAGGGCTCGCTTTTCGAGTTGTTCCTGCCGGCAGGGATGCGGGTGTTGTCCGGGGAACTCGCCGAGATCGACGCCGTGTTGGATGATTCACGGTTGTTCGCACCGTTCATCCCGTTCTTCTCGCGGACTGATGGCCGTCCGTCGATCCCGATCGAGACGTACCTGCGCCTGATGTTCCTGAAGACCCGTCACGGTCTCGGTTACGAACGGTTGTGTGTGCAGGTGACGGACTCGTTGTCGTGGCGCAGGTTCTGCCGTATCGGTCTCGAGACGACAGTCCCGAACGAGTCAACGATTCGCAAACTCACCGCCCGTCTCGGCCCGGATCTCGTTGACGAGTTGAACCGGCTGTTGTTGACAGCAGCGAACGAGCGCACACCCTTGGCGGTCGATCGGGTGCGCGTCGACACGACTGTCGTCGAGGCGAACATCAAGTATCCGACCGATTCCGGTCTGTTGACCAAAGCGATCTCACGGATCGCCGTGCAACTTGCCCGGATCACCGCTGCCGGCCTGCCGGTCGTGTTCGTTGACCGCACGACACCAGCGAGGGCGTATCAGCATTCGATCGGGGCGTGGCTCCGACGACGCAGCGACGAAGCCAAGACCGAGGTGTTGGCGATCACCGGGCGACTCGCCGACCTCGCCGACCTCTGCGTCATGGAGGCGATGAACGCGTTGCAGGGTAAGGGTCGTAGGCGTCGCCGTGTCCGTCGGCTGCTCGACAAGTTGGCCGTCTTGGTGGAGCGCACGGTGCGGGTGATCGAACAGGCCCGCTGCCGTGCCAGTGGCACACAGCCGCCAGGAGCGACACGACTCGTGTCGTTGCACGAGCCCGACGCCCGACCGATCAGCAAAGGCCAGTTGGGGAAAGGAAGCCAGTTCGGGTTCAAAGCACAAGTCGCCGACAACACCGACGGGCTGATCCTCGACTACAGCGTTCACATCGGTAACCCGTCCGACACCGGCCTGCTACGTCCAGCAATCGAGCGGATCACGACAATCGCCGGCGTGCCGGCACTGGTGACAGCTGACCGTGGCTACTGGGACGCCAACATCGAACACGACCTCACCACCGCCGGCGTCGGAGCGGTAGTCATCCCGCGTACCGGCAAAGCATCCAAGGCCCGCGCGACGATCGAACAGGCACCGGAATTCGTCACCGCGGTGAAATGGCGCACGGGTTGCGAGGGCCGCATCTCTCACCTCAAACGCGACTGCGGCTGGCGCCGCACCCACCTCCGCCGACAC
>JANXUF010000083.1 GCA_025356335.1 Actinomycetes bacterium
CTCACGCTGCCGATGGGCCAGGCGCCGACGCTTTGGTGGCCGGAAGACCGATCGTGGTGCGTCCGCACCGACATCGACGGATACTCGACATACGTCGCAGCGAGCAACGCTTGCATCGCAGCGCTCATCTCGCTCGCATCCATCGAGGTGCTCCACGCCGATCCCGACGACGATGTACCGCCGCTATGACCCTCCGCCAGACCTGTAGAGCCGGTCGACGGCGGTGCCCATGGAACCGGCGGTACAGGGCAGTCGGCAGCGCTGATCTCATGCACGGATGCTCTTGCGGAGCGACGCTAGATTGGGTAATCAGAGCGATCAAGGGACGTTGGTTTCGAGATGTCTGCTGATCGGTCGTAGCGCCACAGGCGAGCGGTGTGCAAACCTGTCGGGCTGTGGATCCGGACTCTCTCGAACGTGCGTGCAAGGGCGAGATGGAATTGCTCAGCGATGCCGTGCGCTCGGACCGGGTTCGTCTGGATGCGTTGCTCGATCCAGAGTTCATCGAGATCGGCGCGTCCGGCAGGACGTGGGACAAGGATGAAACGATTGCCGAGTTGCTCGCCGCCGCCCCGCTCAATGTGGCCGTTTCTCATTTGACTGCCCGACAGGTTGCGGACCACGTCGTGCTGCTCACATAGCTCCTTGTTGCAAATGGACGTCGCACCATCCGTAGCTCGTGGTGGCGCGACGTTGACGGGTGCTCCCGCTGCTTTTTCCACCAAGGCACCCCCGCTAGGTAGCGCCGAGCTGCCTTTCTGTGCGTGGGCGGCCCGCCGATCCGGCGGTCTCGGGCAACGATGGCGAATCGACACGCCAGTGTTCTCGTGCCGACCATCGACTCGGGTGGGAGACGCTCTCACGACTGATCCGCGCAACTCGCCGCAACGTACGTGAGAACGAGCTCATCCAAATGTTTTGTGTCGTGCAATAATGGACCGGTGGAGTTGAGGTTCACCAAGTCAGCACGCAAACACAAGATCGGACGTGCCCGTGCGGTCTACGTCGTCGAGCATCCGTTCGCAGTCGTGATCGTCGCCAGGCCCGGTGCCATGGAGATCTTGATGCATCTTGGCGACGATGAGACCGGGCGAGCGTTCGAAGTCGGCGTCGTGCAGGAAGACGACACCTACGTCATCATCCACGTCATGGACCTTCGTGAGAAGTACCGAATCGCCTACGAGGCCGGAAAGAGAGCACAGCAATGACCACCAAGACCAAGCTCACCGAAGAGCAAGCCGCCGAACTCGCCACCTTCCTCGAAGGTGACGACTACCAGATCGGGAACCCGATTCCCCGCGATCAATGGCCCATGAACCGTGGCCGCCCCTCGCTGACCGCACCAGGCAAGCGTTCACCCCAAGTCACCTTTCGCCTCGACGAGACAGCACGCCAACGCGCCGCCGAACGAGCAGCACGCGAAGGCAAGACCATCTCAGCCCTCGCACGCGAAGCCCTGGAGCACTACCTGGCGTCGTAACCACAGGCACCGACGAGCGCACTTGCCCTAGCGAGGAAGTGTTGGTACAGGTCACTCGCGTAACGTCCGACCGGCGCCCGTTGGTGGCGGATTTGCCTCCGTTCTCGGGAACCAGCGTGTCTCAGAGTTCGATGCCGCAGCTGTGGGATTCGATCTCGATGGTCGGCTGTTCGCGGTGGATGCCGCGGGCGTCGGCCCACGTTTCGACGACGTTGGCAAGTGACTGGTGGAACTCTCGGTTGGCCCCGCCGGCAGTCGGCTGCAGGTTGTCGATGAGGTCGAGGGTTTGTTCGGCAGTGATCGCTTTGCCGGTCGCCCACTGTTTCCACGCGTCGAGGGCTTCGATGCGTTGTTGGGCTGCGGCGAATCGTTCGGGGATGGCAGTCCAACTGTCGATGATCCGCAACCCGACGCTGTCCTTCAGGCGCCGCACTTCCTTGTAGGCCGCTGACGTCGCTTGCTGGAACGGTTCCCGTTCCGCCTTGACCCGTACGAGGTCGGCTCGGGCGTCGGCTGCGGTTTCGGTCGTCGCCGCCAGATCCGTTCGCGCCTGTTTGCGGGTGCGCCATCCGGCGTCGGCCAGTTGCTGCTTCGCTGTCCGTTCCGCTCCGTCAGCGCGGGCCACAGCGTTGGTTGCGACCGTGAGCTTCTCGTTGTACGGCCCGAGGGCTTCCTCAGCGGTATCGAGGCGCTGCTCGGCTGCTGCGACCCTTCGTTGACGTTCGGCTTGACGACGCTCGTGGTCACGGAATTGGGGTTCGAGTTGCCAGTACTCGTCGATGGCGACGCGTCGCAGCTGCGCCCACCAGTCCGGGATTTCACACCGCACTGCCGGCGCTGGAGCTGGTGCTGGGGGCGGTGTTGCGGGTTGGTGGTCTTGCTCGGCGAGTTGGCGGCGCACCGTCGTGGCGGGGATGTCGGCCCGGTCGCTGACGAGGATCGTGTCGAGGACGTCTCGTGCTTCGCGGATGTCGTGGGTGGCGGTGACCACGAGGATCCAGTTCTCTTCCTGGCCGCGAGTGATCGAGACGTAGGCGCCTCGACCGGTTGTCGCCGACGTGGCGAGGGTCATGCTGATCGTTTCGGTGCCGGACTGATTGCCCGGCTCAGTCGCCGCATATGCCAGGCGGACATGCTCACGGACGTAGTCGCCCGGAAGCGTGACGGTGCCGTGTCCGTCAATGCGGGACACGGTCACATCCCCGCTTGTGGTGTCGGTGTGCGTGACGGTCCATGTGTCGCGGTTACGGATCGTGTCGCCCGCTGTCGTGTGCAACTGTCGGTTGTTGCGTCGTGTCGCCACCACATCACCCTCATAGGCGACAGCCCCGTCGGCGATCTCCGCACACCTGCTCGGGTTGAGGTCGCCGCGCTGGAGCCGGTGGTGTTGGATGAGTTCGTTGATTGCTTCGACGTGCGAGTTCGTTGTCGTCGTCACCGCGACT
>JANXUF010000141.1 GCA_025356335.1 Actinomycetes bacterium
GACCCCGTCGGCCATCAGCGTCGCAGCGATGAGCTTGAGAACGGAGTTCTTGGCACCCGGAACGACGACGGTTCCCGACAACGGCCCGCTTCGCCGGACGAGGATTGTTTGCATGGGCCGCCCAGTATGCCCCTCCACGGGGGTTGCGTGCTGCCTCATCCGGCCACCGGCAACGTACGATTGTTGCCGTGGCCACGGTACGTCGGCGGATGCCAGCCGGCGACACGGCGGAATTGAGCTGGGCCGAACGGCCGTATGACGACTTCGCCGTCGAGCAACTCGAGGCGGTGACGCCCGGCGAGCGGCGCTTCGGACAGGTCGATGGTCCGTTCCATTCCTACGAGCGACGACTGACGGTTCCCGGGGAGACGTCGGGGACGTCGGATACCTCGAAGGCGGTCGAGGAGACCAAATTCTCGCTCGTGCTGCCCTGGTTCTCGTGGTTGTTCACGCCGATCATCTGGTTGACGATGCGACGTACGGCGCGCGGTGCTCCTGAAAACCTCCAACGTCAACCCTGGTGGGCCCCGCCTGACCGGTTCACCGAACGGCACGTGCTGATCCTCGGGCTGTTGGCCGCCTCGTCGTTGATCTCCGCCTTCGTCAACACGATCTTCACCCAGACTGCGGCCGTCGCCGCCGACGCCTTCCACGTCAACAACGCCGGCCAGGGAATCGGCGGGGCCGTCGTGCGGATGGGCATTCTGCTGACGTTCCCGATCGCCATGATGGCCGACCGCATCGGGCGTCGCAGGATGATCCGGTTCTGTGCGTTCACCGCGCCGACACTCTGCGCCCTTGGCGCAGCAGCACCGACGTTCCCGATCCTCGTGGCCACCCAGACCCTCGCCCGCCCGATCGCGCTGACGCTCGATCTGCTGATCGCCGTGATGGCGGCCGAAGAGATGGGCAAGAACTCACGGGCGTACGCCGTCAGCCTGCTGGCGATGGCCAGCGGACTCGGCGCCGGCGTGTGCGTGTGGACGCTCAAACTTGCCGACTTCGGTACGCAGGGATGGCGACTCGTCTACCTCGTGTCGCTCATCTGGTTGGTCGTCGCCGTCGACATCGCCAGGCGGCTACCGGAGACGAAACGGTTCGCCGCCAAGCACGCCGTCGCCCCGAAGTTCGACCGCCGCCGTTTCTGGGTGCAGGCGTCGGTTGCCTTCTTCGGCAACATCTTCCTCGGAGCAGCTTCGTTCTTCCAGAACCGCTATCTCAAGGATGTGCGCGGCTTCGACGCCGGCAGGGTCGCACTGTTCACGCTGGTGACGGCGACGCCGGCGGGGCTCGGCATCCTCATCGGCGGCAAACTGGCTGAACGCAAGGGCCGCAAGCGCATCGGAGCGATCTCGGTGTTCGGCGGGTCGATCTTCCTCGTCGCCTCGTTCGGCGTCAGAGGATGGCCGATGTGGATCTGCGCGCTGCTCGGTGGTCTGATCGCCGGTGCTGCCGTGCCCGCGCTGGCGGTCTACCGGGTCGAGGTCTTCCCGACGGCTCGCCGCGGCAGTTCGGCATGGTGGGTGACGACATTTGCGCTCGTCGGCGGTTCGTTGGGCATTCTCTCCGCCGGAGGTCTCCTCGACCGCCACTTCAGCCACGTGCGGGTGATGGGCGGGCTGGCACTCGGCGAGATCATCGTCATCTTCATCGTGCTGACGATGTTCCCGGAGACCGCCCACCGCGAACTCGAGGACATCAACCCGGTGGACGCTGCACCTTCCCCAACCCCCGTATCCAGGTAGCCACGGCAGCGGCGACGACGTCGTCCTTGCCTTTGAGATCGTGACGGCCTCCTTCGATCCAGAGGTGCGTCACCGGCCCGGCGATCGTCGCTGTCGCCAGCGTCAACTCCTCAGGAGTGCCGAACGGATCCCTGGTTCCATGGACGAAGAGCGCCGGAACGGTGATCATCGGCAGGTGCGCCGTTCTGAGTTTCTTGAGGGCTCCAGGCGGGTGCAGCGGATACGAGATCAACACGAGTCCGGCGGCGGGGAGGCCTTCGGCGACCGCCATCGAACACATCCGGCCACCCATCGAACGCCCGCCGAGCAACAGCGCTGCCGGTTTGCACTTCGCCCGCTCGACCAGCGCCGTGGCTTCGTGACGAACACACTCGATCAGGATCGGCGCCCGGTCAGGCGCCCTGCGGCCGGCCCGGCGGTAGGGGAAGTCGATGCGCTCGACGGTCAACTTCGGGACGGCGGCCTCGACCGCCATCAGTGTCGACTGATTGCGGTCGCTGCCCGCACCCGGAGTCAACAGCAACGCCTTCGGAGCAACCATCATCCGAGATTAGTGAGGTGCGACGCGCATCAGCCGACGCAGGACGCCGCTCGGGTCCGTGTCACCGATTGTCGCGGATTTCGTGGACATTTGGTGACTCGGGACCATTCGGCACCGGAGACGTGCGAAGAAATCAGATCGGACTACTCGTGCCAGGCGAGGAGGATGCGTCTGGCTTCTCCGAGATCGCCGATCGCCCCGCTCGCACCGACTTCGCTGCCGCCGTGGTCGGGGTGCACGACCATCAACTGCTCACGGAATCGGACCGTGACGTCTCGCTTCGACGGTTTCTTCGAGCCCTCCGGAAAGCCCAACAGGTCGAGCGCCCACGCACGCGGGTCGGCGAGCGACTTGAACGACTTGGCGCGGGAGCCGACGAGGCGGGCGACGAGATCGGGACCGATCGGTCCCGTCCATCGCATGGCGGTATGCAGCACCTCGGCAACGAGATGGCGACTGGATTCCTCGAGGCGTTCTGCGGCGTAGATCGCTCCGAGTACCTGTTGCAGCTTGTTGCCGTGGCTGTCGAACTCGAACTTGAGGTCCTCGCCCTCGCCGATCAATCTGTGTGTCGAACGGGCGAGGCCGAGGCGGTCGACCTGGAAACGATGACGCAGACGAGGCTGCACGACGTTGTCGCCGCGATCGACCTGATCGATCAGCCGGTGGATGTCCGGCCACAGGTCGTCGTCTGCCGGGTCCATATGGGCGGCAACGACCGCTCCGAGCAGCAGCCCGCCGAATCCCGGTGCAGGGTCCGATGGCAGCACCAGATGGCCGAGCGAGACGCGCCGCGTCGGCGTGAACGGGCGACTGTGCCACACCTCGAGTTCCGCCAACAACACCGTGACAATGTACCGAGTTCGGCGCTCCGACCGAACTCCATGTCGTGAGTGCCGACGGAGACGTCCGGCACGACGACGCGACGCCCGGCGACGGCTCCGGATGGTCCGGTTGTGGACCGATGAGCGTCCCGCCCGGCGTCACGCTGACCGGTTGGCTCGGCGTCACCAATGCCCGAAGTATCGGCCAGTTGACGGTGTTCGTGACGGCACTAGTGTGGTGCGCCAGAAGTTTGTTGAATAATTGTTAGGTATCGCTTGAGTTTGTCGAGGATCTCGTCGGCGGTCTTGGTCCACACATACGGTCGTGGGTTCTCGTTCCAGGTGCTCACCCAGGCTTCGAGGTCGGTGGTGAGTTCTCTCACGGAGCGGTGGGCGGATCGGCGCAGTTTCTTGTCGGTGAGTTCCCCGAACCACCTCTCGACCAAGTTCAACCATGATGACGACGTCGGAGTGAAATGGAACGTGAACCGCGGGTGGCGGAGTTGCCACTTGTGGACCGCCGGGGTCTTGTGGGTCGACGCGTTGTCGATCACGACATGAACGTCGAGGTCGGCGGGCACGTTGGCGTCGATGCTGCCGAGGAACTTGATGAACTCGACGGCGCGATGCTTAGTGTCGGTCCGAGCGATCACTTGCCCGGTGGCGATGTTCAACGCTGCGAACAGATCGATGACGCCGTGACGGACATAGTCATGGGTTCGGCGTTCCACTTGCCCGGGGCGCATCGGCAACGACGGTTTGGTGCGGTCCAATGCCTGGATGCTGGTCTTTTCGTCAACGCAGATCACAACGGCGTGCTCGGGCGGGTTCATGTACAGCCCGACGACATCGCGGAGCTTGTCGATGAACTGCGGATCTTCGGACAGTTTGAACGTGTCGGTCAGCCACGGCTTCAACCCGAACGCGTGCCAGATCCGCCCAACCGACGACGCCGACATGCCGACCTTCTTGGCCAGATCGCGTGTCGACCAATGCGTCGCGTCGGCCGGGGTTTCCTCCAATGTCTTGACCACCACCGCCTCGACATCGGCGTCGCCAATCTTGCGCGGTGCGCCCGGACGGGGCTCGTCGATCAGACCGTCGATGCCGCGTTCCAGGTAACGGCGTCGCCACTTGCCGACCGTGGCCTCATGAACACCGATCCGCGAAGCGATCGCTTTCGAGTCGAGCCCGTCAGCCGCCAACAGCACGATCCGGGAACGCTGGGCGACCGACATCGGAGACTTCGGACGCTTCGACCATCGCTCCAACACCTCACGATCCGCATCCAACACCACCAACACCGCTTTCGGACGACCACGACCAGCCACCCAATGATCGTACTACGAACCCACCATCAACGCGAGCCATTTCTGACGCACCACACTAGCGGGCAGCAGTGGAACTCGACGCTGAGCTCGACCGACTCGTGGTCCGCCTGGTCGACGACCGCATCTGCACTGTCGCCACCGCCGCCCGTCAACATCCCGGCGTCGTCCACATGCCCGGCACGGTCGTGTCAGCGGGCCGGAACGGAGTGTCCTACACGTACAAAGTCGTCCGGAGTCACCTCGACTTCGTCGGCACGGCCGCAGCCGTGAATGCCGGTGCTGCCGATGTCCTCGATCAGACGCCGCAGTTCGGTTCCGACCACCGCCTCACGCTGTTCGCCTGTTCGCTGCCGAACAGCCTGCCGGAATCGACCACCTATCGCCTCGTCGTCAACCTCGTGCAGATCGAGCCTGAAAGACTCTGCGCCTGTCCAGATGGGAGCCTGTCCAGATCTGAGCCTGCCGAACTTTGCGCCTGTCCAGATCTGACGGTCAGACGAAGGGGCGGAACAGGGTGTACAGCTCGTCGGCGGTCTCGACGGCTGACTCCTGGTCTTCGTCCTCACCGACGAGGTAGTCGCTGAGTTCGTCGGCGAGGGCAACACCGCGATGCCAGACGATGACGTCGACGCCGAACGGCGGGTTCGTCTCGTCGAGATCCACGAGCACCGATGCGAGCTTGTGGCGACCACCGGTATCCATCGGGTTCTCGCGCAACCGGTCGGCGGCGAGGAACAGCGTTTCGAGGACCTCGAACGGCGTCTCCTCGCCTGCATCCTCGATCGAAGTCTCGTCGCCACCCTCGGAGAAGTCGTCGAGAACATCGTCGACGACGCTCTCATCGACCCTGGCGATCACCAGTGTGGTCTCCTCCCACCGATGCCTGACGCCTGCCTCGACGAGTTTGGAGACGATCTGGGCGCGATCGGTGATGGTCCACTCCCCCATGTCGTAGGTCGTTACACCCTCGAGATCAGCGTCATCTGTCGCCGCAAACCCGGCGGACATCACGTCACCGTCGCTGTCAGCTTCATCCCGGTCACCGTCGGAAATGTCATCGACGTCGTCGTCGTTCGTGCCTGAGTCCGCCGGCATGTCGCTGCGGAACACTGCCTCGGGGACGTCGAGTTCGATCGGTGCCAACAGCCTGTCGACCGCGATTTCGTTCCGTTCGTGGACGATCAGTTCGTCGCCGTCCCACGCATGGGGCACGTGCGAGTCTGCCATCACCTCGGCGACGGCGGTCCGCTGATCGAGCGTCCACCCGCCGAGTTCGTAGATCACCTGCTCATCGTCGGGAGCGCGACGCGGGTCGTCCTCGACATCAGGGTGCACGAGGGCGACGTCACAGTCGACGCAATGCTCGATCCCCTCGACGTATTCCGCCCCGCACAACGGGCACAACGCAGTTCCAGCCATGTTGGGTGGCGAGTCTAACCACGCTCGTACCCTTGCGAATTCACACGCGCTCGACTGCGTATTTCCGCTGGCAGCCGGTGCTCGTGTAATTCAGTGGAATCCGATCCGACGATCGGCAACACTGTTGATCTCGACCGAAAAGGAGGTGCCCACATGAAGACGACCACCACACGAATCGCCGCTCTGTGCGTCGCGCCCGCTTTCGGTTCCGGCTGCTGACCGCTCGCCAGTACAGCCCGCTCGTCGCCCTGCGATGACCCGGAAGCCGGCGCGTTCAGCGATCCCGCTGCACAGCCTCAATCTCTAGGCCGCCCAGCGTCAGCTCGCACACCACTATCCGCCAACGATGCCCATCCGGGCAGGTCGACGCCGTGATGTAGCACGAGCGACAACGGCAACGAACCCCAACACCAACACCAAGGAATCACCATGTTCAGCAACCATCCAGAGCTCCTTCGTTTGATCGCCAACGATCGATACGAACGACTGCGCCGTGAAGCAGACGCTTCTCGCCTCCGCCGTGAGGCACGACGCTTACGAAAACATCCGCAATAGCGGCAACCGACATATCACCGCCAGTACGTCGGACACGACGTGAAAGGCGGATCACCGTCATCTGCCCAGTCGATGAACACCTCGTCGGCTGGGCAGGTTCGCGCCCGAATTCGAACAACCGACAAGACCAGTATCGTTCGCCACGATGGTCGGAGAGAACGCTGAAACTGTCGAGCATCGCCACGAGGTCGGCGTTGCGCTCGACAAGGCGCTGCGCGGCATCGCTCCCCCCGACGTCACCGTTGGTGTCCGCCGCATCTCCACCGCCGACGTGTCATCACTCTTCACCCTCGAAAGCGCCGCGGTCAGACGCGCCGTTCCTTCACGCAAACGAGAATTCGCCACGGGACGGGCGCTGTTGCGCCATTTGATCGGGTGCGATGTTCCCATTCTCATCGCCGACAGCCGAGCCCCGATCTTTCCGGAAGGAGTGAAGGGGTCACTCGCCCATGACGGCGATTTCGCCGTCGCCGGAGTCACGCGCGAGCGGGGCATCCGCAGCCTCGGCATCGGTCTCGAACCACACGATGAACTCTCGCACGAGGTCGCCGAGATTGTCGTGCGACGAGACGAACGCGGCATCGACGCTCATGTGGCCTTCACGCTGAAAGAAGCGGCCTACAAGGCGTGGAGCGGGCTCGGGGGCGAGATGCTGGAACACCACAACGTCCGGTTGGATATCGGATCGTCGACCTTTCATGCCGAGGTGCTGCCAGATCGATTCCACCTGGACGGCGTGTTCGCCTCGACACCTCATGACTGGGTCGCGCTCGTCGTGGTGCGAGCCTGAACCGAGTGACAACCTCGCCGGCTGCGCAGTCGATCAACAGCTCGCCGGCTGGGCAGATTCGGGTTGCGCAGCGACTACGGTGGACGGATGCCCAGCCGTGAACGTCCCAGCCGCAACCTCGCTCTGGAGCTTGTCCGGGTAACGGAATCCGCAGCGTTGGCGGCGTCACGGTGGGTCGGCAGAGGCGACAAGCACGGCGTCGACCATGCTGCCGTCGAGGCGATGAGAACGGTGCTGGCGACTGTGCAGATGGATGGCATCGTCGTCATCGGTGAGGGCGAGAAAGACGCCGCGCCGATGCTCTTCAACGGCGAGCGCATCGGCGACGGCACCCCACCGATGACCGATATCGCCGTCGATCCGATCGACGGAACCACGCTCGCCGCCTATGGGCGCACCAATGCGATTTCGGTCATCGCCGTCGCCGAACGCGGGGCGATGTTCGATCCTGGTCCGTGCTTCTATATGCACAAGATCGCTGTCGGTCCCGATGCCGTCGGTTCGATCGACATCACCGCCAGCGCCACACAGAACCTCAAGTGGATCGCCAAGGCCAAGCGGGAATCGGTCCGCGAGTTGACCGTCATGATCCTCGACCGGCCGCGCCACGAGGACCTCATCGGCGAGGTCCGAGCCGCCGGCGCACGCATCAAGCTGATCAGCGACGGCGACATTTTCGGCTCGATCGCCACGTGCTGGCCGAAGGCAGGCGTCGACGTGTTGATGGGGATCGGTGGCACGCCCGAGGGCGTCACCTCGGCTTGCGCGTTGAAGGCGATGGGAGGCGAGATCCAAGGTTTGCTGTATCCGCGGAACGATGTCGAGAAGCTGGCGGCGATCGACGCCGGCTACGACCTCGCCAAAGTGTTGACGATGGACGATCTCGTCCACGGAGACGACTCCTTCTTCGCAGCCACTGGCGTGACCGACGGCGAACTACTCGAAGGTGTCCACTACGACGGCCACGGAGCGACGACCGAATCACTCGTCATGCGCTCGCGCTCAGGAACCGTCCGTCTGATCCAGGCCCAGCACCGCCTCGACAAACTCGGCGCCTTCGCCGCCGTCGACTACGCCTGATTGCAGCGGTCCCTCCGACTGCCCGGCAGCTGGACCCTACGCTCCGGCGGTCCCGCGCCGTTCCTGGGAAAATCAGAATTTCGGACGAACGCGTCGATCGATACGTGTTGTTGAGCACCTCGGCATCCGGGGATGAGAGTGGTAGTCCGTGACGTCGTTGGTCGATGCGCTCGTGGAATCCGTTTCGTGCGAGTCAGGCGACTCGCCCGCCACATGGAGGCTGCTCCGCGCAGGCGACACCCGCCGACACAGGAGACCTTATTCGGTCGGCGGCCGTGCCGATACGGAGCACCAAAAAAGCAGCAGATTTATAATTTATATCACTCTTGGTAGCTTTACGTCCGCTCTAAGAGCGGTACTGGGCCACGGAGTGAGGTAATTTCTTGAGATGTTGACCAACAGTTCGACTAATGGTGGTATCGTAGGACAATCAGTGAGGTTATCTCACCACAAGGAGTGCTCAAACCCGGGCCTCATTTGTCCGAACCAACGGGGGCAACCAATGGTAAAGAAATTCAAGGAACTCGCTGCAGTCGCCGCAGGTGTTGCGGCTCTAGCGGCCGGCGCAGCCACGTTTGTGTTGGCATCGGCCGCTCAAGCGAATGACTTCGGAATCTCAACATGTGGCGCGGGTGGGTACCCGGCGAACGTTCTTGCGATCGACGTCGGTCTTTACCAAGAGCACGCACCGAACCGAATCAAGGTCGTCACCGACGGCTCGACGGTGGCAGACGTAACCTTCACTGACAGTTACCAGCACATATTTGCGGTGTCGGAGGGCGAGACATGGAAGGTTGACTTGACAACCGCCGACGGGATGGGCGAACAGCACCGGGCCGGGACGATTCAGTGCACAACGCCACCAACCACGACAACGCCACCAACCACGACAACGCCACCAACCACGACAACGCCACCAACCACGACAACGCCACCAA
>JANXUF010000005.1 GCA_025356335.1 Actinomycetes bacterium
CGGGCGAGCAACGTCCCTGTGGTTATCGACGCTGCGGCCAGCAGCGCAAGCAACGCTCCACTACTCGTCCCTAATGACCCGGATGCTGTTACGGCGAGACCGATGAACCCGACTGCTGCTGCCACTGCGGCGGATCGTCGCGGCCGTTCCCCGAATATCCACCACGCGGGAAGCAGGATGAGTAGCGGCTGGGCATTCGACAAGACAGCAGCGACACCGGCCGTGAGGCCCGATGCAGCGGCGAACATCGCGGCGAAAGCGATGATGACGTTGAACACGGCGAGCGCACCGATCTGCGCCCACTCCTGGAGTCCGCTCGGTCGGGTTCGGTGCTGTGCGGAGGCGACGCCGAGGAGGACGGTGCCTGCGAGCGTTGCTCGTAGTGCGGCGAACCACAGCAGTGGGGCGTCGCGCAGACCCCAGTGGATAGCGACGAAGCAAGCACCCCATGCCGCGGTGATTGCCAACATCCGCGTCGCCCTCGGTCGAGCAACGGCGGGGGACGCGTCGGTCATGCGTTGGTGGTGACCGGTTCGGTCTCGGCGACTGTGGACTCGGGCGGAGCGGTCGTCACCGTCGTTTCGGCTGCAGGGAGGCGAAGCCGTTTGAGGAGCAGCGCGTTCACGGCGACGATGACGCTGGACCCGGACATCGACAACGCGGCGATTTCCGGCCGGAGCACGAGGCCGAAGGCGGGCTCGAAGACGCCGGCGGCGATCGGCAGGGCGATCGAGTTGTAACCGATCGCCCAGCCGAGGTTCTGGCGCATCTTACGAAGCGTGCCGCGACCGATTTGCAGTGCAATGGCGACGTCCATCGGGTCGGATCGCATCAGCACGATGTCTGCGGTCTCGATGGCGACATCGGTGCCGGCACCGATAGCGATACCGAGGTCTGCTTGAGCGAGCGCCGGCGCATCGTTGACTCCGTCACCGACCATGGCGACGCGGTGACCGGCCTGTTGGAGCTCGGCGATCTTGGCGGCCTTGTCGCCGGGGAGCACTTCGGCGATGACGCTGTCGATGCCGAGTTGCGCCGCAATCCGGCGCGCCGTCGCTTCGTTGTCACCGGTGAGCATCACCACTTGCACACCGAGTTCGTGCAGCGCGCCGATCGCCGCCGCGGCCGTCGGACGGGCCGCGTCGGCGATACCGATCACGGCGACCGCTCGCCCATCGATGGCGACGATCACAGCCGTTCGACCACCATTGGCGATTTCGTCGCGACGGTTCGTCAAGCCGGCGAGATCGACTCGCTCACGTTCGATCAGCCGTTGGTTGCCGACGACCACCCTGTGTCCCTCGACCGTGGCGGCGGCACCCTCGCCTGGCATGTTCTCGAACATCGTCGCCGCCGATTTGGCGACGTTCCGTTCGTCGGCGTAACGCACGACAGCTTCAGCCAGCGGATGTTCGGATTCGCGTTCGACGGCGACGACGAGGCGGAGCAGCTCGTTCTCGTCGAACCCCTCGACGATCACGTCGGTCACTTCCGGCTCGCCTTTGGTGAGCGTTCCAGTCTTGTCCATCACGACGGTATCGATACGCGCGGCGGTCTCGATCGCAGTGGCATGTTTGAACAGCACACCGCGGCCTGCACCGAGACCGGTGCCGACCATGATCGCCGTCGGTGTCGCCAAACCAAGCGCGTCCGGGCACGTGACGACGACGACCGTGATCGCAAACAACAACGCCTCCGACGCTGTTCGCCCGGCGATGAGCGTCCACACGGCAAAGGTCAACGTCCCTCCGAGCAAGGCGACCAGCACGAGCCAGAAGGCGGCACGATCCGCAAGGCGCTGTCCTGGTGCCTTGGAGTTCTGGGCGTTCTGCACCAGTTTGACGATCTGCGCGAGGGCGGTATCAGAGCCGACTTTGGTGGCACGAACTCGCAACGCACCGTTCTTGTTGATCGTCGCGCCGATCACGGCGACGCCGTTCGATTTGTGCACTGGCAAACTCTCGCCGGTGACCATCGACTCGTCGACGTCACTCTCGCCGTCCTCGACGATCCCGTCGACCGGGATCTTGGCACCTGGGCGAACGAGGAGCAGATCGCCCGTCTGCACCTGCGATGTCGGCACTTCGACAGGCACGCCATCACGCAGCACGACCGCCTTCGCAGGGGCGAGATCGAGCAGTTTGCGAATGGCGTCACTGGCACCGCCTCGGGCGCGCATCTCGAACCAGTGACCCAACAGCACGAACGCCGTGAGCACGGTCGACGCCTCGTAGAAGACATCTCCCCCTCCTGTGAGCGTCACAGCAACGGAGTACAACCAGCCCGAGCCGACACCGACCGCAACGAGCACCATCATGTCGAGCGTGCGCGCCCGTAGTGCCCGAAACGCCCCATCAAAGAAAATCCACGCAGACCAGCCGACGACCGGCAGCGACAGAATCAACTGGAAAACATCGTCGCGCAGCCCGAACGGCGCCGCCACCTTGAAACCGAGAACGTCACGCCCGATACTCGACCACAA
>JANXUF010000020.1 GCA_025356335.1 Actinomycetes bacterium
GTCGCCGGTGGCGTCACTGTCGGACATGTACATACTGACGATGATCCGCAGATAGAGGAAGGCACCGATCACCGAGGCGACCATGGCGATGATCGCCAGCGCATAGCTGTGGCGATCGACGGCGGCGCCGATGACACCGAACTTGGCGAAGAACCCCGACGTCAACGGCACACCGGCCTGGGCGAGCAGGAACACCGTCATCGCCAACCCGAGCACCGGTCTCGTGCGTCCGAGACCCTTGTAGTCGTCGAGGCTGTGGTTGGCATCGCCCTTGCGGCCGACGAGACCGACGATGCCGAACGTCCCGAGCACGAGAACGGAGTACGCAAGCAGGTAGAACAGCGCCGAACTGACGCCGTCGCTGCCGCCCTGATGGCCGGCAGCCTCGATGCCGACGAGGATGTAGCCGGCGTGACTGATCGAGGAGTACGCCAGCATGCGCTTGACGTTCGTCTGCACGACGGCGAGGATCGATCCGACGATCAGCGTGGCGACAGCGATGGCCCAGATGACCGGCCGCCAGTCTGCACTGCGATTGGCGAGTGCATAGATCAGCACGCGGATGATCGCCGCGAATCCCGCAGCCTTGGCGACGGACGCCATGAAGGCCGTGGTCGGTGTCGGTGAGCCCTGATAGACGTCCGGCGTCCACATGTGGAACGGTACGGCGGCGACCTTGAACGCCAGCCCGACGATGAGCAGGGCAATGCCGGCAAGCATCAGCGCCTTGTTCCTGCCGAGGAAGATGATGCCGACGGTGTCGCTGTTGAACTTCTCGAAGATGCCGGGAGCGGCATCGGATCCGCTGAGGCGGGTGGTACCGAACGCACCGTAGAGCAGGGCGATTCCGTACAGCAGGAAGGCAGAGGAGAAGCCGCCGAGGACGAAGTACTTGATGCCGGCCTCCTGCGATTCCTCACGTCGACGGTTCGACGCCGCGAGGATGTAGAGGGCGATCGACATCGTTTCGAGGCCGAGGAACAGCACGATCAGATCGTTGGAGGCAGCCATGACGATCGCACCGATGGCACTCATCAGATACAGGCTGTAGATTTCCGCACCCTCGAAGCCCTCACGGTCCATGTAGTCACCGGTCAGCATCGAGGCGAGCACGACAGAGGCCGAGACGGTGATCGTGAAGAACATCGTGAAGTGGTCGAAGTGCAGAGCATCCCCGACGAGGCCGATCGAACCGTCGACCGAAATACGATGCCACAGCACGATCGCCAGCACGAGCGAGGCCATACCGATGGCGGCGGTGAAGAAGGCGTACAGATTGCGTGGCCACTTCGGTGTGAGCGCAGCGGCGATCATCAATACGAGGCCGCCGACGAGCAGCACGATCAACGGCGAGAGCGCCGTCCAGTTGATCGCCGGACCGTGGAAGACGTCAGGGGTTGCCTGGGCGAACATCACTGGCCACCCTCGGCAGCGGCGATCGGCGACTGCGGCTGCGGGTAGTCGACGTGCTGCACCAGTTTGTTGACGGCGGGTTGGATGCGGTCGAGCATCGGCTTGGGGTACACGCCGGTGAAGACGATGATGCCGAGCAGCGGGGCGAGCACGAGCGCTTCTTTGAGCTTCAGTTCACTGAACGTCTTGTTCGCTTCGTCAGGTTGACCGTGGAACACGCGTTGATAGGCCCACAGCAGGTAGAGCGCAGCGAGGATCACGCCGGCAGCAGCGACGACGGTCCACCAGCGAGCCGTCAGGAATGTGCCGATGAGAATCATGAACTCGCCGACGAAACCGTTGAGACCTGGGACACCGATCGACGACAGCATCACCAGCGTGAACACTCCGGCGAAGATCGGGGCGACGGATTGCAGGCCCTTGAGTTGGCTGATCTCACGGGTGTGGCGACGTTCGGAGATCATGCCGACGAGCAGGAAGAGAGCGCCCGTCGAGACACCGTGGTTGATCATCTGCAGCACACTGCCGCTGACGGCCTGGCCGGTGAAGGCGAATGCACCGAGGACGATGAAACCCATATGGGCGACGGAACTGTAGGCGACGACGCGTTTGAGGTCTTTCTGCATCGTGGCGACGATCGCCCCGTAGAGGATGCCGATGACCCCCAATGTGAGGAACAACGGGCGGAAGTAGCGCGTCGCCTCCGGGAACAGACCGAACGAGAAGCGCAGCAGTCCGTACGTCCCGAGTTTCAACATCACACCGGCGAGCAGGACGGACCCGGCCGTCGGAGCCTGGGTATGGGCGTCCGGGAGCCAGGTGTGGAACGGAAAAATCGGCACCTTGACGGCGAAGGCGATGGCGAAGGCGAGGAACAGCCACCGTCCGGTCGAGACGGCGAAGCTCGCCTTCTGCAGTTCGACGAGGTCGAAGGTGATGTGCCCCAATTGCGCCTTTGCCAGGAACACGGTCGTCAGGATCCCGACGAGCATGAACGCCGAACCCAGCATCGTGTAGATGAAGAATTTCAGCGCCGCGTAGACGCGCTTGTCGTAGCCCCAGCCGCCGATGAGGAAGTACATCGGGACGAGCACGATCTCGAAGAAGACGAAAAAGAGGAACAGGTCGAGGCTGAGGAACGACCCCATCACACCGGCTTCGAGCAGCAGGATCCAGGCGGTGTACGGCTTGATGTCGTGGTGCGAGTCCGAGCCGAGCAGGGCGATGGGGAAGAGGATGCCGGTCAGCACGACGAGGAAGAGGGAGATGCCGTCGATGCCGAGATGCCAGCCGATCCCCCACTGCTTGATCCACGAGTGTTGACTGACGAGCTGGAACGATCCGTCGCCTCCGGTGTGGAACTTGCCGAGCACCCAGATCGACAGTGCGCCGGTGACGACCGAGAAACCGACGCCGGCGAGTTTGACGATATCGGGATGGCGTTTGGACATCAGCGCGACGACGAGCGCGCCGGCAGCCGGTACCAGCACCAACGCCGTGAGAATCGGGAAATTGTTCATCTACATCAATCCCCGGACGAGGAACCAGCCAAGGAGCACGACGACACCGACGCCGATGCCGAGCGCATAGGTACGTACCCGTCCCGATTCGGTCTTGCGGACTTCGCCACCGGTGGCGCGCACCAACGTGGCGACGCCGTTGACAGCGCCGTCGATGACGTTGGCATCGAACCAGGCGGTGGCTTCGAAGGATTCACGTCCGGGCCCACCCATGAAACGGGTGACCGCCCAGTCGTAGTACCAGCCGCGGGCGAGTATCTCCGGCTCGATCGCCGGCGCCTTGTGGCGGTTGTAGACGAGCACGCCGCCGGCAATACCGATGAGGCCGATGACGACGGCGACGACTGCCAGCACGATCTTCGGGCCGGTCGACTCGAACGGCCTGCCGATCACCGGTTCGAGCCAGGTCGTCAGCTTCTCCGTGTTGTGGCTGAACGGCAGGTTGATCACACCGCCGACAATTGCCAGGCCGCCGAGTGCGACGAGCGGCAGCAGCATGATCTTCGGGCTCTCGTGCGGAACGAAGTCGCCGTGGGCGCCGTGTTCTTCGTGGGCATCGTGCCAGCGCGCCTTGCCGAAGAAGACCATCATCACCTGTCGGGTCATGTAATAGGCGGTGAGCAGCGCCGTGAAGAGGCCGACGGCCCAGAGGAATTTGTTCGTCTGCCAGGCGGCGAGGAGGATGTCGTCCTTGCTCCAGAAGCCGGCGAACGGGGGGACGCCGGCGATCGCCAGCCAGCCGATGATAAAGGTGATCGCCGTGACCGGCATCAGCTTGCGCAGCGCGCCCATCTTGCGCATGTCCTGTTCGTGGTGCATGCCTTCGATCACCGAGCCGGATCCGAGGAACAGCAGCGCCTTGAAGAAGGCGTGGGTCACCATGTGGAAGATCGCCGCGGTGTAGGCACCTGAACCGATCGCCAGGAACATATAGCCCAGCTGGCTGACCGTCGAATACGCCAGCACCTTCTTGATGTCGTTCTGGGCAGCAGCGATTGTCGCCGCGAAGAGGGCAGTGGCGGCACCGATATAGGCGATGAGTGTCGGACCCCAGTGCGAGGCGATGTCGAGCACCGGGCTCATGCGCACGAGCAGGAAGACACCGGCGGTGACCATCGTCGCCGCGTGGATCAGCGCCGACACCGGAGTCGGGCCTTCCATTGCGTCCGGGAGCCAGATGTACAGCGGCAACTGGGCGCTCTTGCCGCAGGCACCGACGAAAAGGAACATGGCGATCGCCGTGGCGGTCGACTGGCTCATCTTGCCGCTGGTCGCAGCGCTGATGATCTCGTGATAGTTCAGCGAACCGGTCGCATGGAAGGCGAAGAACATCGCCATCATGAAGCCCCAGTCGCCGACGCGGTTGGTGACGAAGGCCTTCTTCCCGGCTGTCGCCGCGCTCTCGCGTTCGTGCCAGAACGAGATCAGCAGATAGCTGCAGGTTCCGACGCCTTCCCATCCGAGGAAGGTGACGAGCAGGTTGGAGCCGAGTACCAAGACGATCATCGACAACGCGAAGAGGTTGAGGTAGAGGAAGAACTTCGAGAATCGTGGGTCGCCGTGCATGTAGCCGATGGAGTACAGGTGGATCAGCGTGCCGATGCCGGTGACGAACAGGCACATCGTGATGCTCAGCGGATCGACGAGAAACGCCAGGTCGACGTGGAGGTTGTAGCCGAGTCCGTTGACCGGGATCCAGGACCACACCTTGACGATGTGTTCGCGCTGTTCCGCCGTTTTCGAGAGCAGGTCGAAGAACACCCCGACGGTGACGACGAAGGCGGCACCGATCATCGTCGAGGCGAGATAGCCGGCCTTCGGGTCGCCGAGCCTGCGCCCGAAGACCAGGATCAACAGGAATCCAAGAAGAGGAAACGCAGGAATCAACCAAGCAGCGGAGATCACAGCGGGCTCCATCGAGAAAAGAGCGCGCCAGTCGCGTGCGAACGAACGCGGTCGCGAGATGTAGTCAAGGAGGACTCCGTCGGGGGGTTCGGGGGGCGATAGCCCCCTGATCGGCGGCAAGGGCGAGCTTGCTCGCCGCCGCAAGAGACAGCGCGGCGAAGCCGCTCATCGCCAAGCGAGCGCCAGCGAGCGACAACTCGACCGAGCGGAGAGAGCGAGGGAGCGCAGCGACCGATGTGAACGAGTGAGGTCGACACGTCAGCCCTTCATGAGGGAGATGTCGTCGGCGGTAGCGCCTGGCTTGCGACGAAGGATGGACACGATGATGCCGAGGCCGACGACGACTTCGGCGGCGGCGACGACGAGCACGAAGAAGACGGTGCTCTGTCCGCCGATGTCACCCCAGATGCGGCTGAAGGCGACGAAGGAGAGGTTGACGGCGTTGAGCATCAGTTCGATGCACATGAACATGATCAGCGGGTTGCGGCGCACGAGCACACCGAAGGCGCCGATGCTGAACAGCAACGCCGACAGCATCAGATACCAGATCGGTTGCGGCTCGATGATGGCGATCATGACGGCGTTCATGATTTCACGGCGGGCTCTGGCTTCGGCAATTTGCGCGCCAGCAGGACGGTGCCGACGACGGCGATCACCAGCAATACGGACGTCAACTCGAAGGCGAAGACGTAGTCGGAGAAGATCGAACGGGCGAGATCGCGGAGGTTGTTCGCGGCCTTGACGGCTTTGCCAGCGGCCGTGACCTTGAGGATGCCGCGGCTGACGATGATCGACGTGCCGACGAGCGCCAGTATGGCGACGGCGACGATCGCACCGAGCGGCCGCTGGGCGGTGATCGGGTCGGTGCGCAGATCCTCGGAGGCATCGACACCAAGCAGCATGATGACGAACAGGAACAGTACGACGATGGCACCTGCGTAGACGATGACCTGCACCGCTGCGAGGAAGTTGGCCTCGAGGGCGACGAAATGCACGGCGATACCGAAGAGCGTGAGGATCAGCGAGAGCGCAGCGTGCACAGGGTGTTTGCGGACGATGACGCCCACGGCTCCGACGAGCACCATCAGCGTGGCGACGATGAAAACAATCAGTTGCATCAGTGCGCGCCACCATGCGGTCGGGTGTGCGGTTTGGCGGTCGCATGGCTGCCGGCAGCAGTCGGCGTATCCGCCTGCGAGGCGTCGCGGTCGAACTGCGAGCCCTGGGCGGCACGAACGCCGTAGCCGAGTTCGCCGCTCCAGCCGACGAGACCATCAAAGGTCTCGTCACCTGATGACGCCGTGGCACGCATCCAGCCGGAGGTCAGGACGTCGTCGCCCTCGCGCCAATCCTCCCAGGGCATCTTCTGTGGCCTGCCGTCGTCACCGACGACCAGTTCCGTCTTCGTATAGATCGCGTCGTCGCGGTTGGTGAAGGAGAATTCGAACAGTTTCGTCTCGGTGATCGCCTCCGTCGGGCAGGCCTCGACACACAGATCGCAGTGGATGCAACGGAGGTAGTTGATCTCGTAGATGAAACCGAAGCGCTCGCCAGGGCTGACGGGCTCGTCGATCGGGTTGTCGGCACCGCGCACGTAGATGCATTTCGCTGGGCAGACACCGGCGCACAGTTCGCAGCCGATGCACTTCTCCATGCCGTCCTCGTACTTGTTGAGGACATGGCGGCCATGCATGCGCTCCGGCTTGTCGCTCTTGACGTCGTGCGAATCGTCGCCCTTGGCGTACTCACGACCGCCGGAGTATTCGCCGGTGACGCGCTTGCCGCCGAAAATTCGGTGTTGGCGGAGTGTGACTGCAAAACCATCGAGGTAGCCCATCAGAACATGGCTCCTTCTTTTTCGCGATTCTTGGAACTCGTGCGCACCGCAGCCGTCAGCAACAGGTAGGAGAACGCCAGTACGACAGCACAGACGACACCGACGACCACCCGGTTCCAGCCTTCGTCACGGGCGACGCGTAAGGCGGCCAGGAGCATGAACCACCCGAGGGCGATCGGGATCAGCACTTTCCAGCCGAGGTTCATCAACTGGTCGTAACGCAGGCGGGGCAGCGTGGCCCGCAACCAGACATACATGTAGAGGAAGATGAACAGCTTGAGGAGGAACCACACCGTCCCGCTGAACGGTCCGAGGTGCAGGTTGAGCGTCGTGTCGCCAATCGTGATCGGTTGCGGGCCGCCGAGGAACAGCGTGACGATGATCGCACTCATCGTCACCGTGTTCATGAACTCGGCGAGATAGAACAGCGCGAACCGCAACGACGAATACTCGGTGTTGAAGCCGCTGACGAGTTCCGATTCGGCTTCGACGAGGTCGAACGGCGGACGGTTCAGTTCCGCTGTTCCGGCGATCACGAAAATCACGAACGGCACGACGCCGGTGGCGATGATGTGCCAGCGGCTGATGGTGTTCTGGGCGATGACGATGCCATTCGTCGACAGCGTTCCGGCGACGAGTAACACTGAACCGATCGACAAGCCGAGTGCCGCTTCGTAGCTGACCATCTGCGCCGAGGCACGCACCGAGCCGAGCAGTGGGTACTTCGAGCCACTGGACCAGCCGGCGAGCATGATGCCGTAGACAGCGATCGAGCTGAGCATCAGCACCAACAGGATGCCGATCGGCGGGTCGGCCAATTGCACGAGCGTCCGGTGACCGGCGATGGTGACGAGGCCGCCCCTGCCGTTGCTGAAATCGCCGCCGAGCGGGATCACGCACCACACGAGAAACGCAGGCACGAACGCCAGGAACGGAGCGAGCTTGAAGACGAAACTGTCAGCTCGTTCTGGGACGAGGTCCTCTTTGAAGAACAGCTTGATGCCGTCGGCCAGTGTCTGCAGCAAGCCCCACGGACCTGCCTTGTTCGGCCCGACGCGGTTCTGCATGCCGGAGATGATCTTGCGCTCGAACCACACCATGAACATCGTGGCGACGAGGCCGACGACGAAGACGATGAGCACCTTGACGATGACGATGACGACGACAGCGAGGCTGAGCCCACGGAAGAAGAGCGGATCGGCAGCGAGCATCAGGACACCGTCTCGACGCGCACGTCGGTCGCCGGGGATGCCGCGTCGAGCAGCGCCGCAATGTTGATGTTCGACTGGTTGAACTCGACCCAGGCAGCGCCACGCGGCACACCGTCGTCGGCAACCGAGGTCAGTACGACACTGGCGGTCTTGCTCGTCACCTTCAGCGGAGCACCGGGACCGCCGAGACGGTCGAGGTCGAGCGAATGCAGGTGAAGTTTGGCGCCCGGCGTCAAACCGGCGAGAGAATGCGACAGCTGCGTACTGATCGCCTGGTCGTACAGCTTGCGGCCGACGACGAGTTTGAAGTTGTAGCCGCTGCTCATCGGTACTTCCGCGCCGGAGGTCTCGAGTGCACTGCTGGATTCTGGCACGGCAAGCACCCCGTCCGTTGCTTCGGCGAGCGCCTCACGGGTTGCGCCGGCATAGGCAGCGACATTGGTGGCGATGGCATCAGTGATGGCGTCGACCGAATCGAGCGACCACTGTGCTCCGAGGGCGCGTGCGAGGTCGCCGGCGATCATCCAGTCGGGACGCGACGTGCCGTGGGCGGTGACCTTCTGCGCGAGCGGGACGACGCGTCCTTCGATGTTCGTCGTGTAGCCACGCTTTTCGCCGTAGCCGGCAGCGGCGAGGACGACGTCGGCATGCTGCGAACTGTGGTTGACGAAGGTGTCGATGGCGATGATGCTGCGGGCACCGGCGAATGCTCGCGTGGCGAGCGTCGTGTCGGGGAAGTCGCTGAGCGGGTCGGCGCCGAGCAGGATCAGGAGCGCCAAACGGCCCTCGGCGGCAGCGGTCAAGATGTCATCGGTGTGCATCCCGTCGGTCGCCGGCGTCAATCCGAGTTGCAGTGCGCCGACGACATTGCCCCGTCGGAACGCCGGCAGAACGGTCGCCGTCGGAGCGGCATCGAGCAGGGCGGCAAGTGCATCGATCTGGAACTGATCGGACTCTGCAAGGTTGGCCGTGCCGGCAACGATGACGACTGGGCCTTTGGCGAGTTGCTCGGCGACGTCGGCCTGAGCGATCGTGTCGCGCACGATCCGCGCCTGTCCACCTGACAGGTAATTGACCGACCGCCACGAATACTTCGTCATGCCCGTCGACTTCGGTGTGAACTCGAGCACCTTGACACCACGCTTGTCGGCAGCATCGCGGAGTCGCAGGAAGAGCACTGGCAGTTCTTCTTTGAGATCGCCGCAGAGCAGCACCACCGTGGTGGCTGCTGCAGCGTCGTTGATCGTCGCACGCGGCAGGGTGAGGACTGCTGGCGACAACCCGTCGAGTAGCTGCGCGTCGACGTTGTCGGTGTGGAGGACGGTCCTGGCGAACCGCGCCCACGCGTAAGCATCTTCGTTCGAGCCGCGAGCACCACCGATGATCCCGATACCCGTCGGGCCGTCGGTGTCGAGTGCCGTCTTGATCAATGCGGCAGCCTTGGTGATCGCTTCCGACCACGACGCCTCGACGAGGCCGGTGCCATCGGCGGATTTCACCGCCGGTGTCCCGAGCCGCTGATCGCTGTTCGGCGCTTCGAAGTTGAAGCGGCCACGATCGCACAGCCAACCCCAGTTCACGGCCTCGGAGTCGTAGCCCTGATAGCGCAACAGCTCGTCGCGGCTCGACTGGACGACGGTCTGGCACCCGACGGCGCAGGTGGTGCACGTCGAGTGTGCCTCTTCGAGATCCCATGGTCTGGCCTTGAAACGGTACGGGGAAGCGGTCAGCGCGCCGACCGGGCAGATCTGCACCGTGTTGCCGCTGAAGTAGCTGACGAACGGTTCGTTGGGGAAGGTCAGCACCTGCGTCTCGTTGCCGCGATGGGTGAACGAGATCAGCGGGTCGCCGGCGACCTCGTCGGCGAAACGGGTACAGCGATCACAGAGGATGCAGCGTTCACGGTCGAGGAAGACGAGATCGCTGATCGGGATCGGCTTCTCGTAGTGGCGTTTCTCCTCGACGAAACGACTCTCGCCGGGACCGTGGCTGACCGCCTGGTCCTGGAGCGGGCATTCTCCACCCTTGTCGCAGACCGGGCAGTCGAGCGGGTGGTTGGCGAGCAACAGTTCGATGATGCCGGCCTGTGCCGCCTTGGCGACGGGCGACTCGGTGTTGATCACCATGCCGGGAGCAACCGGGAACATACAGGTCGGCGTCAGCGCAGGGCCGCGACCCGTGTCGACTTCGCAGAGGCACATGCGGCACATGCCGACCGAGCTCATGCGCTCGTGGTAGCAGAAGCGCGGGATGTACGTTCCGGTGCGTTCCGCAGCGGCGATGATCAGCTCGCCCTTGCGCGCCGAGACGTCGTGGCCGTTGATCGTGACCTTGACCTCGTTCGGATCGACTGGCTCGGTCGGCTCCTCGGTGGCGGGTGACTCCGTGGCGGTCATCAATGGCTCCCAACGGCTGCAGCGGTGACGGGGATCGAGTTCCGTTTGATGATCTTCGCCTCGAACTCGTCTCGGAACAGCGTGAGCGACGAATCGACGGCGTTGTAACAGGAGGGTCCGACGAAGCAGATCGTCGTCATCTTGAACGGGAACGGCGCCGCCGCCAGGCCGAGTCGCTCGCTGGCCGGGTGCGGGTACTGGCCGGGCGTGATCATCTGGCCGATCTCGAGCAACTGGTCGAGATCACGCATCGTGCCCTTGCCGGCGACGATGCGGCTCATGATGCGTTCCAGCCAGGTGCCGCCCTCGCGGCACGGCACGCATTTGCCGCATGACTCGTGGGCGTAGAAGCGCACGAGCGTCAGCGCTGCAGCGGGGATGTCGGTCGTCTCGTCCATCACCATGA
>JANXUF010000027.1 GCA_025356335.1 Actinomycetes bacterium
CACGGCCAGGCAGGTCGCGCAGTACTTGTCGACGATGCTCGAAGCAGCCGTCAAGGACGGGCTCATCGCCCGCAACCCTGCACATGGTACGAAGCGACCGACTGTCGATGCCGGACCTATTGTGCCGTTCACGGACGTCGAGGTCGAGGCGCTGCGCAAGGCGGCCCCGGAGTGGTTCGGCGTGGCGTTGACGTTGGGGCTCGGTGCCGGCCTCCGCCAAAGCGAGGCGTCTGGGCTGACGCTCGATCGAGTCGACTTTTTGCGCCGAACGCTGACGATCGATCGTCAGCTCGTCACGCCGAGCCGCTCGGGTGAGGCGACGTTCGGTCCGCCCAAGACGAAGCGGTCCTACAGGACAGTGCCGCTCGCCGACACCGTTGTCACAGCGCTGGCGCGTCACGTCGAGCTGTTCGGCACAGGTCGCGACGGCGTGCTGTTGCACGGCCAGGATGGGCGCCCGATCAGACGCCAGTATTTCGGCGACATTTGGCAGGATCTTCGTGCGCGGGCCGACCTACCTCGCGCAAGGTTCCACGACACGCGGCATTCGTACGCCTCTGTGCTGCTCTCGGGCGGCGTGTCGGTGGCGGCGGCCGCTGACTACCTCGGGCATAGTCCTGCGGTGCTTTTGGGCGTGTACGCGCACCTCATGCCAGCCGATCACGACCGGGCGCGCTCGGCAGTCGAAGCAGCTTTCGCGAACGGTGTCACATCGCCTCGTGTCACAGCCGTGTCATCGGCTGGAGCCTAAGTGCGGGAATAAGCCCTCTGACCTGCGGCTTTCAGTTCCACGCGCAGCGCAGGTGCTTGATGCCGTTGATGAATCGGAGCCACTTCTGTGACCTGCGGTTTCCTCGGAAACTAGCGTCTGACCTGCGGTTTCATGTCTCGCCAGTTCTCACTGTTTCACGGTCAATCTTGACATCTTGTGTCACGCTCGTGTCACAGATCAACGCCCCGGTGACGAAGTACGGGGAGCCGGCGGCCGCAGGGCCGTCATCGGATGGGAGGTCGTCCTCGTGACCCTTCGCGCCATGGCTGGGCTGCGTTGACACCCACTGACTCCCCGCACTGTCGCCGCGTGGGTCCACGTCAGATTGCGCCGAACTGCAAATAGCGGCGGGTGGCGGCAGCGCCACCGGTGGCCTCGGACAGCTGCGCGAACTGCGCGACGTCGTCAGCGACCTCGGGAAACGAACTCATGTACGACTCGACGATGTCTTGCAAACCGAGCCCGTATGCCGTCGACAGGATGGCCCTCGACTGGATCTTGTCGCTGGTTGCGACCGACTGGTCCAGCAGGTGCCGGAGCCCGGTTTGCGAATTGTCGGCGTATGCCCGGTCGGCACGGTCCAACGCGTTGCGGAACGAGGACTGCACAGCAACCCGATCCGCCGGGGTCGCTGACCACGGCACCGGGGGGCTGAACAACTTCCGCCGAGCGGATTCGAGCTCTGTCGCTATCGACGCTTCGGACTCTGCGTACAGCTTCGAAACCTCGTCGTTGACGGTTTGGCGGAGTTCGGCGATCCGCCGCGCCTTCGCGTCCTTGGTGATGTCGGCGTCGGCTTTGAGAGCGTCGATCTTGGCTTGTGCACGGCTCTGCAGGTCGCGGGCGCGCTCGGTATTCGCAGTGAACCGATCGGTGACGAGCATCAGAAACTCACCGATCCGCTCTTGAGCTGATTGTCCCCTGATTTGCCGTCTGCGTCGATGTAGACGACCGATCCGGTGCGGGCGTCAACCATTCGGCAGAGGCGTTGAGGGGGTGCGGGTTGGGTCGATTCGGGCGGTGTTGCGACACCGGCCCAATCGTCGAAAATGTCGGCGGTCATTGGGTTCTCCTGGGGGTTGGTGGTGGTGGGTTTCATGAGGCGGCTTGTGACGTCTTAAGCGACTCGACGAACGAGTCGAGATCGGCCTTGCGGATCCGAGCGTTGCGGCCGATGTGGACTGCCGGGAGTTCGCCGGAAGCGACGAGCCGCTTGACGGTCGCCAGTGACATGCCACCGAGGACCCTGCCGGCGTCGGTGAAGGTAAGCAGCTGCGGTGTCATGACTTCATCGTGCTCGACCTCCTCGACGAGCGCCACCGTTCCCGAGAATTGAGCCGTCATGAACCGTCGGGAACTCTCAGCGAGCGCGCGAAGTTCCAACGCGCCCGGCGACAACCGGCGCGTGCCGCTGATCAGACGGCCCTCAAGCAAGCGCAGTCCGTCGACGATGTCACGGGCGGTTGCGGGTTCGAGGAGGAACGGGCCGATCATCGGGATCAGAACGAGAAAATCTCGGCGGGACGGCTCGGCCGTCGCGGCGGTCGGGTAGGCAGCAGCGCACGGGCAACCGTCGCGGCGACAAGCGGTGCGATCGGCACCGTTGCGTTGCGGATATCCCACGCCCACGCGTCACCCAGACGACGCTCTGATGCCTCGGCGGCGGCGTTGTCGAGCGGGCCTTGAGCTACTGGTGGACGAACGAGGCGCCCTTCGACAACATCGGTGTAGAACGCCCCACACGCCTGCTTGTAGGCGACCGTGTTGAGCTGTGTCAGCGGCAGCTTGATACCGGCTTCGGCGAGCGCCAGCGTCACCGGGCCGACTTGGGCACCAGCGGGCCCGGCGCCGTTACAACCGATCGCCAGCGGTTTCCATTTGTCGACGAGCCGCCTGAATGCTTCCGGCAGCCAGCCGACGTCGCGGCGGTGATCGATGACCTGAATCAACGGCGATGATTGCGAACCCCAAGCGAGAACGATCGACGCCCACTCGCCGTCGCGGGACACGTCATAAGCCAGCGTGCACTGGCCTGTGACAGGCTTGGCGGCGTCCTTGCGGACTGTCGCAGCCCACTCCTCGGCAGGCAACTTGGCGGCGTGCGAACTGTCCTCCGGCAGGGGATCGGGAATGCCGAGACGTTCCCGCTGAAACTCCTGCGGCGAATGAGCCAGCGCGCGCTGCTCGTCGCTGACGAATTCCTCTGAAATTCGGACACCGAGCGCGGGGTTCGCCTGATACCAGTTGTCGCGGTCGTCCGGATCGGCACCGTCCTCGGCACTCCATTCGGCGTAGAAGAACCGGCCAGGATCAGTCTCGGCGAGCGCCCGCCTACGCAACGAATGCAGAACAAGCGACGACGAATGGGCAGCGCTCGACGCGTACCAGATTTGCGGATTCGAGCCCGACAGCATCGAGCGCGCCGACATCGTCGGGACCATCGCCCCAAGTGACGCCGGGGCCAGGTCGTAGGCCTCGTCGAGGATGATCCGATCACCGGAAAACCCGCGGCCAGTCCCACGAGAGCGCGCCATGAATTTCACGCGGCAGCCGCTCTTCAGGACGATCGCCTCTTTTCCGTTGGCCGTGTAGATCTTCGCGACCTCGTCGGCGAACTCCGACTGCTCAATCAAATTTCGAAGTCTCATGAACGTTTCTTGAGCCGTGTCGAAACGGTGCGCGCTGTATATCACCGTTTTTTCGGACCAAACGAACAAGGCGGCCATCATCAACGCCTCCAGCAGTGCCGATTTTCCGCATTGCCGCGGGACCACGAGGACGGCCTCAAACGCACTCCATTTGCCGTCCTCCCGTTCACCTAGCGCGTTGTTCAGAACCCAGCGCTGCCACGGGTCGAGGTCGACACCGGCAAGCGCTGCCATCTCGATCACGTCGGCGGCGGCAGCGTTCGTGACCGAGTCAGGAACACGCGAGATCCTCGGCAACTGCGAACCGATCCGTGGGTGCGCCATCATGCATTCTTCCGACGAGCACGACGAGCGCGGAGCTCGTCAGTCCTCGACAACACGACGACACTCGGCAACGCCGCAAGCTCCGCCAGCACGGCCTGCAGACGTGCTGCGATCTGAGCGACCACATTCGGCTCTGAGGCCTCCAGATGGTCCGCCAGAGCGTCCCTGAGGGCCACTAGCGCCCGGCGGTGGTCGCCCGACTTGATCTCCTCGGCAGTGCTCATCGGGAGGCCCGGCGACTCTCGGGGAGAGGCACCGAAACGAGAGCGGCGTGCCATATACGGGCGGTGGTCATGAGGGGTCCCCCCGCCACCCCTTGTAGCCCCACGTGTACGCCGAGTGGTCGACGGCTGTGGTCTTCTTCTTGCCTGTCGTCGATAGCTCGGCGCGGCGACGGCGCTTCGCCTTCGCCTTCTTCTCCTTCACCCTGCTGCGTGAAATGCGAGCGTGCTGTCATGGTTGCTGTCCTCCTGTCGAGCGGTGGACACGGGGGACGTGGGTATATAGACCCACCCGTCCGCGTCCACGGTGGTGCGTGTCTGCGTTGTCCACGGTCTGTCCACGGTGGTTGTCCACGGTCTGACCTGCGGTGATGTGTCCTGTGTCCACGGTCTGTCCACGGTGATTAGGTGTCATCGCTCTGACCCCCTTGTCCACGGTGGTTGTCCACGGTGATCAGGGCGTCGAAGGCGGGGTCGGTTGGCCAGTAGCGAGCGCTGTCGAAGGTGCCTGTTCCGCGCTGTTGTGCCTCGACTCGGGCCAGTCCATCGCCGACCAACTTGCGCAGGCGGCGCTCCGTCCGCTTCCACGGCGCGGTGCCGGACTTCTGCGGGGCGGCGTGTTCGGCGTGGGCTGCGTCGCTCACGGTCGAGCCGGGGTGAGCACGCAGGAAGGCGAGGGCGTCGAAGCTTCTGGCGATCTTCGAGGTGCCGTGATGGTGGTCGTGTTCGATCGTCCACGGTCCGACCGGGTCGGCTGGTTGCTTCAGATGGGACAGCTCGACGATCTCGGAGCCGGCTTCGCCCCACAACAGGACAACACTGCCGGCGCCGGCAGTGATCCACGTCGAGCCGTAGACGTCTTCGAGTTTGTTCGGCTTCGCCCCGGCCTGGCCTTTGCGCTGATGGTGCAGCACGAGGACATCGATGTCGGCGGCGTTACACAACTGAATGGCCCTGTTGACCATCGAGCCTGACTCGTCATCGGTGAGCTTGGCGCAGGCGTCTTTCAGCGAGTCGATGATCACGACATCGGCGCCGGCCTCACGTGCGAGGTTGAGGATCTGATCGGACTGCTTCGACAGATCGGTCGGCAACGGGCCTTTGAGCACGACGAGGCGCTCGTCCAGGACACGGCGGTGTTCGTCGCCGAACCTGCGACGCATCGCGCGGCTAATCTGGCGGGGTCGGTCCATGGCGAGGTAGAGGATCTTCTTCGCCGGCAGCATCGGCAAGCCGAGCACGTTGTCGGTGATCCCGACGCAGGCTTCGACACACTGAATAGCGATCGTCGTCTTGCCCGCGCCCGGCGGCGCAACGATCAGCAGTGACTCACCGCGCGCCCACAACACGTCACCACCTGCCGTGCCCCATCGCGGTTCGAGGTCGGGTCCGGAACTGAACACGAAGTCGCCGCCAGCGAGCAATCGAGAGCGTGTCGATTCGCTCACGACCTCGGCTTCGTGATTGCGCGCGTTCGCTTCCCGAACGATCGCATCCATCCGCTCGAAGAAGTCATCGTCGTCATCATCGGCCGCGACTTCGTTTTCATGATCGGTTGCGGCCCACGGTGGCGGCATCAGTTCGCGCTCTCGTACAGCGCCTCGAGGGCGTCGCTTGATTCGAGGATGATGCGTTCGAGCCAGTACCTCGTCCCGCTCGCCCTGCAGGCGAGGTTGTGGCAGATGAACCGGTATTCGTCGAGGATCTGCGCCGACCCTCCGTTGAAGTCGTAGCGGCCGCAGCGAGGGCAGACGAACATGTACAGGCCGTCGTCGTTAAGGTCGATCACGGCCGCAGGACGATCCGACGCAAGCGCCCCGACGAGCTGCTGCATCGACGCCTCAGACACCAGCCGGCGTGGGTTCGTCACCGTCTGGCCGCTCATCGGCCCACCCGCGATTGCAGCAGGCGGCCCTCGAGCACCTCGACAACAGCATCGTAGACACCGACCGGGCAGTGCGTGGTGGAGCAGGAGCCCGGTGAACACGCCATCACGCAGGTATCTGCATTTGCAGACATTCTGATACCTTGGGCTTCGCTCGTTCCCACGCGAGATGCAATTTGTTGAGCGCCCGCCGGATTCGCCACCGGCGGGCGTTTCGCGTCCGGCGTCCTCATGCGATCGCTCGGCCGTGACGGTTTGCGTCGACGTAGGCGTCGACGTTCTTCTGCCGGTATCGGCGATGTCTGCCGATCTTTGACCACTCGGGGCCACGCCCGAGATACGCCCATTGATCCAGGGTGGCCTTCGGGATGCCAAGGTAGGCGGCGGTCTGCGCCGAATCCCACAGCCCGTCGACCGGTTCGACTGCGTTTGTTGCGTCCGCCGTTGCACCTCGTTGGTTGGTAACATTTGCCATAACACCAACTTGGCCATACTCGGTGTGGTAGGGTCAATACATGGCGAATACTCCACAACCTCGGACCACCGAATCCGACGACGAGCTGGCTTACCTCACGTCCGATCTCAACGGCATTGTCGCGTTTTGGCCCTCGGCCGGCACTCGTCGTCTGCTTCGCTACTCCGAGGTGGAGCGACCTCAATGGCGAGAGGGCGATTTGGTGCGCGTGATCCATAGCAGAGTCGTGTCCGGGTCTGCCTTCGTTCGGGTATGGCTCGAGGACCGGCATCACTTGGGCCTTGTGTTCCGACTGGACATCAATCGGTTTGGACAGATGCTGGGTTTCAGTGTTCGTCCACTTGTGTTTGTCGAGGAGTCTGACGGTGAGACTCCGATGACGAAGGCATTCGAGATCGATGAGGATGCGGCCTTCGAGGACTCGGTCGAGTTGTCAGCGCACATGCTCCAACGCGAGGTGCAAATCGGTCGGCTCCACGTTGCGGCGACTCAAGCCGTGCAGAAGTTAGGCGCTGTCCTGCTGGATCCAACAGCGCCAGTAGTGAAAGACGGCAGCCCGGCACGCGTTCGTCGATCGAGTGTGTCGGACCTGGATCTCGCCAGATTTGCGCAGGAATACCGCAGGCTTCTCGACGCTGGACAAGGGGACGACGTGAGCGCCCGGTTGGCATCCGCCTACCACCTGTCTCTGGACGGTGTGAGCTACCGCATTCGCCGTGCGCGCCGCTTGGGGATCCTCACAAGCACTACGCGAGGCCGGCCCGGTGGACATCTCACTACTAAGTCAGTCGCGCTACTGGAGGCAAACGAATGAGCAGCATTATCGCAATCCGAGACAACACCGGCCGAGCGGTCAAGTACCGTGCCCGCTTCCGCACTCCTGACGGTCTGAGCCGCAGCAAATCGTTCGATCGCAAGGTCGACGCCGAACGGTTCCTCACCGATGTCGACCATCGCAAATTGTCGTCGTCGTACGTCGACCCGAAACTGAGCCGCACGACGATCGGCGACTACTTCATCGGGTGGGCTGCGCGCCAGCCGTGGCGCGAGTCGTCGCGCTCGTCGGTGACGAGCTTGTTCACCTGCCACGTGCTCCCGTCGCTCGGCGGTCGACCGCTGGGCGGCCTCAAACCGGGCGAACTGGAGGCGTGGGCGATGGGGTTGCCGTTGGCCCCTCGCACGGCCAGGCAGGTCGCGCAGTACTTGTCGACGATGCTCGAAGCAGCCGTCAAGGACGGGCTCATCGCCCGCAACCCTGCACATGGTACGAAGCGACCGACTGTCGATGCCGGACCTATTGTGCCGTTCACGG
>JANXUF010000073.1 GCA_025356335.1 Actinomycetes bacterium
TGCATACGCATCTGGTGATCTCGTCGAAGGTGCAGACGGCGGATGGGAGTTGGTTGGCGCTCGACGCCCGGCTGTTGAAGAAGCATCAACGAGCCCTCGGCGGGCTCTACCAGTCGGTACTGCGTGCCGAGTTGACGGAACGGTTCGGTGGCGGGTTCGGGGAGATCGTCAAGGGTCAGGCGGAAATCACCGGTGTCCCGGCGGAGTTACTGGCACGGTTTTCGAAACGGACGGCGGAGATCGATGTGGCAATGGCAGCGAAGGTCGCCGAGTTCGTCGATCGTGAAGGTCGTGACCCGAACCGTTTCGAACGTGCCGCCCTCGGCCGCGAAGCAGCCCTCGACACCCGCACACACAAGACCGGACATGACGTCGAACATCTGCGGGAGCGGTGGCTGGATGAAGCGGCAGCCGTCGGCGTCACCCCCGAAACACTCGTTGGTTCGATCGTCGACGCAGCCCGCCATCGCCAACCGAGTGTGCGGGTATCGGTCGAGGAGGTGATCGATGTCGTGTCGGAGCGGCAGTCGGCGTGGCATCGAATGGACCTCCTTCGGACACTGTGCGATCTGCAGGGCCCGCTCGAAGGCGCGGATGGCAAAGGTTGGGTGCAGTTCCTGGACGCAGCGGTCGAGGAGATCCTCGAGCAGTGTGTCGATCTCGACCCGGCACGCCCGTGCGATGCGCCGACGAGGCGAGCGGATGGCCGTTCCGTGTGGATTGAACCCGTCGCCGCGCACGTCACGAGTCAAGCCGTCTTGGTGGAGGAGGAGCACGTGTTGTCGTGGGCGATCGACCAACAACTCCACGTCCCCACCCCCTCCACGACCGTCAAACGGCAGGGTCTCGACGTGTTGCAGGGTGATGCCGCCGCATCCGTTGCCGGTGACGATCGCCTCGTGCTGATCGTCGGCCCTGCAGGGACGGGCAAGACGACGATGCTGCGTACCGCTGTCACGGATTTGCATGCGCATCATCGGCCGGTGTTCGGTGTCGCTCCGACCGCCAAAGCTGCGCAAGTCCTTGAAACCGAGACAGGGATGGTCGCTGACACGGTCGCCAAACTCTTGTACGAACGGTCCCAACCCGACCGGCCACCCGGGTATCGGTGGGACATCGGCCCGGGCACCACCCTGATCGTCGACGAGGCCGGGATGCTCGGCACGCATGACCTCTACACGTTGACGAGGATCGCCGATGCCCACGACTGGCGGCTCGTGCTTGTCGGTGACCCACGCCAGTTGCAGGGTGTCGCTCGCGGCGGGTTGTTCAACGAACTGTGCGTGACGGGCCGAACGGTGGCGTTGGAGACGGTGCACCGCTTCACGCACGACTGGGAAGCCGCCGCCTCCTTGCAGATCCGCAACGGCGACCCGCGCGGCCTCGACGCCTATGAAGCGCACGGCCGGATTATCCCCGGCAGCCTCGCCGAACATCTCGAGCGCACCGCCGACACCTGGATCCACAATCACGCCGCCGGCAAGACCATGGCGGTGACAACGACGACGAACGCGCATGTCGAAGCAATCAACGAACTCATCCAACACCATCGCCTCAAGGGCGGCGACCTCAACCCGACACACTGCGCAGTGATCGCGGACGGGGTCGTCGCCTACGAGGGTGATGTGGTGGCGACACGACGCAACAACCGACACCTGCACACGACAGCAGGCGACACGATCCGTAACCGTGACACATGGACTGTCACCCACACCGACACGGCCACCGGTGATGTGACCGTGTCCCGGATCGATGGACACGGCACCGTCACGCTCCCCGCCGACTACGTCCGTGAACACGTCCGCCTCGCTTACGCGGCGACGGAGCCCGGGAACCAGTCCGGTACCGAAACGATCAGCATGACCCTCGCGACGTCAGCAACGACCGGTCGAGGCGCATACGTCTCGATCACTCGCGGCCGAGAAGAGAACTGGATACTCGTGGTCACCGACACTCACGACATCAGCGAAGCACGTGACGTCCTCGAAACGATCCTCGCCACTGACCGGGCCGACATCCCCGCCACCACCGTGCGACGCCAACTCGAACAACAAGACCGCCAACCACCCACGCCACCACCGGCGCCATCGCCGGCGCCGGTGGTGCAGGCGAGGTGCGACGTTCCTGAGTGGTGGGCGCAACTACGACGCAACGCTGTCGAGGAGTACTGGAAACTCGAACCACAATTCCGTGATCACCAGCATCGCCAGACCGAACGTCAACAGGCAATCGCGACGGCCGAGCAACGACACGACAAAGCAGAACAAGCGTGCCAGCCGTACGACGCCAAACTCAGCATCGCAAAGAATGCGGTCGCCCGCGCAGACGCCGCCGAACGGTCAGCGAAACAGCACCTCGCCGACGCAGCTTGGCGCACCCGCAAACACGCACGAGCCGATCTGGCAACGGCGACCCTGACCACCGTCGAAGCGAGAGCTCACCTGGCTGAGGTGACGGCAGAGCGGGAACCGTTCCAGCAAGCAACCTCAGCGGCCTACAAGGAGCTGCGACGATTGAAGGACAGTTGCGGCCCGCAAATCATCGACAGTTGGACCGCGATCCCCGAACGATTCGTCAACGCCCAACAACGCATCGAAGCCCTCGACGCCTGGAAGAACTGGGCCACCGGCAAACCGATCACCGCCACCCAAACCCTCGACCTCATAGACTCACTGCAACCCGCCGCCAAGGACGTCAACCGGGCATTCCATCAATCACTCGCCAACGTCGTCGAAACCTGGGCCGACGCCCGCGGCATCCACCGCCAACAACCCGCAATCGAGATCGAATCCCACAGCTTCGGCATCGCACTCTGACAACGTCGATTTCTGATCTCGGCGTGGCATGCTCGACGCCGCATCGATGCCGGCGTTGTGAGGCACGTTGGTGCTTCGTCGTGGGTCAGCACCATCGGTCCGAACGCCACCACCGACATGTCACGCATCATTGTCCGCTTCCTCGACGCCGAGCTCGCCGCCCAGCCACGCCAGGTGTCGGGTAACGAACTCGTCGTCGGCTTGGCGTCAGCGATGGCCGATGGGTTTGATACCCAAGCCTGGTGACGCCAACCGCAAGGCCGCCGGTTTAGCGGCACCCACCAGAATCGCCTTGGTCGTCTCGCGCCGATGGGCGGCGCTCGGCGGACCAGCCGGTGTTCGAATTGACTTATGGTGTGCGCTGATCAGACTCGACAGGAGTTGTACCGCTTCGTGCCGGGTTCGGCACGGTTGTCATTTCTGGAGGATCGCTAAGAAATCCCGTGTGTCTTCAGACAGGTAGCGATCATCGGAATGTTCCATCCCGGTGAGCAGGCGGCGTCCGTGCACCACACCCGTACCGTCGGTGGAGTACGTGTTGAACTGCACCCATTCACGGTTGATGTCGAGTTGCATCCCGCGGACCGCTCCCGCACGCACCAAGGTCTCAGCGAGTGCCGAGATGCTGAGACCATCGCCTCCCACCCATACGAAGGCCCCCTCTGCGGTGACCCCGGCACCGGAACGCCATACCGCATCCCTGTTCGCTGGCCCGGTGAAACCCCACGTTCGGTTCAGGTCGGTCGTTAAACGGGGCGCTACGGCACCGTTGTCGACGATCAGGTCAAGGTTCTGTCGGGCCGAATCGAGACCGTCCGTGGCGGTGAAGTCCCTCCCCCACATACCGATATTGGGGACACCGTGCTGATCGATGACCAGCGTTGCCCCACCCTTTCGTAACGGTCGCAGTTCGGTACCGCCGAGGAACATGCCACCGTGAGAATCCTGCAACCGGAACCCGCCCGAAAACGCCGCAACGAGGCTGCGCTGGCGCTGCGGCTCTACGAAGTCGGGTCGATCCCACGGTGCACCAGGAATCTTCTGGCCGGGATACTGACGAAGCGACAGCAGCCTCGGATCAACCCAGATGACAGCGTCCAGGACCGACGTGTGCACCGCGTCCGGACGGATCAACGTCGCGTACGCACCGTAACGACCACTGATCTGCGGCCCCAACCCACGCCAGTTACCCTCACCAGCAACGGGACTAGTGACCGGACTGATCAATGGCGGCGGCGGATTCACCGGGGCGCCACTCTTCCCAGACTCAGGGAGTTGCCCCGTCGTGGTCTGTGCGTCAGCTACGTTCGGTAGCGAAACGTTCGCCGAACCCGTCATCGCGGAACCCGCAGCTGTCGTGCCCGGACCAGCCCCCGCTTGCGGGTCAGCGACCGTCGTCCCCGAAGCTGAAGCACCGTCCGCGGCGCCAGTTTGCAATTTCAGTTGATCGGCTGCCGAGTCAGGTGTTCCACCGACTTTTGCCTGATGGTTCGCGTAGTAGTACTTCTCAACCCGGTCGACAACCCCGCCGAGGTGGTGTTCGCGTGCCCACTCGACCGAACGCGCCTGCAAACTGTCGTTGCCAGGACCAGTCAACGCCCGACCATACGAATACACGACAGGAATCAGCACCACCACCAGCACCACCATCACCCGTCTCACGTAACGACGGCGCCTGCTCGGCCGCCTTGGCGCCCTCGCCTCGACGACGCCATCGTCATGCTCGCCCAACAGCACTGAAGGCCGATCCGTGTCGACGCTCAACAACGGCTCCCCCGCCACCATCCAACG
>JANXUF010000128.1 GCA_025356335.1 Actinomycetes bacterium
TGACGACTCGCCAGATCGCAGAGTCCGCAGGTATCGCAGAGGGCACGATCTTTCGCGTGTTCCCGGACAAGGACACCTTGATCCAGGCAGTCGTCGAAGCGGCACTCGACCCTGCCGTCGCCGAGGCAGCACTTGCCGAGATCGACCGCGCCCAGCCGCTCGAGCAGCGACTGACTGCAGCGGTCGAAATCATTCAGCGGCGCCTGGTCGACATCTGGCGGCTGTTCTCCGCCGTCGGGTTCGACTCGGTGAAGAATCGCGGGCGCCACAAGAATCCCGAGCTCGTCGGTCTCAGCGAGTTGTTCGAGCCGGAACACAACCTGCTCAACCGCGAGCCAAGAGCATCGGCACAGATCCTCTACGCACTGACGCTCGCCCTCAGCCATCCGATGCTGACGATCGACCCCCCGAGCCCCCCAGCCGACGTCGTCGCCATCCTGCTCGACGGCATTCGCCGTCCTGCGCCCGACACCGTCCGACCACCGACCCCCACCCGACGCCAGACCGACACGGAATCCCGATGCTGACCAGACTGCTGAAGACCTATCTCGACAAGTACCGCAAGCCGCTGCTGGCCGTATTGCTGCTGCAACTCGTGCAGACGATCGCCGCGCTGTACTTGCCGAGCCTCAATGCCAGCATCATCGACAAGGGTGTGCTCAAGGGGAACCACGGATACATCTGGTCGACCGGCATGACGATGCTCGGCATCACCGTCATCCAGGTCGTGTTCGCCATCGGCGCGGTGTACTACGGGTCCAAGGCGGCGATGGGCTTCGGGCGCGACGTGCGCAGCGGCATCTTCCACCGGGTCACCGACTTCTCCGCCAGGGAGGTCGGCCAGTTCGGCGCGCCCTCGCTGATCACCCGCATCACCAACGACGTGCAGCAGGTCCAGTTGCTCGTGCTGATGTCGTGCACGATGCTCGTCGCGGCTCCGATCACAGCGGTCGGCGGTGTGATCATGGCCCTGCGCGAGGACAAGGGCCTGTCGTGGATCCTCGTCGTCAGCGTCCCCGCTGTCGCCATCGCGCTCGGCTTCGTGATCTCGCGGATGATCCCGCAGTTCCGCAAGATGCAGATTCGCATCGACGCCGTCAACCGCGTGTTGCGTGAGCAGATCATCGGCATCCGCGTCGTGCGTGCCTTCGTCCGTGAGCCGGACGAGAAGGTTCGCTTCGCCAAGGTGAACCAGGACGTCACCGATACCGCCCTCGTCGCCGGTCGGCTGATGGCCTTCATGTTCCCCACAGTCATGGTGATCCTCAACATCTCCAACGTCGCCGTGCTGTGGCTCGGCGCCAGCCGCATCAACTCCGGTGAGATGTCGATCGGCTCGCTCGTCGCTTTCCTCGTCTACCTCACGCAGATCCTGATGGCGGTGATGATGGCGACGTTCATGGCTGTGCTGGTACCGCGCGCCGCTGTGTGTGCCGAGCGCATCCAGGAGGTGCTCGACATGCCGTCGTCCGTCACCTCTCCGATGACGCCGATCACCGATCTGAAGATTCGCGGCTCGCTCGAACTGCGTGGTGCCGGCTTCCACTATCCGGGTGCTGCGGAGCCGGTGGTCTCCGATATCTCGTTCTCATCCGTCGCCGGGCAGACGACTGCGGTGATCGGCAGTACCGGTTCTGGCAAGACGACACTGATCGGACTGATTCCCCGCCTCTTCGACGTGACTTCCGGTGCCGTGGTCGTCGACGGGGTCGACATCCGTGAACTCGATCGCGATGTGCTGCGCAATCGAATCGGCCTCGTCCCGCAGAAGCCATACCTCTTCTCCGGAACCGTCGCCAGCAACCTGCGTTATGGCAAGCCGGACGCCACCGACGAGGAATTGTGGGAGGCGCTCGACATCGCCCAGGCACGGGACTTCGTCACCAGGATGCCAGGTGGTCTCGATGCCGAGATCGTCCAGGGTGGCAGCAACGTGTCCGGCGGTCAGCGACAACGACTGGCGATCGCCAGGGCGTTGATCCGCAAACCGGAGATCTACCTGTTCGACGACTCGTTCTCCGCACTCGACCTGGCAACCGATGCCAAGCTGCGGGCGGCGCTCGCACCGCACACCGCCGACTCGACCGTCATCATCGTCGCCCAACGCGTCTCGACGATCACCAGTGCCGACCAGATCCTCGTGCTCGAAGATGGCAGGACGGTCGGCCTCGGCACGCATGAGGAGCTGCTGGTGAGTTGCCCGACGTACGCAGAAATCATCGCCTCGCAGATCGGTCAGGGGGCAGCAGCGTGAGCACCGAGAGGCCATCCGATACTTCTGACGGCTCGACAGGCGAAGCGCATGTCGTCAAGCAACCGATCAACGAGCGCGGCGGTCCCCGTTTCGGGGGGGCAGGGATGCCGGCGGAGAAGTCGAAGGATTTCAAGGCGGCGACACAGCGACTGATCGGCAAGATGGCACCGGAGCGCATCAAGCTGTACGTCGTCATGCTGCTGGCGCTCATCAGCGTCACGCTCGCCGTACTCGGTCCAAAGCTCCTCGGCCACGCGACCGACGTCATCATCAGCGGGCTACGCGACAAGTCGAAGGGTGGCGGAATCAACTCCACCGATCTGCACAACGTGCTGCTCGGCATCCTCGCCGTCTACGTCTTTTCCTCGGTGCTCTCCTACACACAGAGCTACACCCTCGCCGGGGTCGTGCAGCGGACCATGTACCGCCTGCGCGCCGAGGTCGAATCCAAGCTCAACCGGCTGCCGCTGAAGTACATCGACGGCCAGCCGCGCGGTGACCTGCTGAGCCGTGTCACGAACGACATCGACAACATCCAGCAGAGCCTGCAGCAGACGCTCAGCCAGTTGCTCACCTCGCTCCTGACGATCATCGGTGTACTGATCATGATGGTGATCATCTCGCCGATCCTGGCGATCGTCGCGATCGTCACGGTGCCTCTGTCGCTCTATACCATCCGTGCCCTCGCAGCTCGCTCGAAGCCGCGATTCATTGCCCAGTGGCGCCACACCGGCACGTTGAACGCTCAGGTCGAAGAGGCCTTCACCGGCCACGCCATCGTCAAGGCGTTCGGCCGTCAGAAAGAGACCGAGGAACGGTTCCGCCAGAAGAACGAAGAGTTGTACCAGGCGAGTTTCGGAGCGCAGTTCATTTCCGGGATCATCCAGCCGGCGATGATGTTCCTCGGCAACCTCAACTTCGTGGCGATCGCCGTGATCGGCGGACTGCGCGTGTCGTCGGGGCAGCTGAGCATCGGCGATGTACAGGCATTCATCCAGTACTCGCGCCAGTTCACCCAGCCGCTCACGCAGGTGGCTTCGATGTTCAATACCCTGCAGTCCGGTATCGCCTCGGCAGAGCGTGTCTTCGAACTGCTCGACGCGCCGGAGGAATCAGCCGACGACGAGTTGCCGGTCCACGATCTGCAGCCGCGAGGTCGTGTCGAATTCGACCACGTCCGCTTCTCCTACGATCCGACGAACCCGCTGATCACCGACCTCTCGCTGACCGCCGAGCCGGGCCAGACCGTCGCCATCGTCGGGCCGACCGGTGCCGGCAAGACCACCTTGGTCAACCTGATCATGCGGTTCTACGAACTCGATGGCGGAGCG
>JANXUF010000010.1 GCA_025356335.1 Actinomycetes bacterium
ACCGGCTGACCCGGCTGGGTAGTCCAGCTGCAACACCCCGATCCGATCGGTGCCGTCAGTCAACGGAATCGAGACAACTGTCGGGTCGGCTTGGGTCACGGTGACCTCGCCACTCGCGAACGCACGACCAGGCATCGTGCCAGCCAATTCGACCGGGTCGCCCACCAGGCCATCCACGTCGACTTGCTGCAGCCGACGTAACGAATAGTCGGCCACTTACAACCGTGCCGCCCCCGCTCCCAGCAACCGTCGAACCGGTTCCACGAACCCCGGCGGCGCGCCAGGGCCCACCTCACCAGCGGCCCGCAACAGCCAGGCGAGTCCGGTCTCATCGAGTGCACCGGACAACGGTTCCTGATGTTCGATATCTCACCTCCGACGTCATGCCGCGCGTCCAGCACCCTAGCGTCGGATGGAGCACGCCGGGGAAGGCGTGTCCGACACTCGGTAGTGGCCTGCGGTTGGCGCCCCGGCTACTGGGTAACAGACAAACACGGATTCGGCTGTCGGCTCGTGGGGCGGTCGCGTGTTGGATCGCTGCCTTGAAAGAACGAGAGGAGCCGACGTGGGAACAGCATCGGACCAAGCGAAATTGCTGCGCATCTACCTCGAGGACCATCTGGCCGGCGCAACGGCGGGATCACAACGCGCAAGCCGTCTCGCCGACGCCGAGGCAGACTCACCCCACGCCGCTGTGCTCGCCGGCTTCGCTGCCGAAGTCGCCGCCGACCTCGACGCGCTCACCTCCGTGATGCAAGAACTCGACGTGGAACCGAACAAGCTGAAGACCGGCCTGGCCTCCGTCGCCGAGAAACTCGGGACACTGAAGCCGAACGGACGTCTCGTCGACCGCTCGCCGCTGTCGACCGTGGTCGAGGTCGAGGCAATGCAGATGGCCGTGTCCGGGAAGCGATCCCCGTGGGAAACACTGCGCGCCATCAGGACCGCAAGCGCCGTCGACTTCGACGGTCTCCTCGCCGGCGCGGACCGCCAACTCGCTGCCCTCGCAGTCGTGCACGCCGATCGCGTGCTCCCCACGTTCGGATCTGCCATCGCTCGCACCGCCGCACATTGCAGCCCGAGCAATGACCACCCCACGCGCGATACCACCTCCAGTTCCGATTCAGGCGACACAGGACAACCATGACAAACCAGCCCACCACACCGAACACGACCCACCCCCCCGCAGGTCCCTCACCGAAGCCGGACACGATGCGCGAAGCCGATACCGCCAACGGCGAAAACCCCGACCCCGAACAACCACCTGAGCATCCGACGGGGGAACGCCAAGCCCGCGAAAATCGCGAGAACGACCCGCCCGCCTGACCCGCACGGAGCGACGCACGCCGTCGTGCAACTCTCCTCGCCATCCGATCGAGCACGCCCCGTAGCGAAAGATCTCACGGCAGACGACTTCGAGCATCGGGTACCGAGTCACTCGATGGTGAGTCGACCGAGCGTTCCGAGACGTCCGGGGAGTCCGTGCTCAGCATCGAGGTCGGAACGAACGGTCCCGTCGCCGTCGCCTTCGTCGCCTCGCTTGCGCTCGCCGCGCTCACCTGGCTGCACAATCGTCGGAGCCTGTTGTACGCGACCCTGGGTTTCGCGCTCGTGTTCGCCGTGTTCGACATTGCCGAGATCGCCCACCAGATCAACGAGTCACGTGCCGGGCTTGCCGCCGTTGCAGCGGCCTTGCCGTCGTTCATGTCACGACTGCCGCGGTCGCCCGCCATTGCGCCACCATCGAACTGACGTAGCGCCGCCCGCCGTCTCCGGTGGGCTTACCCCCACCGGTTTGCGGCGCGCCTTCAGAGGTCATCGGCCGGACCCAGGCGTAGCCCCGACCGGCTACGTCGCTTCGGACGCAGGCCGCAGCCCGGCAACAACAAGCAGTGTGGCCAGCCCTTCGGGTGTGCCGGGCCAGTGCCGCTCGAGCGCTTCGCGGCCCGCACGGCGACTCACCGAACGAAGCGCGATCGCGACGATGATCGCGTCGTCCGCGTAGCCCAGGACCGGTATGAAGTCAGGAATCAGATCGATCGGCAACAGCAGGTACACGAGCAACAGCCACAACCGGACTCGGAGCGAGCGCGGCAACGTGTGATCGGCAGCGAGACGACGCAGCAAGCGCACGACGTCAGGGACCAGTCGCGCCGCGTCGCGCAAGCGTGTCTTGTCGGGCGTGTGTCGCTGAGCCCACCACAACGCGATGACCATCGCCAACCACACGGCCAGCAACCCGGCGACGACCGCGATCAGAACACGCCACCACACGATCAGATCCCGCCATCGTCGCCGGCGAAGATGTGTCGGGCTTCTCGGGCCGCGTAGTAGACGATCACAAATCCGGCCACCGGATCGGCCCACCACCAACCGACCGTCGCGTTCAACGACAACCCGACCAGCACTGCCACCGCCAGCACCCCATCGATCAGGGTCACCTTGCCCTCGGTTACCAGTACCGGATTTTCGAGCGCGCGACCCGTACGTGCCTTGCCGGCAGCAAGGGTGAACATCACGACCGCGGTGATCGCAGTCCACACGATGCCGACCGGGCTGTGCCCGGCCCGATGACCGGACACGAGTACCACTGTCGACTGCACCATCAAGTACACGCCCAACGCCACGAACGCGCCGCCGATCAATCGCAGCGCCCGCCGTTGACGCTCCACACCGGTACCTGACAGCTCCCACAACACCACCGTGCTCGCGCCGATCTCGATCAGGCTGTCCAACCCGAACCCAGCCAACGCCACCGACGACGCCCGTGACGCAGAAAACGCCAACACCACGACCCCGACGACGTTCCAGCCGAGCGTGACCTGCTCTAACCGGACCCCGGTCCGCGCCAGACGAACCCGATCCAACGGTGAGGCAACACGTTCAGTCACCCCGCCATGGTGCCATGGCCGTCACCCGGCCCAACGAGCACGCGCTCGGGTCCCGACACCAATCTTCGTCAGCGAGGTGCGTCGAGCAGCCAAACCGTGCAGGCTGCGGAAGCCCACACTCGAGCGACGTCCTTGCTGAGTGCTCCATCCGGACGCGACCAGTCAGACCGACAATCGATGAACGTCGCGCACGCCGAATCTCCTTCCCTCAGCCTTCCCAATCTCGTCAAGGAATTGCCCGCGATCGGCGTGAACGGTTCAACCCATTCTCTTTCCGAAGCGATACACATGACCAGCTCACAGATATTTTCTTGGTGCCCCCGGGAGGATTCGAACCTCCGACCTGCGATTTAGGAACCCTCCGCTCAGAACCCGTGTTCGACCAGGTCAGACCGGTCGGCGGGGTCGGGTTGGTTAGTGTCTTCCCAAGGCCTTCCCAAAACTGCGGGCTACTCGCGGTCAATGACGGTGACACGGCTGGGGGTGATGTCTGATGGCCCGGCCGATGCAAGTCGTGAAGATCTACGGGGTCCAGGATCGGCGCTCGACGACGCAGGCGAAGCTGCCGTGGGTTGTGCGTTACACCATCGACGGCCGTCATCGCAGCAAGTCGTTCCGAACCCGAATCGAAGCCGACCGCTACCGCGGGCGCCTTCTCCAAGCTGTGCAGGACGGCAGCCGTTTCGACGAGTCCACCGGTGAACCTGACGCCTGGCAGACACCGCTCGCCGATCTTCGCGTCCACGAGTGGGCACGCCGCTGGCTCGACGAGCAATGGCAGGAGTGGCAACCACGCACCCGGACCTCCGCGGTAGAGGCGCTCGCCCGTTTGGTCACCCTCGCGGTCAGCGGGAACGCTGTCCCGCCGGAGGAATTGCGCGTCTATCTGTACACGGCGCTCGTGCCGGGTTCCGACGCCGGGTGGGACGTCACGTTGGAGCGGTGGATGAAGAACTGTCTCACCCTCGGCGAACTCGACCGGGAACGCATCGCCGATATGGACCGCAAACTCGCGCTCAAGCTCGACGGCACCCAGATGGCGGCGAACACCGCCAACCGGATCCGGATTGTTGCCCGCGCCTGCATCCACTCAGCGATCGCCGCCGGTGCCGTGAGTGCCGATGTTTGGCCGCAGCGGTCCAAGTCGCGGGCACGCCGCAAAGTAGCGCGCACGAAACGTGGCGTCGACATCCGTACCCTCCCATCCCCGGCAGTGATGGCTGGAGCTATCGACGCGATCGTGACCCAGCAACCTGGCAGCAAGACGTACAGGGTGATGACCGCTGTCGCCTACTACGCCGGGCTGCGACCGTCCGAGGTCGTGATGCTCCGAGTCCGATCCCTCGACCTCCCCGCAGGGGGTTGGGGGCGCGTCGATGTCACCGAGGCCGACATCTCATTCGATGAGCCCGGCGAACCCAAGACCGGCACGCAGCGTCCCCATCCCGCCCGTGCTCGTCAACATCCTCCGCCAATGGATCAACGACAACGAACTCGTCGCTCGGGACCGGTTGTTGTTCCGAACTCGGAACAACACCATGCCGAGCGGATCGAACTGGGCCCGCGCGTGGCACCGCGCCCTCGAATCGGTCGGCCAACCGCCGCTGCGCGTCTACGACTGCCGCCACGCCGCCGCGACCACATGGCTACGCGCCGGTATGCCCCTCGGTGAAACCGCCCGACGACTCGGACACTCCGTCGAAACCCTCGTCTCCACCTACATCGGCGCCCTCGACGACGAAGAACACACCGCCAACCAACGCGTCGACACCATCCTCGGATAGAGCGATCGGCCCGCCCGCTTCGGCCACTTCCGCCGCTTCCGCCGCTTCCGAAATGTAACGGCGCATTCGTTACATTTTCGAGCGGCTACGGGGAAAGATGCCAGGCGGTCGCTGTGGCCACCGCCCTTCGTCACAGAACATGCGGCCTGCCACATGCCGGCCTTCGAGGACAGCTCATCCACGAGCAGAACGCCGGCTATGGATCGCTTCTTGATGGTGGCCCGCACGTTTGGCGCTACTCTCAGCCGCGTGTTCTGTGTCGGCAGAGGGACTGCCGGTGAGGTCAAGCCGATCGCGCCATTCGCGTGGGCTTCTCAGCTGCGCCGCGGACCTTCTGCGCTGACTGCACGCGTAGTTCTGCGATCGGAGGGGGCTGACGAAGGAGTCGAGAGTGCCGTACACCGCGACAGTCTGCGCAGCCCCGGATCGATCTCGGCCTCTACGCCGTTCGCTGCCGGAGCCGACACCGGCCGGCGCGATGGCGAGCGGTTCCGAGGTCCAGGATCGTCACCGCACTGCGACGTTCGATGTTGGCCGGCGGGCTCTGCAGCATGTCGTAGTCGGGATGCAGCGACTCGAACCGATCGAGGGGATAGGAGATAGAGGGTGGAAGAGTGTACTGGTATAGGTGGGGGTGGTCGTGCAGGGTCTTCGCCAGGCAGTGCACAAGAAGCCCGATTGCGCTGCACATGTCGCTGCGCTAACTTGGCGGTTCAGGTTTCGATCCATTGCGTCAAGCTCGGCTGACGAGCGAAGTCGGCTTCCGGATGCCTCGGCACTGAGGAAGTGCAAGAGCATTCGCGTCAGAGGAGTCGACATGGACCACAGGCTTGGGTTGACTGGGACGAGCTGGCGGGGCAGGACCCGCGCTTCTCGTATTCTCGGTCTTGCCGCGACGTTTCTCTTCGCCGCAGGTGCGCTCAGCGTCGGCGATGTCGCCCCAGCATCTGCCACTGGCTTGACAACGGCGTGCCAAATCTTCTCGAACAACAACCCGTCGAACTTCGGTGACAACGTCAACATCTCCTTCTTCGTGAGGGTGACTACCTTCCCTGGCCCGTTTGGCGGCGTCGCGTTGTTCGACGGAGCCAACCCTGTACCGTTCGCCACCCTGGTGGTCACCCCCGACAAGTTTGGTACGAGCGACCACAGCTCGGCGTCGGTTGACACGTCGAGCCTGTCGCCCGGCACGCATGTGATCAACGCACTCTTTGTCCCGGTAGGCGCACTGCCTTGCCCTCCTGGGACTCCAGTGGCGCTTATTCAAGTCGTCAACTCAGCGCACTCCACCACCGCTCTCACGTCGTCGGTGAACCCAACGGTCTTCGGGCAAAGCACCACGTTCACAGCGACGGTGACCAAGCCAGGGGGCGGCACGCCAACGGGCACGGTGCAGTTCAGCGTCGACGGCTCCCCCTCGGACTCGCCTCAGAATGTGAACGCGAGCGGCGTCGCGTCGATCAGCACCGCTGCGCTGGCTGTCGGACCGCACACAGTCACGGCGTCGTTCGCGAGTGACAACCCGGCCACGCTGAACAGTGACGCCACCCTGGCCGGTGGCCAACAGGTCAACGCGGCCGCCACGACCACTGGCATCACATCCTCGAAGAACCCGGCCGAGTTCGGTGCGCCGGTCACGTTCACCGCCAACGTCAGCGTGAACGCTCCTGGCGCAGGCACCCCGACCGGTGCCGTCCACTTCCAGGACAACGGTGCAGACTTGGGCACACCAGTGCTCGACGGGACCGGCCAAGCGACAGTCCCGACCTCCAGCTTGGCGGTCGGCAATCACACCATCACTGCGGTCTACCAACCAGCCGACGGCAACTTCCTGACGAGTTCCACCTCGTTGACCCAGGCCGTCGAACGGGCGCGTACTACGCTCACCTACAGCGGCGCGACGACAGGCGACTACCACGATCTCGTCTCCGCATCAGCGACGCTCACCCGCCTCGACGACGGCACACCCGTCACCGGCCAAGCGGTGACCCTGACAGTCGGAGCACAGACCTGCACCACCAACACCGATACCTTTGGTGTCGCCCAGTGCACGATCCGAGTCGAAGACCCCGCCGGGACCACCACGGTTACCGCCTCATTCGCCGGTGACGTCAACTACCAGCCGAGCGACACGACCACGCCCTTCACCGTCACCCGCGAACAAACCGCGATCGTCTACAACGGCGACACCGTGATCCTCAACGGCAACACCCTGCACGCTTCGGCTGTGCTGAGCGAAGCCGACTCGACCCCGTACCCGATCCTGACCGGGCGCGTCGTGGTGTTCACCCTCGGCACCGGCTCCACAGCCCAAACCTGCACAGCGCTGACCGACGAAAGCGGACTCGCCGCCTGCAACATCAGCCCTGTTGCTCAAACCCTCGGGCCCACCACGATCACCGCCAACTTCGCACAGGACGGCTACTACCTCGCCTCGTCAACGACACACGACGTGATCATCTACGCCTTCCCCACCAAGGGTGCCTTCGCGATCAGCACGAGCCGATCGGCGATCGGCTCCCAGGTGACCTTCTTCGGTGCCCAATGGTCATCGGCCAACCCGCTCAGCAGCGGATCCGCACCCAACTCATTCAAAGGTTTCATCACAGCGCCAGGTACACCACCAGCGTGCGGCGGTTCATTCACGGCCGCTTCAGGCGACAGCGGTGCACCACCGGCGAACGTACCCACCTACATGGGAACAATCGCGACCAGCACAGTCGCGAAGAACGGCTCAACCATCACTGGTGACCGGACACAAATCGTCGTCGTACGCACTGACGGCTACGGATCACTCGGCAACGGAGGCACCGGCACAGTCGTCGCCATCGTCTGCAGTTGACCTGGTGCCGACTGGCGTCGTCGAGTCGGCTTGGGTAGCGCCGTCTGGGCAGTGGGCAGACCCTCTCAGGCGGCGGTGATGAATGCGTGCCACAGCGTGTGGGGCCCGAATCGCGTGTGGATCCCTGCCCGTCGGGCGATCCGTCGCACGACCCTGGCCGCGCCGTGCCGATCAGGCGAGCGCTATTCGGTCGCAGAAGATCGGCCCCTCGCTGCGTTCCCCGACGGCGAAATCCACAGCGCGGGCAGTGCGCGGTGCGAGCGGGATCGTGACGGTCTTGCCGCCCTTGCGGTGGATCAGCAGGGTGCGGTGACAGGGTTCCACTCCAAGAGGTTCGATGTTCGCGCCGATCGCTTCGGAAACCCGCAGCCCGTTCAACGCGAGCAACGAGAATCAACGCGTGATCGCGGGCGCCGGCGAGGCCGGCGGCGACGAGCATCGAGCCGACCTCGTTGCGGTCCAAGCCGGTGGCGTTGGACTCGTAATCCAGGCGTGGTCGGCGCACATGCACGGCCGGTGACCGGTCAAGGAGTCCCTCCTCGACCGCGTACCGGTGGAGCGATGTGATCGTGCACAGCCGTCGTGTGATCGGGGCGCGAGCACGGCCGAGGTCTTCAAGGTGGCGGGCGAACGCTTCGATGTCGCTGCGGGTCACGTCGAACAGTCCGGTGTCGCGGTCGTGGCACCACTGCGCGAACTGGCGGAGATCCAGCGCGTTGATCGCGCTCACCGAAGTTCCTCGGGTGTGCTCACCGAAGTTCCTCACCCGTGGGCTGGGTTCAACGTAGTGGTTCGCGGTTGCCGGTGGTGGTGCGGCGGAGTTGGTTTGAGCGGGCGTTGTGGTCGCGGAGGCGGTAGCTGTCGCCGTCGAGGTTGAGGACGACGGAGCGGTGGAGGAGCCTGTCGAGCATGGCGGCGGCGACGGTGGTGTCGCCGAGGATCTCGCCCCATCCGGAGACACCGCGGTTGGTGGTGATCACGACCGAGGTTTTCAGGTAGCGCTGCGAGACGACTTGGAACAGCGCTGACGCGGCTTCGGCGGGCAATGGCAGGTAGCCGAGTTCGTCGATCACGAGCAGCGTCGGTCCGGCGAAGAAGCGCATGGTGGTCGCCCACCGTCCTTCGAGTGCGGCGCGGTGGCAGCGGGCGGCGAGGTCGGCGGCGGTGGTGAAGTAGGTGCGGTAGCCAACGGTCGCGGCTTGTCTGGCGAGGCCGACGGAGAGGTGGGTTTTGCCGACACCGGGCGGGCCGATGAGGAGCACGTTGGTTGCGGTCTCGAGGTAGCGGCAGGTGCCGAGCTCGTTGATTAATGACCGGTCGACACCGGGCTGGGCGTCGAAGTCGAAGTCGTCCAACGTCGCCGGTGTGGGCAGGCACGCGAACCGCAGTCGGCCAATCAGGCGGCGGGCCAACGCGGTGTCGACCTCGATCGCCAACAGGCGTTCCAACGTCGCGGTCACAGACAGCTGCTCGACGGCGGCTTCGTCCAGTACGCGTGGGAGCGCTTCGGCGCAGGCGTCGAGCTTCAACACCGTGAGGTGTGCTTTCAGTGTTTGGTAGAGCGACGCCTGCGCGGCGGTTGATGGTGCTCTGGCATCGGTGGTGGGTGTGCGGGTCATGTGAGGGTGTTCCTTCCGTTGGCTGCTCGGGCGTAGGCGGCGAGATCGGTGACGGTGCCGGCGGCACCGACAGTCGTGACGGTTCCGGTGATCACGGCGGCTGCGGTGAGCGCGGCGGGACCGGGTGGGATGCGTTGCTTGCGTCGGTGCGGCGCCAGGCTGGTGGCTGCGGTCATCGCGGCGAGATCCAGTGCGGTGATGTGGACGTTGTCGCGGATCACCGCCCCTGCGCCGTCGGCGGCGCGATGGTGTCGGGCGATCACGATCCCCGAGCTGGTGACGATGTCGATCATCGGCGAACCCAGGCGCCAGATGACGTTCACGATGTTCGACACGAGTTCGGGTGGGGTCGAGTAGCGGTTCCCGCGGAACGCCACCAACGCCTGCGCTGTCACCTGTCGGGCAACGATGAGCGTCGCGGGGAACGGTGCCGGCGGGAGCATCAACCGCTCGGCCGATGCGTGGGCGACGACGGTGTCACGTCGCCCGTCGATGACACGGCGGCGGGCGTCGACGACGCGCACACAGAACGCGTCGAGCGACACTTGCGAGTCCTCGATGCTGATGTCGTCGGGGAGGGTTCGCCACCACCGTTGGGCGGCGGTGTGGTTGGCCTTCTCGACGACACCTTTGCGGTTCCCGCGGCGCGCCGGGCAGATTGCGACCGACACCCCGTAGTGCTTGGCGACCCCAGCGAACGACGGTGTCACCCGCCCGGTCGCCGGCAAGCACACGGTCGCCATCCGATCGAACCGCCACACATGGGTCACACCGCCCAACGCCCGTGTGATCTGGTCGAGCGCGTCGATCGTGTGGGCCTGATCCTTGGACTCGGCGAGCACTCCACGCCATCGTCCGGAGTGGGCGAGCGCACCAACGAACAACGACGCCTGCGTCCCCCACCCCCACGATGCGGGCGGGTCCGGGAGATCAACCCAGTCCCACTGGGTCTCCACGCCGGGCGGGTGCTCGATGATCGCCACCGCACGACCCGCCGTTGACGTGCACGCCTCGCAATGCGGGCGCAGACCGCGCAGGCGCAGCTGCCGTGTGAGTGTTGGATACGACCGGTCGAAACCGAGCAGCACGACCTCGTCGAACAAGGTCATCGCCCACAGATGCGGATCCTCGGCCAGTCGTTCGCGGCAGTAGACATCGAACCGGGCGAACCAGTCGTCGCCGGCCGGGGCGCGGACCCCGGCCACGCGCCCATCGTTCAGATAGGCGCGGATCGTCTTGCGGTCATGGTCGAGATGACGGGCGATCGCCGAGATCGACCAGCCCCTCTTGCGGAGCGCGTGAGCGTCCACATCATCCTCCTGTGTGAGCATGAAACAGGGCTCCCTCGCTGGCTTGCTTGTTGTCGAAGACAGCAGCCTTGAGGGAGCCCCACCCCATCTGGTGGGACCCACGGGTGAGGAATTTCAGTGAGCAACTCTGGGGAACTTCACATGAGCGTGATCAGCGTAGGCGTCGCGGCACTGTTGCGTCGTTCGGTCGGGTTGCGCGGCTGAGCGGCTTTGGCACCGGACTGCTCAGATCATCGAGACAAGTTCGTCGAATGCTGCAGCGCAGCGAAGATGGTCGACACGCGCGCGTCGATGCCGAGTTCGTAGTGTCCGCGGCGAAGGTTCTGGATGAACGACTGATCCGCGATTACCACTGTCGCGGTGCGGTCGGTCTTCAACCAGCGCATCGGCCGCAGCCGCGCTTTCAACCGGCCGTGGTCACACTCGACCCGGTTGTTGTTTGCGTACTTCTGGCTGTTGTGTAATGCCTGCGGCACAAGCTCTTCGATCACCTTCGCCAACGCCGCGGCGCGGTCGGTGACGACCTCGTCCGGTTCGCCATGACCGGCGATTGCCGTGGTGAAGAACGTGCGCGCTGCGACGATGTCACGACGGGGCGAGACGTAGACGTCGATGACCTGGCCGTGTCCGTCCACAGCCCGGTACACGTACCGCCACACGCCGGCAACTTTGACGTAGGTCTTATCGACGAACCAACGGCGTCCCACGGCGTGGCGGCATGTTCGCGCCGCGTCGATCAGCAACGGTGTGAACCGTTGCGGCACTGTTGCGTTGGCGGATTGGCGCCGGCGGCGAGGATGACGAGATGAAGCGTCATCGTGTTGCACCGTTGGGCCTGCTGTCGTCGGCGTTCACCGGGTTCCGGTTCCCCTTCGATGAGGTACTGCCTGCTGCGGTGAACGTTTGGCAGCTCGTCCGGGGTGCCGTACCGGGCCCACGCGACCGCCTCATCGCCGACCATCACCAGCGCCGCGTGAGCCTGTCCGGCCTTGACCAGAAGTCTCTCGAAAG
>JANXUF010000054.1 GCA_025356335.1 Actinomycetes bacterium
GCCACGTCTCCGGGCTATGAACCAAACCCTCGCTACCTGGATGCGCGCTTCAGGCTGTGCTTCAGCCGGTTGGTGACGCACTACTGGAGCCACGCCCATTTCCTCGACGATGACGCACTGTTCCGTGACGCCCACCGCCTGATGGACATACCGATACAGCTGGTGAACGGGCGGATGGACATCAGTGGCCCGCCAGACATCCCGTGGCGGCTCGCAGCGTTGCTCCCGAAGGCGGAACTCGTCATCCTCGGCGACGAAGGACATGGCGGCGGCAGTTCGATGTCCGCGGTGATCGCCGAGGCCGCAGAGCGCTTTGCCTGCGCTGCATCCACCTGAGGCAGGCCCCTCACAAGGAAAAGCTCCCGCCGACCGTCCGCACCGGATGACCGCGCAGAAGGGTGCGTCGAAGTCACCGGATCCGGCGGCCGTGGCGCGAGGCGATACCTTCCGGAACCGTCTTTCCAATCAGGTGAAGGCGCTGCGGTCCAGTTGCATCGTCAACGCCGGGAGCGGCGTCGGGTCCGCTGGTCCAGGCTGGGGCGGCACCGGTGGCTGCGGCTCGACCGGCGTCGGATCCGGCGGAACGGGCTGCGGATCGAACGGCTGTGGCGGATCGAACGGCTGAGGTTGCAGCGGCCGTGGAGGGGCGAACGGCCGAGGGTCTGCAGGCAGTGGCTGCGGCGGATCCAGCGGTTGCGGACCGACGGGCGGCGGCTGCGGCGGGTCGAATGGCTGCGGGGCAGGTGGGACGACCTCGCCGGACGGGCTCGAACTGATCGGATCGGACATATACATGCCGTACCCGATCAGTACCTGACGCAACCCATCCCGGGCGCTGTCCGCAGTCATTCGACCCGAACGGACGTGGCTCAGTATCGGGCGATCGCCGCCGTCGCCGCGTTGATGTAGCCGCCACCGAATTTGATCGCGTGGACGACGAGCGGTGCGATCTGGTGCAGTGAGACTCGGTCCTGCCAGCCGACAGCGAGAGGATGATGGTCCTCGTACGAATGAAAGACGTCGGCCGTGAATCCACCGAACAACCGCATCATCGCCAGGTCGGATTCGATGTGCCCGCCGTGTGCCGCCGGATCGATCAGCCAACTTCGCCCGGCCGTGTCGACCATCCGGTTGCCTGCCCACAGGTCGCCATGCAAACGGGCGGGCGACGAGCCGTCGTCGAAGCGGTCCAATGTCGCTGCCAGACGCTCCAGCGCAGCGACGGTCGGTGATCCCAGCGCCCGACGGTCGGCAGCCAATCGCGCCAATGGCATCAGTCGGCACGCGGCGTAGAACTGCGACCATGTCTGCTGAGGATCATTCGGCAGCGCCAAACTGCCCGTTGTCCGACGGTCTTCGCGCCCGAACGAAGGTGCACCGCACTCGTGCAACTTCGCCAGCGCGCTGCCGAACCCGGCCTCTGTCGTCCCCGTCGACCGTCCCTGCTCGATCCATTCGAGTACGAGGTGAGCAGGAATCGTGTCATCGTCACCACCGTCGGACACCGCGATCACCTCGGGAATCGGCACTGCGCCCGCAGCGCGCAGGCAACCGAGGCTTGCCGCTTCGGTGGTGAAGAATCCCGGAGGCGGCGACGGATGCGTCTTGGCAAACAGCCGTCGACCACCGTCGAGGTCGACCCGGTACGCTGCTGCCGTATCGCCTCCGTGGACGATCGCCATCGCCACGACCGAACTGGCGGTCGCCCGCTCCACAGCGCGACGCAGACCGCTCTCCAACGACGAACGCGGCGTCACCGGGACACCATCGGCGTCGACGTTCCCAACAGGGTGCTGAAATGCAGCGGTCCGCCCGCCGGAGCTCCTCGACCACCTGGCCTGGGAGAGACGACTTCCGAGCGAGCTACCTGTTCGAGCACCCTCGTCAGCCGAGGGGGATCTTGCGGAAGTCCCAGCTGACGACCTTGTCGGGATCGAGACGCAACCAGGCGTGCCGCTTGTCGTGGCCGAATGCGCCGCCCATGTACTTCTGCCCCATCAGTCGCTCCGGCTGTTCCAACTCGGCCACCGCCTCGCCGGTCCGTGGTACCTCGCCGACGACGACGACCTCGCCGTTGAGTTCCGCTCCCTGCAATTCGCCGTAGCCGTGGCCGGCGTCGACGAGCACGCTGATGCGCGGGTTGCGCATCAGGTTGACCCAGCGCTGACTCTTGACGATCGAAGTCAACCAGATCGACGTCCCGTCCCACACGAACCACAACGCTGACGTGTGCGGCGAGCCGTCGCCGTTGATCGTCGCGACCCGACACATCCGCTCGGCGCCGAGGAACGTGTCGAGCTCCTGCGGGGACATCGCGATCCGTTTCCCACGTCGCTGCTCGGCCACGGCATACCAACTTCCGACTCGTGCGACGCTGCCGTCGCGTTGACACGACAGTAGCCACGCTCCCTGCCCGACCGCTGACGCAGGCACCGGATGTTGCAGGAACTGCAACATTCCGTGACTGCGTCCCGATCAGGTGCCGGTGAATTTCGGCGGGCGGCGTTCCCTGGTCGAGGTAATGCCCTCTGTGAAGTCGTTCGTCGCCCAGTGCTTCTCCTGCTCGGACTTCTCGCGGTCCGTTGCCGCCCGCAGACGTTCGATGAGCCCGTCGCGCATCGTCTGACGGATGCTGCGCACGGCGATCGGTGCGGACGTGGCGATATCGACAGCGAACGCCCGCGCCGCCGCATGCAGATCGTCGAGCGAGACGAGGCGGTCGAGCAAGCCGATCTCGAAGCACCGTGTGCCGTCGATGCGGTGGCCGATCAGCAGCATCTCCAAGGCCCGCTGCTGACCCACCAATGCCGGCAGCGTCACCGTCAGTCCGAAACCCTGATGGAAGCCGAGCCTGGCGAAATTGGCGCTCATACGCGCTTCTGGGACGCCGACACGGAAGTCCGCCGAGAGCGCGACACCCAGGCCCCCACCGATCGCTCCACCCTGGATCGCGGCAACGACCGGCGTGGCAGCGGCGAACATCCTGATCGCTTCGTCGTACAGGTGTGGACGGGTCGGACCGCCGTCGGCCGGCGTCGGGCGGGTGCCGCCGAAGTGAGCGCCGGCACAGAAGTGCTTGCCGTTCGATCGCAGCACGATCGCCCGGCACCGGGGATCGTCGTCGAGCATCTCGTACGCATCGGCCAAGGAGCCGATGAGCGTCACGTCGAAATAGTTCTCCGGCGGGCGGTCGATCGTGACGGTGGCCACGAAGTCATCACCGACGACGACGCGCACGTCACCGAAGCGAATCTCGTCGAACATCACTCAGCCTCCGACGCTCGAAAGAAGTGAACGGGCGGCAGCGTTGAATTCGGCGGGGTGCGAAACGTTGGGCGCATGTCCTGCACCCTCGATCATCACCAGCCGCGCTCCAGGGATCTTCGACGCCATGTACTGCGAACCACCGATGAACGGGGTGTCCAGGGATCCGACGACCACCAATGTCGGCACCGAAATCGTCGGCAGCAGATCGATCACCTGCGAATCGTGCTGCGTGAGGATGCCGCGGGCGGCCTTCGCCAACCCGGAGGCGCCGTGTCGGTGGACATCGGCGGAGAGTTCGTGACTGGTCTGCAGCGCATCGAGCCCGTTCCGTTCGAAATTCGTCGCCAATCGCTCGGCCATCTCGTTCCACCCGGCGAGCGCCTCGGCCTTGCGGTAGCCGGGCCCGGTGTCGATCAGCATCAGGCCGCTGACCCGATCCGGGTGTGCTGCAGAGAACGCCAACGACAGGAACCCTCCGAGCGAATGCCCACCGATCACCGCCTGCTGCGCGCCGATGTGGTCGAGGATCGCCAGCATGTCGCCGACCGCCAATGCCGCGCTGTACGCCGACTGATCTTCGGGAGCATCGGTGGATCCGTGACCACGCATGTCCCACGTCACGACCGTGAAGGCATCGGCCAGCACTGCGGCATTGTCGGCGAACATATGCGACGACGCCGAGAACCCGTGTGTCAACAGCAGCACCGGTCCGTTGCCGACAGCGCGATACGCAATCCGCACGCCCCCGACGTCCAGTATCTCCATCATCTTCTCCTGTTCAGCGTTCGGCCGGGCGAACGGAATTGCGGTCCACCAGTGGGAAGTGCCCGGTTGCCATGGCGATTCCGGAAGCGACGAGGAACACGTCACCCGCGGTCAAACCGATGCGCTGGAACAATCCGTTGGCACGATCCGTCGTCGACAGCACGAGGGCGATGCTGGACACCGTTCCGCTGACCAGGCCGAGGCGTGCCCACTGGGTGGCGCCGAGCCGGGCCAGTTGCCACGCCGACAGCAGCGACGTCGCTGCCAAGCCGGCATAGCCGATACCGGCAAACCAGGCGTGCACCGTGTCGCCGGTCGCCGAACGCTCCAACGGAGCGAGCGCAACGCCGAGGGTCGAAACGCCGCTGACGACGGCGGCGATCCACGCCGGACCGGGGATCGTCGCGCGAAGCGCTGTGGCGTAGATCGGCACGCCGATCCCGAACGAGATGAAGCCGGCCGTCATCAACGGGCGTGTCGACGCACCGACTGCCGCGAGGCGGCTGATCGCCTCGCGGACCGGCGAATAGGCATCCTTGATGGCCCCGCCTGCGACCCATGCGGTGATGAAACCTGCCGGGCCCAGTACACCTCCGATGGCGGCGCGCCGCTTCGTTCCGACTCGTTCCGCCATTCGCTGCACCGTCTCACCGTAGCTGCGTGGGCGCTGGGAGGCCGAGGCGCGCGGCGACCCGACGCACGGCACGAGGAGGCACGTTCCACCGGTCGCCGATCGGGGTACTGTTCGCCGATGGGCGCCGGACCGTGGACCAGGAAACCGCGAATCGTGGCGGCACGACGCAAGTATCCGGCTGTCGATGTCGGCGTCGAAACGCTGGAGGGGTTCAGGGAGCACCGAACCGGTCGAAACGCTGCGCTCTTGGCCCACTACGGATTCCTCTCGGTCTTCCCGTTGATCCTGGTGATGACGACGATCCTCGGTTTCGTACTGCAGAGCGATGCCTCGCTCCGCGCTCGGATCGTCAATTCGACGTTGGCGAATCTGCCGATCGTCGGCGAGCAGATCCACACAGATCCCTCTGCGCTGCGCGGCAGCGTGCTCGTGCTCGTCTTCGGATTGCTGGCCGCACTGTGGTCAGGGACCAAGGCGTTCGTCGGCCTCCAGGCTTCACTCAACGACATCGCCGAGATCCCGCTCGACGATCGCCCGAACCTGGCGATCACCAGACTCCGTGCGTTGATCGGCATCGGTATCATCGGCGGCGGCCAGATCGGGGCGGCGATCGTCGCCGGCCTCACCGCCAAGGCGAGTATTGCCGGCGTGAACGTCGTGCTACTGCTCATCGCCACGTTCGCCATCAACACGACCTTGCTGCTCTTGAGCTTCCATTGGCTCTGCGTCAAGGAGCAGCCGTGGCGGCAGCTGCTTCCGGGAGCGGTGATCGGCGGATTCATCTACACCGGACTGCAACTGTTCGGCGTCACGGTGGTCGGCCGCTCGACCGCCAAGGCAATCCCTGCCTATGGCACGTTCGCCTCCGTTATCGGCCTCATCGCCTGGTTGACCCTCCACGCCTTCGTCTGTCTGATCTGCGCCGAACTCAATCGTGCACTGATCCTCCATCGCCACGCCCGCAACGGCGTGGCCGCCGAAGCGGTCGGAGTAGGTTGAGGTCGTGAGCGAAGCGGCGGTGAAGATCGGGCTGGTGCTCGGCGCTGGCGGCGTGACCGGAGGTGCCTTCCATGCCGGCGTGCTGGCAGCACTGCATCAAGCGGCGGGCTGGGACGCACGCAAAGCTGCAATCATCGTCGGCACGTCGGCGGGCTCGATCGCCGGGACGACGCTGCGAGCCGGTCTCTCTCCGACGGACATGCTCGCCAGAGCAGAGGGTCGCCCGTTGTCCGCCAATGGAGCCCGGCTGATGCGACGCGTCGGTTCGCCAGCAGCGATTCCGCCGTTGCGTGCGGCACCGAAGTCCCGTCGGCCGGCAGAAATGGCGTCGATCCTCGGGCGCGCCGTCGCCAGGCCGTTCGCTGCCGCACCTTGGGCGCTGCTCGCCGGGCTGCTGCCGGACGGCACTGTCAGTACCGGCATGATCTCCTCGGCAATCGGCGGGCTGTTCTCGGAGCGCTGGCCGACCGACCCGTTGTGGTTGTGCGCCGTACATCAGCGCGATGGCAAGCGGGTCGTCTTCGGACGCGACGGCCTGCTACCGCCACTCCCCTCGGCTGTTGCCGCATCGTGCGCCATCCCCGGATTCTTCGCGCCGGTAACGATCGACGGCGAGCACTACGTCGACGGCGGGTTGCACTCACCGACGAACGCTGACCTCCTCGCCGACGCCGGCGTCGACCTCGTCATCGTCAGCTCCCCGATGTCGATCACCGGCAATCGCCTGCGCCTCGGTGCCGATCAACCGGTTCGGCGATGGTCCGGCGCGCTGCTCGACGCCGAGGCATTGCGACTTCGCCGCCGTCGTATTCCCGTCGTCGCCTTCCAACCGACCCCGGACGATGCGGCGGTGATGGGCGCCAACGCCCTCGACCCGCGGCGTCGAGCCGCTGTAGCCAGAACGATCTACGAATCGACCCTGCACCGACTGCAGCGCGCAGACATGCAGTCCCGCCTCGCCGCACTGCAGTCCCGCTAACACCCACGACCCCCCGGGCACCTTCGAGCGATCGGTCACTTTGTCGACACCACGTCCACGTTCTGACCCAGCGCTCGGGGGCGGTGAGGGGCCGGGGGGCGGGGCGGGGCGACGGACCGGGCGACGGCGGTGCGATCAGGCTGGGCGGAAGACCGGCGGCCGTTTGTCGAGGAAGGCGTCGACGGCTTCTTTGTGCTCGGGCGACTTCCAGCACTCGGCGAGCAGCGCGGATTCCCGGCGCTGGATCTCTGCGAGGTCCGTCTCGACGACGTTCTCGGTCAGCAACTGCTTCGTCATCCGCAGCTGTGGATCAGGGTTTGCGGCGTACGACAACGCAACAGCGTGCGCTGTCGCCAACAGGTCGGCCGGCTCGGCGAGTTGGTCAGCGAGTCCGATCCGATAGGCCTCGGGGCCGAGGATCAGCCGACCGGACAGGAAGAGATCGCTCGCCTTGCCAAAGCCGACCCGTGCCGCCAACAGACGGGTACTGGCGAGTTCCGGCACGAGGCCCATCTTGATGAAACCCATACCGAACTTCGCGGTCGAGGAGGCAATGATCTGATCGCACGGCAGGCACATCGTCACGCCGATGCCGACAGCAGCCCCGTTGATCGCGCACACGACCGGCTTGCTCTGACGAATGAACGTCACCCAGTCGAGACCCCGCGGCATGCCTCCCATGCCCCCGGCGGTGTCGTTGCCTGGATCGGTCCCGCCGATGCGGGTACTGAACGTCGCCTCCATGTCAGCGCCGGCACAGAAGCCGCGGCCTGCGCCCGTCATCACGATGGCACCGATCGCCGGGTCGCCGTTCGCGTTGTCGATGGCATCGACCTGCTCCTCTGCCATTTTCGGCGTCCACGCGTTCAGCTTGTCCGGCCGGTTGAGCGTGATGGTGGCGAGCGGACCGTCGACCGCGTAGGTGATCTGCGTGTACTCCATCGAACCATGGTGACACGTTGGAGCAGCCGATTCGCTGTGCGGGCGATCGGAGCGCTGGACGCTGCGGGATCTCCGGACTACCCGGGAAATCACCGAGCTCGATGTATCCGGCAGCGGTGATCGTGCTCGCCAATTCCGAAGCCGCAACGTGGCGACTTCGAATCACCACGAGGAGTGTTGCCATGAGCGACAACGAAGACCGGTTGGAGGAGCTGCAAGCATCAGGAGAGACGATCGCCAAGCTTGCCGAGCAACCCGAACTGTTCACCCAGGCAGCAGCGGCGTTCCGCGCCGATGATGCCGAGAAGTTCCAGGATGCGCTCGGACGCGCCAGCCTGCTCGACCGTTGCCGGTATATCTGCCGATGGTTCTGCAGTAAGCACTGCGTGTTCATCTGCGCGAAGTTGGTCGGCAGGATCGAGCACGCTACCGAGTTCGACGTCGAGGAATGGCGGGCCTTCGCCGAGTACACCGGCCGCCTCGCACGCGACCGCGAGACGCTGCAGAAGTTGCTCGAGATGATCGCCTCGGAGGACGCCAAGAGTTTCCAGGAGTTCATCGAGAAGAACAAGATCGAGCGCTTCGCCCATCAGTTGTGCCATTGGCTGTGCGGCGTGCGCTGCCGTGTCGCCTGCCAGAAAATGTGCCCGCCGATGCCTGAACTGATCAAGGTCGGTGAGATTCCCGTCGGTCATTTCGATGCTGTCGGCTATGCGGCCGGACCGAGCAGCCCTGGCGTGTTCACTCCGAGCGACAACCCTGCCGCCGGGGTCGGCGACCACCCTTTCGGAGGTAGCGTCCACATCAACGGGCTGTTCAATGTTGCCGGTGCGACGCAGTACAAGGTCGAGTTCGGTCCGAGCTCGACCGGTCCGTGGACGGCGATCAGAACGGCGCTCGTCGACTGCACGCAGATCTTCCCGCCGATCGAGGTCCCGCGGGTCCCGACAGGCGACTGGTACGCGATTGCCGACATGCACTTCTACTCGGAAGGTCAGACCTACCTCACCGACTGGGAGACACCCGCGTTGGACGCCAACGTCACCTACTACGTGCGCATGGTCGTGCGCAATGCGGCGCTCACCGAGTTCCCCAGCAATCCGGTCCCGGTCCGTGTCGACAACGTCGGGCCACAGGGACCCGATGTCGACGGTCGCCCGCTGATCGAATTCAGCCAGGGCGGCGAGAAGCTCGGCTGTTGCGCTCAGGTGACCAAGGACAAGGGCCCGATCCAGGTGCACATCGTCGGAACGGACGAGAACTTCAGCTCGCTCGACGTCACCGCCTACGGCGGCTGCAGCGGGTCGATCGGCATCTTCTCGAAGACCTACAACGGTGACCGCACCGACCTCGGGGCACCAGCCCCCGGCATCACGGTGACGTGGGATCCGTGGGCTGATCAGGTCGAAGCGTGCTGCTACGTAGTTTTCGTCCGCCTTTTCGACAGGGCGATCATCAACGACGTCTGGAACGGTGGCCACACGTACCAGAACTGGCGCTCGATCACCATCGGCTGAGCACTGCTTCGCCCGGACTCGTCTGGCGACGGGTCCGGGTCAGGCGGACGTTGACTATCAGGGCTTCGGCGTGAAGAACTGGTGCAACAACGGTTCGTAGTAGGACAGCGGGTTGCTGACGTAGTCGGCGTCGAAGGCGGTCTGGTCGTACTTGGCGCAGAATTCCTCGCACTGCTCGTAGAACGGCGAGTCGGCGTAGGCGTCGCGCGCATTGCGGTCGGCGCCGATGTGGTGCCAGAAGTAGTAACCCTGGAAGATGCCGTGGTGCGCAACCATCCAATGGTTCGCCTCGGAGACGAACGGCTTGACGATCGCAGCGGCGATGTCGGGATGGTTGTAGGGGGCGAGCGTGTCACCGATGTCGTGCACGAGGGCGCACAGTACGTACTCCTCGTCGCGTCCGTCCTTCTCGGCGCGGGTTGCGGTCTGCAGGCTGTGTTCGAGGCGATTCACCGGGAATCCACCCTGGTCGCGACCCAGCATTCGCATCTGCGCGATGATGTTCTCAGCGGCGGCGGCCTGGGTGTGGACGATCTCTTTCATGATGATCGCCCAGTCCTCACGCGTCGATTCCTCGAACGTCGTGAAACTCGTCTGCGGAGCGAGACTGGTTTGCGGAGCGACGATCCCTGTCGTCTGATGCTCGGTGATGGTCATGATGACATTCCCTTCGACACCCGGAATCGTAGCGCTGTAGCGAACCGGGTCTGGCGTCGAGCATCCCGAGGGTGTGGCATCGGCAGGGCAATCAGCAAAGATAGGTAGGTGGCTGGACGGACGATCAGGCGGGTGTCCGTCGTCGGCAATGCGGGAGCAGGCAAGAGTTCCCTGGCGGTCCGTATCGGTCGCGCACTCGGTGTCCCGTGCGTCGAGCTGGACGCGATCCATCATCTGCCGGGGTGGCAGGCGATCGATCCGGAACTGTTCCTCGCGAGGATCACCGAGATCACCGCAGGCGACGGGTGGGTCATCGACGGCAACTACCGAACCGTCGTCGTCGACGGCCCGATCTGGCAGCGGGCGGACACGGTCGTCTGGCTCGATCTCCCCCGTCGCCAGGTGATGAGACAGGTGACGACGAGGACGGTCCGTCGAATCGCCTTGCGTCAAGAACTGTGGAACGGCAACCGCGAGCCGTGGAGCAACGTGTTCTCCTGGAACCCCCACACGTCGATCATCCGCTGGGCTTGGACGCAGCATGCCAAGTATCAACAGCGCTTTTCGTCAGCGATGAACGACGAACGGTGGGCGCATATCGACTTCGTCAGATTGACGAGTCATGCTGCAGCGGACGCCTGGCTTGCGGGCCTGATCACATGAAGCCGGCGACCGCTCGCGGGGTATAGGGCTCTTCGAGCGGGGCGATTTCTTCAGCGGTCAGTTCGATCTCGACCGAGGCGATGGCGTCCTCGAGGTGATGCGGCTTCGTCGCCCCGACGATCGGTGCCGTCACCGACTTGTGGCTGGCGACCCATGCCAGCGCGATCTGCGCCCGGGTCACACCGCGCTCTTCGGCGATCCGACCGACGCGGTCGACGATCGCTGCGTCGCTCTGCTGGTACAGCGTCTTGCCGAACAGATCGGTTTCGCTACGCGACGTCGTCGTGTCCCACGGCCTGGTCAACTTGCCGCGAGCGAGCGGACTCCACGGGATCACGCCGACACCCTGGTCCAGGCAGAGCGGCAACATCTCCCGCTCCTCTTCCCGATACAGCAGGTTGTAGTGGTTCTGCATGGTCACGAACTTCGTCCAGCCATGCCGCTCGGCGAGGTACTGCGCCTTGGAGAACTGCCAGGCGTACATCGAGGAGGCACCGATATACAACGCTTTGCCGGCCTTGACGACGTCGTGCAACGCCTCCATCGTCTCCTCGATCGGCGTCTTTCGATCCCACCGGTGGATCTGGTAGAGATCGACGTAGTCGGTCCCCAAGCGGCGCAGGCTGGCATCGATCTCATTCATGATCGCCTTGCGCGACAGACCGCTGCCGTTCGGTCCCTTGTGCATCTGACCGTGCACCTTGGTGGCAATCACGACCTCGTCACGCCTGGCGAAATCAGCGAGCGCCCGCCCGGTGATCTCTTCGCTGGTACCGTCGGAATAGACGTTGGCGGTGTCGAAGAAGTTGATGCCTGCTTCGATTGCCTGCTGGAAGAAGGGCCGGCTCTGCTCCTCGTCGAGCGTCCACTCGTGTGCGCCGCGACCGGAGATTCCGTAGCTCATACAGCCGAGGCAGATCCTCGACACATCCATTCCCGTCGTTCCGAGTTTGCGGTACTTCATCGATCCACACTCCAACAGTTCGAGTTCCCGCCGCCGAGCGTAACGCCGGTCACCGTGCAGGGGAGCGGTGGAGATTCGCCACTAGGCGAACTCACGGCCCGTTGAGCGAACGGACTCTGCGCTCCCGTCAGCACCGAGGGTTGGAGCAGGAAACGGACCCCACGTCCACAGTGACCCATCCCGGCGGGCGGCGCCGAGCGTGGGAGCGCCGCTGGTGAGCCCGAATTTCGGCGAAGGGCCTTCAGCGCAACAGCGCTTCTGGAGCGTTGCAACGGATCGATGCTTCGACACCAGCGTCGTCGGCACCGCCGAGGATCGGGATCAGTCGGTGCACGCCGAGCGCAGCGTACTGCTCGACGAGTTCCGGTGTCAGTCGGCGGTTCGGCGTGATGTTGATCGTCAGCTCACCGTATTCCGCTGGGCGCTCGTAGCGGTCGGCCGCTTCGCGGATACCGTCGAGGCAGCGGGCGGTACCCGCAGGGTCCATCGCGAAGCCGTACCACTGCGACGACATCGTCACCGCACGTCGGTAGGCACCCGCCGAATGCCCGCCCATCACCAGCGCTGGACCGCCACGCTGGATCGGCCGCGGATAAGCGTCGACGCCGGAGAACCGCACGGTCTCGCCGTCGAACGTCGGCGAGTCCATCGTCCACAGTGCGCGCATCGCCGCGATGTACTCCTCGCTACGCGGACCACGACTGGCGAAATCAGCGCCGACCGCTGCGAACTCCGGCTGCAGATAGCCGACGCCGACGCCGAGCAGGAGGCGACCGTTCGACAGCACATCGAGGCTGGCGACGGCCTTCGCCAACGCCACGGGTGGGCGCTGCGGGAGTAGCAGGATGCCGGTACCGAGCAGCACCCGCTTCGTGAGCGCAGCCAGATAGGTGAGGACCGCGAGCGGATCGAGCATCGGGTAGTCGGGCTCGATCGGCGACGGCGCGACCCGGGGTGAGGGAGCGACCATGTGCTCGCCGGCCCAGATCGAATCGAAACCCAGTTCCTCGATCAACGGAGCGATCGAGGCGATGCTCGCCGGTGAGGCCGTCGTGCCGGAGCCGACGCCGAAGATTCCCAGTTCCATCGTCGGAGTCTCGCAGGTGACCCCCGACTTCCTCCGGCCCGGCGGGCGGCTTCGAACGGTTGCGACGACTGGCGCTGTCGTGCCGGGAAGCGCGGAGGCGACGCTCGAGATGACCGTTGGCGAGGACTTCTCGGTGGGCTTCGCAGCGATGACGCCGACGTCGTGGACCTGTACCCTGGGGATCGCATGACGTTCCCTATCAACGCTCCTGAAGCGGCGATCCACCTCGCCGATGCCTCCTGAGTGTCGCCGCGCGACGGGCCCGATGTACTCGGCAGGGGACTCCCCGGCCACGTCTCGCTGATCACTGGAGGGAACAGTGGCATCGGTCTCGGCATGGCCATCGGGCTGGCGACGGCGGGCGCCGATCTGGCTATCTGGGGAACGAATGCCGCCAAGAACGCAGCTGCCGCTGCACGCCTGCGGGCGATCGGGTCGCGGGTCCACGTCGAACAGTGCGACGTCTCGAGTGAGGACCAGGTCGAGTCGTCATTCGCCAAAACGGTCGCCGCATTGGGCAGAGTCGACAGTGTGTTCGCCAACGCCGGCATGTCAGCGGTGCCGCGCAACTCGTGGGAGATCCCGCTCGACGAGTGGCGCAAGGTTCATTCGGTGAATATCGACGGCGTCTTCCTGACGCTGCGCGTTGGTGCCAGGCACCTGGTCGAGCGCGGAGAGGGTGGATCGCTCATCGGTGTCGCCTCGACGTCGTCGATTCACGGCGCGCCGACCAATGCCGCGTACGCATCCTCGAAGACCGCTGTGCTCGGCCTCGTGCGGGCGATGGCTGTCGGGCTTGCCAGGCACCGGGTCAGGGTCAACGCCTTGACCCCCGGTTGGACAGCCACCGACATGCTGGCACCTGCGGCGCGCAACGAGAAGTTCGTCAACAACACGATCGGCCGTACACCGGTACGGCGTTGGGCAGACCCGGCCGAGTTCGCCAAGGTCGCCGTCTTCCTCGCAGATCCGTCATTGACGTTCCACACCGGTGACACGCTGGTCGTCGATGGCGGCTACACCATCTTCTGACCCGAGCTCCTGACCCGAGCTCGTGACCCGAGCTCGTGAGCGCGAACAAGCCGGGGACGACGCTGAGGTGCATCAGCGGAAGATTTCCCAGACGCTGTAGGCCGCCAGCAGCACCAGCACGCCTGCGGTGAACTTGCGGATCGTGGCGACGTTGATATGGCGGATCAGCGTCTTGCCGCTGGCGACGGCGATGGCGGCGACCGACCACAGCGCGAGCGTCGACCCGATGCCGACGGAGAGCGGCGAGTGATAGCGGGCGGCCAGATTTGCGGTCAGAATCTGCGTCAGGTCACCCCATTCTGCGAGGAAGACGACGATGAAGGCGGTGGCCATGACGCCATGCTTCGACGCTTCCTCCTGTGCAAGATGATCCTCGTCCTTGTTGCCCTCTCGCCATGCAAAGAACGCGCCGAACAGGAACATTGCGGCGATGATCCCTTCGAGCACGCGTTTCGGCACGATATGGAACAGTGCAACGCCAATGGTCGTGGCGATGACGACATGGACGACAAAGGCGCCGGCGGCACCGAGCCACACGTGGCTGGCCTTCCCTCGCGTCGCCAGAACGAGGCTGGCGAACATCGTCTTGTCCGGTAGTTCGCCGAGGAAGATCACGGGAAAGACAGCGAGGGTGATGAGTGGATTCAACGGCAACTCGATTTCGTCAATGGAGTCAATGGAGTCGATGGATCAGCCGAGCCGGCGGAGCAGATTCATCGTGATCTTCTCGACGGCCGGGTCTGCGGCGTCGAGTCCCCATACCCAGTCGGTGCATCCACTGGACACGACCGTCCCACTGCCGCCGACACCGTCGCGAACAGCGAAGACGGCGTGACCGTTCTCCAACCGGCGAGCAGCCGCCGCGTCGTGCGAACCGAGCACCCGCCATGCATGGAACTCGACCTCTGAAAGCGCATCGTCCGGGACCGGTCGCTGCGCTGTGGCCCGCGTGAACGGCGAAGCGGGTGCCGTCGCCAGCACGATGGTCCCTTCCGGGCATCGATCGACACCGGTCGGCACCGGTACGCCGTCGACGAGCGCCAACTCGCAACCATCGCATTCGTAACCGACGATGGTCCCGGCCGCACCGAGCAGGTCACCGCGGAACAGATCGGTACCCTCGAACAGCCAGTGGTCGGGACGATGGACGGTGTAGCCGCCCGCTCCCCCACCGACCGACTTGCCGATGCGGTGGTAGCCGCCACGGTTGAACGACAGGCCGGTCATCAGATTCTCCGGCCTGTTGATCAACCGGTCTGACCAGATGCTGGTGAGGCGATCCTGACGGTCGGTTCCGTAGACGGGATCCTGCTCGAAACGTTGCTTGTAGCCGACCATCGTCCGGCCCTCGTCCTCGAGCCGGACCTGCCAGAAGGCGACATTGCCGCTGAGGAACGCAGCGTTCCCTCCGTCAGCGATGAACTGCTCGACCGTGTCGCGCATGCCCCACGACCAGTACTCGTCATGACCGATGCTGAGGTACAGCCGCCGCCCCTCGAGCACGTTCGGCACGAACTCGAGATCGGCATTGACGGCGTAATCGATCTCGATCCCGTTGTTCTCCGCCCAGACCACGAACGGCAGCTCCCATGACGGCCAGCCGGCAGAACCTGACCAGGCCGACAGACCGTGCGTACGGATGTGTCCGACATGGGTTCGCATCCGAGGATCCGGCGGGCCGAGGACCGTCACGCGGCTTCCGGCACCGCCGGGCTTTCGTAGGAATCCGGGGGCGAGCGGACGGACGAACGACGCATGTGTGCCGCCGTTGTAGATGTTCGTCCCGGCGACATCGTTGTAGGCATTCCACGTGTTGGTCGTCAGCACGAGCAGCAGACGGTCTGGGTTCGGGGTCGACGAACGGACGACGAAGAAGGCGACGACATCCGAGCGATCCGCAACGCTGACGACGATCTCGTAGTAGCCGGACGGCCAGTCGGTCTGCATGGTGACCTCGGCGATCACCGGCCACTCACACCCCAAGGCGTCTGCCCCGGGCGACAGGTCCTGGGGTGCCAGCCTGACATCGGTGGTGTGGATGGTCACACGGGCTGCGCCGACACGGACGATTTTCAGGCGGGCGGTCCCGACGGGGCCGCGCCCGTGAATCGCCACGCGCTCGCCGGCGACGACGCTGAGTGGCCACGCGTAGACGGCCGGGGTTGCCGGGTCGGACGGTGGCGCGTACGGCAGTGGTTTCGTTTGGACAGCGATGTTCGGCATGGTCACCACCGGAGCTTGACATCAGCCGGGAGTCCGCACTCAGCCCGGTGTCCGCACTCAGCCCGGTGTCCGCACTCAGCCCGGTGTCCGCATTCGGCCGGGCGGTCGCACTCAGCCCGGTGTCCGCATTCGGCCGGACGGTCGGCGGCGGAGGGACGGAAACTCATTGCGCTGCCGGATAGGTGCGCAGTTCGAGGCGATGCCCATCGGGATCGGTGATGTAGATCCCGAGACCTTGACCGCGGGCTCCGTACAGCGGGCGCGGCGGGCGGACCTCGCCGAACAGACCTGACCCGGCGATCTCCGCCAGGTCGGCGTCTTCGACCACCAATGCAACGTGATCCATGTTCGTTCCCGTGATCTCCCCGAGCTGCAGATCGATGATCGTCGAGTCGGTGATACGCATCGACACGAACGTCGCCGTGCCGGCCCTCCACTCCCCCAAACGCACGGTTTCGAGTCCGAGCAGCTGTGAATACCAACTCACCGAACGCTCCATATCGGAGACACGCAGGACGATGTGGTCGAGTTCGGTGATCTTCACGACCTGAGTGTAGAAGGCCAGGGGAACGACGATGTTTGAACATCAGACACCTCGGGTAGACGGAAACTCGCGTAGGCATCCTTTGTCTCGCACGGGCTGGAACTGCACCCGCAGTCCCGCGATTCGGAGGCGCAGTTGAACGCAGCGGACGACCTGGCGGAAGGTCGTGGAAAACAGTCGACACGGCCCGACCCGGACGCCTTCCAAGCGATATACGAGCGACACCACCGCGCTGTGTTCAATACCGTCAGGATGACCTGCGGCGACGATCTCGCCGCCGATGTCACTCAGGAAACCTTTATCAGGCTCTGGCAGCGCCCCGAACGTTTCGATCCTTCTCGGGGAACGATGCGAACCTTCCTCGTGGCGATGGCACGCAACATCGCCGTCGACATGATGCGCTCTCAGCAGGCCCGCCGTCGTCGCGAAGAAGCAGACCGCCAAGCCGTCGACTTCGCCATCGACAACATCGATCAACACCTCCTCCAGTCGGAGACGACGACTGCCGTCGTCGGCGCGCTCAACCAACTCAAAGCGGTGCAACGTCAAGCGTTGACGGTTGTCTGCTACGGGCAGTGCACGTATCGCGAAGCTGCAACGGTCCTCGGCATCCCGGAGGGCACGATCAAATCGCGCATTCGTCTCGGCCTGCAGCACCTCGGTCAGATTCTTCTCGCTCCGAGCGATGAGCTCGGCAGCGTCGCCTAGCGGGATGCTGAAATACACCAGTCGGCTCGGCTGAGCGCCTCGATGACCTGGGCATTTGCGGCGATGTGCGCCTGCCGAGATACCGATTTCGACATCCTGCTGGCGAACGGCCGATAGCGTCGAACGCCGAACAGACGTTGGAGGAAGCACACGTGACCGACGAACGACCGCAATTCGACGCGCCGCGAGCGGCCGCAGCAGTCCGCGAACTGCTGGCAGCGCTTGGCGAGGACCCCGATCGAGACGGGCTGTTGGACACGCCCGATCGCGTCGCCAGAAGCTTCGCCGAATTGTTGAGTGGCTATCGCGAGGATCCGGGCAGACACCTCGAGCGGCAGTTCACGATCAATCACCGTGAGATGGTGATCGTTCGTGACATCTCGTTCTCCTCGATGTGCGAACACCACCTGCTGCCGTTCATGGGCAAAGCGCATGTCGCTTATGTGCCGGGGGACAACGGCGCTGTCTGCGGCCTGTCGAAGATCGCCCGGCTCGTCGACGGCTATGCGAATCGCCTGCAGGTGCAAGAACGCCTGACGGGCCAGATCGCCGACGACATGATGTCGCGCCTCGGAGCTTCCGGGACGTTGGTCGTGCTCGAAGCAGAGCACCTCTGTATGACGATCCGCGGAGCGATGAAGCCGGGCTCGACGACGACGACGTCGGCGGTCCGCGGCTCGCTCGCCCAGCAATCGACCCGCGCCGAAGCGCTCTCGCTCCTTCGCGGCTAGTGCCGGCCAGTGCTGTGGCCACGGATGTTTGCGTGGTCACCGTGCGGGTGATTCCGGTCGGCAATCGCTGCCGGTCACAGACTCCGGCGGGGGTCCGGGGGCGGCCGCCCCCGATCGGCGGCGTCAGGCTTGCTGGCCGCCGTCGTCAGCTGAACGCGGCGAAGCCGCCCCGATTCATTCGACGACCCAGCCATCGTCGATCAACCGACGGAGTAGGTCAGCGGATGTCGAGCAGCAGCCTCTGCAGGCCGCGGATCACGAAGGTCGGATGGTAGTCGGGCTCTTCAGCGAGCTCCAGGTCGGGGAACTGCCTGACCAACTGCGTGAGGCTGGCATCGAGTTCGAGGCGGGCGAGCGGTGCGCCGATGCAGAAGTGGATGCCACCACCGAAGCCGACGTGCGAGGCGTCGCCACGACCGGCGTCGAAACGGTCGGCGTCCGGGAAGTGCTCGGGGTCACGGTTGGCGGAACCGAACAGCATCGCCACCATCTCCCCACGGGCAATCGACTGGCCGGCGATCTCGACGTCGTGTTCGAGGACCCAGCGGTCGAACAGGTGCAGCGGCGGATCCCAGCGGATCATCTCCTCGACCGCCGGTCTCGTGGCGACTTCGCCAGACGTCACCCGGGTCCATTCGTGGCGATGGTGCATGAACGCGCGCATCCCGTTTCCCAACGTGTTGACAGTGGCCTCGTGGCCGGCATTCAGCAGCACGATGATCGTCGAGAGGATCTCGTCGACCGTCAGCCGGTCGCCCTGTTCCTCGACAGCGATCAACTGCGAAACCAGCGCCGCGTCGGGGTGCGCCCGCTTGGCGGCTATCAGTGTGTGGACGTAGTCGATGAATTCGCCGGCCGCCAGTTCGGCGTTCTCCGCAGAGCCAGGCGCAGCGTCGAGCTCATACATCTTGACGATGTCGTGCGACCAGCGAAGCAGCAGTGGCGTGTCATTGGTCGGCACGCCGAGCATCGCGCAGATGACGGCGACGGAGAACGGCTGGGCATAGTCGGCGAGTAGATCGAATTGCGAACGAGCTGCCAGACGGGCGAGCCGCGACGATGATTCGTGCTCGATCAACGGGCGAAGCGCGTTGATCGACGACGGCGTGAAGACCTTGGATATCAGCACGCGAATGCGTGTGTGGTCCGGCGGCTCGAGGTTGAGCAGGGACCACCGTTCGGTCTCCGCAAAACGCGGCCACGACGTGTACTCGGGCTCGAGACCGAGCTCCTCGGTGGAGAACCGGTGGTGATAGGCGCGACCGAGACGGCGGTCGCGCAACGCCGCATGGATCGAGGAGTAGCGGGTGAGCATCCATTGCTTTGCCGGTTCGTACCAGAAGATCGGGGTTGCTCGGCGCAACTCGCGGAGCACTGGATACGGGTCGGCGATGAACGCCGGGTCTGCCGGATCGAAACGGGCGAGGATCGAGGGATCGAGGGGCTCGGGGGGCTCGGCAGACGGCACGCCGACCGAGCGTAGACGGCGACCGGTTCGGTCGGGGAAGCCCGTCAGCCGCAGCGGTCAGCCACCGTCGTCAGGACAATGCCGTCGCCGATGAAACCGTCGGAGTGTTCAGCACGCCGCTCGATCGTCGAGGTCGTGATCCCCAGTTCTTCGAATTCGGGATCGAAGGTGGCGATCTCGCCGATGCGGCTGCGCCGGATGATGACGAGCGTCATCGCCTGATCGAGGTCGAGATCGAGATGCGGATGATTGGCGATGACCTTGCGCGCCAACCGCCGCAGATCCCGTCGAGGTCGTGCAACGTCACACATCTCGAGCACGTGTTGGCCCTGCGGTGACGGCACTGTGCTGGCGACACCGGCATGGCTGAACATCAGCGCCGTTCCGATCTCGTATTCGTACACCAGTTGAGCGAGAATCACCTTCGCCGTCTCATGGTCGCGATCGAAGGGGTCGAGCGAGGCATTGATGAACGAGGCGTCGACGAACACCTTGCGCGGTTTGGATGGGCGCCGGCCCGGCGGATCGATGTAGGCGATGGCAGCCTCATCGAGATGCAGAGTGCGGTAGTCCAGCGACTTGCGTTCTCGCAGCCTGCGCTCGATTTGGTTCCAGATGTAGAACGAGAATCCGACGACAAGCCAACCGGCGAGAATGTCGGCGACGTAGTGCTCGGCGAGATAGACGAGCGACATGGCCATCGTCAACGGAAACGCGAAGGCTCCCACCTTCAGCCATCGCGACCTGATCCTCGGCAGGAAGAAGGCGACCGTGAACAGCGAGAATCCGGCGTGCAGCGACGGCATCGCCGCCAATGGATTGGAGAAGTCCTTGCCGGCGTCCCATGCGTGGCTGAAGACGTTCAGCCCGATGTGCTGCCAGCCGCGTGACACCGGTCTGGCGAGTGTCGGCAGTGCGTGATAACCGCCTTCACCTGCGAGCCACGGCGGCACGGTCGGCATCAGCACGAACGTGATGCAGGCGATCGCCAACACGGTGGCAAAGCGCCGCATGAAACGCACCCACTGTGGACGGTTGTTGATCCACAGCAGCACCATCACCGTTGCCGGAACGACGAAGTGCGTGAAGTACACGCACGACGCCACGACGTCGTACCACCGGACGTGCAACGGATCGTAGAAATGCCGCTGCATCCACACATTGGGGTCAGTTCCGAGGAACAGGAAGCGGTCGATGTTGCGGACCGATTCGACCTGCCGGGGACGCCCGAGCCGTCCGGCGAATCCGTACGTCTCGTTGTAGCCGATCCACATCACGCCGTAGCCGAACATGTCGATGACGAGTTGGCGCCAGCGATACAGCGGCTTGCCGATGTGCGCCATGACGAGCAGCAGGCCGACGGACACCAGGACCGAGATCGGGTCGACGACGACACCGTGCTCGCGGAACCAGCGGACATAGAGCACTGCGAACAGGGCGACGAGGGCGATGCGGACCCAGTGCCACGGGTCGGATCTGACGAGTGCCTTGATGCCGTGGGCGTCGTCGGCGAGCTGTAGGTCCGGAAGGAACGGCGGACTCATGCTGTCGACTGCCAACTGATCACCTGCTCACGGGTCTGGCGTTCCATCTCGAAGACGCACAACAGCCTCGAGGCCGACGATCCTGCGGAGAGTGAACTCGTTCGAAATCCGACAGTACCCGCGGATGAACGAGGGACAAACGTGAAATGACACACAGTTGCGAACTCTCAGCAACTCCCAATGCTCTGCCTACGTTGCGCCCAGGCATCGGCAGCGTCCGGGTGACGCCATGCGGTCGCGATCTCCGAAGGCATCCGTGAAGACCGCCTCGACCGCCGATCGACCTTCGACCAGTTTTGCGAAACCGTTTGCAAGGGAGAGGGTGGCCCGTCAGTTGCGCGGCACGTCACGGAACGGGAGATCCCTGTCCGGCGCCGGTTCCCTCGCCAGCCCGAGGATCTTCTCACCGAGGATGTTGTGCTGGATCTCGTCTGTGCCACCGGCGATGGACTGCCCGGGCACGGAGACCAGCACCTCTGCGATCATCCCACCGAACGGCGCAGTGTCACCATCGAGCATGCCCGTCGCGCCTCCGATCAGCGAGTGGACACCGGCCGCCCGACGGGCGACGATGCTCAACGACAGTTTGCCGAGCGAGCCCTCTGCTCCTGGTGTCCGACCGAGCGCGCGTGCCGCTGCCCCGCGCTCCGCCGTCCAGCCGCTGACCCGTTGGACCGACAACAACGTGGCGATCTCGTGTCGGACCACCGAGTCGCTCGACATGGCTCGTCGGCGGGCGTGCTCGACGACGAGATCGACCCGACCGGCGCGTTGTGGGTACCACCGGTACGTCTCGAAGAACTCCTTCGCTTCGTGATCCGCCTCGGTTCTCGCCAACCCACCCCCGACGCACCGGCGAGGTCTGGAGACACCGCCGAAGTTACGTTCGAACGCCAGCGTCGTCATCGCCGCAGCCCAGCCAGAACCGACGTCGCCGACCACGTATTCCCTGGGGATCACCGCGCCGGAGATGAACACCTCGTTGAACGAGGCGTGATGGTTCATCTGCTTCAACGGCCGGACCTCGACACCTTGCTGATGCATCGGCAACACGAAATACGTCAGGCCCCGATGCTTCGGGACATCCCAGTTCGTGCGCGCCACGAGTATCCCGAAGTCGGCGTGATGGGCGCTCGTGTTCCACACCTTCTGGCCGTTGACGATCCACCGGTCGCCGTCGAGGACTGCATGTGTCGTGAGACCGGCGAGGTCCGACCCTGCGCCTGGCTCGCTGAACAACTGGCACCACGTGTATTCGCCGGTCAATGTCCGACGCAGGAACCGTTCGCGCAACTCGTCAGGACCGTGGGCATGGATCGTCGGCGCAGCCAAGCTCATACCGCCACCTGCGGGCATCCCGACGGCGTCGGCCGACGCCAGCTCAGATGCGACGATCTGGTTCGCCCAGCGCGGCAACCCGCGGCCATGCCACCGTGTCTCCCACGACGGTGCACCCCAGCCCGAGTCGACGAGCAGTTCGCGCCACGCTTGCAACGACAGCCCCGGGTCCCAGCGTTCGGCGATCCAGGCGTCGACGTCCGCACGAACCGATTCCGGAGTCGGCGTCACTTCGCTCATCGTTCCCGCTGCTCCGTCCGGGCGATTCGCTCCGCTCGACGTTCCCACGGCGCCCACTCGGCGATCGCTGCAGTCACGATCCGCGCACCTGCAGGTAGGCGTTGCACAGTTCGATCAGGCGGGACCTGCCGAAGCTCGCCTCGTGTCCTCCGTGGACTTCCGTCACCGGTAGCTCGAGCAGCCGCCGCATCGTCGCGCAGTAGTCGGCGTGATCGGAACCGTCGAGGTCGTCGAGCAACGGCCCGTCGTACAACGCGTCACCGGAGAAGAGCACCCCGGAGCGCTCCTCCCACAGTCCGATACACCCAGGAGAGTGGCCAGGCAGATGGAGGACCTCGAAAGCCCGATCGCCGAGGTCGATCACATCTCCCTCCTCCAACAGTTGCGTTGCCGGCGAGCGCTGCAGACCGAATTTCGTCGACATCATGCCGCCTGACGGAACGGCGTCGATCAGCACGTCGGGAATGTCGTATCCCCCTGCGCGATACGGACCGAGCACCGACTCGCCACAGCCGGCCGAGGCCAGATCGTACGGTCGATCGGTGTCGAGAACGGATGCCTCGGAGAAGTGGATCGCACGATGGGCGAACTCGTGCATGCCGCCGACGTGATCGCCGTGTGAATGTGTGGCGACGGCGAGCAGCGGATTCGTCGACTCCGCCTCGACGATCGCCCGCAGCGGACGCAGGCCGAGCGACGTGTCGACGACCAGATCCTGCGTCCTGCCGCGGACGTGCCAGACGTTGCAGCGCAGCAGCGGATGGACGTGCGGTTCGGTGATCAGCGAGATTCCCTGGCTACCGCGTTCGGTGACGAACCACGGATCGGCGACCGGAAGATCGAGCACGCCGCGACTGTACGACAACCGCCCACCAGGTTCCGAGTCACGGAATGTCGCGTCTACTGTCGACATTCGGTGACACGGGAGGCGGCACCCCGGCTATGCCGGTTTGGTGAGCGAATCCAGCGGACGGGGATGGCCGGGATCGACGGGGATGCCGAACTTCGCCCGGTTGTGCGCATGGGCCAGGTGCTGGATCGAGAACGCCGCCCGTAGCGCCGTCCACTGGCCTTGGGCTTCGGACGTCTGATTGACGCTTTCCTTCGCCAGCTTCAAGGCGAAACTCGGCCGTTTGGCGATCTTCTCGGCCATCGCCATCGTGAAGCTCCGCAACTCGTCGGCCGGCACGACATGGTTCACCATCCCCAGTTGTTTGGCGTCCTGCGCAGACACGAAGTCGCCGGTGAACAACAATTCCTTGGCCTTACGGGTCCCGAACTCCCACGGATGGGCGAAGTACTCGACACCGTTCACCCCCATGCCGACCACGGGATCACTGAACGATGCGTCGTCGCTGGCGATGATCACATCGGCGATCCACAGCAGCATCAGCCCTCCGGCGATCGTCTTGCCCTGAGCGGCGGCGATGACCGGTTTTGGGATGTTGCGCCAGCGCCAGCACATGTTGAAGTAGACCTCCTCCTCCCATGCCATCTGCCCCTCCTGGCCGTCGCGGCCGTATCCGCCGGAGGTCGAGACAAGATCGAAATCCTTGTGCGATTCGGTGTCGCGCATATCGTGGCCACTGGAGAAGTGCGGGCCGTCGGCTCGAAAAACGATCACTTTGACATCGCTGCGGCGAGCGGCATTGTCGAAGCAGGCGTTGATCTCATAGGTCATCCGTTTGTTCTGGGCGTTGCGGCTCTGCGGTCGGTCGAGGGTGACGATGGCGATGCCGTTGTCCCCGGGATTACTGACCTCGTAGTGCAGCGTCTTCAGATCGTCGAGTGAAACGGGCATCGTTGCATCCTCCTGCTTGCTTGGCAGTGTGTCTAGTGCCAGTACGGCGCGCGCAGCGCACGCTTGTTGATCTTGCCCATCGCATTGCGTCCGACGGTCGTGACGATCTCGACCGTACGCGGGCACTTGAAACCGGCAAGTTTCGAACGGCAGAGGCCGATCAGCTCATCGGCGGTCGGTGGGTCGCTCGGGTCGAGCGGGACGACGAGCGCCCTGACGGCTTCGCCGAAGTCTGCGTCCGGCACACCGATGACGGCGACGTCGGAGACCTTCGGATGCGTGATGATCACACTCTCCGCCTCGGCGGGATAGATGTTCGCACCACCGGAGACGATCATGTCGCTGAAGCGGTCGGTGAGATACACGAAGCCGTCCGGCGTGACATATCCCATCTCGCCGATCGTGAACACACCGGGACGCAGATGTGACGCTGCCGTCTTCTGCGGATCGTTCGGATAGACGATGCCCCTGCCTGTCGAATCCTCGAAGTACAGCTTGCCCTCCACGCCCGGCGGCACCTCCGCCCCGGTCTCGTCGACGACGATCGCCCGGGTGAACGGCGGGATGCACTGGCCGACCGATCCGGGATGGGTCATCCAGGCAACGCTGTCGATCGTGCAGATCGTGCCGACCTCGGTCGCTCCGTAGGCATCGCGGAGTATGGGTCCGAACCATTCGATCATCCGCTTCTTGACGTCGATCGGGCAGACCGCACCGGTGTGCGACATGAGCTTCATGCTCGACACGTCGTAGCGAGCCCTGACCGTCGCATCGAGTTCGAGGAGTCGCTTGAAATGTGTCGGCACCATCACCGTCGACTCCGGACGGTACATGTCGATCACCCTCAGGACCCGCTCGGCGTCGAACTTGCCGATCACGACCGTCGGCACGCCGGCGGCCAGGGTACGCATGCCGCTCAGTGGTCCGGTGTGGTACATCGGTCCGACGACCATATGCGTGCCGAGTTGGGCGAACGGGCCCTGTTGCAGCACGGCGATGTGTTCGTCGATGGTCCGGCCGCCGGCAAACATCTGCGGTGCGAGATCGACACCCTTCGGGAAACCGGTCGTGCCGCTCGTGTACATCAGGTTCGGCAGCGGCCTGACGTCAGAAGACGGCTCGGCGTTGCTCGCAGCGGCGAGCCACTGCTCCCAGGCGATCGGTGCGTCGGCACAACGCCAGCCGATGACGTTCGGGACCCCGGCGATCGCCGCTGCCTCGACCGCCCGCTGCAGGTTCTCGGGCCCGGTGAAGACGGCGACCGACTGCGAATCAGCGAGAATGTACGCGGTTTCCTCGGCATTGAGATGGAAGTTCACCGGGACGGTACTGACGCCGGCGAGCAGCCCCCCCAAGTGGGCGAGCACGGTCTCGACGGCGTTCTCGGCGAAAACGGCGACGCGCCTGGCCGCTCCGAGATCCAGTGCCCCGAGCGCGTTCACCACCCGGTTGAGGGCGTCGTCGAGCGCCGCCCAATCGAGCGTCACGTCGTCGGCGCGCAATGCGATCTCGTATGGGCGCTCCGACGCCCGGTCCCGTGCAATCACGACCATCTCTGTCCTCCAACCTCCCCCTGTTTTCGAATTGCATCCTGCTATCAGGCTGCCAGACCGACGGGCACGTTACTGCCCGACCGCTGACAGCGTCGTTCCGGCGAGGTGGTTGACTCGTACCGTGACCGCACTCGACCGCCACCTGCGCGTAAAGATCATGAGCAATTTAGCCGCCCACGAGGTTCGCGCCGCACCGGAGGACGGTCGGCGTCGCGCCGCCGTCGGGATCGTCGTCGTCGACAGCGATGCCGGCACCGATGGCACCGACCCGTTCGACGTCCCCGGCGCCGACCTTGCGGCTGTCCCCGGCGACCTCACCGGCATCGACGGCAAGGTCGCCAACGTGTCCGGCGGGGCGGCGTTCCTGCTCTGCCGCCGAGCGTCGAGGATGCGCACCCACACCGGCCAGTGGGCATTGCCTGGCGGACGGGTCGACCCCGGCGAGAGCGCAGAGCAGACGGCGTTGCGCGAACTGCAGGAGGAACTCGGGCTCACTCTGGCGCCGGAATCCGTGGTCGGACGCCTCGACGATTATCCGACACGGTCCGGGTATGTGATCACGCCGGTCGTCATCTGGGCGGGCGGGCATGTCGAGTTGCAGCCGAACCCGGACGAGGTCGCCCACGCCTACCGAATCGGCCTCGACGAGCTGTGCCGCCAGGACTCGCCGCGGTTCGTCACGATCCCCGAGAGCGACCGCCCCGTCGTCCAGGTCCCGATCGGCAACGACCTCATCCACGCCCCTACCGCCGCCGTCCTCGTGCAGTTCCGTTGGGTGGCGCTCGAGGGCCGGGTCAACGAACGGGTCGACGGTTTCGAGCAGCCGGTCTTCGCCTGGAAATAGCCCTCCCGTTGCCGTCCGTCCGCCTCCCTGCCGTCGCAGAGCGTTTCGGTGCACCTTCTCGCATTCGAAACACTCTGTGAGCCTGGCTTCGCCTGCGACAGAGCCGTCCGGCTCAGCCGGTGGTCGTCGGGGTCGGAGCTGGCGTCCCCGCCGTCGTGCAGTGAGCTGCGGCGAACGCTGTCAGCTTGGCCTCGTGGGCGGTCAGTTTGGTTTCCGCTGCCTGGGTCTTGGCGATTGCCTTGTCGAGACGTGCTTCGGCCTTCGGCTTGGTCGACGCCGCACGGGCTTCCTGCAGCAGCGACAGACGGCCGGTCAGCAGCTGGCCCTTGAGCGTTTCCTGGGCCTTGATCTCGGTGAGATGTGCGCAGACGAACGTTGCCTTGGCGCCGGTGCCGGTGCCGGTGGGGTCCGATGCGCTGGCGGAGGCGCCGCCGACGCCGAACGCTGCTGCTGCCCCGCCGATGGTCAAGGCTCCGGTGGCGACGGCAATACCGATTTTGCTCTTGATGTTCATGATGGTTGTCCTTTGGTTTCGATCGTCGTCGACCTGCGTTGGTCGGACAACAGACATCATCGGGCGGCGGTGTGAGGGATGTGTGATGTGATCGTCAGCGGTTTCGACAACGTACCGGACGGAGTGCGCCGGCCTCCCGATTGACGACTACGATCAGCGCCGGTGCTGACACCCGCGGACAATGACAGCAGCGGCGACCGGGCCGATAGCCGCAGCCGTATCAGGCGACAACGAGCGCTCTTCGCACTCCTCGCAGCCGACGGCATCTCCTCACTCGGCAACCTCGTCACCGTCATTGCCGTGCCGTGGTTCGTGCTGCAGACGACGGGAAGTGCCACGCGTACCGGCATCATCACGTTTTTCGCGGCCGTACCGGTCGTGCTCGCCGGGCCGCTCGGGGGGATGGTGATCGACCGGCTCGGGACACGCATGACGAGTGTCTTCGCCGACCTTCTCAGCGGCGGTTGTGTCGCCTCCATCGCCATACTGCACCACTTCGGCGTGCTGCGATTCTGGCAGATCGCCGCGCTCGTCTTCGTCGCAGGCCTGATGAATGTGCCTGCCGAAACGTCGCGGACCGCCGTGGTCCCTGAGGTCGCCGAGGCCAGCGGCACCTCGCTGACCCGGGCGGCGAGCCTGCGCTCGGGGGTGACGCAGACGGCGACGCTTCTCGGGGGTCCGATCGCCGCCGGGGCCATCGCTCTTTTCGGGCCGGCGCAGGCGTTGTTCGTCGACACGGCGACCTTTGCCGTATCGGCCATCTTGATCTGCATCAGCGTGCCCTCACACGCCACCCCGGTGGCGGCCCGCGGAACGCTGCGAACCGAATTCGTGGCCGGCTTCAACTTCATCAGAGCGGACTCGTTGCTGCGGGCGATCCTCGCCATGGTCATGTTCATGAATTTCCTCGATCAGGCCTTCTTTGTCGTGCTCGTACCCTTGCTCGTCGAGCGACTGCACTACGGAACGCCAGGACTCGGCCTGATCGTCGGCGTCTTCGGTCTCGGCGCGCTCGCCAGCACACTGCTGTTCAGCGCCTATGGTGAACGCTCCAATCGCCTCCGCCTGCTGATGATCTGCCTGTTCGTGATCGGCGCGCCCCGATATCTCGTGCTTGCGGCGTCACCCCCGCTGGTCGTCGCACTGATCATGATGTTCGTCGCCGGACTCTCCGCCGGGCCGATCAACCCGATCCTGACGACATCCATGTACCGCCGGATCCCGGCAACGATGCGCGGTCGTGTGCTTGGCACGTTCCGCGCCGGTGCATACGGTGCCATCCCGCTCGGGGGTCTCGTCGCCGGGATCGCTGTGACGTTGATCGGTTTGCGACCGACACTCCTGATCGGTGCCGGTCTGTACGTCGTCGCCACGCTCAGTGTGATGCGACCGGCATGGCACGGCGTCAACGAGGTCGCCGACCCCGAACCACCGATCCACTCAGAGTCAGATGACGCCGACTCCCCACTCGTGAGCTAGCGCTGTGGGGAGAACCGAGCGCTCGATCGTCGGGAGTGAGCGAGGAAGGAGCGAACGATGGATCGAGGAGTGAGCGAGGAACGAGCGAACGATGGATCGACGTCTCAGCGAAGGTGGGCGCTGAACCAGGCGAGCATCAGTTGCCATGCGCTGTGCGCCGCCGATTCGTTGTAGCTGGCCCGTCGATCGCAGTTGAAGCCGTGGTCGGCTTCCGGGTAGCGGACGATCTCTGTCACCTCGCCGGATGAAGCTGCGGCGATCCGCAACTGTTCGACCGCCTCGACGGGGATGCCCTGATCGAGGTCGCCGTACAGGCCGAGCCACGGTGCCCGCAGATGGGTCGCTTCCTCGATCAGCGGGGCGAAGCCGAAGCGGCTTTCGGTGACGCCGCCTCCGTAGAACGTCACCGCTGCGCCGATGTCCCTGCGTGCGGCAACGACGAGCGCAACCGTGCCACCCATACAGAACCCGACGATGCCGGTCGCGGATACGGCGATGCCGGCGCCCGCCAGATGTGCAAACGCCGCATCGACGTCTTCGAGGATGTCGTCCGAGTTGAGCGCCCTCATGTGCGGCGTGACCTCGATGAAGTTGTCGTAGCCGAATTTCGGGTCACCCGTGCGGTGATACATGTGGGGGGCGACCACCAGCCATCCCTCGTGCGCGAGGCGCTCGCACACATCCTCGATGTGTTCGTTGACGCCGAACGCCTCCTGTACGACGACGATGCCGCCTCGGGGATCTCCAGTGGGCGTGTGGATGGACAGCGGAGTCGTCATGGAATCGGACTGTATCGCCTGGTTCTGCGGACGCTGAAGCGCACGTCACAGCGGCCCGGTTCGCGGGCATCAACGGCACGTCACTACTGTGGCGGTCGATGAATACCAGCGAGAACCCTATTCGCTTTGCCGGCGATTTCCCGGCAGCGAGCAGGGATCAGTGGGTGCTGTTGGTGGACAAACTCCTGTCGCCTCACCGCCAGCCAGGCGATGGCAGCCCAGAGGATGCACTGAAGAAACTGCGCTCGACGACGTACGAGGGCATCATGGTCGAACCGCTGTACACGCGTGACGACGTCGCCGGCGGCGGGTCCACCGGCTTCCCCGGTTTCAGTCCCTTCACCCGCGGACGATCAGCTGGTGACACCGGTCACGACGGTTGGGACGTGCGGGCACTCGTGCACGCCGGCACCACCGGAGCCCGGGCGGTCACCGAACTCGAACGCGGGGCGACGTCCGTGCTGCTCGAAGTCGCAGCTGACGAGATGCTGGATGCCTCGCTGCTCGCCGAGGTACTCGACGGCGTGTTCTTCGACCTCGCACCGGTCGCCGTCGATGCCGGAGCCCAATGGGCATCGGTCGCCGCTGCGTTGATCGAGGCGTGGACGGCCTCGAAGGCGGCACCCGAAGCAGTTCGCGGCTCGCTCGGAGCAGACCCGCTCGGCGTTTCGGTGGCGGTCGGCCCCGCTGATGTCGACTTCGATCTCGACGCCCAACTCGCCGATCTCGCAACGTGGGCCGTGACGCTGCGCCGTTCTTTCCCCAACGCTCAGCTGATCACCGTCGACGCTGCCCGCTATCACAATGCAGGTGGTTCCGACGCCCAAGAACTCGGATTGATGCTCGCCGCCGGTGTCAGCTACCTCCGCATCCTCACCACTGCCGGTGTCGCCGCCGCTGACGCCTTCGGGTTGATCGAGCTGCGCATCGCCGCCACTGCCGACCAGTTCGCCACCATCGCCAAAGTTCGTGCGGCACGCCGTGTGTGGGGCCGACTTGCCGAGGCCTGCGACGTCGCCGAGGCGGCACACGCCAGCCCGCTCCACGCCATCACGTCGACGGCGATGATGACTCGGTACGACCCGTGGGTGAACCTGCTGCGAACGACCGTCGCCTGCTTCGCCGCCGGTGTCGGCGGTGCCGACTCGATCACCGTCCTGCCGTACGACGACCTGCTCGACGCTGACGGCTCCGAGCTCGGTCATCGCCTGGCGCGCAACACGCAATCGGTGCTGGCACTCGAATCGAACCTCGCCAAGGTGATCGACCCCGCAGGCGGATCGTGGTACGTCGAGCGCCGCACCGAACAGTTGGCGGTGGCTGCATGGAGGGAGTTCCAGGCGATCGAGTCCGCCGGCGGATTCCGCGCCGCGTCGGAGTCGGGGCTGATTCGCACGATGGTCGACGAGACCTGGGACAAGCGGGTCCACAACCTGTCGAGTCGTCATGATCAGATCACCGGGGTCAGCGAGTTCCCGAACATCGCCGAACCGGTACCGTCCGACGCAAATGCCGATCACCCGAGCTCCGACAGTGGACTCGGGATCCATCGCTACGCCGAGGTCTTCGAATCGCTGCGCCAACGCGTCGACCGCCGAACGGCGGCAAGCGGCAGCCGGCCCACCGTCTTCCTTGCAGCAATCGGCACTCCCGCTGCCTATACGGCACGGGTCACGTTCGCCAAGAACCTCTTCGAGATCGCCGGGCTCACGACGCTCGTCGGAGCGGACGCTGGCGATCCAACGCAGATCGCCGACAACTTCACCGCCTCCGGATCGACCATCGCCTGTATCTGTTCGAGTGACTCCGTCTACGACGAGCACGCCGTCGCCGTCGCCGCAGCACTCGCCGGGGCCGGTGCCGCCGGTGTCTTGCTGGCCGGCCGACCGAAACACCTGATGCAGGATCTCTACGACGCAGGCGTCGGGCATTTCATCTATGCCGGCTGCAATGTCCGCCTGATACTCGCAGAACTCCTCGACACACTGCAGGTCCCATGACCATCCCCTCCAGCTTCTCGGATATCCCCTTGGGCGTTCCGGTCGCCGCCGGCAGCGAAGCCGAGTGGACCGCCGCCGCCGGCGGGCAGCGTCCGTGGTTGACGCCAGAGGGCATCGAAGTCGCTGCTCTCTACACGGCTGACGATCTCGAGGGCATCGACTTCCTCGACACCTATCCCGGCATCGTCCCGTTCCTACGCGGACCGTACCCGACGATGTACGTCAACCAGCCGTGGACCGTGCGCCAGTACGCCGGGTTCTCGACGGCCGAGGAATCGAATGCGTTCTACCGGCGCAACCTTGCCGCCGGCCAGAAGGGCCTGTCCGTGGCCTTCGACCTGGCGACACACCGCGGCTACGACAGCGACCATCCACGCGTGACCGGCGACGTCGGCATGGCCGGTGTGGCGATCGACTCGATCATCGACATGCGCCAGTTGTTCGACAGTATCCCGCTCGATCAGATGAGCGTCTCGATGACGATGAACGGTGCGGTGCTTCCCGTACTGGCGCTGTACATCCTCGCCGCCGAGGAGCAGGGCGTCGCCCCAGCGCAACTCACGGGCACGATCCAGAACGATGTGCTCAAAGAGTTCATGGTGCGCAACACCTACATCTATCCGCCGAGTCCCTCGATGCGGATCATCTCCGACATCTTCGCGTACACGTCGACGCAGATGCCGAAGTTCAACTCGATCTCGATCTCCGGTTACCACATGCAGGAGGCCGGGGCGACCGCCGATCTCGAACTCGGGTACACGCTGGCAGACGGCGTCGAATACGTGCGCGCCGGACTCGATGTCGGGCTGACGATCGACGCCTTCGCCCCACGCCTGTCGTTCTTCTGGGCGATCGGCACGAACTTCTTCATGGAGGTCGCCAAGCTTCGCGCCGCCCGCCTGCTGTGGGCCAAACTCGTCAAGCAGTTCGACCCGAAGTCCGACAAGTCGCTGTCCCTGCGCACACACAGCCAGACGTCGGGCTGGTCGCTGACCGCCCAGGACGTCTTCAACAACGTCATCCGCACGTGCGTCGAGGCGATGGCGGCGACGCAGGGCCATACGCAGTCGCTGCACACCAACGCCCTCGACGAAGCGCTCGCCCTACCGACCGACTTCTCAGCACGCATCGCCCGCAATACGCAGCTGTTCCTGCAACAGGAATCCGGCACGTGCGACGTGATCGATCCGTGGGGTGGCAGCTTCTACGTCGAGCGCCTGACCCACGACCTCGCTGCTCGCGCCTGGGCACACATCGAAGAGGTCGAGGCGGCTGGCGGGATGACGAAGGCGATCGAGGCCGGCATCCCCAAGTTGCGCATCGAGGAAGCAGCAGCCAAGACGCAGGCGCGCATCGACTCCGGCCGTCAGCCGCTGATCGGCGTCAACATCTTCCGCCCCGACGTGCCGGACGACATCGAGGTGCTCAAGGTCGACAACAGCGCCGTTCGGGCGAGCCAGTTGGCCAAGCTCGCCCGCCTACGCGCCGAACGCGATCAGGCGCTGTGCGACGAAGCCCTCGACCGGTTGACTGCTGCCGCTCAGGGAATCGTCGACGGTACGCGTGGACGCGACCTCGACTCCAACCTGCTCAAATTGTCCGTCGACGCAGCTCGCGCCAGGGCGACCGTCGGCGAGATCAGCCTGGCGTTGGAGAAAGTGTTCGGCCGCCATACCGCCGCGATTCGTACGATCTCCGGTGTGTACCGCAGCGAGGCAGGCGAATCGACGGCACTGACGCACACCCGTGAACTCGTCGAGGACTTCGCCGTCGAGCACGGCCGTCGACCGCGCATCCTCGTCGCCAAGATGGGCCAGGACGGCCATGATCGCGGGCAGAAGGTCATCTCGACGGCGTTCGCCGACCTCGGCTTCGACGTCGATGTCGGTCCGCTGTTCCAGACGCCGGAGGAAGTCGCCCGCCAGGCTGTCGAGGCCGACGTGCACGTCGTCGGCGTCTCCAGTCTCGCCGCCGGCCACCTCACCTTGGTGCCAGAATTGCGCGCTGCGCTGGCGGCGATCGGCCGACCCGACATCCTCATCGTCGTCGGCGGAGTGATCCCCCCGGGAGACTTCGCCGCACTTCGCCAAGCCGGCGCAGCAGCCATCTTCCCTCCGGGCACCGTCATCGCCGAGGCGGCAGACGAACTCCTCGAACAGCTCAACCAGCACATCGCCTGACGGTGGGTCGCGTCATTGATGTCGGGGCGTATACGGACGGGGTGTTGCGCGCTGATCCTGCGTTTCTCGGGCGCGCTATCACGCTCGTCGAGTCGACCCGGCCCGATCATCAACTGCTTGCCCAGGAGCTGCTCGCCCGTCTGCTCCCTCATGCGGGACGGTCGCACCGCATCGGGATCACGGGCGTTCCCGGAGCCGGGAAATCGACGTTCATCGACGCCCTCGGCTCGCAGCTGACCACTGCCCGGCATCGGGTCGCTGTACTCGCCGTCGACCCGTCGTCGAAGCGCACCGGCGGCAGCATCCTCGGCGACAAGACGCGCATGTCGCGGTTGGCGGTCGACCCGAACGCCTTCATCAGGCCTTCGCCGAGTTCCGGGATCCTCGGAGGAGTGACCAAGGCGACGCGAGAGTCGATCGTCGTCGTCGAGGCTGCGGGCTTCGACATCGTGATCGTCGAAACGGTCGGTGTCGGCCAGAGCGAGACCGCCGTCGCCAACATGGTCGACTCGTTCCTGCTGCTGATGGTCGCCCGGACCGGCGACGGCCTGCAGGGCATCAAGAAGGGCGTGCTCGAACTCGCAGACGTCATCGCCGTCAACAAGGCGGACGGGAACAACGTCGTCGACGCCGGCATTGCTGCCAACGAACTCTCCGCCGCCCTGCACCTGATGGCCGCCTCGACGACCGGTTGGAATCCGCCGGTGCTGACGTGCAGCGCCGTCGAGCAGACCGGCCTCGACATCGTCTGGCAGCAACTCGTGCAGCACCGCGACCACCTCGACAGGATCGGCGAACTCGCCGAGAAACGCCGCCGCCAGAACGTCGACTGGATGTGGGCGACGATCGACGATCAACTGCTCTCGCGCTTCAGAGCATCCGACGCCGTTCGTCAGCGGGCGGTGGGATTCGAAGCTGCCGTCCGTGCCGGCACGATGTCGCCGACAGCAGCAGCCGAAGCACTCCTCGACCTCGCCTGACTGCCTCGTGCAACTCGACAAGGCCGCATGCCGTTCTGCGCGCCGCCTGGCGCCGAACGTGTCGTCGAGATGAACTCAGGTCGGGGCGTGGGCGAGGATCTCACCCGTGCGGCTGACCACCACAGTGTCGAGGTCGGTCGGCGCACCCCGTAGCACGTCGACGGCGGTCGCCCTTGCTGCGCTCGCAACGACTTCGGCGAGGCGGGTCGCCAACGAAGGATCGACGGATGCGGCAGCAAGTTGCAGGACGTGCAGGGCACTGTTGGCGGCGCGCGCTTCGATGACCAGTTCCGGGGCTGCGCCGAGGTCGCCGAGTCGGTCCGACAACCAGTCGAGATCGACTGCGCTGCGACCGGAGTGCAGATCCAGGTGCCCGACGGCGAGCTTCGACATCTTGGCGAAACCACCGGCGATCGTCACCCGCTCGACCGGTCGACGGCGCAGGTATTTGAGCATCCCTCCTGCGAAATCTCCCATGTCGATCAACGCCTCCAGCGGCAATCGGTGGAGGTCACGAACGGCCGCCTCCGAGGTCGAGCCGGTGGCGCCGGCGATGTGTTTCAGGCCGCTCGCCCTGGCAACGTCGATGCCACGATGGATCGAGGCGATCCACGCCGAACACGAGTACGGGATGACCACGCCGGTGGTGCCGAGGATCGACAGTCCGCCGACGATGCCGAGGCGCGGGTTCCACGTATGCGTTGCGATCGCCGCTCCATGGGCGACGCCGATCTCGATCCGGACGTCGCCGGTCTCGCCGTGGGCAGCGGCCAGTTGAGCGACGACGCCGGACATCATCCGGCGCGGGACCGGGTTGATCGCCGGCTCCCCCACCGCCAGCGGTAGACCTGGTTTGGTGACCGTTCCGACACCGGGCCCGGCAGCAAAAACGACACCGGAGCCTGGCGAGCCTCGGGACACCGTGACCTCGATCAGCGCGCCGTGCGTCACGTCCGGGTCGTCGCCGGCGTCCTTGATGATGCCCGCCGTGGCCCATCCATCGCCGCGGGATTCGGTCGCCAGCACGAACGAAGGGTGTAGGTCACCCGGTAGATCGATCGAAACAGGGTCGAGGAATTCGCCGCCGTACAGCGCCGCGCAGGCGGAACGGGCTGCGGCGGTGGCGCACGCGCCGGTCGTCCACCCCCGTCGCAGACTGTCGCTCGTGCTCATCGCCACTCCGTCAGTTTCGCAGACCCCGCATGGTGACCCACATCGTTACCCTACGTAGTACCCTACGTCGAATGCAGAAGACCTCGGTCTATCTCCCCGAGACGCTCAAGCAGGGCCTGGCCGATGCTGCCAGACGAACGGGCAGGTCGGAGGCCGACTTCATCCGCAGCGCCATCGAATCGGCCGTCGACCAGAATCGCAAGGGTTCGACGGTCATGGCCGAGGCGGTCCCGAAGATCACCGGCCCACTGCTCATCGGCGTCGGCATGGGCCCCGGTCCATCCGACCTCGTCGCAGCGCGAGCGATCGCCTCGATCCATCAGGCCGACTATGTGGTCGCCGGTTCGATCGGGACGGACGCCATCGGCAGGGCGGAAGCGATCGCCAGAGCTGCCGTCGGGCCGGTGCGTGTCGACCGCCTGGCGATCGACATCGCCGATCGGCCGGAGCGACGCAAACAGTCGCTTGATGCTGCGGCGGATCGACTCGTCGAGCACCTCGATCGAGGCGAGGTCGTCGCCTTCCTCACCCTCGGCGACCCGAACATGTTCTCGATCTTCCCGACGATCGCCGACGCCATCCGCCAGCGCAGGCCCGGTATGCCGGTCACTTCGGTGCCAGGGATCATGGCCTTCCAGGAGCTCGCAGCCCGCTCCAACGTGGTGATCGCCGAGGAGGGCGAGAGCGTGCGCATCATTGCTGTCGGGCGCGATCTCGCCGATCAGTTGGGGCGCATCGACGACTCCGTCGCCCGGGACGACGAGACACTCGTGCTCTACCGCGGCGGCCGCAGCGTCCCGATGATCACCGGCCTGCTGACCGATGCCAAGCGTACGGATACCGCCGTCGTCGGAGAACTCCTCGGCCAACCTGGCGAGCGCATCTCCCCGGCCACCGAGTTCGCCGATCGTTCAGCGAGCTACCTCGCCTGCCTCGTCGCCCCTGCCCGTCGTGTGTGCGCTCCGAGTCACGAGATATCGCAGGATCTACAAGATTCGGTGACTCCGGACGGAGCGGACTCGTGATCTCCTTCGTGGGTGCCGGTCCGGGAGCAGCCGATCTGTTGACACTGCGTGCCGTCGACCGGCTGCAACATGCCGACGTCGTGCTGTGGGCAGGTTCGCTGGTATCGGCTGAGGTCCTGCAGCACTGCGCTGCGGACGCTGAGCGGTTCGACACCAAGTCGATGACACTCGAACAGGTCACCTCCGTGTTCGAGCAGCATCCTGACGCCTCGATCGTGCGGCTGCATTCCGGCGACCCGGCCTTCTACAGCTCGATCACCGAGCAGATCACGTGGTGCCTGGCGCACGAACGACGCTTCGAGATCGTGCCAGGCGTCTCGTCCGTGTCGGCTGCCGCCGCCGCCGCTGGGACGGAACTGACCGTACCCGGCGTCTCGCAGTCGGTCGTGCTGACGCGCCTCGCCCGCCGCACCGTCGCCTCGTTGGGCGCCGGCGAGAATGTGGCGAGCTATGCAGCACTCGGTGGGCTGATGGCCTTCTTCCTGTCGGCAGGCGATCCCGCCGCACTGCTTGCCCAACTGACGGGGCAAGGGTCGGCGTACACGGATGAGACACCGGCGGTCATCGCCTCGCGGGTGAGCTGGCCTGACGAGCAGATCGTGCATACGACACTCGGCCGGGTGCCGAACGAATTGTCCGCTCGCAACATCACGATGAGCGCGCTGATCCTCGTCGGCGACGCCCTCGCCGGTCTGCACTCGGGCGGAGGCAGCGGGGGAGGCAGACGCGGAGGCGACCGGGCTGGGCGCAGCCACGTCTACGATCCCGGATTCGCCCACCGTTATCGCGACGCCTCGACCACATGATCCAGCAAGCCCAGCGGTGTGCAAATCATCGCGCCGATGCCTGCACTGGTCGCCGGGAACCGACGTGAGCACAGCGCGGATCACGGTCGTCGGGACACACGGCGGCCAGTACTTCGGCGCCGACGCAGCGGACGCCGTCCGCTGCGCCTCGGTGATCGTCGGGTCGCCCCGGCACTTGAGGTTCATCGATCCGCCCGAAGCCGGCGGGCGCACCTTCGTCGAGATGGCGGGGGGCCTGAGCCACGTACTCGACACGATCGAGGTCGCCCATCACGATGGACGACACGTCTGCGTGCTGTCGTCCGGCGATCCCGGCTTCTTCGGGATCGTCCGGCTGCTCGGCGAACGGTTCGGGCGCGACGCACTCGACGTCCACCCGGCACCGTCTTCGGTCTCGCTCGCCTTCGCCCGTATCGGGCTCACCTGGGACGACGCCGTCGTCGTCTCGGCCCACGGACGTCCATCCGACACGGCAATCGAATCGATCCAACTGCACGCCAAAGTCGCTGTGCTGACCGCGCCGCTGCAACCGCCGCAGTCGCTCGGCGCGGCCCTGATCCACGCCGGGGCACCCGCACGACGGGTGACCGTGGCGACGAAGCTCGGAGAGCCGGACGAGTCGGTCATCCACACCGATATCGAGGGACTGGCGAGCGGCGAATTCGACCCGATGTCGGTCGTCGTTTTCATCGATCCGATGGCCGAGCGAGCCGAAACGCCGTCGCTCGCCTGGGGGCTCCCGGAGTCCTCGTTCGCCTACCGCAACGGGATGATCACCAAGTCGGAGGTCCGCGCCGTCGCCCTCGGCAAGCTCGACCTGCCGGTCACCGGCGTGCTCTGGGATGTCGGTGCCGGCAGCGGTTCGGTCGCCATCGAATGCGCCAGGATGCGACCGCGACTACGCGTCTTCGCCATCGAGCGGAACGAAGTCGACGCCGCCAGAATCGGCGACAATGCCCGCAGGCACGGCGTTTCCGTGGAGGTCGTCGTCGGTTCGGCACCGCCCGTACTGGCGACGCTGCCCGACCCCAGCAGGGTGTTCATCGGCGGAGGAGGTATCGAAGCGCTCGACGTCTCGATCGCCCGGCTCACCTCTGGCGGTGTCGTCGTTGCAACGCACGTGATCGTCGATCGGGCCGCCGAGTCGTGGAAACGGCTCGGCAACATGGTGCAGATCGGCGTCTCACGCGGCCGTGCGATCGCCGACGGCGTACGGCTCGAGGCCGAGAATCCGGTGTTCCTCACCTGGGGACCCGGCACCACGGCTGACCCGGTATGACCGGCGCCGGCGAGGTTTGCGGCCACCACGGGATCGTTGTCGATGCCGGCCAGCGTTGCGGCCACCCCAGGCTCGGTGGCGGCCACCGCAACGTCGTCGTCGGCATCGGACTCGATTCCAGGGCCGCGTCCACCGAGGTCGCCGAACTGATCGCCGACGCGCTGGCGAGCATCGGCCGCACGGCGAACGACGTCGTCACCATCGCCACCGCCGAACACCGGCGCGGCCACCCGGCGCTGACCGCGCTGACCGCCGTTGCTGCCACCCACCTCGCGGCGATCGTCTTCGTCCCGACGGCCGAATTCACCGGCAACGCCGTCTGCGAACGGGCAGCAGCCGTGGCCTCCGGTGGGGGCGACATCCTCGTCCCCAAACGATGCACTGCGCACGTCTGCGTGACGATCGTCGAGCAGCTCCCGCCTTGACACAGGCACCAGATGTTGCACATGCTGCAACATCTCGTGCCTGCGTCGAGCTCGGCATTCGTAGAGCGATCAGGCGGGATGGGCCGAACGCCAGTGGTCCCGGAGTTCGCGCATCCCGATCAGTTCGAACGGCTGCTCGGCGAGCCACGAACGCCACGACGGCTGACGGAACAGGTCGTACTCGTCCGTTCGAACGTGGAACTGCTCCGGCTCGATCACCTCGATCTCGCCGGCGGCGCGGACGCACGGGTGGAAGGCGCAGAAGACCAGGTCGTCGGTCAGACCGGTGAGCATCGATTGATAGTCTGCGGCCAGGTCCGCTGGCCGGTCGAAGTTCGTTTCGAGCACCCGGTCGAAGACCGGCAATCCGGCTGCACGGGCCTGCGCGACGAACGGTTCGAACAGCGTTTCGTCGACGCCGGCGAGGTGGTTGTTCGGCCCGTACCACGCGACAGTCGAGGTGATCAACACCGGTAACCGGTAGTCGAGACCCACACGGATGTACGCCTCGCACCATTCCGGTGCCAGTGCAGAACCCATGTGAGCATCGAGATGCGTCACGTCGATACCGGCAGTGAGGGCACGATCGATCTGTGCCCGCCACTCCCCCTCGACCGCGCCGGGGTCAGCGCGGCGGCGCAGCGTGGCGACGTCGCGCCACATGAACCCTCCATCGTCGACCAGGCCTGACGACCGGCCGGCTCGGCTCACCGGTGCCCACCGGTAGTGCGGCTTCTCCGAATTCAACGTCAGGTGCACGCCGAGGTCGAGCGAACCGTCGGCGGCGGCGATCGAGGCGATCTCGGCGAACCACGGACACGGAACCATCACCGATCCGCAGGTGATCGAGCCGGCGTTCGAGAGTTCGACGAAGGCGCTGTTCGCTCCGTGGCACATCCCGACGTCGTCGGCGTGGATCATCAAACGAGTCATCTGCGTTCCCATCTCTGGATCTCCCGACATGACGGCGGCGGGCTCCCAGCAGCAAGGTAACAGGGTGCTGAATCGGGGACTCTGCCGGCATACGCTCGTTGCCGTGCAGCTGGAACATTTTCCGAACTCCGTCGAGCCGGCGACGGTCGCCGACCACATTCGCCGATGCGGATATGCGATCGTCGACGAGCTTGTCGACCAACGAACGATGGACCGACTCGACCGGGAGGTCGCTCCGTATCTTGCCGCGTCTGCCCACGGGCGCGACGACTACGACGGCCGCCTCACGCGTCGGACCGGGTCGCTGATCGCCCGGACTCCGACTGCCCGGGAACTGGTGATGCACCCGACGATCGTCGGGACCGTCGGCGAATTCCTCTCGCACGCGACCGCCGTACAGTTGCATCTGACACAACTGATCGCCATCGCCCCCGGGGAGACCGCACAGAAGTTGCACCGCGATCAGATGGCATTCGACTTCTTCCCGTTCCCGGCCGACTATCACGTGCAGTGCAACACGATCTGGGCGCTGACCGATTTCACCGTCGAGAACGGGGCGACCCATCTGCTCCCAGGGAGTTCGTCGGTCAGCGACGAGCACGGGCTGTTACTCGCAGAGGCGCAGGCGACGATGCGTCGCGGCAGCTGCCTCTTCTACGACGGCAAGGTCCTCCACGGCGGCGGAGCCAACCGCTCGACCGGCGAACGCCGCGGCGTCAACATCACCTACTCCGTCGGGTGGGTGCGCCAGGAGGAGAACCAATACCTGGCGACGCCCGCTGACATCGCCAGGACACTCGACGACGATCTGCTGCGGATGATGGGCTATCAGCAGGGTGCGTTCGCTCTCGGCTATGTCGGTGATCAGCAAGATCCGCTTTCACTGCTCAGGGGTGACCACCGCAAGGTCAAGGTGATCGGCGACGTCGTCAGGAAACACGAGGACCACCGTCGATTCGTCGAACAACTCGACGCTTCACAATCGAGCATCTGAAGCACTGCCGGCATATCGGATCGCTGACGCGCCCGTCTTCCCGCAAGCGAGGAGGTCAGCTCGCCTCGAGCAGTACGTCGTGGCGGACCGCCCATGCGGCGATTTCGGCTCGACCACTGAGGCCGAGCTTCATCAAGATGTTGGAAACGTGCACAGCGGCCGTCCGTGGTGAGATGTACAACCGCTCCGCCACCTGGCTGTTCGTCAGCCCTTCCGCAAGCAGCGCCGCTACTTCACGCTCGCGTGACGTCAACTCACCAGCTGCCGATCGGCCGCCGGCTCCGGCCAGGCGGCGAATCAACGCCTCGGCACGATCGCGACGCCATCCGGGCCACAGCGCCAGTTCCGTCTTCGCCAGCATCGCTTCCTGCAGCGCGCCCTGACGATCGCCTGTGGCGATCCTGGCGGAGGCGAGTGCCAGCCTGAGCGAAGCCCGCACCGGCACGTCGAGCAGCGGGTCCGGTGTCGCCAGCACCGCTTCGAGTGCAGCGAGTGCTCCGACGGGGTCGCCCTCCGACAGCAGCAGCAGTCCTTCGACATGGCGGTCGACGGCCGCGCGTTGGTTGTGTTCGGCGATCCAGCCGGCGACCATGTCACGGCGCACGATGGTCGGATGGATGCCTGCCAGCAGCGAGACCAGTACGAGGTCCACGAGCGACGACAACGCTCCGGCGTAGTTCGACATCACCCGGCGCGAGAGTTGCTCGGCGAACGCGGCCGTCGCCAACTGGCGATCGTTCGTCAGCCCGGCCGCAATCAATCGAATGCGCGACCCACCACGTTTGTGGCTGTCGTCCTGGTCCTGCAGTTCGTCGAGGCGCACCACCGTCGCCAGCGCATCGGCGGTCAGGCCCTCCTCGATGCGCAGCTCTGCGAGTTCGGACAGAAAAAAGTGGAACTCCTGCGAGCCGGGGCCCCAGAACTGCCCGGCCTCTGCGACCCATTGCCTGGCGGCGCGCATGTCGGCCCTGGCGATCGCTGCTTCGGCCTCCCACAGCGCGACCATCGCCGAGCCGAGCTTGTCGAAACCGCACGATCGCGCAGCGATGCGCAGCTCGTCCCGTGCCCATTCGCCGATCTGCGACTGTGCACCGACGAGGGACAGCAGATTGTTCAGGGCGCGGCATTCGAGCACACCGTCGCCGACGCTCCTTGCAGCTTCGCGGGCCTGCAACAGGCCTCGTTCGGCCGTTGCCAGGTCGGTGTCGTGCAGCGTCGAGGAACTGCGCTCGACCGACGCCTGGGCGAGCAGCCACTCGTCGCCGTTGCGACGAGCTTCTTCGATCGCTCGGTCTGCCCACTCGATCGCTGCTTCGGTTCGCCCCATGATCATGTGAATCTGGGCAACGGCGCCGTACGAACGTCCGCGGGCCAGGCCCGGCATCAGCGACTCGGCGAGCGTGATGAGTTCGGCGAGCGCGTCCTCGCTGGCTTGGCGGTCACCCAACTCGTGCGACAGTCTGGCAACGAATCGACGGGCCTCGACGCGGTCGATGTCGGTGATGGCGACATCGACCCATCGCCGGGCGTAGACGATCGCCTCGCGAGTGAACTGCAGCCGCCAGGCGGCGTCGGTCGCCACGCCGAGCAACTCGGGATCGTCCGGCGCTTCGTCGAGCGCTGCGCTCGCCAGTCGCAACGCCTGGAACGATGCGCCGCGGGCGAGATACAGGCGGACACCCTCTCTGGCGATGCCGGGAATCTGTTCGAAGTGGCCGGCACCGAGTGCGTGCCGGGCGAGCGAGGCATGGTCGGCGTTCGGCATCGAACGCAGCGCCGTCAACGAACGCTCGTGGAGCCGCCGGCGCTCGCGGCCGAGAAGTTGCTGCTGAATGGCGTCGGCAATCAACGCATGCGAGAACCAGAACGTGTCCTCGCTCGCCTCGACCACGATCTCGCGGTCGACGAGTTCCCGTAGGGCATCGAGCAGGGTCGCCTCGTCGAGTTCGGAGACCAGCGCGAGTATCTCGAACGGAGCAGGGTCGCCGAAGACTGCGAGCACGTCGATCACCCGGCGCTGCTGCGCGCCGAGGCCTGACAGCTGCTGACGAACCGCTTCGTCGAGCGACCATGGCAACTGCGCAGACAGCAAATCGTCCGAGCAGTAGTCCGGTGCCGTACCACGCAACAGTTCCTCGGCGATGAACGGTATGCCACCGCTGCGCCTGAAGACCGCGTCGACGGCCGCAGAGCTCGGCTCGCTGCTGCGGATCGCCGCCAGCAGTGCGCTGATCTCGGCACGGTCCAACCGTTCGAGACGGATCTGCTCGACCGTGTGCTGACGTTCCAGGCGCAACAGCAACTCGCCTCCCGGTGCCATGCGCGAGAGGTCACCGGGCCGCACCGTGCCGACGAGCACGAGCTGCGGCCACGGTTGTTGGGCGATCTGTTCGAGTACGTGCACGCTGTCGGCATCAGCCCAGTGGAGATCTTCGACGATCAGCACGACACGCGATCGTCCAACCGCTATCGCCAGTTTGGCCATCGTCGCCGCCGCCGGATCGACGCCAGGTTCACACAGTTGACCGAGGACGTCGAACGGCCGCCCGAGGGAGCCAGGTTGGGCGTGGGCCGTCAGCACTTCGACGCCGGGCGGCAGTGCTGCAACGAATTCGCGTAGCAATCTCGTCTTGCCGATCCCCGCTTCGCCGGACACCAGGGCGATCTGCGGGCCATCGTTGGACGACATCACTTCCGCTGCCTCGACGAGCCCGAGCAGACGATCGAGGGCACCGACGCGTCCCACCATCACCGGTGAGAGACCCGAACGACCGCGAAGCACGCTGTCGACGCTACCGGAGCGGCCGTGTCGCTCGGAGTCGCCGTGCATCGTCTGCTTCATCGGTCCGTCTGCGTCGTCTGTTTCATCGGTCTGTCCGCGTCGTCTACTTCGTCGGTCTTTCCGCGTTGCGGCGCACGCACGTCCCCGCCGGTTACGGCCGGCGGGGACGTCCGAGTGTTGCGTTCAGGCGACGAGGACGGAGATGTCCTCGGCGGCGTGCTCCATCGCAGCGCCAGCCGGGGAGGGCGTGGCGGCGACGGAGGTCAGGTGGCGCGAGCGGCGTGGTAGCCGCTCGATCACTCCGAAGATGGCTCTCGGGAAGCGACCGGCGGAGGCGATCTCGCGCTGATGGGTCTGGCGTTGGTTGACGATGGTGAAGTTGTCGACGGGATCGATGAACATGACTGGCTCCTTGTGCACCCGATTACTCGGGCATGGAACAAGCATGCGCCCCTGAGGTAGTGGGCCACATCTGACGAACGACGTATTGGCGCAGCACCGACGCACTGCGTATGTGACCGACGGCGTCTACGTATGTCCGACGTCACGCGCGGCTGCGCCGGTTGGCGTCCAGCCGGACGCCGAGGGCGGGCGACGAGACTGCTCGGGGGACACGTCGAGCGAGTCCGGCGTCGCTACAACTTGACGACGTAGGCCAGTGCGAGGCCAGAGTCGGTGATCTTCTTCGCCAGTGCAGTGGCATCCGCGTTCGTCATGCCGGCGAGGATGGCGGCGAACTTGCCGCTCGTCGGCTTGATCGAGAAGCCGGTGAACGTCGCTTTCGTCAGCTTGTCGATCTGCGCCTGAGCCTTGGCCGAGGTGGTGAAGATCCCGGCGACGACTTCGTAGTTGGTGCCGGTGGAGGCGACCGTCGATCCGGTCGGCGCCTTCGTCGTTGCAGTCGTCGCACCGGCCTTCGTGGTCACCGTCGTGCCAGCCTTCGTGGTCACCGTCGTGGTGCCTGCCGGGGTCAGTTGGAAGACCGTCGCCGCGCCGGTCTTGGCTGCGTTGATCTTCGCCGCCAATGCGGTGGCAGCGTCTTTCGTCAGGCCTGGCTGGACGACGGCATAGGTCTTCGCCAGCTTCTTGGTGGTGAATCCGGTGAAGGTGGCAGCGGTCAGCTTCGTGATCTGCGCCGTTGCCAACGCTTCGGTCGCATAATTCGTGCCGACGACGACCTCCCAGTCCGTCGCTGTCGCTGGAGAGGCGGTGGTCGCCGTCGTCGGCGTCGTCGCACCGGCGGCCGTCGTCACCGCCGAGTCGGGAACGGTGCCGGTGATCGGGACGGTCGACGCTCCACCGACTGCGGGGATCGTGGTGCCCGTGCCTGTGCCTGTGCCCGTGCCGGTTCCTGGCGTGGTGACGACGGTTTTCGACTTGGGCGTGCTGCTCGAACAGGCCGACGTGATCAGAACGAGCGAGATGGCACTTGCCAGCAACGCGTTTGCCTTCTGCAATGGATACCCCCCAGAACGGCTTCGGGATCATTCCCGGAACGGTGAGATTCCCAACCGTAGTGCGCGAACAGCCCGCGAAGTGACCACCGCCACAGGAAACAGTCGTTGCCTTGCAACAGCCCGGCTTATGCGACCGCTGATTTGGGACGAACCTGCCGTCATCGACCTGCTCGTCTCATAGCATCTTGACGCATGGTCAAACATGGTTCGGTCCGAGTCGCCGCCAACGACGCTGCAGCATCTCGATGACAGACGACACTCGAACTGCGGCGGATATCAGCGAATTCGTGCGGTCGTTGGCCGACCTGATCGGACCACCCAACGTCAGCACGGAGGTGGACGATCGGACGAGGGCATCCGCCGATTGGGCGAAGATGTCGCCGATCCTCGACGCCCAACTCCCACTCGGCCTGTGTGACGTGGTCGCCTTCCCCCCGTCGGCCGACGCCGTGGCCGACATCGTCGCCCTGGCGGTCGAGCACCGAATCCCGGTGACGCCACGCGGCAAAGGCACCGGCAACTACGGTCAGGCGATCCCGATGAGCGGTGGCCTCGTGCTCGACATGTCCAAAGCCAATGCGATCGTCGAGGTCGGCGACGGCTTCATCACCGCCGAAGCGGGGGCGACGATGACGTCCCTCGAGTCGGCGGCCCGCAAGCACGGCCAGCAGTTGTGGATGTACCCGTCGACCGTCGGCAGCTCGATCGGCGGCTTCCTGTCCGGCGGATCCGGCGGCACGGGGACCATCATCCACGGCAACATCTCCAACGGCTTCGTCGTCGGCCTCGACGTTGCCTACGCCGACGGTCAGCGTGGGCTGCATGCCATCAGCGGCGACGATCTGGCGCCCTACCTCCACGCCTACGGAACGACGTGCGTCGTCGCCAGGGCGACGGTCAGGCTCGAACCACTCGTCGACTGGCGAGTGGTCTACAGCAGTTTCGAGTCGTACGAGGACGCGCTGCCACTCGTCAGGACGATCAGTTCGATGACGCCGATGCCGCGTCTGGTCTCGGCGGATGTCCCTGCCGTCGTCAACGCGCTGCCGAACGATGCCGGGTACCCGCATGATCGGGCGAGCCTGCGGGCGATCGTCGAGAGCAACGCGCTCGACGACGTGATCCGTCTGATCGAGGCGGCCGGAGGCCGCATCGAAGTCGTCCGCCACGGACCCCAGGCAAGCCTCAAGGTGTCGCTGCTGTCCTACAACCACCCGACCTGGCACCTGCAGAAATCAGCGCCGGGCCGCTACTTCCACATCGAAGTCGCTGGTGACGCGTTGATCGATCGATATGCGGAAGTCGACGCCGTCTACGAGGGCTCGATGTTGCATATCGAGGGTGCCTACCGGATTCCGATCGGAATGCTCAACGGCGTATATCGCAGCCGAGAGCAGGTGTACGACGGTATCAATGCGCTGCGCGAGCTGGGAGTGCTGGTGCACAGTCCGCACGAATGGTACGTCGACAAGAACGTCGACGCCGTCAAAGCCCTCGCCGCCGTGACCGATCCGTCCGGGTTGTTGAACCCGGGCAAGCTCATCTGAGCCTTCAGCGCTAGCGCTTCGACCTCCATCGTTCGCTCGTACCTCGCTCACGCAAACATTCATGACCACAGCGCTGGCTCAGGTCGCAGGGCTGTACTGCGCCCGTAGATCCTTCTTCAACACCTTGCCGGTGGCGTTGCGCGGCAGCACGTCGGATCGGATGAAGACGGCACTCGGCACCTTGAAGGCGGCGAGCCTGCCTGCGAGGAACTGCTGGAGGTCTGCGGCCGTCAACGTTTCACCGTGCTTGAGATTGACGGCGACGGCGACTTCCTCGCCGAGGCGGACATCCGGCAGCCCGAAGACGGCAACGTCGGCGACCGCCGGATGTTCGAAGATCGCCGCCTCGACCTCGGCGCAATAGACGTTCTCGCCGCCACGCAGCACCATGTCCTTGATGCGGTCGACGACGTAGACCCAGCCCTCGGCGTCGATGTAGCCGGCATCACCTGTATGGAACCATCCGTCGGTGAACGACTCCGCCGTCTCCTTCGGCTTGTTCCAGTAGCCGCGGACGTTGTTCGGGCTGCGGACCCACAACTCGCCGATGCCTCCCTGCGGTACGTCGTTGCCGTCGGCGTCGACGAACCGCACGTCGACGACCGGAGCCGGCAGTCCGACGCTGTCCTTCTTCGAGAAGTAGGCCGTACCGGAGTTGGCGATGACGGCGGAGGTCGTCTCGGTCAGTCCGTAGCCGTTCGCCGGCATCACCTTGCCGGCGAAGTCGTCCTCGATCGTTGCGATGCTGTCGGGCGGAACGGGTGATCCGCCCTGGCTGATTCCGGACAAGCTGCTGAGGTCGCGCCTCGCTGCGTCCGGATGCTGCAGCATCGCCCTGACCACCGTCGGCACGCCGGCGATCGTGGTCGCCTGCTCACGCTCGACGATCGCCAGCGCTTCGGCGGCATCGAACTTGTACATGCTGATGATGCAGCCACCGGTCGCTGTCAGTACGCAGATCCCGGTGATCCCGGCGATGTGGAAGAAGGGGAAGGTCCACAGCGCGACCGGCCGCGGGGCCGGGGGCGTGCCCTCTGCAGCCGGGCCGGCCATGATCATGGCCGCAGCGCCGACGACGATCGTGTTGGTGATGTTGGTGATGTGGTTGCGGTTCGAGCCGACCGCTCCCTTGGGAACACCGGTGGTACCGCTGGTGTAGAGGATCGTGCTGTCGTCGTCCGGCTGGATATCGACATCGGCCAGGGTGCCGGGATCGAGCGTTGCCATCACGTCCGCCCAGGCGACATGCCCGGCATCGAGCTGCTGCGTGCCACGCACGACGATCAGCGTGGTGACATCGGTGCGCTTCAGCACATCGCCGCGCACGCGCTCGTACCGCTCACCGTCGGCGATCAGTGCGATCGCACCGGAATCCTTCAAGCCGTACTCGGTCTCCTGTCCGGTCCACCACGCGTTCATGCTCACGACGACTGCGCCGATCGACTGCACGGCCCAGAAGGCAACGACCCACTCCGGATAGTTGCGCATCGCAACAGCAACGCGATCGCCTTTGGCGACGCCGGCAGCGGTGAGGAACGTGGCGAGTTTGCGCACTGCGCTGTGAGCTTCGGCATACGTCGTCCGCTCGTCCTGATAGACGAGGAACGTTGCGTCGCCATGAACTGCCGTCGACTCCCACACCTGGCGCAGGCTCGTCGGCGCGGTGACGTAGACGCGGAGATCCTCGCCGCCGACCATCGCCTGGCCGATTTCGAATGGCGCACCAGGCGCGGTCAGAACGGCGATTGCTGCTTGGCGAGTCGGCATCTCCGGAACGTACCCCACGCTCACCGGCGGGGAAGAGGCGCAACGGCGATGCAATGCCGGCTCTCGCTGGTCCCCGCCCTCCTGGGTGAACCGATTCGTCTGTCGGAACGGCGTAGTTTTCGGACATGGCCGCCGTCTCGATCCCGTTCTCGTCGACCAGGGCTCCAGGGTCGATGATCGCCTCGGCAGACCAATTGGCGACGCAGGCCGGTATGAGCATCTACTCGCTCGGCGGCAACGCCATCGACGCGGCGATCGCCACCAACGCAGCGATCGCCGTGACGAGCCCGCAGCTCTGCGGGCTCGGCGGTGACCTCTTTGCGCTCGTCCACGTCGACTGCAAGGTCTTCGCGATCAACGCCAGTGGCCGAGCCGGCAGTGGCAGTAGTGCTGCCGACATGCGCGACGAAGGATTGCAGGAGATGCCGTTCCGGCACGACATCCGGACGGTGACCGTACCGGGCTGCGTCGACGGCTGGTGCGCGCTGCATGCGCAATTCGGTCGCCTGCCACTGGCGCGCATCCTCGCGCCGGCAATCCGACTGGCCGAGGACGGCTTCCCTGCGTCGCCGCTGTTGGTCGGCTCGTTGAACCGCCTCGACGACCGAGGGCGCATCTCGTTGCACGAACTCGTCACCCAGGCGCTTCGGCCGGGGGACGGAGTGCGTCGTCCCGGTGTCGCCAGGGCGCTGCGGTCCGTCGCCGCCGACGGACGCGACGGCTTCTACCTCGGCGAGTTCGGCGACGGCCTGCGCCATATGGCGAGGGGGCTGTTCAATCAGTCGGACCTCTCGAAGCCGGGGCCGGAGTGGGTGCAGCCGCTGTCGCAGCCGGCGTTCACGAAGGTGCTGCACACGATCCCGCCGAACTCGCAGGGCTATCTGACGCTTGGTGCCGCCGGGCTTGCGGATCGCCTCGATCTCCCTGGTGATCCGAACGATCCACTCTGGGCGCACCTGTTGATCGAAGCGGCGACCGCCGCCGGCCATGATCGGCCCGCTGTGCTGTTCGACGGAGCGGACGGCGCTGCCCTTCTCGCATCGATCGCCGGACGTCTCGGGGACATCGACGTCGGCTCGAGCTCTCATCGTGTCGTGCCGACCGTCGACGGCGACACGACGTACCTGTGCACGGTCGACTCGGAACGGATGGGGGTGTCGCTGATCCAGTCGAACGCCTCGGGATTCGGGTCCTGGCTCGTCGAACCGAATACGCAGATCAACCTGCACAACCGCGGGTTGGGTTTCTCGCTGGAGGAAGGCCATCTGGGCGAACTGGCCCCAGGTCGGCGTCCCCCGCACACGCTGTCACCTGCGCTGGCCACCAACGCCGACGGTTCACTCGCCGCCGTCTTCGGGACGATGGGGGGCGACGCCCAACCACAGATCCTGTTGCAGATCGCCGCCCGCCTGTTCGTCCACGGGGAGAGTCCGGCGATGGCGATCAACGCCGGCAGGTGGGCGCTCAACGGGCCGGTGACCGGCTTCGATACATGGACTGCAGCCGAGGGGCCGCATGTGATCGTCGAGGGCCACATCGCCGAGCAGTGGAGCGACGGTTTGCGAGCGCTCGGCCACCGGGTCGTCATGCTGCCGCCGTTCGACAGCTCCTTCGGCCATGCCCACGCCATCGTCGTCGAGCCGAACGGCCTGCTCGTCGGCGCCGCCGATCCACGCACCCGGGTCGGTTCCGTCGCCGGCCTCTGACCCGTCAGCGAGAAACGAGCAAACGACGAGGGCAGAAGATCAGTCGGCCGCAGCGGCGATCAGGCGGTAGAGCATCCCGGTGTCGAGGTGCCCCTCGATGGCGTCGGCGATGACGTCGAAGCGACGCTCGCGTTCGGCCCGGAAGCTGATGCCTGCTGACACGAATCGCTTGCTCCGCCTCATCGCCAGCTCGTCGAGAAAACGGCCACGAAAGCCGTCGTGTTCGAACAAACCGTGCAGCGTCGTGCCGCGAACCGATCCGTCGACGTTCGTCGTGCCCTCGTCTCCGTCGTCGAGCGGCACCCAACCGGTCCCACCTTCCACCCGCCCGTGGTGGATCTGGTAGCCGCTGACCGCCGCATGGTCGAAGCGGCGGAGGATCTTCTCCGCGCCGAAGCGTGTGGCCACCTCCGGCAGCCAACCGAGGCCGGCGACGTGCCCGGCCTGCGATTCGTAGTCGTCCTCGATCGTTGCGCCGAGCATCTGGTACCCGGCGCAGATACCGAGGATGTCGGCGCCACTCGAGCGGATCGCCCGCTCGAATCCGTTCGATCGCAGCCACGCGAGGTCTCCCACCGTCTCCTTCGAGCCCGGGAGGATGACGAGGTCAGGTCGGCCGAGTTGGGCGACACCGGTGACGAAGCGGACCGTGACGCCGGGCTCGAGCGCCAGTGCGTCGAAGTCGGTGTAGTTCGACAGCCTCGGCAGGCGGACCACAGCGATGTCGAGGCCGTCGCCGATCGCTCCTGCGGCGCACGGTCGGGGCGCGTCCAGCGCCAGTGAATCCTCGGCATCGAGCCACAGGTCACGCAGCATCGGGATCACGCCGAGCGTCGGCACACCGCAGCGCTCCAGGAGGCTCGCCGTCCCGCCGCCGAGCAGTGCAGGATCACCGCGGAAACGGTTGATGACGAACCCTTTGACGAGCGGGCGGAGATCATCCGGCAGCAGGGCAACAGTGCCGTAGAGGTGGGCGAAGACGCCGCCGCGATCGATGTCACCGACGACGACTGCGTTGATGCCGGAGTGCTTGGCGATCGCCAGGTTGACGATGTCACGATCGAGCAGGTTGATCTCGGTGGGAGAACCGGCACCTTCGACGAGGACGACGTCGAAGCGCTTGCGCAGCTGGGCGAGCGCATCCAGGACCATCTCCCGCAGTTGCGGCTTGTGCTCGTGGTACTCGGCAGCCGACATCACCCCCATCGGATGCCCCATCACGACGACCTGCGACGAACGGTCGCCCGTCGGTTTGAGCAGGATCGGGTTCATCAGCGCCTCGGCCTCGATACCCGCCGCCAACGCCTGCGCGCCCTGCGCTCTGCCGATCTCGTCGCCATCACGGGTCACATAACTGTTGAGCGCCATGTTCTGCGACTTGAACGGGGCCACCGAGACACCGTTGCGGGCCAACAGCCGGCACAGGCCGGCGACGAGCGTCGACTTGCCGGCGTCGCTCGTGCAACCGCAGACCTGCAACGCCCCGCGCAAACCCTCCGGAACCGCCCCGCTACCCACGCCACGTACCGGCGTGTCCCGCAACCGTCCCGCAGAGGGTCGCTCCCGCAAGCGGACTGCTCGGGTCATGCGAGGCGGAGACGGATGGTGCGTTCGAGCGAGCCGTCGACGAGTTGATCGAGGCCGAGGCACGGTGCGCCCATCAACTCGGCGAGGTCACCGGCGAGGCCGAGGGCGATGTGATCCGACTCGGCATCGATGACGACGCACGGAATGCCGTGTTCGGCGAATCGGCGGGCACTCGTGCGGCTGCGCTCGACGGCATCGGCCGATCCGGTCGCCCGACCATCGGTGACGACGACGACGAGGGGCTGCAGCGCCTGGTCACCGCTGGAGCCGGCTGCAAGGCGGAACGCTTCGTCGAGTCCTTCGGCAATCGGCGAGGTGCCACCCGTCGGCAGTTCCGCCATGCGTGCCTGGGCGATCTCGATGGATGCCGTCGGCCGCAGGATGAGCGACGCACCGTCTCCTGAGAACGTCACCAACGCCACACGGTCGCGTCGCTGGTACGCATCGGTCAGCAGACCGAGGACAGCCCCCTTGGCGACCGACATCCGCTGTGTCGCCCCCATCGAACCGGATGCGTCGACACAGAGGATCACGAGGTTGCCGGTCGTGCCCGTACGCACGGCGACGCGCAGGTCGCCCATCTGCACGCTCGTCGCCGACCTCGTCGTCGCCGGCTCACCCGACGACGGGTTTGCGCCTCGCCCCTCCACCGCCCGCCGTTCGGCGAGAGCTGCCGCCGTGTCGACGACGGCGACGGAACTGGCGTCGACGATGGGATTGCGGGCGTCTGGAATCTTGCCGCGTAGAAAGCGGCCGCGTGGCGACTCATTCGTGTTCCGACGACCCGTGGGAGCGAACCGCCTCGATCCGGTGATGAACGTCGGTGGAGCGCCGACCGGCGCTGGTTGGTCCGCCGGACGAGTCGGAGGGTTCGGCTGAGCGAACGACTCGTCGAAGTCCGTCGGCTCCTCGTCGGCATCGGAATCAGTGCCGGCCCTGGGATCGGAATCGACATCCGGATCGGTCCTGGTCGAGCCGTCGGACGGGTCCGGCGCGTGTGGTCCATCGTGGGAGGTCGGACGGTTGCGCGCGGCCTCGTCGAAGGCGTCATCGAGTTCCTGTTGCGAGATACCTGGCGGCTCCAACGGCGAGCGACGACGGCGATGGGCGAGGACGAAACCGGCGACAGCTCGTACGTCGTCATCGTTGGCGACGTCCCGGCCGGCCCAGGCTGCATGTGCCGCTGCGCCACGGCAGAGCATCAGGTCGGCGCGAAGACCCTCGGCGCCGACCGCAATGGCGAGCGAGCAGGCGGTGTCGACGACCGAGTCGGGAACGACGGCCACCGCCTCCGATGCCAGCCGGTTGCGCAGCATCTGGTCGTGGTCGGCATATCGATGGTCGACTTCTCCGCGATCGAAGGCCATCCGTCTTCGTACGGCGAGCGATCGCTCGATTGGCGAGACCGAGGCCTTGACGTCGACGGCGAACCCGAAGCGGTCGAGGAGTTGCGGGCGCAGCTCACCCTCCTCAGGGTTCATCGAACCGATCAGCACGAAGCGGGCGCGATGCTGATGGGTCACTCCGTCACGCTCGATGCGGTTGAGTCCGCTGACGGCGACGTCGAGGAGCGAGTCGATCAGGTGATCGGCAAGCAGGTTGATCTCGTCGACATACAGCACTCCGCCGTCGGCAGCCGCCAGCAGACCCTGTCGAACGGTCGGCGTGCCGTCGCGAAGCAGTGAGGCGAGATCGATGGAGCCGATGACTCGATCCTCGGTCGCCCCGAGCGGCAGTTCGACGAACGGCGCATTCCCCGGCAGGAGTGCCGCCAACGAGCGGGCGAGTGTCGTCTTCGCCGACCCCTTGTCACCGCGCAGCAGTACCCCGCCGAGCAGCGGCTCCTTCGCCGCCAGCAGTAACGCCAGCTTGGCGTCGTCCTGTCCGACGACGGCCGAGAACGGCAGCACCGCGCTCATCGCGATTCTTCCCAACCTTCGGCTTCGAGAACCGCGCTGCGCAGCGCAGCGATCGCTTCAGGGCTGGCATTCCACATGCCGCGCTCATCGGCTTCGAGTAGGCGTTCGGCGATCGATTTCAGCGCCCACGGGTTGGAATGCTCGAAGAACTTGCGGATCTGCGGATCGGCGACATAGCTCTCGGTCACACGTTCGTACATCCAGTCGTCGACGACCTGCGCTGTGGCGTCGTAGCCGAACAGATAGTCGACGGTTGCGGCCATCTCGAACGCGCCCTTGTAGCCGTGGCGTTGCATCGCCTCGATCCACCGCGGGTTGATGACGCGGGTGCGCACCACTCTGGCGGCCTCCTCGGCGAGGCTGCGCACGACGGGAATCGCCGGGTTGGCGGTGTCGCCGAACCATGCCTTCGGGTCGCGTCCGGTCAGTGAGCGGATGGTGGCGATCATCCCGCCGTGGTCCTGCATGTAGTCGTCGGAGTCGAAGATGTCGTGCTCGCGGTTGTCCTGGTTCTTGACGGCGACTTCGATGGCGGCGAAGCGCCGACGCATGGCGTCTTCGTTGGCGACGCCATAGCCGGCCTTGCCGTAGGAGAAGCCCGACCAGGCGATGTAGACGGCTGCGAGGTCGTCTTCCGATCGCCAGTTGCGGCTCTCGATCAGTGTGAGGATGCCGAGGCCATACGAACCGGGCGACGGTCCGAAGACGCGGGGGTCTTTCCCCTGCCGGATCACGAAGTTCTCCGAAGCAGTCTCGTCGAGTGAACCAATCAGTTCAACCGCGTCGTCGAGGAGTGCGACGAGGTTCGGGAAGGCATCGCGGAAGAACCCGGAGATGCGCAGTGTGACGTCGATCCGGGGCCGTCCGAGCTCGGAGAGCGGGATGACGTCCAGCCCGACGACACGGCGCGACTCGACCTCCCACCGCGGGCGGACGCCCATCAACGCCAACGCCTCGGCGACATCGTCTCCCTGTGTGCGCATGATCGCCGTGCCCCACAGCACGAGGCCGACGGTCGTCGGGTAGGTGCCCTCCTCTGCAAGATGGCGATCGAGCAGCGCGTTTGCCAGCTTGACGCCGACGTCCCATGACAGTTCTGTCGGCAGCGCCTTCGGGTCGATCGAGTAGAAGTTGCGTCCGGTCGGCAGTACGTGCGCGCCCCCACGGGTCAGCGTTCCGGACGGACCTGCTGGAACGTAGCGACCGTCGAGACCGCGCAGCAGGTTCGTCAGCTCGTCACCCGTCATGCGGAGTTTGGGAACGAGCCAGTCGCACACCCATGCAATCGTCGGCAGCTCGTCGTCCGCTGAGACCCACCCACGCGACGCAGCGTCCTCGACGAGTTCCCTGCAGCGACCCTCCAGGGCATCGAAGTGCTCGGGCAGCGACGCATCGACCCCGAGTGCTGAGGCAACGGTCAGGCGCAGTGAAGGGATCGTTCCGTGGCCGAGCCTGGTGATGGCAAGGATCAGATCGATGAGGTTTGAACCATCTGGTACATCACCGAGGATGTGCAGCCCCCCTCGGATCTGGGCGTCCTTGAGACCGCACAGATACCCGTCGACGTTGACGATGATGTCGTCGAAACCGTCGGCGTCCGGAACGTTGTCGAGCCCGAGATCTCGGTCGATCGACGAGTCGGTGATCTGCTCCCAGATCTTGTTCCTCAATGCCGGCAGCTTCGCAGGGTCGATCGATTGCAGCTGGGCGTACTCGTCGAACAACTGCTCCAATCGAGCGAGATCGTCGTATGTGTCAGCACGGGTCATCGGCGGCAACAGGTGGTCGATGACGACGGCGTGAGCGCGCCGCTTCGCCTGCGTCCCCTCTCCAGGGTCGTTGACGACGAACGGGTAGAAGAACGGGACATCGCCGATGGCCAGGTCCGGATAGCAGGATCCGGACAGGCCGACGGCCTTGCCGGGCAGCCATTCGAGCGTCCCGTGCTTACCGAGGTGGACGATGGCGTCGGCGCCCCAGCCCTCGTCGAGCCAACGATAGAAGGCCAGATAGTGGTGCGCCGGCGGCAGGTTCGGAGAGTGATAGACGGCGACGGGATCGTCACCGTAGCCGCGCGGTGGCTGGATGACGACGAGTACGTGGCCGAGGTCGACGCCGCTGAAGACGAGCGAACCGTGGTGCACCCGCTGGCGTCCGGGGGCCACACCCCACTTGGCCTCCATGTCACGACGCGGTTGCTCTGGCACGGTCGCAAACCAACGCAGGTAGTGCTCCGTGCTCATCGCCCCGACGGATTGCGCGATCTGCTGAGGCGTCAGGAACTCGGCGTCATAGGTCAGCCCATCGGCGAGTTCGGCCATCAGCTCATCGCTCGTCGCCGGGATGCGGTCGACGCGATACCCCTGATCGCGTAGGGCGTGGAGCATCTTGATCGCCGAAGCCGGAGTGTCGAGCCCGACGGCGTTGCCGAGACGGCTCCGTTTGGTCGGGTAGGCGGACAGCACGATGACGACCTTGCGAGCAGCAGGCGGTTGTACCCGCAACCTGGCGTAGCGGACGGCGATACCGGCAACCCTGGCGACGCGATCGGGCACGGTCCGGTACGCACGAACGGCTGAACCGAGGAAGTCGCCGTCGTCGACGACTTCGTAGAAGGCGAACGCCGGGGCGATGATCCGGCCATCGAATTCGGGGATGGCGATCCCCTGCGTCACGTCGAACGGACCGAGGCCGGCGTCGGAATCCATCCACTGCTCCGACGTCGAACTGCAAGACGGTGCCTGGATGATCGGCACGTCGAGACCGGCAAGTGCACTGACCTCCCACGCTTCACCGTCCAACCCGCCGGCTCCGCCGGGGGTTCCCGCAGCAGCAGCGACGCCGCCGGCGGCGAGCACCGTGGTGATCAGTACATCGATCCGGTGCGAACGCAGTACCTCGACAGCCGGTGCACCGTCGGTTCCGCGCAGCGAGTAACACGAGACGGCGAGCGCCTGGCCGCCTTTGGCCTCGACGGCGTCACACAGATCGGCGATGAACTGCGTGTTCCCGGCGACGAGATGGGCGCGATAGAAGACGATGCCGACGAGCGGCTTGGCAGCGTCACGAACCGCCGGCGCCCGCCAGACGCAGACATCGGGAACGGCGGCAGGGGGCTCGAAGCCGAAGCCTTCGAGCAACACGGTGTCGGCGACGAAGCGCATGAGGTTGGCAAGATTTTCCGGGCCACCCTGAACGAGATAGGCAAAGGCTTCGGTGATCAACGAAGCGGGGACCGTCGACAGCTGTGTCAGCTCGGCGTCGGGGAGCGCTTCGCCTGCAAAGGCGATGAACGGGATCTCGCGACGCACGCATTCGGCACGTAACTGATCGAACCCCTCCTCCCACGCCCTTCGACCACCGAGCAGCCGCACGAGCACGCAGCGCACGCCATCGAGGTCCATCGAAGCGGTGTACGGCGACCCGGCACGGACCGCCGCAAAGCCCTCAGGCAGGCCTTCCGCGGCCGTGCGCAGGGCCAGCACTTCGGTCGCAGCGGTCGTCAGGAAGACGATCATCGTGCAGCCGCCAGCAACTCGGAGCGGCGGGTCGCCTCGAGATCCGCGGCGCTGGTCAGGCTGCAGTCGCTGCACTTGAAACCGCCCTGACACTGGTACCACAGGCAGCAGACCGTCCTCGTCCAGAACCAACCGGTCTCGTTGCCCTCACGGACGGTCTCGTGGTTGCCGAGCCCGTCGATCCACGGCGCAGCGGCCTCGGCGAACTCGGCGGCACGCGCCTGGATCGCCACCCGATCGGTGTCAGGCGCGCCGTCGAGGGCGCGGAAAACCGTCGAGCAGGCGGCCGCAACATTGCCCCACAACAGCCGTTTGCCGATGGTGATGGTGGCGAGGATGGCGTCGATATGTGGTGCAAAGTGCCCAGAGAACAGCTCCTCGACGACTTCCTCGGCGCTGCGGATCGCAATGGCGAGGTCATCGATGGCAACGGCCCCGGGGCGGTTCCGGGTGATCTTGACGTGCATGTTGCCCGGTGAACAGCTCGGCACCGCCAACCCCAGCGCCCACGGAGCGAGCACGACACTGGCGATACGAAAGGCGTATGAATGGACGAAAAGCGAGGCGGCGATCATCTCGTCAGCGGTGCCTCGCCCGCCGGACGTCGAACGGACGAGCTCGAGCAGCCTGTCCGGCGACTCGATCAACGACGAGCAACCGATCCACCCTTGCGCTGGATCAGCGATCGCTGCAGGATCGGTGGTCACTCGTAGGTAGTCGACGCTGGCGGTGACCTCGGCGAGCACGTCGTCATAGGACGGCGACGAGGGGGGTGGGGCTGCCGGATGGACCGACGATTCGTGCATGTGGACTTCTCCCGGTCGGATGTGGTTCGACGCAGGTGTCCTGGCTCCCGGATCATCGCTCGCCTCCGGCCTTCCAACCCGAATGGGCCGTGACCATGGTGTGGAGGTTTGCTCCCCGGTGACAGTTGCGGGTACAGCTCCGGATTCTCACCGGAATTCCCTGTCGCGTTCGTGCACTCTAGCGGCGACCGCCGATGCCGCCAGAGCGCCGCCCGCGTTCGCGACGTCGGAGCGCTGTCAGCCGAGGAAGGGGTCGAGGCGGTCGACGACGTCGTCGAGCGCCTTCCAGTCCCCGAGGAAGGCGTTGTAACGGATGTGGTCGACGCCGATGTGGATCAGGCAGCAGCGGATCCGCTCCTCGAGATCGACGACGACGAGGCCGGTCTCGCCGAAGTGCTGCTTGGCACGCTGGCGGATGCGCAGCGCATCGATCGTCGGGAACCACGGCGACCAGAACTCGATCAGCGCGATGTCGTACAGGTGATCTCCCCAGATCGAGCAGCCCCAGTCGAACACGCCGCTGATCAGCCCGTCGGCGACGAGGATGTTGCGGTTGACCGGATCGCCGTGGACGAGATGGCGCTCGCCATTCGGGAGGGCCTCAGCGAGCACGTCCATCTGCTCGAGGCCTCGCCGGAATGCCGCCGAGGCCCGCGGCGACTGCGCCATCCGGTCTCGCCAACCCCTGGTTCGATCGGTCGGATCGTCGCCGTCGACACTCGCCAACAACGAGCGCCAGTCCGGCTGGGCGCCGACGCCGTCAGCTCCCCAACCGCCGTACCCGCAGCCGGCAGGAGGCACGATCGAACGCATCGCGTCGAGCATTCCGAACAGGGACGGCATCGCGGTCTCCCACTGCGCCGACGTCAGATACTCGAGAGGTGCTCCGAAGACCCGCGTGGAAATGGCGTAGAAGCCGACAGACGAGACACCGCCCGTGCCGACGTCGGTGACCGTGCCGACGTCGCTGACCGTGCCGACGTCGCTGACCGTTGGAACCGGCAGTCCAGTTCGCCGGAACGATCCGGCGAAACGGTCCTTCTCGAAGTCCTCGACATGACGACCGAAGCGCACGACCATCGGTGCGCCGTCGAGCACGAACCCGAAGCACCGCGACCACGCGCCCTCCCCCACGAGTTCGACGTCCGTCAGCTCGACCACGGGTTGCCCGGCGAAATGGCGTCGGAGAAACGCCCCGGCCATCGCCGCATCGACCGAAGCGTCGTCCATGCGAGCGACCGTAGCCGCCGGTGGCTCGGGGCGCCCGACGAATTCAGACCGTCGTCGTGGTGTCGTGGTGTCGTGGTGTCGTGGTGTCGTGGTGTCGTGGTGTCGTGGTGTCGTGGTGTCGTGGTGTCGTGGTGTCGTGGTCGTGGTGACGTGGCATCCCGGGCGAACGTCGCCGTCACGGCGCCT
>JANXUF010000060.1 GCA_025356335.1 Actinomycetes bacterium
TTCATCAACGGCATCAAGCACCTGCGCTGCGCGTGGAACTGATCAGACAGCCGTAGCTCCTGCGGTTTCGAGCGGTCCGACGAGCGCGTCGCGTAGTGCCTGCGCACAGGCTTCGCATGCGGTCGCGCAACCATCCTCGACCGCTTCGCCTGACGACCTCCTCGATTCGACAGCACAGTCGATGGCGACGGTGATACCAGCCTCGACCGCTGCATGAACGCTTGCCAGCCGTGCCGGTTCGAGCGGCCTGGCCAGCATGTGCGACAGTGCCGTCAGCACCGCCGCGGCATCCTGGCGGAGCTGTGTGGGTTCGATGGCCGGATCACCCTGCACAACGCTGATCGCCGCTTCGGCGCACAGTGAGGCGACACGGGCCAGAGCGCCTGCGGGGTTGACGAGGGCAGGTTCGTCGCCGAGATGCATCTCGTCACCGACGGGCGCCGGCTGATCGAGCTGCACCACGAGGTCCGGTTGCGCATTGGAGAAGTCGGTCATGTGCAGCACGTACCCGATATGCAGCCATTGAATACGTTGGGACGCGGGCAGACTGTCCCGATGGACGAACCGCTGGACGACGCTGCCGTGTCGATCGACCCGTACCTGTGGCTCGAGCAAATCGATGGTCGGGCGGCGACCGCCTGGGTGTTGGAACGCAACGCCGAAACGCTGGCGACGATCGCCGTCGGTGAACGGTTCGATGCCCTCCGCTCGGAGATCGGTGAGGCACTGGATTCGACGCTGCGGCTGCCGTTCCCGTCGATGCGCGGCGAGTTCCTCCACAACTTCTGGCAGGACGCTGTCAACCCCCGTGGGTTGTGGCGACGGACGACACTCGCCGAATATCGCCAGGTGGAACCTGCATGGGATGTGCTGCTCGACATCGATGCGCTGGCGGTAGCTGACGGTGAGAACTGGGTGTGGCAGGGGGCTGAAGTGCTCAAGCCCGACTACCGCAGAGCTCTGCTGAACCTCTCACGCGGTGGTGCCGATGCCAAGGTCGTCCGTGAATTCGATCTGCTCACGAAGGAGTTCGTGATCGACGGTTTCGTGCTCCCGGAGGCCAAGAGCGATGTCAGCTGGATCGACGAGAACACGATCTTCGTCGGCACCGACTTCGGTGCCGGCTCGCTCACCTCGTCCGGCTACCCACGGATCGTCAAGCGCTGGCATCGTGGCACTCCGCTGAGCGAGGCGGTCACGGTCTACGAGGGCGCTCACGACGACATGGTCGTCTACGCCTACCGCGATTCGACGCCGGGGTTCACCCGCGATGTGGTCGGCAAGCGGATGGGTTTCTACACCGGCGAGCAGTTCGTGCTGACCGAGTCCGGCGAACTCACGCGCATCGACATCCCTGAGGACGCAGACTTCGACATCCACCGTCAATGGCTGCTGATCCGGCCACGTACCGCCTGGAAGATCGGCGACGTCGAATACCCGGCCGGATCGCTGCTGGCGGCCGATTTCGACCGCTACCTCGCTGGTGACCGCCGGCTCGATGTGCTCTTCTCCCCACGGCCACAGACATCGTTGCAGGCCTACGGCTGGACACGAAACCATCTGATCCTCACGCTCCTCGACGACGTGCGAAGCGCCCTGCGAGTGCTGACGCCGACAGCGGCAGGATGGCAGCAGGAACCGCTCGACGTCGGCGATGGAATGGTGCAGGTCGACGTGTGGGGCACCAACGCCGATCACAGCGACGAGTACCTGCTGACGATCGGCGGCTTCACCCAACCGCAGACACTGCGGTACGGCGTGATCGGCGGTGATGACGTCATCGGCGGGGCAGCCGAGACGTTGAAGCAGGCGCCGGCATTCTTCGACACCACGGGAATGACCGTCCGCCAATATTTCGTCGCATCGGCCGACGGCACGCAGATCCCCTACTTCGTCGTCGGCAAGGACGCGCCGGCACCGACGATCCTCAGCGGCTACGGCGGCTTCGAGATTTCCCGGACACCCGTCTACAGCCCGAGCATCGGCAGGGGATGGCTCGCACGCGGCGGCACGTATGCGGTCGCCAACATCCGCGGTGGCGGAGAATACGGGCCCTCATGGCACCTCGCCGCACTGCGCGAAAAGCGGCTGCGGGCCTATGAGGACTTTGCCGCCGTCGCCGAGGACCTCGTCGCACGAGGCATCACCACGACGGCGCAACTGGCGGCAGAAGGCGGCAGCAACGGTGGTCTCCTGACGGGTGTGATGCTGACGCGCTATCCGCAACTGTTCGGGGCGATCATCAGCCACGTGCCGCTCCTCGACATGCGCCGCTACCACCTACTGCTCGCCGGTGCTTCGTGGGTGGCAGAGTACGGAGACCCTGACAACGAACAGGACTGGGCCTTCATCCGGCAGTACTCGCCGTACCAGAACATGCGCGCCGCCGGTTCCTACCCTCCGGTGCTCTTCGCCACATCGACCCGCGACGACCGTGTCCACCCCGGCCATGCACGCAAGATGACGGCACGGATGCGCGAGTTCGGCCACGACGTCACGTACTACGAGAACATCGAGGGCGGCCACGGCGCGGCCGCCGACAACGCCCAGCTGGCAATGAAGTGGGCGCTCGTCTTCTCGTTCCTGTGGCGTACCCTCGTCGATCTGCCGGCAGATTCGTAGAAGGAGCACCGATGCACGAAACTCACCGCCTTTCCTGGGACGGCGCCGTCGACGCCGACGGTCACATCCTCGAACCCTCCGATCTCTGGGAGCGCTATATCGAGCCGAAGTATCGGGACCGAGCACTGCGAATCGTCAAGGACGAGAACGACCTGGACGTGTTGTCGATCGATGGCCGCCATTCGAAACTCGCCCGGCGCGGCATGCCGTCGACGCTCGCGGCGATGGGCCGTATGGACCTCAATACGATGGCCAAGGACCCGACGATCACCTACGACAACCACGCACCGATCGGGGCGACCGATGCTGCCGCGCGCCTCGAACTGCTCGATGCCGAGCACGTCGACGCCGCCGTGATCTACACGACCACCGGTCTGCTGTGGGAGGCCGAACTCGAAGACGCCGAACTCTCGCAGGCATACACACGTGCGTACAACCGCTGGATTTGCGAATGGTGTTCCGACAGCGGCGGTCGACTGATCCCGACCGCCCACGTGTCGTTGATGGATCCGTCCGCAGCCGCTGCGGAGATGGAGCGGGCCGTCGGCGAGGGTGCTCGCGGTGCCTATGTCGCCCCATGGGTGCACACCGCCAGACCGCTCGGGCATCCTGACCACGACGCCGTGTTCGCAGCTGCACAGGATCTCGACATCCCGTTCGCCATTCATCCGATGTTCGAGCCGCAATGGACGAAGGGCACCCGCATGGGCACGTGGGAACATGTCAGGGACCTGCGCCTGACCGCCTCCGTCGCCGCTTCTGATGGCGTGCGCCACCAGTTCTCGACACTGTTCGACTACGGCGTCTTCGACCGTTTCCCGCGCCTCAAGATCCTCGTCCTCGAGTCCGGTGGAGGATGGATCGGCTACTGGCTCGACCGTATGGACGCCGTCTTCTCGCATACGGCCATCGGGCAGCGGGTTCCGCTGCAGAACCCGCCGTCTCACTACTTCGAGAACCGTTGCTGGATCAGCTGCGACCCCGATGAGCAGACCATTCCGTCACTCGCCGAACGTTTCGGTGCGGGCCGTTTCATGTGGGCGTCCGACTTCCCGCATGCCGACCACACGCCGGAATACATCATCGATCTCGACCGCCTCATCGGCAGTTTCCCGGAGGCATCGCGCCGCAAGTTCGCCGGTGACAATTGCCGCGAGCTGTTCAAGATCACCGTGTGACGAACAGCCACACGACCGGATGACGAACTCACGAGCCCGACCCCCACTCGATCGTCGAGTCGGATACGTTGGTCGTACACACGGCGACTCCGACGTTCGCTCGACCTGGACAACGTTCCCGGCGCTCGGAGCAATCAACAGGTCGAAGCAGACTCATGGCATCTCCGGTTACCTCCCGCACAAGACGGTCCAACGACTACGGTCGCGATTGGGCGCTTCATCAACGGTTCCTGGCGACCGATGGTCGTGACGATCCACTCGGATGCGACGCCAGACCCTCGTGGCGGGGCCGCGTCCACATGCTGGGCTTGTTCGCCGCAATTCCGGCGTTGGCGCTGTTGATCGTCTTCGCCCACGGTGCCAGGGCGATTGTCGGCGTTTCGATCTATGCCGCCGGCCTGTGCGCGATGTTCGCCGCCTCGACGACCTATCACCGCTGGGTCGACGACTTCCGCTCACGAGCCGCGTGGCGTCGCGCCGATCACGCGATGATCTTCGCAGCGATTGCCGGCTCGGCGACACCGATCGTGCTCATCGTGATGCCGTCAGGATGGGGCATCGGCCTGCTCAGCGTCGTCTGGACCGTTTCGGCGGTCGGTGCCGTTCTCAAGTTCGGCCACTGGCGACGCGGCGACGCGATCGGCACGGCGCTGTACGCCGCTGTCAGTGGACTTGCGGCGCTCGCACTCCCTGCGCTGTGGATCCGCTGTGGCGTGGCACCCGCTGTTCTCTACCTCGTTTCGGGCACGCTCTACATATTCGGGGCGCGCTGGTTCTCCAAGACCTGGCCGCGTCTGCGCCCCTCGGTCTTCTCCTACCACGAGGTCTGGCATGTGTTCACCGTCGCCGCAGCAGCGGCGCACTTCCTCGTCGTGTGGAGAATTTCGACCTGATCACAGCGCCGGTAGCGTCGCGATGATGAACGTCCCCACCGCCCCGATCGTTGCCGTTTCACTCGTCGGCGGCTACCTCGTCGCCACGAGCACCAGGCAACGTCCTCTCGGTGGTGCCGTGCTCGCCGCAGGCGGCGTTCTGGCAGGCCGTCGATGGATGCGAAGCGTCGGAGCTGCTCGAACCGTCGTCCTTACGGCGGTGTACCTTGGCAGCTTCGGCGGCTCACATCCGCTGGCGAAGCGGACCGGCGCGTGGCCGGCGGTGTTCAGCGCTGCCGGCGTCAGTGCCGCAGCCGCCTGGCTGATCTCCGACCGGCGCCCGTAACCGGTGGTGCCCATCGACGAACCGGTCGTACAGCTGACCCGCTGGGACGGTCCGTTCGCTGACGACGATCCCGATGCAAACCTGAAATCGGACATCGCCCTGTACTCGCGCGCCGATCCGATGCGGACGATACGCGGCCTGTCGGAAAGCGTCGACGTGCCGGAAGGTGCGATCGTGCGCTATGTCCTCGCCCGTTGGGCGAGCGAAGGATCCTCCGGACTGCTGGAAATCGGACCGTCGATGGTCAGGCGACTGTTCGGCGTCTGTGCCGCCGCCGACGAGGTGGGCACGGACGAAGCACGTCTTCGCGCCTACGCGCAACTGCGCCAGATGCTGTCGTGGTTGCAGTATCCGTTGGACCACCCTGACGTCTACGACGTCGAACGCTGAAGTCGTGTTCGCTCTCGACTGACTCGTCGGAGTGTCGGTGTGCGACAGTGAGGTGATGCAGCCCGATCAGCCGTTCGTCACTGGCCTCTCGTTCCCGGAGGGTCCTGTGCTGCTCCCCGACGGAACGCTTGCGTTCACCGAGATCAGTGCCGGTCGCCTGTCGACCTGGACCCCGTCGACCGGCGTGCAGCTGCTGGCGACGACCGGCGGCGGGCCCAACGGTGCGACGCTCGGAGGCGACGGATCGGTCTACGTGACGCAGAATGGCGGCGCTGCCGGAGGCGGTTCAACGGCAACGCCCGGCATCCAGCGGATCGCGCCGGACGGCGCCGTGTCGCATGTCGTCACCGAGATCGCCGGCTATCGCCTCGACGCGCCGAACGACCTCGCCTTCGGTCCTGACGGGCGCCTGTACTTCACGGATCCACGCCATGGTCCTGATGCCGAGACGCGGTTGAACGGCAGGCTGTTTGCGTACGACACGACGACGGGTGACGCCGAGTTGTTGATCGAACTCGGTCCCGTCTACCCGAACGGCATCGGCTTCCTCGCCGATGGCACGCTGGTGTGGACCGAGTCGTTCTCCCGCCGGGTGATGCGGATGACGCCGGACGGGCCGGTCCCCATCGTCGAACTGCCGGAGCGGCATTTCCCCGACGGCTTCTGCGTCGGCGACGATGGACGGTTGTACGTGGCGTCGACGTGGGCGCACTGCGTCAGTGTCATCGACGACGGCGTGCTCGTCGACCGCTTGATGTGCGGAGACGGGATGCCGACCAACTGCTGTTTCGTCGGCACGGATCTCGTCGTCACCGAGTCCCGTCGAGGCACTCTGTGGCGGTTCGCGATCGGAACGCTCGGGTTGGCGATGCGCTCGTAGACCATCTCGGACGGCGTTCGTCGTCCTACAGTTGCGATGTGACATCGCCATCGCCCATCATCGACGAACGTGTCGAGGTACCGGGTGAGGAACTGAGTCTCGATGCGCTGACGGCAGACATCTCGGTCTTCCAGCGCAAGAAGGGGCACCGGTTCTCCTCAGACGACCTCGTGACCGCCTGGTTCGCAATGCAGGTCTGCCCGCGCCCCGACACCGTCCTCGACCTCGGTTGCGGACTCGGCTCGGTGCTGCTGCACCTCTCGTGGTCGGCACCGGACTCCACCCTTGTCGGTATCGAAGCGCAGGCGCAGTCATACGCATTGCTCGAGAAGAACGTCGCCCACAACGGCCTCGGCGACCGGATCACTGTTCACCACGGCGATCTCCGGGATCCCGATCTCCTTGCCCTCTTGGACGCACCATTCGACCTGATCACCGGCACCCCGCCGTACTTTCCTGCCGATACGGCGACGAAGGCGATGGACACACAACGCTCCTTCGCGCGAATCGAATATCGGGGCGGGATCGAGGCCTACGTCGATACCGCCGCACGACTCCTCACCACCGACGGATGGTTCGTCGTCTGCGGCGACGCCGATGCTGCGCTGCGGCTCGAACGGGCCGCCGCCGAGAACGAGCTGGCGGTGCGTGGCAGCGTCACCGTCGTGCCTCGCGCCGGCCGACGGCCCCTGTTCACCGTGTGGGCATTGCGTCGCCAACACGGATCGACCGGTGCCGGCGAACGGTCGAACTCGATCGACGGGCGGACGCAGGCGACCATCGAGCGAACGTTGACGTTGCGGGATCGTGCCGGCGAGCGCACCGACGACGCCAAGACGATGCGTGCATTCTCCGGGTTCGAAGAAGCCGGGAACGCCCTCCGTGGCTGACACCGCACCGGTCAAGCGCGCCGATGCCCGACGCAATCGCCAACGGCTGCTCGACGTTGCGGTGCAGGCGTTTTCCCATGACGGAGCTGATGTCTCCCTGGAATCGATCGCCAAGCGTGCAGAGGTCGGTATCGGCACGTTGTATCGCCATTTCCCGACTCGTCAGGCGCTGGTCGAGGCTGCCTATCGCAACGAGCTCGGTCGGCTCTGCGACGGCGTCGAGGCACTCATCGCCTCGCACGGCGCTGATCGTGCCACTCGGCTTTGGATGGACCAGTTCGTCGACTACATGACGACGAAACGCGGGATGGCAGACGCGCTACGCGTCGTCATCGCCTCCGGCGGCAATCCGTTCGCTCAGAGCCGCGACCGCATGCTCGCCGCCGTCACCACGCTGCTCGAAGCGGGGGAGGCGGCGGGGTCGCTGCGGTCGGACATCGAGCCGGGGGATGTCCTCGCAAGCCTCAGTGGGGTCTCACTGACAGCAGGCGACCCTGCCAAACGCGACCAGGCCCGCCGTCTCCTCGACCTGTTGATGGACGGTCTGCGATACGGGATCCCGTCGGTGGATCGCACTGCGCACTGAGCAGTCCGACGTCCCGGCCTTGCCCGCTGCCGGATACGAGTCCGGACGGTGACACGGGGCTACTGCACGGTCCTGAACGGTGACGCATAGACGAACTCGCCGCGCATCGTCTGGCGATAGCTGCTGAGCATGCGTGCCTGGAAATGCTCGTGCCACTCTGGCTCCGGTGGTTCGACACCAACATCACTCGACCTGACGAACCCGAACCGTCCGTAATACACCGGAGAGCCCAGCAGCACGATCATCGGCTCGGCTGTTGCGTTCGCTGCACCGATGAGACCGTGAACGAGCGCCGACCCAGCACCGCTCCGCTGGCGATCCGGCAGCACGGCGATCGGGCCGAGCGCGAGCACCGGAACGTCATCGACATACCCCCTCGTACAGACCGCATGGGCGATCACCTCACGACCGGACCCGGCGCCGGCCGCCGCCGCGTCGCCCGACTCGATGACGAAGGAGAACCTGTCCTGCCAGCTGTCGCAGATCCGGAGTGCTTCCAACAGCCTCGCTTCCATCGGTTCCTCGTCGGCCTGACGTCGGAATGCTGCAACGTGGATCCGATGGACGTTGGAGTGGTCGGCAGGTTGCTCTCGACGCAGGATCATCGAAGCACTCTCGCGCAGCAATCGCCATCATTCGAGTGAATTCGTCGGATGCTGACGAGCGGGCGGGGGTGCCAGGTGCCGAAGATCGTCCGCGTGTCGTCGACGATGGCGGGTGGGGCCGCCGGAGCGGTCATCGCCCAGACCGTCACGCCGACAGTGCGCGGGGCCTAGCCGATCGCGCCGAATCTCCGCAGATGGCCGTTCGACGGGTCGGCAATTCCCTTCGCCCCACGTGCCCAGGTTTCGGCGACGATGCTCGGAATGCTTGCGTCGAAGACCTTCTCCCAATCGAGGACCACGTTGCGCCTGCTGATCTTCCACTGCCCGTTGTGACGTTCGAACTGATCGAGGTAGCGCAGCCCTTGGGCGATGGCCCACTCTGTGCCGCCACGGCCGGGACGGGTGTAGTACCCGAAGCACGACGTCTCGCTACGCGCCACGGTCGCCTCGCCATCGTCGCGCCGGTCGATTTCGATGAGCATGTTGGAAAGCTGATGGGTCGTCGACGTCAACTGCGTCCCGAGCTGTTCGAGGAAGACCATCAGGCCGTCGAGGCCACCGGCGTAGAGTCCGTGATCGTCGTAGGCATCAGGGTGGTAGCAGCTGCGCACGAGCGCCCAGTCGCAGCGGTCCGCTCCGTGCGCATATGTATGCAACACATCGGCGATCTCCGCTCTGGCGATGATTTCGCTGATCTCCATCGAGCACTCCTTCGCCGGAAAGCGCTCAATGTAGATCGTCTCGGGTGCAATTCGTCGCATCGGGACTATCCGCGGGGTGCAATCGGTTGACCACGGCGATGAGCACGACTGACGAGCCCGTCACTGCATCCGAACACGACATGATCACGGTGTACTGGCGCCCGGGGTGTCCGTACTGCTCGATGCTGCGCAGCGGGCTCCGCCGAGAGGGGGTGCCGGTCAACGACATCAACATCTGGGATGACCCTGACGGTGCCGCTTTCGTGCGTTCGGTCGCCAACGGCAACGAGACGGTCCCAACCGTAAGGGTCGGTTCCGTCTCGTTGGTCAATCCCTCAGCGCATCAGGTCAAAGCAGTCGTCGAGGCCGAATTTCCGGACTTCGTCTTCGAGCAGCCGGAGCAGAGCCTGCTCGGGCGCCTCATCCATCGCAGCTGAGGTCTGACGCAGCTGATCGTCAGAAACGGCGGTCGTTCGTCTTCTTCTTGATCGGTGCCTTGAACGGGGCTTCGATCAGCGTCTCGAAGGTGGCGTCGTCTGGCTGCTTCGGCTCGTTGAGACGTTGCAGATAGACCTTCAACGCCGCGCGAGCTGGCGGGACGTGATCACCCTTGGCGCCGACCGAGCGGGCGAGTGCGTCCTTGGCCTTGGCGACGCGCTCCTTGCGAGTTGCCTTCTCATCCTCGGAGATCGGCCGCTTCGGCTTGTCGGCCGCCGTCGCGTTGCGACGGGCCTCCATCTCTTGAAGCGGTGTGAGTTTGGCGGGGATTGCCATCGAATTCTTCCTTCAGGTCGGGTCTCGCAGAGACACGCTATCCAGCCATGCCGAAAGTACGGTCGCCGGGCCGGCGGCGGATCAGCGCTCACCAGCCTTCGCTGTCAGCGTCTGTCGCTCCTGAGGCACATACGACGACGACAACGGGGTTCCCGCAACAGCGCTATCGGTCGGCGTCGTCCTCGTCGATATCGGCTGCCGACACCTCTGGTTCTTCTTGAGCACTGCGCTCGGCGAACGACTCGTCGGTGACGTCGGCGTCGGCGAACGGCAGGCCGTGGGCGCGTTCCGGCGGGAAATCCACCTCCGTCTGATCACTCGAAACAGGATCATCGGTACCGATCATGTCCTCGTCGAAACTCTCGGCACTGTCCTGTCCGTCGTCGGTCATACGCCGACGGTACCGGAGTTTCGTTGTCATCGACGGCGTGCGACCGACCTGTCGAGCCTGCCCGTCTCCCTCCCTCGGATCCGCTGCACGGCGACTCGATCCGCTGCGCGGCGGCGATACGTTGGGCTTCGTCGATGTCGATGTGACGTCTTCGACAGGAGTGCGACGGTGAGCGAGCATCGGGCGATCGATTGCCCACAACCTGTGCAGCGGGCGGTGATGGAACAGGGTTGGTACGACCTTGCCTCGATCCACTGGCGATACGACGCTGCAGATGTCGCAGCGGTGCTGCCTGACGGACTGCAGGTCGACACCCACGACGGCTCGGCATGGGTCGGGTTGATCTCGTTCGCGATGCGCGGCATCGGGCCGCCGCACTTCCCGGCAGTGCCGTACCTCGGCTCGTTCCCGGAGATAAACGTGCGCACGTACGTCGTGAACGACGGCGTTCCCGGGGTGTGGTTCTGCTCGCTCGACATCAACCGGCTGCTACCGACGTTGGTTGCCAGGGTCACGTATCGCCTGCCGTACTGCTGGGGAAACGCCAGCCATCGCCGCAACGGCGACACCGTGGCGACCGAGGTCCATCGCCGCTGGCCGACACGCGGGCCAGCTTCCGCATTCTCGATCGAGGTCGGTGAACCGATCGAGGAACAGTCAGACCTCGACATCTTCGTCACCGCTCGTTGGGGTCTGTATTCGACCGGACGAGGCGGTCGGGTGCGTTACGCCCCGGTCAGCCACCCACGCTGGCCGCTCAACAGGGCGCGCCTCATCGGCATCGACGACAGCCTGCTGACCGCTGCCGGACTCCCGGCGCCGACCGGCGATCCCCATGTCCTGTTCTCCGATGGTGTCCCCGTGCGAATCGGCCTCCCGCACGCAGTCTCCCTCGTCCACTGACCCCGGCCGGCCCGCCGCTGCCGGCGTGGAGTGTCCGGCGCAGGAGTGCGTGCGCTGGACCACTCCGCTCCCTCAAGCCGGGCGGAGCAGGGCGCGCACCTCCGCAGCGATCTGTCGATCTTCTCTGGCGGAGATGACGAGGGTTCGGACTGAGGCACCGTCACTGCTGACGTCCACATCCACATCCACATCCGTGCCGCCACCACGTTCACCGGCGCTCGAGTTGCGGGTCGCAGCGATGGAGACCCCGAGGAAACCGAGTCGTTCGGTCGACAACCGGCGCACCAGCGAGGAATGTTCACCGACGCCGCCGGTGAACACCAGCACGTCGAGCCCCCCGGCCGACGCGGTCATCGCACCGATACTGCCGACGAGACGGTGGACGTAGACGGCGATCGCCAACAACGCATCGGGTTCGCCTCTGGCCGCCGCAGCTTCGACCTCGCGCAGGTCGGCGGACCCGGAAAGACCGAGGAGCCCGGAACGCTCCTCGAGTGCTGTGGCGACCTCGTGCGGCGAGAGATGTTCGTGCTCCTCCAGCCACAGCACGAGACCGGGGTCGACGGTGCCGGACCGGGTCGCCATCACCAGACCTTCGAGTGGCGTGAAGCCCATCGTCGTGTCGACACTGCGTCCTTCGACGACGGCTGCGAGCGAGGCCCCCGCGCCGAGATGGCAGGTGACGATTCGGAGATCCCCGATCGGTCGCCCGACCATCGTCGCCGCGCGATGGCAGGCATAGGCGTGAGACAATCCGTGAAAGCCGTAGCGGCGGATCGCGTAACGCTCCCTCCATTCCCGAGGAATCGCATACGTCGCCGCGGCGGTCGGAATGGTCGTATGGAAGGCGGTGTCGAACGATGCCACCGCCGTCACGTCGGCTAGCACGGCGGAGACGGCGTCGAGCGCAGCGAGCGACTTCGGTTGGTGCAGCGGGGCGAGATCCGTCAACTCGCCCAACCGCACCCGGACGGCGGCGTCGACGACGACGGGGCCGGAATAGACGGTGCCGCCGTGGACGACCCGATGCCCGACCGCGTCCGGTGTCCCCCACTGCTGCAGCGTTCCGGTCAGCGCATCGCCGTCGATGCCCGCCGTGCCCGCCGGTAGGTCCGCGCTGCGGATGAGATCGTCCTCGTCGAGCAACCGGAGTTTGAGGCTCGACGACCCGGCGTTGACGACGAGCACGCGCATCGTCAGCCCTGCCCCGGCCAGGTCCAGCCGGAGATTGCCGGATCGTCCTCCCCGAATTCACGCGTGTGCTGACGGGCTGCGAGCCGGGCATCGTCCATCTGCTGGCGCAGGATCGCCGCCCGGCTGCCGAGTGACGGCACCCGGTCGATGACGTCCATCACCAGGTGGAAACGGTCGAGGTCGTTGAGCATCACCATGTCGAACGGCGTGGTGGTCGTGCCTTCCTCCTTGTACCCGCGCACGTGGATGTTGTGATGGTTGTTGCGCCGATACGTGAGGTGATGGATCAGCGTCGGATAGCCGTGGAAGGCGAAGACGACGGGTTTGTCCATCGTGAACAGGGCGTCGAAATCGCGTTCGGACAGGCCGTGCGGATGTTCGGTGTCCGACTGCAACCGCATCAGGTCGACGACGTTGATGACGCGTACCTTCAACTCGGGAAGGTGTTCGCGGAGCATCGCCGCTGCCGCCAGGATTTCGAGCGTCGGCACGTCGCCTGCGCATGCCAGCACGACATCCGGTTCACCGTCGGTGTTGCCGGCCCACGGCCAGATTCCGAGGCCACGGGTGCAGTGGGCGATCGCCTCGTCCATCGTCATGAAGGTCAACGCAGGCTGCTTGCCGGCGACGATCACGTTGACGTAGTGGCGGCTGCGCAGGCAATGATCGGCGACCGAGAGCAGCGAGTTGGTGTCAGGCGGCAGGTAGACCCGGACGACTTCTGCCTTCTTGTTGATCACGTGGTCCATGAATCCGGGATCCTGGTGGGAGAAGCCGTTGTGGTCCTGGCGCCAGACGTGCGATGTCAGCAGATAGTTGAGCGAGGCGATCGGCGCACGCCACGGGATCGCCCGGGTCGACTTGAGCCATTTGGCGTGCTGGTTGAACATCGAGTCGATGATGTGGATGAATGCCTCGTAGCAGTTGAACAGGCCGTGACGACCGGTCAGCAGATAGCCCTCGAGCCATCCCTGACAGAGGTGCTCTGACAGCACCTCCATCACCCGTCCGTCCGGGGCAAGGTGGTCATCGCCGGCGATCATCGTCGCCTCCCATGCACGATTCGTTGCTTCGAAGACCGCCGACAACCTGTTGGACGCCGTCTCGTCTGGCCCCATGATCCGGAACGAGTCCGGGTTGCGTTCGATGACGTCGCGCAGCAGTTCGCCGAGTACACGGGTCGCTTCGCTCATCTCGATTCCCGGTCGCTCGACGGTCACCGCGTAGTCACGGAAATCCGGCATCGCCAGATCGCGCAGCAGCAGGCCGCCGTTGGCGTGTGGATTGGCGCTCATCCGTCGATGGCCGATCGGGGCGAGCTCGCGCAGTTCTGGGATCAACCGCCCTGATCCATCGAACAATTCCTCGGGTCGGTAGCTGCGCATCCAGGTTTCCAGCTGAGCGCGGTGGTCGGCGTTGTGGCGCGTCTCGGCGAGCGGAACCTGATGAGCGCGGAACGTCCCTTCGACCTGCACACCGTCGACGACCTTCGGTCCGGTCCAGCCCTTCGGTGTCCGCAGGATGATCATCGGCCAGATCGGACGATCCAGCGCAGGCCCGCCGCCAGAGCCAGAGCCAGAGCCAGCGCGGGCGCGCTGCTGGATCGCGGCGATGTCGTCCAGTACTTCATCGATCGTCGCCGCCAGTAGACGGTGGACTTCGGCGGGATCGTCACCAACGACGAAATGCGGCTCGTACCCGTAGCCGCGCATCAGCGAGGCGAGTTCGTGATCGGGGATCCGGGCGAGGATCGTCGGGTTGGCGATCTTGTAACCGTTGAGGTGCAACACCGGCAGCACGGCGCCGTCGGTCACCGGGTTGAGAAATTTGTTCGAGTGCCAACTCGCCGCGAGCGGACCGGTCTCGGCTTCGCCGTCGCCGACCACGCACAGGACCGTCAGGCCCGGGTTGTCGAATGCCGCACCGTAGGCATGGACGAGCGCGTAGCCGAGTTCGCCGCCCTCGTGGATCGACCCTGGCGTCTCCGGCGCGACGTGACTGGGGATTCCGCCGGGGAACGAGAACTGGCGGAACAGGGCTCGGAGCCCGTCCTCGCCTTCACCGATCGAGGAGTACACCTCGCTGTACGTTCCTTCCAGGTAGGCGTTGGCGACGATGCCTGGGCCGCCATGGCCGGGGCCGATGACGTAGATGGCGTCGAGGTCACGTTCCTTGATCACCCGGTTCATGTGTGCATACAGCAGGTTCAATCCCGGTGTCGTGCCCCAGTGACCGAGCAGTCGCGGCTTGACGTGCTCCGCCGACAGCGGTTCTCGGAGCAACGGATTGTCGAGCAGATAGATCTGCCCGACGGACAGGTAGTTCGCCGCCCGCCAATAGGCATCGATCAATTGGAGGTCTTCGGGGTCGTAGACGCGGGTGGGCGGCGAATCGGTGGCTGGCATCAATGTCTCCTGGTCTGCAGACGGCTTGTCAAGTGTCTCCCTTCGGCGGCGTGGGCGGCTAGTGCCATTCGTCCCCTGTCGCCGATCGTCGACCGGCTAGGGCATCGTCGATCCCGCGAGCTTCGAGCGCGAGACCATCGACCTGAGCCCGGAGAGGAGCGCCAGTAAGTGTGCGGGTTCGCCGATTGGAGACAGCAGCGTCAGTGTTCCGCTGCGGGACTCGAGAATGCGCCTGGCGCCGGCAAGCGACCCGTACCCCCTGCAATCCATGAACGTCAGGCCGGACATGTCGACAACGACCGTCAGCTCATCCCCGTCGACACAGGCGCGTGTGATGCTCTCGCTCGACTCCAGGTCCAGTTCTCCAGCGGCACGAACGACCCGGCAGCCCGCTTCGACGTGCACCGTGACAGCGAATTGCTGTTCACCGTCGGGCGCTGCTGATGAAGTGGGTATATCGGCGGCGCGCACACGGCCCTTCTCTCGATGAGAGCGCAACCGGGGTTCAGAGTGACGCGGCGGCGGGCTGGACTCTGCCCGCTGCGATCATATCCACCCCCGACCACCCTCTGTCAAGGTGCCACCACGAAACACGACCGGAATTCGATGACGGGTGCGGGCGAACGACCTGTTGCAAACGGCATCGCCACACGCACAACCTCGACATTCGCAGATATTCAGATTCGAAGACGATCAGGTCGTTCGCCTCTATTGCCCACGTTGCGGGAGCGAGACGCTGGAGCGATGACAGCAATCGTGTCGGCGGCGGCGCAGCCCGCCTCGGAAGTCGAGGGGACACTCGGCGTCGTCACCGCCGTCGGACTTTCGGGCGACGAAGTCGTCAGGCGCCAGGCGCAGTACGGCCCGAATGCCGTCTCATCGCACCGCGCCCGGCTGCTCCCGGTGCTGTGGCACCAGTTGCGTTCGCCGCTGCTCGGACTGTTGCTGATCGCCGCTGTCGCCTCGTACTTCGTCGGCGAGCGCAGCAGCGCCGTGATCATCGCCGTGATCGTCGGTGTCTCCGTCGGCCTCGGTTTCGTCAACGAGTACCGTGCGGAGAGGGCCGCAGAGGCATTGCATTCGCAGATTCATCATCAGACCGTGGTCGTCCGCAACGGTGTGCACCTGAAGGTCGACGTCGAGTCACTCGTGCCGGGCGATGTCGTCGAACTTCGCCTCGGCGACATCGTTCCGGCAGACATTCGTATCATCGAGGCGACCGGCTTGGAGTGCGACGAGTCGGTCCTGACCGGTGAATCGATGCCCGTCGACAAGACGATCGTCGCCGTGGCGGCCGGCACGGCACTTGCCGAACTCGCCGGTTGCGCATTGATGGGGACCGTTGTTCGCGCCGGCGCCGGGGTCGGCGTCGTCGTGGCGACGGGCGCGTCCACCGAGTTCGGCAAGATCGCCGCAGGGTTGAGCACCCATCAGCTCGATACGGAGTTCCAGGTCGGTCTGCGAAAATTCTCGATGCTGCTGGTCTACGTGGCAGCGGCACTGACGACCTCGATCTTCATCATCAATGTCGCCCAGCACAAGCCGCTGATCGACGCGCTGTTGTTCTCGTTGGCAATCGCCGTCGGGATCACGCCGCAACTGCTGCCCGCCGTCGTGTCGACGAGCCTCGCCGCCGGATCGCGACGGATGGCCGCTCGCAAAGTGCTCGTCAAGCGGCTCGTGTGCATCGAAGATCTCGGCGACATCGACGTCTTGTTCACCGACAAGACCGGCACCCTCACGGCGGGTCGAATCGCCTACATGCGCGCTGTTCCGGCGCTCGGGGACGACCCGGAGATCGTGTTGCGGTGGGGTCTGCTGTGCACCGAGAACGCAACTCCCGACGGGGAGGCCATTGGTGGCAACCCGCTCGACGAGGCGCTGTGGGAGTCGCCTGCTTCTCGACAGCTGCTGGACACGGTGCGCCACTATGCGCGGCTCTCGATGCTGCCGTTCGATCACGAGCGGCGGCTCGTCTCCGTACTCCTACGGGGTGCTGACGGAACGTTGACGATGGCGACCAAGGGCGCTCCGGAAACAGTGTTCGACCGTTGCTCGGACGTTCCGGACGCGGCGCGGCGCGAACTCGATGCCGAGTTCGCCGCAGGCAATCGCGTCGTCGCCGTCGCGACCCGCGCTGCAAGCGACGACCATCCGTTGACGGCCGACGACGAACACGACCTGCAACTCGTCGGACTACTGGTCTTCCTCGATCCACCCAAGGCTGACGCCGCGGCGGCGCTGAGCAGGTTGGCCGCACTCGGAATTGCCGTCAAGGTCGTCACCGGCGACAACGCCGCGGTCGCCACCAAGGTATGCGCCGATCTCGGTCTCGGCACTGGCGCAGCGATGACGGGTGCCGAGGTCGAAGCGCTCGACGACACTCAGCTCGCTGCGGCGATCGCGTCGACAACGGTCTTCGCACGGGTGAGTCCCGAGCACAAGGCCCGAATCGTGCGGGTGCAACGGCGCACCGGCGGCGGCGTCGCCTTCCTCGGTGATGGGGTCAACGATGCGCTGGCGCTGCACGCCGCCGACGTCGGCATCTCCGTCGACTCGGCGACGGACGTCGCCAAGGATGCCGCCGATGTCATCCTCCTCGAAAAGGATCTCGACGTGCTCGCAGATGGCGTCGTCGAGGGCCGCCGCATCTTCGCCAACACCATCAAATATGTGTTGATGGGGACGTCGAGCAACTTCGGCAACATGTTCTCGGCTGCGAGCGCCTCACTGTTCCTGTCGTTCCTGCCGATGCTGCCGTCGCAGATCCTGTTGAACAATCTGCTCTACGACACGAGCCAGTTGGCGATTCCGACGGACAACGTCGACGAGGAGCAACTGCGGCGGCCTTCGCACTGGGACATCGGTTTCATCAGACGGTTCATGTTCTGTTTCGGGGCACTGAGTTCGATCTTCGACTTCCTCACCTTCGGCGTGATGCTGTGGATCTTCCACGCCGGTGCTGCAGAGTTCCGCACCGGCTGGTTCGTCGAATCGCTCGCCACCCAGACGCTCGTGATCTTCGCCATCCGCACGCGCCGCGTCCCGTTCTTCCGCAGCCATCCCAGCCTGCCGCTCACGCTCGCAGCACTCGCTGTCGTCACCGTCGGAACCATTCTGCCGTCGACACCGCTGGCTCATTCACTCGGCTTCGAAGCGTTGCCGGGAACGTTTTTCGCAGCCCTGGCGGCGATGGTCTGCTGCTACATCGGCCTCATCGAAATGGGCAAGCGGCTGTTCTACCGTAACGCCTCCGCCGACACCCCGAGAACTCCTCGTCGACCGAGCAGGACCCGCCGTCTGCAGCGGCGCGCTGCCTACTTCAGCACTGCGCTGGCCGCACCCGAACGGGTTGCCGATGACCCTGCGTCGGCGCAGTAGTTTCTCCACGCATCACTGCCGAACTCGAGCCCGACGAGAGTTCACGAACGGTCGTCCTTGCGCTACTGACGAATCTCGCTGTCGCCATTGCCAAGGTGATCGCCGCCGTCGTGACCGGTTCTGCGGCGATGTCGGCGGAGGCTTCGCATGCCTTCGCCGACGTCGGCAACCAGGTGCTGCTGTTGATCGCCCAACGGCGGAGCTCGCGCCCAAGCGACGCCCGCCATCCATTCGGATACGGACGTGACGCGTACTTCTGGGCACTCATCGCCTCTGTCGTCGTCTTCGTCGCCGGAGCAGCGTTCTCGCTTCGTGAAGGCATCACCGAGCTGACCCATCCCGTTGGCGCGTCGTTGTTCGTCGCCGCCTACGTCGTGCTCGGCATCTCCATCGTCTTCGATTCGGTCTCGCTGCTGCAGTCGGCTCGCCAGTTGCGCCACGAAGCACACGAGTTCCGACGCGACTTCCTCGACCAGGTCATGTTGACGTCCGACCCGACGGTTCGGGCCGTCTTCGCCGAAGACGCGGCGGCGATTGCCGGCGACGTCATCGCCATCATCGGGGTCGCAATTCACGAGCAGAGCGGCTGGACGTCGCCGGAGGGCATCGCTGCAGTGTTGATCGGACTGCTGTTGATCGGCGTCGGGTTGCAGCTCGCTCGCCGCAACCGCGACTTCCTCCTCGGCGAGCAGGCACCACCCCCGGTCAAGGAACGGGTGAGAGCGTTCATCATCGACTATCCCGGTGTCGTCTCCATTCGAGAATTGCTGGTGACCTTCGTCGGCCCACGTCAATTGTGGGTACTGGCGCGGGTCGACATCGAGGACACTCTGCGCGGGAACGAGGTCGAGTCGCTTGCCCGGACGATCGAGTCCGGTCTACAGACAGAATCGCAGTACATCAGGCGCGTCGACATCGTGCCGATCGGCGCCGCCGGCGCTGGAAACGGGTAGCGACGGCATCTGGACGCTGCCCGGAAGTGCCGTTGGACCCTGGCGGAACGGCACCTCGGTGGGATTTGATGGAGTGATGAATCTGCTTGGGGAGCGCAACCTCGGACCATCCACGGAGCATCCTCACGGAACGTATGAGCCGATGAGCACGCTCGACGCCACGTTCATGTATGCCGAGGACGGTGTCACCCACATGCACATCGGTTCCTGCGCCGTCTTCGGCGGTCCGCCACCGACGATCGACGAAATTCGTTCCCTGATCGGGAGCAAGATGCCGTTGCTGAGGCGATACCGGCAGAAGGTTCGATTCGTACCCGGCAACCTTGCACACCCGGTCTGGGTCGACGATGCAGACTTCGATCTGCGCTCCCACGTGCTGCATGCGGCACTCCCGGAACCCGGCGGGGAGCGGGAACTGCACGCGCTGATGGGACGACTGATGTCGGAGGAGCTGGATCGCAGCATCCCGCTGTGGGAGGAATGGTTCGTCGAAGGGCTGAGCGGCCACCGGTGGGCGTTGATCTCCAAGGTGCACCACTGCATGGTCGACGGTGTCTCCGGCGCCGACCTGATGACGGTACTCCTCGATGCCGATGACGACGCGCCGATTCATCCGCCGGTGCCGTGGTTGCCGATTCCCGAACCATCCGACTCCCGGTTGCTGCTCGACGCCTCCGCCAATCTGACGTCGAGTCCAGCGCGCCGGCTGCGCGCGTTGGCATCAGACGGACGGCACCCGCTGCGCACGCTCGGCCATCTCGGAGACGTCGCCAACGGCCTCCGCTCCCTGGCTCGATACCTCGCACCTGCAAAGGCCTCTTCGTTGAACGGGCCCATCGGCTCGCAACGACGCTGGGCAGCGGGGCGATGCACGCTCGACGAGGTGAAAACCATTCGCACGGCATTCGGCGGCTCGGTCAACGACGTCGTGCTCGCCGCCATCGCTGGAGCATTCCGCGCCGTGTTGATCGCCAGCGGGGACGACGTCGGGGCCACCGACGTCGTCCGCTCGCTCGTGCCGGTGTCCCTGCGACGAGAGGGTGACCACGAGTTGGACAATCAGGTGTCGATGATCATCGCCGAACTCCCGATCGGAATCGGCGACGCTCGTGCACGCCTCGCAGCCGTCTGCGCACAGATGACCCGCCTCAAGGCGTCGCACCAGGCCACGGCGGCGACGGCCATCACGGACACAGCCGCGCACACGCCACCGGCATTGGTCGCCTTCGCCGTGCGGGCAGCCGGCACACTGTTGCGCAGCACCGGGCAGCAGATCATCGACACCGTGACGACGAATGTTCCGGGGCCTCGGTACCCGCTGTACGCGATCGGACGCGAAATGCTCGAATACCTACCGTTCGTGCCGATCGGCCAAGGTGTTCGGATCGGCGTGGCGATCATGTCCTACAACGGCAACATCACCTTCGGAATCACCGGTGATGACGCCAGCGCACCCGACGTGCAGTTCATGGCGCGTCAGATCGAATCGGAGATCGCCGCCCTGCTGGCGTCCAGCGTCGAGGTGTCACCATGAAGGAACTCGTCTTCCACCGCCAATTCCTGCCGGCCATCGAGCGCTGGAGTGACAAGGTCGGCTTCCTCGACGGCACCTACCGGGCGACGTTCGCTGAACACGGCGAGCGGGTGTTGCGCCTCGCCGATGGAATGCGGCGGCATCTGGGATTGACGACGGGCGATCGATTCGCCGTGATGTCGTGCAACAGCCACGAATATCTCGAACTGTTCCACGCCGGCTTCCTCGGAGCAGGCATCATCAATCCGCTGAACCTGCGCCTCGCCGGCAAGGAACTGCAGCACATCCTGCGCAACTCGGGGACGACGGTCGTCTTCGTCGACGCTGTCTTTGCCGACCACTTCGCCCGGAGCATCGCCGAGGTGCGCTCGGAGTTGGCATTGCGTCACGTCGTGTTGATCGGCGAAGGCGACCTGCCGCACGACATCCGCTACGAGGACCTGATCACCGGCGGCGAACCGGTGGTCCCCGACGAACCGGAGGAGACGGACCCTGTCGTGCTGATGTACACCGGTGGGACAACGGGACCCGCCAAAGGCGTACTGCTCGACCAGCGTGCGGAAATGTTGAACTTCTACCACATCGGCCTCGCCGTCGACTTCGGCGAGAGCCGCGTCTACCTGCACCAGACACCGATGTTCCACGCTGCCTCGATGGGTGGGATCCTCGGCATTCCGGCGACCGGAGGATCATCGGTCTTCGTCCCGCTGTTCGAGCCGAAAGCGGTGATGGGTCTCGTCGAGCAACATCATGTCGACTGGACGACGATGGTGCCAACGATGATCGCGCTGGTGATGAACCATCCGGACTTCGATCCAGCACGCTTCGCCTCGCTGCGCGATCTGGTCTACGGGGCATCGCCGATGCCGCCCGCGCTGCTCGACAGGATCACGTCGGCGTTTCCGCAGATGAATCTGTGGCAGGGATATGGGATGACGGAGTGCTCGTCGGTGCTGACCCTCCTCACGGCGGCCGATCACCGGCGTGGCGGATCGATCGTTCGTTCTGCTGGGCGACCGGCGATCGGCGTCAACATCGGTGTCCGACGCACCGACGACTCGGTCGCCGGCGCCGGCGAGAACGGCGAGGTCTGCGCGCGCGGTGGCAATTTCATGCAGCGCTACTGGAACAGCCCGGAGCAGACCGAACAGGTCTTCAGGGACGGTTGGTACCGCACCGGCGACGAAGGCCATCTCGACGCCGAGGGATATCTGTACCTCGTCGACCGTCTGAAGGACATGATCGTCACCGGCGGCGAGAACGTCTACTCGATCGAGGTCGAGGCGGCGCTCACCGCACACCCGGCGGTCGAGCAGGCAGCGGTGATCGGTATCCCCCACCCCGTTTGGGGTGAGCAGGTCCACGCGATCGTCGTGCTGCGCCCGGGATGCGAAGCCACAGCGGACGAACTCAAGGAATTCGCCAGGACCACGATCGCCGGGTACAAAGTACCGAAATCGGTGGAGTTCCGGACGGAGCCGATCCCGCTGTCCGGAGCACTCAAGCCGTTGAAGCGAGAACTGCGAAAGCCGTACTGGCCGGACGAAACTGCTCCGTCGCCCGCAGCGTGACAAGGTCGGTCGTGTCACGCCACGATCGCCGGCCCCGCACGGAAGGATGAGGCGACGATGCACGACGAGCTGATCATCGGGGCGGTCGTGGTGGCTCGCCTGATCATCCCGCTGTTCATCTCCCGCTATCCGCTGCCGGCGATCATCGCCAGCCTCGTCATCGATGCGCTCGATCAGACCATTTCCCAGAGTTTCACCCATCGCAATCTTGCCGGCTACCAGACGTACGACAAGGCGCTCGACGTCTACTACCTGACGTTGGCGTACCTGTCGACGATCCGCAACTGGGGCGGAGGTCCGGACTTCGAGGCCGGACGGCTGCTCTGGTACTACCGGCTGATCGGCGTCGCCGTCTTCGAATACACCGGCGCCGGCTGGATACTGCTCGTCTTTCCGAACACCTTCGAGTACTACTTCATCGCCATCGAGTGGTTCAAGGCCCGCCGTGATCCGAACCTGCTGTCACGTCGTCAGATCTGGAAACTCGCGGTGTTCATCTGGATGGTGATCAAGATTCCCCAGGAGTGGTGGATACACGTCGCGGACCTCGACTTCACGGACTTCCTCAAAGCGCACCTGTTCGGCGCGGCGAATGCTTCCAGCTGGTCGTCCGCCATCAGCCATCGACCGATCGGTGTCTTCATACTGATCGGAGCGCTCGCGGCACTCGTCACGGCGGTGGTCCTCGGTTCCCGGCGCCTGCCACCGGCGCAGTGGGCGATGACGTTGAACGCCGATCGCCAGGACGAACTGATGGGAGGCCGAGCTCCTCGGGCGGAGGCGCATCCACGGGCGTTCTTCGGCTGGGCGTTTGCCGAGAAGGTGGTGCTGGTGACGATGGTCTCGGTGATCTTCGCTCGCATCCTGCCTGGTGCCGACACGAGGATCACCGCCGTGGTGCTGGCGACCACCTACCTCGTTGCCATGAACACGGTGCTCAGTCAGTTTCTGGCGCGGCGAGGCACGAGCTGGCGCAACACGGCAGTCCAGTTCACCTGGATGACACTCGCCAATCTCGTCGTCGTGGTCGTGTCGACTGCTGCCCTGGGCCGCCCGGAGCGGGCATCGCCATGGCGGACGACGACATTCCTCGTCGCCCTGCTGACGCTGATCGTCGTGTTGTACGACAGGTCGCACGGCATCTTTTCCGATCAGCAGGATCGGCGCAGCTCAGGTCGATCGGCGATCGACGGTACGACGCTGGTGCAGCGATGACGACCGATGTACTGCGAATCACCTGGATCGGCCACGCCACTGTGTTGATCGAGATCGACGGCGTGCGCATCCTCACCGACCCCGCGCTGACGCCGTCGTTGGCACATCTGCGGCGCCGTCGGCCTGCACCGCCGATCGACGAACTCGCCCCGGACCTCGTCCTCGTCTCACATCTGCACATGGACCACCTTCACCGTCCATCGTTGCGCCTGCTGACCGCTCGGCCCGGGTCCACTGCGACGCCGACCACCGCCGTTCCGATTCCAGCGACACGGACGACCAGCACGCTCGACGACTCGACGAAGAGCGCGCCGAGGATCGTGGTACCGACCGGATCTGCCTCGCTCGTGCTCGGGCTGCATTTCTCGGGCGTCGAGGAAATGGAGGATGGCGACCATCGCCGCTTCGAGGTCAACGGCCGCCACGTCGAGGTCGAAGCGGTCCATGCGGACCACAGCGGGTCCCGTGGTCCACACTCGCGGGTCAAGGCAGCCGCCATCGGCTTCGTCGTGCGCGCTGGAACTCATTCCGTCTATTTCGCGGGGGACACCGATCTGTTCGCCGGCATGGCCGCCATCGGCCCCGTCGAGGTCGCCCTCGTCCCGGTATGGGGTTGGGGTCCTTCGCTCGGCGAGCGTCACCTCAATCCGTCGACCGCAGCTGACGCTGCGGTCCTGCTCGACGCAGACCATGTGATCGCCATCCATTGGGGGACGTACAGCCCGGTACGGATCCGTCGCGGCAGCCCACCGTGGCTCGACGATCCACTGCCGGCGTTCCGCCAGGCGCTCGAGCGAATCGCTCCGGCACAGCACTTGATCGAACTGCACCCGGGCGACAGCGCCACCATTCCGCCTCGTTGAGGCGGCATGCGGGTCGAGAGCTCGGTCCGTAGGCCCTCAGGGCCCGACGTCGCCGTGGCCGCGGAACGAGCCCGTCGGAGTGACGATCGTGCCGGCTTCACCGGCGAGGATCCGTCCGGCATCTTCGAGGGCACCGATGGCGGCGACGCCACCGGTCCGCTCGACGAACCGGCAAACGGCGTCGATCTTCGGGCCCATCGACCCGGCCGCGAACTGCCGGTGCCGCAGATCCGCAGGCGTCGCTCGTGCGATCGGCTCGGATCCCGGCTGACCGAAGTCGGTTTCAACCGCGGCGACATCGGTCAGCAGCAGGAGAAAATCGGCGTGCACCGATTCGGCGATCAGTGCGGCGGTCAGATCCTTGTCGACAACGGCTTCGACACCGTCGAGTCTGCCGTCGTCGCCACGGACCATCGGAATCCCGCCTCCGCCGCCACACACGACGATCACGCCGGCATCGACGAGCCGTTCGATCAGCGCAATTTCGAGCACGGCAGTCGGCACCGGGGAGGCGACGACACGCCGCCAGAATCCTCCGTCGCGTGCGACGGTCCATCCATGCCGAGCGACGACGGCACGCGCCGTGTCCTCCGTATAGGTCGGACCGACGAACTTCGATGGTCTGCCAAAGGCACTGTCGCCGGCGTCGACCAGCGTCCGAGTGATCATGGCGACGAGCTCCCGATCCGGCAGCGCGTTCTGCATGGCAGCGAGCAGCCAGTACCCGATGAGCCCCTGCGTCTCGGCGACGAGCGCGTCCAATGGGTACGGCGCCGCAAGGCTGGCGTCTGCGGACGATTCGAGCGCCAGCAGTCCGACCTGAGGGCCGTTGCCGTGGGCGACGAGCAGTTGGTGATGCATGCTCAGCGGCGCCAACGCCTTGACCGCACGGGCGATGGTGCGGATCTGCGGCGTGGCGTCGAGCGGTTCGTTACGGATCGCAAGCGCATTGCCGCCCAAGGCGATCATCACGCGGCGGTCGCCGCGCCGGTGCCCACTGGCCTGGCTCACCGACCGAGTGTCGCCACGAGCACGGCCTTGATCGTGTGCATGCGGTTCTCTGCTTGATCGAAGACGATCGAGCGGTGCGACTCGAACACCTCTTCTGTGACCTCGAAGGCGGTGAGGCCGGTCTGGCGGAACAGGCGCTCGCCCGTCTCGGTTTCACGGTTGTGCAGTGCTGGGAGGCAGTGCATGAACGCCACCGTGGGGTTGTGGGTCGCCTCGACGACGGCGGCGTTGACCTGATACGGACGAAGCAGGGCAATGCGTTCCTCCCAGGTCTCGGGTGCTTCGCCCATCGACACCCAGACGTCGGTGTAGAGGAAGTCGACGCCATCGACTGCGTCTTCGACGACATCGGTGACCCTGATGCGGGCTCCAGTGGACTCTGCAATCTTGCCAGCATGGTTCCGTAGCTCCTCGTCGGGCCACAACGACGCCGGCGCGGCAAATCTCACGTCCATACCGAGGAGCGCGCCGGTGATCAGCAGCGAATGGGCAGTGTTGTTCCGTGCATCGCCCAAATAGCAGTAGGCGATCTCGTTCGGGTGTTTGTAGGAATGCTCGTGCATCGTCAACATGTCGGCGAGCATTTGTGTCGGATGCCACTCGTCGGTGAGTCCGTTCCACACGGGAACTCCTGCGTAGCGGCCGAGCGTCTCGACGGTTTCGTGGGCAAAGCCGCGATATTCGATCCCGTCATACATCCGGCCGAGCACCCGCGCGGTGTCCTTGATCGATTCCTTCTTGCCGAGCTGCGATCCAGCAGGACCGAGATAGGTGACGTGCGCGCCCTGATCGTATGCTGCGACCTCGAAGGCGCAGCGGGTGCGTGTCGAGTCCTTCTCGAAGATCAAGGCGATGTTGCGACCCTGCAGCCGTTGCTGTTCGTACCCTCCGGCCTTCGCCGCCTTCAACTGCGCAGCCAGGGCGATGAGGTGGCGGAGTTCGTCAGGAGTGAAATCGAGTTCCTTGAGAAAGTTGCGGCCGTGCAGATTGAGTGCCATCACTCAGCTCGCATCGCGTTGGATCGGGCACGTCATGCATCGTGGTCCGCCACGCCCTCGGCCGAGTTCGCTGCCGCTGACGGAGATCACCTCGATGTCGTGGTTGCGCAACATCCGGTTGGTGGTCACATTTCGATCCCAGCCGATCACCACCCCCGATGCGACGGCGAGGAAGTTCGTCCCGTCGTCCCACTGCTCTCGTTGGGCGGCGCGGATGTCCTCGTCGGCGGTCAGCACCTTGACCTTGTCGACATCCAGTGCTTCGGCGATGGCTCTCCACAGATCAGCATTTCGAGTGATGCCGAACCCGGCGCCGTCTCGGTGCAAGGTCCACGACCGCAGGTTCTGATCGAGGTACGGATAGGCGATGAACGTGTCGTGGTCGACCATGCTCATAACCGTGTCGAGGTGCATGAACGCATGCGAGCGCGGCAACTCGACGGCGATCACGCGGTCGGCACCGCGCTGGGCGAACAGTTCGGTCGCCAGTATTTCGACAGCCATCGCATTCGTCCGCTCACCCATTCCGACGATGACGGTGGCGTTGCCGATCACATGCACATCGCCACCCTCGAGCGTCGCCGGCTGATGGTCACGTGCATCCCCACCAGCCCAGAACTTCCAGTCGCCAGCGGCGAAGAGCGGATGATGGCGGTAGATCGCCCGGCTGTGAATGGTTTCGCGTTGACGCGCCGGCTTGGCCATCGTGTTGATACTCACCCCGCCGTAGATCCAGCATGAGTTGTCACGTTGGAACAGATGATTCGGCAACGGGGTCAGCACCAGATCGTCCTGGTGCAGCGTCGCCCATCTCAGGCTGTGGACCTTGCCAGGGTGAAGATCATGCTTGGTCACACCGCCGATCAGGTATTCGGCGAGCACCGACCCGTCGGCATCGTCCGCGAGTTGGCGGAGCGGGGCGACGAGCGATGGTCCGACCATCTCCGGTGTGCAGATGAGGTCGAGGACTTCCTCACGCGCCGCCGGGATCTCGAGTGTCTCGGCGAGCAGTTCTTCGAAGTAGTGGACCGCAACGTCGCGGCTGCGCAGCGCGTTGACGAATCCGTCGTGTTCCTCACGGGCACGTTCTGCCCACAGGATGTCGTCGAACAACAGCGCTTCGATCGTGTCCGGTGTGAGCCGGGAGAGTTCGAGTCCGGGTCGATGGACGATTGCCTGGCGCAGGCGGCCGACTTCGGAATGGACGCCGAGGGGTTGCTTCATGGGGTTCCTTCTTTCGAGTGGTGCGGGCGTGGCGCTGCTCACTGCGTTGGGGTGAGTGTCACTTCTTCGGCGAGTTGCGCCTCCGAGAGTTCGGCAGGTTCGATCGCCTGACCGATGCGCTCACGGCGGGACTTGAGGAATGCGTAGAGCGGGATGCCGACGAGGAACAGGAGCATCGCCTGGTACACGGCCTGATAGCCGGCAGCGAAGGTCACCCAGAGGGAGAACAGCACACTCGACCCGGCGATTGCCAGGTCACGTCCGAGCGCCCACCCGTTGACCTTGCGACGCCGCGACACGAGAAACGCAAGCTGTGCGCATGCGGAGAACAGGTACGGAATGGCGACGGTGACGACCGACAGCCCGACGAGGTAGGTGAACACCTTCAAGCCGGTGTTGCCGCTGTAGGCGAAGGCCATCAGGCCTGATGCCACGGCCGTCGAGACGAGGATGCCGAACCACGGCGTTCCGTCGCGGAACGTCTTGGCGAACTGCGGGACGAAGAGTCCGTCCTCAGCGGCGGCCCGCGGCATCTCGGCCGTGACGAGTGTCCAGCCGTTGAGCGCACCGATGCCGGAGATGACGGCTGTCAGGGCGACGATCTTGCCGACCCAGGCGGCACGACCGAACATCGTCTGGAAGGCATCGACGAACGGAGCACCGTTGCCGACGAGCGCCTGATGGGACACGAGCCCCATGACGGCAGCGGTGACCAGTAGGTAGAGGATGGCGCTCGCTGCCGTTCCGAGGACCGATGCTCTGCCGACGTTGCGACGCGGATTCTTCACCCGGCCGGCGGCGATCGATGCGCACTCGACACCGATGAAGGCGAACAGGGCAACGCCTGCTGCGATACTGATCCCGCTGTACAGGCTGCCGCCGGTTGCGTTGAACGGTCCGAAGTTCGTCGTTTTGACGAAGAACCAGCCGACGACGCCGACGACGATGAGCGGCAGGAACTTGAGAACGACAGTGACGTTCTGGAACCACGCCATCTGGCGGATGCCGACGAGGTTCACCGCTGCAGGAATCCACAGTCCGGTCATGGCGATCGCGAAGTTCGTCCACGATGATGGATTGTGGATGCCGAAAAGGGAGTCGACGTACAACACCCACGAGGCGACGATCGCCGCATTGCCAGCGAATGCCGTGATCCAGTAGCACCACGCAGTCAGGTAGCCGGCGAAGTCGCCGAACTCGTGCTTCGAGTAGGCGTACAGGCCGCCGTCGCTCGACGGGATCCGCTTCGTCAACTGGCCGAACATCGTGCCGAGCAGCAACGCGCCGATCGAGATCACACCGAGCACGAGCAACGAAGCCGTCCCGGCACTCGCCATCACCGCCGGCATCGTGAACACGCCCGTGCCGATGATGCTGCCGATGACCAGTGCGGTGGCGGACGGCAGACCGAGCGCCCTCGCGCTCTTCGCCGCAGCCGACTCGTGCGCCACAGCGGTCTGCACCTGTCTCGGCGAGGGTCGGCGACGGTCGGTCCCGTCGCCACGTGCTGGCGGCGGATTTGCAACGATCTGCGACACGTCGGACTCAGCTGACGACGAATCGCGCACACGAGCATCGGTCTTCACACCACATCTCCAAGCGGCAAGCACTGGCATTCCCTGCTGCGAATTGCTTGCGTCTGTTCGACACCAGGGTCGGGGAAACCATGCAGCGATTCCTCGGCCGTATCGACTTCCTCGCCTCTCACTATCGCTGGCCGGCCCGCTGGTCGCTAGGGCCGATAGGCCCGACGAACGGTGGCGAGCCAGCGCGACGGTGCCGCTGCCCGCAGGCGTTCACAGTGCCGTTCGCCTCTATCGCAACGCCCGGCCGGCGACGACCATGAGGTACCGAGGGCCCGCCTGAACGCACCGTCCGTCGGCGCGGAGGGTTCGAGTCGACAGGAACGTGACGCGATGAGGATCAGCGAGATGATGCACAGACCACCGGTGTGGATTCGCCCGGAAGCGACCATCCACGAAGCCGCCGTGCAGATGGAACAGACCGGCGTTGGTGTGCTCGCCATCGTCGACGGAATCGAACTCGTCGGCGTTGTGACCGACAGGGACCTCGTTCGCCGATGCATCGCCACGAACCTCTCCCCCCAGGCGCGCATCGATTCGATCATGACGATGCCCGTCGTCACGATCGATGCCGATGCCGACCTCCATGACGCCTATGAGTTCCTGCACCGAAACGCCGTGCGACGGCTGGCGGTCACTCGGAACGGCGAGTTCGTCGGCGTGATTGCGATCGATGATCTCATCATCCAGTTGGCCGCAGATCTGAGCGACCTCGCCAGGCCGGTGACGGCTGAGCTGCTGTTCGGCCACCGCGACCCGTTGGTTCCCGCAGTCATCGCCACGAAGTCGATGTGACCATACCCGAGCAACCTGATGGCCGAGTACAGCTACTGGTCGTTGCAGGGGATGACCGCAATCGGGCACGGCGTGTGATGGACACACGCCGTACTCACGGAGCCGAGCAGTAGATCTCGGAATCCGCCTCGGCCGCGTGTCCCGACGACGAGCATTTCTGCGGTCTTGGCCCGGTTCAGCAGGACGACGGAGGCAGCGCCCTCGATCGCATGGACATGCAGCCACGGCGGGCGTGGCTTGCCGTCGAGGAGGTGGTCGACGAGGTTCTCGGCCTCAGCGAGCGACGTCTTGGCGAAGTACTCGGAATCTTCACGCCACATCACGTCGAATCCCTCCGCAAACTGATACGGAAACGTCCAGGCGATGACGACGTCGAGGTCGACGCTCCGTCGCTCGGCCTCCGAGAAGGCCCACGACAGCGCCCTCGACGAAGCACCAGAACCGTCGATCCCGACGACGATCCCGTGATGGTGCGAACCGTCGGCTCGATGCGAATGATTGGTCATCAGAGAACTCCTCGTTGATTGCGTGCACACCAGCGAACCAACCGACAGATGCTGCTCGCTAGGGCCGAAGGTCCTCAGTCGATCATCTCGCTGCGGGGGGTCGAGCCGATCCTTCATCGCCGGACCTCGAGTTCAGGGGCTTCGGCTCCTCAGCACCGCTCGCACCCGATCGGGTGATGCCGCTCAACGGCCACAACTCGGTTGTCGAACACCGTCCGTGGTACCCGCAGTGAACGCCATGATCGTGTCGATCAGTCGGTCGGCAGGTGGGTAGGATGCTGACGAGCACGTTGGTTACACCCGTGGCGTGTCGGGACAGGCCGGACACTCGGCGTGATCCGGGAGCGTTGCTCCGGAACCCTGGTAGCGCCAAGAATTGGTAGACCCATAGAGACGCTCGATTCCGGTAGCGACACCGCAGAATTGTCGGTTCGGATTCTTCGCCTCTCGCTTCATGAGGAAGACCATGGAAACAGTTGTTGCCGAGCCGCCCAGCTTCACCGAAAAATCAGCATGAGGCCTCCGCGGGTCGGCGACGATGCCGGCGCCGCCACCGCTGTCATCGACATGACCGACCGACTCGCTGCCGACAGGATCCTGCTGCAGGCGGAAGAGGCGGTGCATGCCGCCACGATCGCCGTCGCCATCTCCGAGGACCGTGAACGGATCGCTCTCGATCTCCATGACACCGTCGTCAGGCGACTCTTCGCCGCCGGGATGCGGCTGCAATCGGCGATGCGACTCGTTGACGACGCTGCGAGAATCCTCTTCGAGCAGACGGTCGACGATCTCGACGAGACCATCCGCGAAGTCCGCAACGTCGTCTTCCACCTCCAAGGCATGTCCCGCGTGCCGAATGAAGTCCGCAGACGGTTGATGGTGGCAGTTGCCGAGGCGGGCGAGGTACTCGGATTCGACCCGCGCCTGCACATCGACGGTCCCGTCGAAACGACGGACGTCGACCTGGCCGAACACTTGATATCGGTGCTGCGCGAAGCGTTGTCGAACATCGCTCAGCACGCGAACGCCGGGAACGTTCGGGTGAACATCGTCGTCGCAGCCGACGTCGTGCTGTCGGTTCACGACGACGGAGTCGGCATCCCCGACGACGTGTTCGGAGGGCAAGGACTTGCCAGCATCGCAAGGCGCGCCGATATTCTCGGCGGCGAGACATCGATCGTCAGTCAGCCGTCCGGCGGGACGCTGCTCACGTGGCGAGTCCCGAGGCGTTCGGTCGTCGCCCAGAACCCGACCTGACACCTCCGCGGCAACCAGCACAACGGCAGACATCATCGCTCGCGACTCATTCGGATGTCGAGGCGTTCGACGTGTCGGTCTGGTGAGCTGGGATGACAACGACCGGTGTCGGAACGTGTCTGACCACATCCATCACCACCCCACCGAGCGGTTGCTCCGACATGCCCCTGCCGTGGCTGGCCATCACGAGGATCGCCTCGGTGTGGGCATCGGCCCATTGGCGAATGGCGATCGATGCACGGGCGTGATCGATCGTCTCACCGGTCACGACGATCTTGTGCTGCTTGGCAAGCCTCGCCGACAACCGGTCCACATACCGATTGGCGATCGATGGCGCCCCGACGACGTTCGTTCCGGGTTCGACGACTTCGAGAATGAACGCCGGCAGCCCGAAGTCGGCCGCCCATCGCGCTGCCAGTTCGGCGACTGCTTCGGAGATCAACGAGCCGTCGATGCACGCAACGATTTGGCTGTATCGACCCGTCTCTGGGGGCCGGCAACGCGGACCGACGAGGACGACGGCCCGGGGCGACCAGCGGATGATCTGTCCGGTCACCGTCGGGATCAGCGTGTCGACGAACTGTCCGTTGGCGCTGGTGTCCAGGCAGACGATGCCCCGCGGAGCTGCGGCAACCGCTGCGATCGTTGCGTCGACGACATCTGCCGATTGGACGACCTGCCAGCGGACGCTCGCCGGCGAAACGAATTCGGTCAGCTCGGACCTCAGCCGTTCCTTCTCGACATCCCTGGCGGTGTGCCGCCCGCACGCCAGGAAGGTGACGACGGAATCCCCAGGCACGGCGAGGTTGCGCGCCGTTGTCAGCGCGGCGTCGGACGTGATGTGTTCCCCATCGATCGGCAGGATGATCTCGTCGAACACCCCCGGGCTGCGTCCCGGTCCGGCGGTAGATGGTGCCGGGTGTCGGAGCAGCGGGATCTCGATCGGGACGGTGGATATCGGCGTCTCGATCGGAACGACGAGTATCGGCGCAGCGAGTTGGTGGACGATGCGCGCCGTCGTGCTCGGATGGACCAGTCGTGCCCAGTCGGTTCGCAGATGTGTCGCCACGGCAAAGAGCTGCGCCGGGTTGCGGTCGAGATAGATCGTCAGCGCATCGGCGACGTTCCACGGGTAACTCAGCAGATGGCTGTGCACATCGATGTCCGGCCACTGCACGCGTGTGGAGGCATCCACCCGGCGAAGGATCGTCTCCGGGTCGAACCGGCTCGGGTCAGCAGATGATCGCAGTGGCATCGAGTCGAGCAACGGGCGGGCGACGATCAGCAGCATCAACGGTACTCGCAGCCCCATCGCCCACTCGGCGGCGAACGGGATGACCTGCTCGGACTCCGGCGAACCATCCAGGCAGGCGACGACAGGCAGATCATTCGGGCGAGCGATCGCACGGGGACCGACGATGACGATCGGCAAACCGTCAGCGAGTAGTTCAGCAGCGAGCGATTCCGTCAACACACCCGAGGTCCTTCTCGGACCACGACTGTTCATGACGACGACCGCACCCGTGCGGCTACGAATCCGCCTGCCGATTTCGCCGGCGACGTCGCGCGCCTGGGTGACCTCGCTCGAGATGACCGGTGGGCCGGACTGCCGGACGAGGTCGAGGAGGTGGGTCCGCAGCGTCCCGGACTGCACATCACTGTCGACGACGGACAGGAGTTCGGCGGGGATGCCGATGCGCTCGGCGAGGGCGATGGCGATCGGCAGGGCCCTCTCCGAGTCGCTCGATTCGTCGACGGTGATGATGAGGCGTTCGAGGCGATGGCGCGAGGCGGTGGAGATCACCCCTCGATCATCCGCCCGCCACGAGCGATCCACCAGGGTCCAACGACCCGACACCGTGGTTGCATGTTCAGGCGGAATCCATTCGGACGACGACTCGGTCGTCGAGGTCGGCGACACCGTCGATCTCGATGATCGCGTCCTCCATCGATTGCTCCGCTTCGATGTCCGTCACCGTGCCGGTCAGCGTCACGACGCCGTTCGAGACCGTTGCCCTCACCGCGCCGGCTCCCGTGATCTGTGCCGGATCCGCAAGCAGGTTGGCGATGTCGAGTGACAATTCGCGGTCTGCTCGATCGAACCGCCGCAACAGGTCGTGGCGGCTGATGATCCCGACGACACGACCGTCACGCACGACCGGGAGGCGTTTGCACGGCGTTTCCAGCATCAGTCTGGCAATGCTGGCAAGGTCGTCGTCGAGGTCGGCGACGACCGTCTCCGGCGTCATCAGCTCTGCTGCGGTCATCTCCGACGCCGCCACGATCCACTCGATCTGCTGTCCGGCGACGACGTCATCGACGAGTCCGAGAACTCGACGGCGACCGTGGCCGTACGCGTCAGCGGCGATCAGATCGGCTTCCGTCACGATGCCCAGCAGACGGTTCTGCAGATCGACCACCGGAAGTCCGCTGATGTCGTGCGACAACAGGGAGTGCACGATCGCCCGATACGGCGCATCGGGACCGATGGTGATCGCTGGTGCCGTCATTGCGTCCCGTACCTTCACGGCGGACTCCTAGCGCACGACGACGACGGGAACTGCCGCCTCGTCGAGCACGTTGTTGACGGTGGATCCGAGCAGGCTGGAGGCGATCGCACCCCGACCGCGGGAGCCGAGTACCAACAGGTCGCCATCCTTGACCACACCCAACAACGCCGACCCCGGCCCGTCCTCGACGAGCACCGCTGTCACTGTGACGCCGCATCGTTCGCGAGCAGACTCGACCGATTCCTCGAGCACGCATGCGGCATCGATCTGAGTGAGTTCCCTCGCTTGCGCCGCATGAGTATCGACGCCGAGGTACGGATAGAACCAGCTGTGTACGACCGCCAATTCGACGCCGTGCAGATCGGCCTCGTCCGCTGCCCAGATCAACGCCTTCGCCGAGGAGTCCGAGCCGTCGACACCGACGACGATCCGGTCGGGCCGCCCACGCGACGCAGCACCGCGGATGACGACGACGGGACACGGGCTGTGACGCACGACCGCACGGGCGGTGCTCCCCAGCCAGTAGCCACTGGCGAAGCCGTGGCTGTTCGACCCGACGACCATCAGATCACTCGGCTGGAGATCGTGATGCAGAATCTGAGTCGCCGGACCTGGCGAGACCTGCATATCGACATGGAGTTCGGGGTACCGCTCGTGGATCAGTTTCTTCATCGCGCCGGCAGGCTGGGCGACTGCGTCGATGACCCTGTCGACGACATCCGTCGAGGTCCAAGATGGTGGAAGCGCAGCATCGAGCGGCATGTCGTAGCAGGCGATGACACAGAGGTTGACGGACCGGGCAGTGGCCTCAGCGGCTGCCCAGAGCACCGCCTCTGTCGACGACGGTGAGGTGTTGTATCCAACGACGACGGTGTGATGGTTCATACGATCATCGTCTGCCGTCGATACCTCGAACGCTAGGGCCGAGAGTCATCGCTGAGGAACCGGAGCAGCCGCAGACCGCCGGCGCCGCACGCTCTCAGCAGCATGCTCACGGTGCTGGATGCACACAGTGCCGGATGCTCACAGATAGCCGCGGGCATCGAGCTGGTCCCGCTCGCGGCCTGCTCTGACCCAGCGACCGCTCACTTCGTCGATCACGATCTTCGTCCACGAGGCCTTCGGCCCTGGTGCCCATGGCGCGAGCCGTTCTCGGGCATCGGCACTGACGGACTCCTCGCTGATCGCGTAGGCGCGGCCATGAACGATCACGCTCCAGCCTTGACGCTCGACGGCGTCCAACTCGTCGATCTCCAAGGTCACGGCGGTGCCGTCGACGATCGGCTGGTCGGCTCGCGTCAAGATCTCGCCGGCAGTGAGTAGGTAGTTCACCGGACGCAGATGTCTGCCGTCTGACCCGGAAACGAGTCTGGCAATCTGGTGACTACCGAGCAGGCGCAGGCAGTCTTCGCGCTCGAGCGTCGCCTCACGCGGTGTCCCCATGGTCATGATGATCGCTCCTTGCGAGTGCTGACGGTTCCCGGCTCGGGAGCGGACTCAGACGATGTGAATGTTGTTGTGCACGAGTTCGACACCGGTCGCCGACCACGCAGCTGCCTCGGCCTGGGAGCGAGCGGCGAAGGAACGGGTGGTTCCGTCGAGCCACACCTCATGGCCGACGGTCATCACATGGATGTCCCGCGAATCCCAGTCGGCGTTGCGGTGCATCGCCGACACGATCCGTGAACGGACGACGTTGCTGTTCGCCTGCGGCTTCACCAGGATGCTGTTCTCGATCCAGGCGACCCCCTTGATGTCACCAACAGCGCGGTAGGCGGCGTTCTTCTGGAACTGGTGATCCACCGTGCCGCTCAACTTGACGACGCCGGAACGCACGACAGCCCTGACGGTGTCAGGGACGGTTGCGCTGTTCTCGAGCACGTGCTCGACAGCGAGGCCGACATCCTGGTCGGTCCCGCCATGTCCCGTCATCGGTACCACGACGATCTCATCGACGATCGCGTGAACGCCCTTTACGCGGCGTGCCGCTTTGACGGCTGCCAGTCGGTGCGCAAGCGTATGAACGGTTCCGGCGATGGTGACGGTGTGGTCGGTGACGGAGACGCCGACGCTTGTCGAAGGGACTGCCGGGTCCCACTCCAGTTCGTCTTCGACGTCCGACCTGAGGTCGACATCAGCGATGGTCGGGGGCCCGCTTGCAATCATGGTCATGGTGATCGCTCCTTACGAATGGAGTCGGTATGGCTCACTCCCATCGTCACTCGACCACCACGTAGTCGCCAGAGGCTTTGGTCCCACACCTGGCCAAACGACCCGATGCTGTGCATCGCCGCCCTGCTGCTCGAACGCCGCTATGCATGACGACGCGGTACGGGCATCGCCGCACCGACCGATCAGTTCAGGCCGACCGATCAGTTCAGGCCGAGTTGATCCACTGCCGTGAAATACTTCCGTGCGTACGCCGCCAGCTGACCGGCTGTCGGGTGATCGAGCGGCTCGGTGCCGACGATGCGCTTGGCGAGATCGGCGTGGCGCTCGATGACATAGCGTTCGAACGCATCCTTTGCAGTCCCCGGACCGGTGATCAGGACCGCATGGCTATCGGCCAGTGCCTCGGCGATTTCGCCGAAGAACTGCAGATCGTCGTTCGTGTGTCCTTCGCCTTGGAACTGGTCCTGATGGCGGATGTGGCGTTCCGGCATCTGACTGTGGATTTCGATGGTCTCGCTCTCACCGAGCGAGAAGCCGATGACCTTGGCCTCGCGATGGTCGAGCCAGACGATTGCATGTACGTGGGACATGGGGTGTCTTCCTTGTCAGCTACGGATCCGAATGTTCGGATCCTATGCGCCGCGGTCTCGGCGTCACCTCCCCACGATGCCCGCGCCGCAGCCCGCGACTAGGGAACAAAGACTCATGCTCGAGACATCGGTCCGACGGAGGCATGCGGTTCGTCGGCGAGCGACAGGTAGCTCTCGTCCTCCTGGGCGAAGTGCAACTCGAGCAGCGCATACAACCCGTACAGCAATCGCTGGAGATCGCGCACGTCCGCCGCTGACGGGGTGCCGTCACCGACCCGCCCGACGATCACTGCGGTCTGCGCCGTCAACCGGGCAATCTCCGCATGTGCCCGGCTCATCGTTGCGGTCCGGTCGGTACCCCCGAGCGCCGAGGCGATGATCGGGTACAGCAGACGCCCCTCTTCTTCCTCGTGTGGGCCGATCTCCTCGACGAGCAGACGTTGGGCGGTGCGCACCGCCGACATCGCCTCGCTCCCCGCCAGCGCCCCGAGGGCGTCGGCCGCTGTTCGGATCAACGCAACTTCAGGACGCAGCCTGCGGTGTGCCGCACTGAATCGCAGCGCAAGCGTCGATGCTCCCTCGTCGAGACGAACCTCGTTGCGGCCGGCGCGAAGGGCGCGCAGCGCATTGAGGATCACGGCCACATCGATGACCTCCTGCAGCAGGGCTCCCCATGCCGGCGGCAGCAGACCGACCGCCGCCGCCCCCATGGCGATCACCGACATCGCCATGCCGGCCACGACACTCTGCAGGGCGATGGACCGTGCCCGCCGAGCGATGAGATGCGCCTCACCGAGGCGGTCGAGACGATCGACCGTCAACACGATGTCGGCGGTCTCCGAGGAGGCGGTCGAGCCGCGCGCTCCGATGGCAACGCCGACATCGGCCGCTGCGAGCGCCGGTGCGTCGTTGATGCCGTCACCGACCATGATGGTCGTGCCGTTGGCGGTTTCGCGGCGGACGACGTCGACCTTGTCAGCAGGAGATTGCTGTGCGGCGATGTCGTCCACACCGAGCATCGCGCCGACTGACGAAGCGACTTCGAAGCGGTCGCCGGTGACCATCACGACGCGCCGGATACCGCTCTGACGCAGATTGCGAATCGTTCGCCCGGCGTCAGCCCGAATGGGATCGTTGAGCAGCAGCGCCCCGGCCGGCATGTCGTCGATCCCGACGAAAACGCAGAGCGACCCATCGAACTCGGCGATCGAACGAGCCTGCTCGACCCATGATTCGCTGCCTGTCACGCCGGTCCACGCACCGTTGCCGACTCGAACCTGGTGACCGTCGGCGGTGCCGGCGACGCCAGATCCGGCAACCTCGGTCGCATCGGACGGCACCACCAGATCGATCTGCCGCTCCCGCGCGCCGCGCACGATCGCCGCGGCGAGCACATGCGGTGAGATCTGGTCGACGCTGGCAGCCAGCCGTAACACGTCAGCGGACTGGAAACCGTCGGCGGTGAGGATCTGGACGATTGTCGGGCGGCCGAGCGTCAGCGTTCCGGTCTTGTCGAACAACAGCACATCGGCACGAGCGAGCAACTCGAGCGCTCCTCCGCCTTTGACGACGACGCCACGCTTGGCGGCTCGGGACAGGCCGGCGACGATCGCCACTGGCGCAGCGAGGATCAACGGACACGGGGTGGCGACGACGAGCACGGCGATGCCTCGGACAGCGTCACCGCTGATGATCCATGCGAGCGCTGCTACCGCGAACGACACGCCGAGGAAGCCGAGCGCGAACCGATCGGCGAGACGCAC
>JANXUF010000061.1 GCA_025356335.1 Actinomycetes bacterium
GACCGAACCCGACAGGCCGAGCGCCGCAGCACCGTTCCCGGACCATGTGCCGACCGTTTCACCGCGACCGGAGTAGTAATCCTCGAGACCGCGAGCGACCTGTGACAGGTAGTAGTCCTCGGCGCCGACACGAAGCTTCCAGACGGACAACACATTCTGCAATGACCGGCCCGGGCGATCATGTTGCACCGTGCAGCACCTGGTGCACATGTACAGATTATGCGGGATCCCTCATATTCTGTATTACCCGGGGCGGGGGGTTATGCGGGGTGGGCGCTTGAGGGCCGTGGCCTGGTGTGGTCGGTGTGGTTGTGTGTCCCGGATAATCAGAGTGCTTCGAGGAAGGCGATGAGGCTGTCGGGTGGCTGGTAACGGCCGGGTGGGGTGGCTGGTGGGGTGGTGCGGCGAGGGCGCGTTCTTTGATGGCGAGGTCGCCGTGGAGGTAGATCTGGGTGGTCTGGATTTCTTCGTGGCCGAGCCAGAGGGCGATGACGGATATTTCTACGCCGGCGCCAAGTAGGGACATGGCGCAGGAGTGGCGCAGGGTGTGCGGTGTCACGTGTTTGGTTGTCCAGGTGGGGCAGTGTTGTTGGGCGACGGCGACGTGTCTGTCGACGAGATCCCCGACGGAGTCGGGACTGAGTGCGGTCCCGCGTCGGGTTGGGAAGAGGGCTTGGTCGGAGGTTCCGTGGCGTTCTGCCATCCAGGTTCGTAGCACGGCGACGGTGTGGCGGGTGAGTGGTGTGCATCGTTCCTTGCGGCCTTTGCCGTGGCAGCGCAGGTGAGCGCCGGCGGTGAGGATGATGTCTTGGTTTCGTAGTGCTGTGAGCTCGGAGACTCGGAGCCCGGTTTGGATGGCGGTGACGAGGAGCGCGTGGTCGCGTCGACCGATCCACGTGTCGCGGTCGGGGGCGTTGAGGAGCGCTTCTATCTCGATTGGGGAGAGGTACGAGACGGTCGTTCGGTGGCTGCGTTTCTCGGGGATCGCGAGGACTTGTTGGATGAGCGCGGCGTGGGCTGGTTGGCGGTAGGAGGCGTATCGGAACATCGATCGGATTGCTGCCAGGCGGTTGTTGCGGGTTCGTACGGTGTTGTGGCGGTCGTGTTCGAGGTGGTCCAAGAAGCCGGCGATCAGTGTCGCGTCGAGATCGGCGAGGTCGAGTTGTGATGGCGTTTTACCGGTGCGCGTGTGGGCGTAGCCGAGGAGCAGTCGGAAGGTGTCGCGGTATGAGGACACGGTGTGCGGGCTGGCGTGAAGTTGACGGTAGAGGCGTTCGGTGAAGAACGCCTCGAGCGTTGGAGCGAGCGATGTCATTGGTGGTCCTCGCGGTGCTGGTCGAGTTGCTCGGCGGCGATCGCCATCAGTTCCGGGGCGGCGCTGAGATACCAGTACGTGGTCGACGGGGAGACGTGACCGAGGTAGGTGGACAGTCGTGGGAGCATGGCGTGAACGTCGGCGCCGTTGCGATACCACTCGAGCAGCGTCCTCGTAGCGAAACTGTGTCGAAAATCGTGAATTCTTGGGCGGCCCGACACGGTGGTCACGCCGGCGGTGTCCAACAACGTGGCGAACGTTGCAGCGAACGATGTGTAGCGCAGGCGGCGCCCGGTGAGCGACACGAACAACGCTGGTGTCGTCGATGTTGGCAATCGCTGGTGTCGATGTTCGTCGTAACGGGCGAGGGCGACCATCGTGGTCGGGTCGAGAGGAACGTGTCGGCTTTTGTTGAACTTGGTGAGCCACACGGTGGCGACACCGCTGTCCCAATCGATGTCGATCGTGTTCAACCGCAGGAGTTCACCGATACGGCAGCCGGTGACCGCCAGCAGACCAATGACGGTCTCGCATGTCTCCGCCCAGATCGGTGGTTCGAGCAGGCGGGCAGCGTTCATCAACGCGGTGGTATCGGTATCGGCGTAAAGATACGGGACCCGGCGTCTGGTGCGGTTCGGGATCAGCCCGGCGGGTGGGATCTCATGCGCCGGCTCGAGTGCTTGGAGGTAGCGGGCGAACCCGCGGATCATCGATAAGCGCTGGGCGATGTTGCTGCGACCGGGAGGGTTCGACGCCCACGCAACAGCGGCCGTGACGGTGATCGTCACCGCGCCGATGCTGTCGAGATGAGCGACGAAACCTGTCAACACCCGACCGGTTTCGTCGAGTTTGTAGCCGACAGCGCGACGCGCTGCGAGATAGTCGTCGGCGGCGGTAGCGAGCGCGTTCATGACGTCGTCCCGGGCCACGCCACGACGACTGTCTTCAACGCTTCGAAATCAACCTTGGCGTAGATCGCCGTGGTGGCGAGGTGATGATGACGCAGGACCTGGCCGATCTCATACAACGGTGCGCCGTTACGTAACAGCTCACACGCGACTGCGTGGCGGAGTCGGTGAGTGCTCGTGTCGGGCACCCCGACGCGTTTGCAGGCCCGGCGCACGACAGCACGAATATCGGTCATCGCTATCGGTCCACGCGGGGCGACCACCCGCAGGAACACTCGCCGGCAGCCGGTAACCGGGACACGCACGCACAGGTAGGCAACGAGCGCTTCGCCAACATCGACGGGTAACGGCAACGTGTCACGCCAGCCGCCCTTGCCACGAACCAACAGTTCGCCACGTCGCCAATCAATGTCATCGAGCTCGATCGCCGTGACCTCGCCGACACGCAAACCGAGCCGCACGAACAACGACAGCAACGCGAAGTCGCGGGTCCCAGCGAGCGTCGCGCGATCGCAGCTCTGCAGCAGCAACTGGGCGGTCCCTGGCGTCAGCGTGCGCGGCAACGAACTCGTTTTGGCGCTCGCCAGCCACGGCGTCGCTTGCGCCAACGGCCGATCGATCAAACCCTTCAAGAACAAATAGCGCAGCAACGACCGCACACCGACAACGACCTCGTTGACCGATCGGGGGCTGCGCACACGACCCGCATCTGACACGAACCTCGACACATCCGCCACCGAGAGCCCCGCCACCCGGTCGGGATCATCAGCGCACGTCCGCGACAAAAACCACGCTGCTGTCGCCACATACCCCTTCGCTGTCATCGCACCCAACGCCCGCTCCACCACCAGAAAGTGCTGGTACTGCGCCAGCAGCACCCCGACCGGTGACAACACGCCAACCTGCGCCGGTGCCGCGACCCCCAACGATCGCAAAAAACCCAGCACCACCCGGAACGAACGCGGCGTCGACATCAACGATCGACCCGACCCGTGCAGCACGTCGAGCAGATCCCCGACCAACCGCTCGTCCACCGCAGCCGGGTCCAGGCGCTCGCGTTCCAACCACCAACTCAGCTCCGCCAAACGCCGCATATGCTCAACCGTCGATTTGACGCCATAGCCGGCGTCGCTCAGCGAACCGATCAGATCAGGCGCGTAGACGGCCAACGGCCCACCCACACGAACCCGCGATGCATCCATCACCACAAACCTCCTCAAACGGGGACCACCCCCACGAGAAGCCTCCACCGGCCACAGGATTATCCGGGATCACTCAACCCCGCCCACCAACAGTCCCCCAGGCCAGCCACACCGCCAAGACCCGCACCCCGCATAACCCCAGGCCCCGGGTAATACAGATTTGCGTATTGCATTGGTTGCAATCGGGCTGTGGGGTGGTTGGGGCGGTGACCAGGTGGTGGGTGCGTGGGCCGTCGGTGGTGGGTTCCTTTCGCATGCAGCTGACGCGATCTGACCGAGACCGACAAAGTTCGTGCGCTGACGGTAAGGCAAGCGCGGCGGGGTAAGGATCGATCGAGCGCCTGAGCCGAGTTGCAAGACAGCTTGGACGATGCGGAGGTGTTGGACGCGGGCCCTGCTAGTAGTGCCGACCCATCAAAGCGACGTCTGCCTCCTTGTGGCGCGACTCCAGGTCGGTATGGCGCTTCTGGAGGCCGCCGATTTGTGGTTGGTGACGGTTCGGTCCGGGTCAGTCGGAGAGAGCGCCAACGTCGGTGAGCTCGACGAGGTTTCCGAACGGATCGCGAAGGAATGCAGCTCTGACGGTGACGCCGAAGTCGACGCGGCTGCGAACCCCGCGAACGAGCACCCCTCCACGTTCCTCTATCCGGCGCACGCGGTGCTCGAAGTCCGCGGCATCAAGATGGAATGCAATATGCGAGAGCGCGTCGGGAGTTCCGTTCGGCATCGCATCAGTGATGCCGAGATGGAGTTGACGGTCACCGACGCGGAACCACGCGCCCGGTCCGAGAACGTCCGGACGCGGCAGCTCATCGAGGCCGAGCACGTCGACATAGAAACGCCTGGCGGCATCGATGTCGGTGACCAACAGGGTGACATGGCTGAATCCGCTGATGGTCGAGGAGCGTCCCGCATCGGGTGCCGGCAGGGTTTCCGTCGTTTCCGTTGCTCCCGACGGAGGGAGTCCGGCTGCGTTCACCATGTGACCGGCAACTCGTACATCCTGTATATGAACGCTTCGTCGTTCCAGTCCAACGCCGCTGCTGGCTGCACCAGTCGAATCGTCGGGAACCGTTGAAGCAGGCGTGACAACATCATCTGCAGTTCCGCCCTTGCCAGGTGCTGACCGAGGCAGGTATGGGGCCCGTAGCCGAAGGCGACGTGCTGGACCGGGTCGCGTTCGAGCTCGAGCTCGAGCTCGAGCGGATTGTGCAGGCACACCGACGGGTCGATGTTTGCGGTTCCCGTAGCCGGCATCACCCAATCCCCACGACGCAACTGCCGACCGGCGAACTCCATGTCCACGGTCACCAAGCGGGGGATCGTTGCGCCGTTCTCGGCGATCACGAACACGAAGCGGACGAGTTCCTCGATGAACTGGGCGACACGGCCGGAGTCAGCTACGAACGTGGCCAGTTGATCGGGGCGAGACAGCAGGATCGTCAGGGCGACGGCCGTCGACGAGGCTGTCGTGTCGTGGCCGGCGAGCAGCAGGTTGGTGCACAGCCCGGCGATCTCGGCATTCGACAACGGGGGATCGTCGGCCTTTGTCAGGTGGGAGATCAGGTCGCTGCCGGGGTTCCGACGCCTCGCGGCGACGACGGCGCCGAGGATCTCGTGCAGTTTGGCGACCGCTTGACCGGCAGCCTCGGGGTCGTCTTTGCCGCCTTTGCGTTGTCCAATCGTCTGCTCAGCGGCGCGCTGGAACGCCGGGGCCTCGTCGTGAGGGACGCCGATGATCTGCCCGATGACCTCGGAGGGAATCGGGAGACAGAACTCGGTGATCAGATCGACAGCCGGACCGTGCTGGGCGAGCCGGTCCAGATGCTTGTCGACGACCGATCCGATGAACGGCCGCATCTGTTCGATGGCCTTCACCGAGAAATAGCCGGCGGCGAGGCGACGGATTCGCAGATGCTCCGGTCCGTTCATGCTCGGGATGAATCCAGGCATGTCGGGCACCGACACGCTGACGGGGCAGGGCTGCGGCTCGCCGAGGAACCGCTTAGCGTGAAGCCGTTCATCGCTGAGTGCTGCCTTGAAGTCGTCCATGTTCGTCGTCATCCAACCGACCACACCATTTGGAAATCGGTACGGGATCAGACGCTCGTCCCGGCGTTCGAGGAGTTCGGCGAGCGGCAGGCGAGGCGTCAGCGGATCGCCGCCATGGCGTAGGGGTAGATCGAGCACTGCGGTGTCTGGCGCGGTCATTGCACTCTCCGTTTCGATGACTCGACACGCAGGGCGAGCCGATATTCTGTCTGACGTTCGACAATAGAACGAGGCGCTCCTACCGTCAACAACGTCTTGCTCATTGAGAGCGGCATTTGTCCACTGTCGGGCTGAAACGTCCAGGTTCGTAGGAGGTAGAAATGGTGTTCCCCTTGAGGCGAGTGGTCGTCGTCGGTGCCTCGCTCGCCGGGTTACGTGCTGCCGAGACGCTCCGCACCCGCGGGTTCACGGGAACGATCACCATCGTCGGCGCCGAACGCCATCCTCCGTACGACCGTCCGCCGCTGTCCAAGAAGGTGCTCTCCGGCGAGTGGGCGCCCGAGCGAACGGCGCTGCGACAGTTCACCGCGGACGATCCGCTCGAGCTCCAGTGGCGTCTCGGCGTCGCTGCGGTTGGCCTGGACGTTGCCCGAAGAGTCGTCACCGTGCGTTCCGTCGAGGGCGCCGAGCGCGTGCGCCCTGTCCACGACGAGGATGCGGCCGGCCACGAACCTCGCACTGATCGTCGCCATGACGGTGGCGACCACGACGATGAGATCGGCTTCGACGGCCTGATCATCGCCACGGGGGCCGAAGCCAGGCGTCTGGCGGGACAGGTGGTCGACCCTTCGGTCGTTGTCATGCGCACGCTGGACGACTCGCTCGCGCTGCACCAGATGGTGTCTGACGGCTCGAAACGAGTCGTCGTCATCGGTGCCGGGTTCATCGGACTGGAAGTCGCAGCGACGGTTCGTCAACTGGGTAACGACGTCACCGTGCTCGAGGGGCTGCCGGCGCCGCTGATCCGCGGGCTCGGCGCCGACATTGGGACGGTGATCGGCGAGATCCACGCCGAACACGGTGTAGATCTTCGCTGCAACGTCGTCATCGAGTCGGTCGAGCCGGGCATGGTGACCCTGGCCGGCGGCGAGCGGGTCAGCGCTGACGTCATCGTTGTGGGCATCGGCGTTGCGCCGGCGACACGGTGGTTGGAGGGGAGCGGCCTCGAGTTGCGCGACGGCGTGGTCTGTGACGCCACGCTCAACGTGGGCGTCGATGGCGTCTACGCCGCTGGCGACGTGGCCAGATGGCCGAACGGGCTCTTCGGTGAGGAGATGCGTGTCGAGCACTGGACGAACGCAGCCGAGCAGGGCGCTGCGGCCGCCGCGAACCTGCTGGCGACATCGCGAGGCGACCTCGCGGAGCCGTATTCGGCTGTTCCGTTCTTCTGGAGCGATCAGTACGACCGGCGCGTGCAGTTTCTCGGCCGCTCTGCCAATCATGACGAGGTCAGGATCGTCTCCGGATCGACTGCCGCCAGACAGTTCGTCGCGTTGTACCGCCGCGGCGACCGGCTGGAAGGGGTCTTCGGGCTCAATTCGACGCGCGCTCTGATGGCGTATCGCCCGTCCTTGTCGACGCGGGCCTCCTGGGACGAGGCGCTCGCCGTTGCGGGTGTCCAGACGGGTCAGTCGGGCGGGCGGTGAGCGGGCGCGGGCGCCCGTTCGTGACGTTGTGCAGCGCCGACCGGCTTGCGAAGGTCAATCAGTTGCGCTAAAGTCTATTGGGTAAACGTCCGACCGAAAAGCGGTCGGAAAGAGCGGAGAGCGAGTGTCGCTCGCCACTTCAAGCTTCAGGGGGCCTTGATGACGGTGCAGGAAGTTTCGGAGATGCGGCGGGTGCCGATACGAAATGACGGAGAGCGGCTTCAACCACGCCTGCCCCTTGAAGAGCTGAATGCCGACGGTGGTCTGCTCCCGTTCGTGTATCCGAACGGTGTGCCCGGTTACATGACCACGACCGCCGAGGACTTCCGCAACATCCTCGGCGACCCGCGCTTTCATGCCAAGCGCTTCCTCGGCGAGCCGCAGCCCGGCCCGGTCAGTGTCGAGGTGCCGGATATGCCTGGATTCATCCCGAGCATGAACGGGCCCGAGCATCTCGCCGTCCGTCGCCTTGCAGCCGGCGACTTCTCGGTGAAGGCGGTGCAGAAGCTCGAGCCGGTGATCGACGAAGTCGTCACCAAATATCTCGATCAGACCCAGGCGCACGGCTCGCCGGTCGATCTGTTCGAGTCCTACAACCTCCCGATCCCGTCCGAGGTGATCGCCAAGATCCTCGGTGTGCCGACGACACATACACCGGAGTTCCAGCTCGCCGCCAGGCTCACGATCGGCGGACTCCCCGACGAGATCGAAGATCCGATGGCGCCGGCCAAAGCTGTTGCCCGCCTGCACGAACTGATCGGCGAGATCATCCAGCTCAAGCGTGCCAACCCGGAGGACGACCTGATCACCAGGTTGACGCAGGCGACGAACCCGGTGGTTAGCGATCAGGAGATCTGGGGCTTGTGCACCAACCTCCTGCTGGCCGGACACGAGACTACATCGACGAGCGGAGCGTTCGCCATCGCCATCCTGCTCGAGCGCCCCGAAGCCCGGGAGTACTTCCTCAGCCACCTCGATCGGACCCCGGAGATGGTCGAGGAATTGATCCGCTACGTCTTCATGGTCACCGACTCCGGCGGTGGAATCCCGCGGCTCGCGACCGAGGACGTCGAATACGGCGGGATGACGATTCACAAGGGCGAGTGGGTGATGCCATGCGTCGGAACGGCGAACGCCGATCCGACGGTGTGCCCGCACGGTGCGACGCAACTGGATCTCGCGCGTGAAGACATCCTCGGCCATCACCTCACGTTCGGTTTCGGCCCGCATACATGCCTCGGCCAGCATCTCGCGCGCGCTGAGCTCAAAGTCATCATCCCAAAGGTCTTCGAACGCTTCCCGAACGTCCAGCTGCTCACGCCGGTGAACGAATTGCCGTGGCTCGACAAGGGCTTCGGGTACCGCATGGCTGAACTGCCGGTGTCATTTTGAGCGCGCCGCATCCATTCCACGTGCTCGTCGACTACTCGAAATGCACAGCAGCAGGTCAGTGCCTGCTCGCAGCGCCGAACGTCTTCGACCAGAGCGCCGAGAACGGCACGATCGTGCTGCTCGATGAGGCGCCCCCCGAGAGCGAGTACCCGCGGGTGCTCGACGCCGTCAACCGTTGCCCCGCCAGTGTGATCAGCCTCGCCAACGAGTCTGGAACGACCCTCCGATGACCATGCACGACGTCGACGTGAAGCCGATACCGATACGCAAGAATCCTGGGCGTCTCGAGACCCGGCTCCCTCTCGAAGAGATGAACCGCTCCGGCACGCTGATGAAGTTCATGTATCCGAACGGTGTTCCCGGCTACATGACGACGACAGCAGACCATTTCCGCCGGATCTTGTCCGATCCCCGCTTTCACGCCAAGCGATTCCTCGGCGAGCCGCAGCCGACCCCCGTCAGCGTCGCCGTTCCGGACATGCCGGGCTTCATTCCGAGCATGAACGGGCCCGATCACCTCGCTGTTCGTCGGCTGGCGGCCGGTGACTTCTCCGTCAAGCACATCCGCGATCTCGGTGCCAAGATCGAGCAGGTCGTCGACAAGTATCTCGACGAGACCGAGGCGATGGGTTCACCAGTCGATCTCTTCGCCTCATACTGCCTGCCGATCCCTTCCGAAGTGATCGCCTGGATCCTCGGTGTCCCGACGACTCACACCCAGGAGTTCCAGATGGCCGCCAGGTACACCATCGGTGGCCTCCCGGAGAAGCTGACCGATCCGGAGGCACCGGCGCGGGCGATCAAGACGCTCCACGAACTGCTCGCCGACGTCATCACCTTGAAGCGCAAGGACCCACAGGACGACCTCATCACGCGGCTCACGAAAGCGACGGACCCCGTCCTCAGCGACGAGGAGATCTGGGGGCTATGCACCAACCTCCTGCTCGCAGGTCACGAGACGACCTCAACGAACGCCGCGTACCAGATCGCCATCCTGCTCGATCGCCCAGACGTCAAGGCCGAGTTCCTCGCCGATCCCGACCGGATCCCCGACTTCATCGAGGAACTGCTGCGCTTCAAGGCAATCCTCACAGACTCCGGGGCAGGCATCCCGCGCCTGGCGACCGAAGACGTCGAATTCGATGGCGTGCTGATCGAAAAGGGCGAATGGGTGATGCCGTGCGCTGCTGCGGCGAACGTCGACGCCAGCGTCTGTCCGCACTCGCCGACCGAACTCGACCTCGACCGAACCCCGTTCCCGCATCTGACCTTCGGCTTCGGGGCGCACACGTGTCTCGGCCAACACCTTGCGAGGGCAGAACTGAAGGTCATCGTTCCGAAGATCTTCGAGCGCTTCCCGAACCTCGCCTCGGAGATGGCGGTCGACGACCTCCCATGGCTCGAATCCGGCTTCGGATACCGGATGGCTGAGCTCCCGGTGCGTTGGAAATGAGCGACGTCGGAGCCATGCGGATCCTCCTCGACGTCGACAAGTGCATCGCCGTTGGGCAATGCCTCCTCGCTGCTCCAAAGGTATTCGATCTGGACGATTCGGGCATCGTCGTCCTGCTTGACTCGATGCCGCCAGAGAGCGAGCGGCCCGCCGTGATGAACGCCATCACACGATGCCCGGCCGACGTCATCTCCCTGGCTCAGGATTGAGCGCATGTCGCACGATCCAGCATTCAGCAGACCCATTCACGACATCTAGACAGACACAGATACAGACAGCGAAAGGACCACGATGACAGCGCTCGATTACCGACTGTTCGATTTGGACAACCACTTCTATGAGACCGAGGATGCCTGGACGCGCCATCTCGAACCTCAATTCAAAGACGCGCTGGGCCACTCGAAGTTCAGCCTGACCGGCGGTGGTTCACCGCTCGATGCCATCCCCGGCAAGGAGGACTGGGTCGTCAAGCCGGGTTCGCTCAAGGAGCGGCTGCGGAAGATGAAGTCGTCCGACGAGGGCGAGCGTCTCGAGTTGCTGATGCCGCCCCATCCCGGCTTCAAGAACCGCGACGAACGCATTGCGTTGATGGACGAGCAGGGAATCGAAGCGTGCGCGATGTTCTCCTCCGGAGTCTCCGTCGAGCACCGCTTTGACAATCCGGCAGCGCTGTACGCCCATTTCCGCTCGCTCAACAGGTTCATCGAGGACGACTGGGGATACGCCTACAAGGAGCGGATCTACTCGCCGGCGATGCTGTCGCTACGCGACCTGGACATGGCGGTCACAGAGCTCGATCGGGTGATGGCAGCGGGAGCCCGCCTCATCAACCTCCGTCCCGGGCACGCCTATGGGCGCTCGCCAGGCGACCCGTACTTCGACCCGTTCTGGGCGCGGATCAACGAGGCTGGCCTCGGCGTCACCTTCCATCAGGGCGAGGGCGGCTGGAACGAGAGCGTCGCCCCGCTGTGGGGCCTGAACCCCGACCCGCCGGCGGTCGAGCAGGCCGCATGGCAGTGGATGAACACCTATGGCAACGCACCGGTCATGGCGGTGCTGTCCGCACTGTTGTACGACAACCTTTTCGCCCGCTTCCCGAACATCCGCGTCGCCAGCGTCGAGAACGGCGCCACGTGGCTCCCGTACTTCATGTCGCACATCGACAAGATGCGTGGCATGGGCCGCCAAGGGCCGTGGGTGGGTGGTCAACTGAGCGAGCGCCCGACGGCGATCGCCAAGCGGCACATCCTCGTCGCCCCGTTCCCCGAAGACGACGTCCACAAGATCGTCGCCGAGGTCGGACCGGAGATGATCGCCATGGGATCGGACTATCCGCACTCCGAAGGCATGGCCCATCCGAATGAGTTCGCTGCGCTCGTCAAGGACTTGACCGAGGATCAGCAGCGGTGGATTCTGCGTGACAACGGGATGAACCTGGTCGGGCGCTGATACGGCTCGACACTGCGCACGGCGCGAATGGCGGGACGCAACAGGCCCGCCACTCGCTCGCCGACGGCGACTGAACACGCGAAAAGGAGCGCCAGCAACCCTGCTTCATCAGCCCAGGTGCCGGCGCTCCTGCGCGGCGTCGGTCAGAAACCCGGGGGCTTGGTTGTCTGCTGGCGGTACACGTTGCCGTGCCAGTCGTATTGGCCCCATCCGACGTCGCCGCTCTCGTTGGTCCACCGCACGACCGCGAGCACCGTCGGGCCGATGTGGTGAAAGCTGACGGCTTCACCGTTGAAGATATGTGTCCTGCCACGCTCGTCCTCGAGTTCGTAGACGAGCGAACGCGTCGACCAGTTGCCGTTGTAGACGAAGCGGCCGGTTCCGGCCTTCAACCGCAGTACGTCGGCACCGTCGGTGATGTATCCGTGATCGACGACCGCATGGTCGACGGAGTCCCACCGCTGTGTCGTCTGCACGAAGAATGTGAAATCGTCCCCGAAGGCGCCGTAGTCGAAGTTCGCCGAGACGTCGGACGCATAACCCCCGCGCGCTGCGCCCTCCGGGCGCGGGCTCCAGGAATGATCGCGCCACGACGGCCAGTTGACGGCGTGGTCGGTACCATGGAGGCGAACCGTCCCGGTGATCGCCATCATCTGATCGAGATGGCCGTACTTGATGCTGCCGAGCCCTGCAGCCTCGGTACCGGTCTCGGAGATGTGCAGCGGCGGGCACAACCCGCGGTAGTGCAGATCGAAGACCGTGTCGTCGGCACCTTCGTAGCGCAGGTCCCACTCGTTCAACGGCTTCGTCATGCTGACCGCGAGGCCATTCGCCAATGAGAAGTCGGTCAACGAGTCGGGGGGCATGGGCAGGTGGTTGCACTGATCCGAGTAGTCGAGTTCCATCGCCCCGGCTCCGGGGTTGTCGCTGCTGAACAGGGTGATGCCCGATTGAACGACACCGAGGTTGGTGCGAAAGCCGTTCCAGATGTGGCAGCCGATCCGCGCCTCGGGAATGGTGAAGGAGTAGGTATTGGTCTCTAGCCAGCGGTAGTCGCGGAATCGGGGCGCATGAAAGTGCATGTCGCGCAGCCCGATGGCCGAGCCGAGCGGTGCGGTGCGGTGGTCGGAGGTCATCGCATCACCACGCCACGTTGAGTTCTGCCATCCGGTAGCCGAAGCCACTCTCCAGCCATGGCATCTCGTCGACCGGAGTCACCAGTTCCAGAGTGGGGAACCTGGCGAACAGCATCGACAGGATCGAACGCAGCTCGGCCCTGGCGAGGTGCTGGCCGAGGCACGTATGCGCACCGAAACCGAAGGTGAGGTGCTGGATCGGGTCGCGGTTGAGGTCGATCTGTTCCGGCGCGGCGTAGGGGCAGACCGACGGATCGATGTTCGCGGCGATGGTCGTCGGCATCACCCAGTCACCCGCGCGGATGTGCACGCCGTGGAAATTGACGTCCTCGACGGCCAGTCGGGGGATGCCGGCGCCGGCATCTTGGATGATGAAGGCGAACCTGACGAGTTCGTCGACGAAGTCAGGGAGTCGCTCGGGATGGTCCATGAACGTTCGATATTGATCGCGCTGGGTCAGAAGGGTGGCGACCGCCAGGGCGCCCGTCGTTGCCGTCGTCTCGTGGCCGGCCAGCAACAGGTTCGTGCACAGCCCGGCGATCTCGGTGTCACTGAGCGGCGGGTTGTCGGCCTGCGAGAGTCGGGTGATGACATCATCACCTGGTGTCTCACGCTTGATGCCGATGACCTCCTTGACGATCTCGTGAAGCCTGGCGACTGCCTTCGCCGGCGCTTCCGGGTCGGCCATCGCATCCGGCAATCCGCCGATGGTCAGACGTGCTGCGTTCTGGAAGTCCTCGGCATGGGTGTGTGGCACCCCGAGGATCAGGGCGATGACTTCCGAAGGGATCTGCAGGCAGTACATCTCATAGAGATCGGCGGGGGAGCCGTGCGCGGCGAGCTGATCGAGGTACTTCGTCACGACGCCGTCGATCATCGGCTGCAGCGCTTCGACGCGCTTGACGGTGAAATCGCCGGCGGCGAGGCGGCGCACCCGAAGGTGTTCGGGACCGTTCATGCTGGGGATGAATCCAGGCATGTCGGGGACGTCGACGGGCATGATCGCCATCTGTGGCTCGCCGAGGAAGCGTTTGGCGTGAAATCGGGGGTCCGACAAGATCGCCTTGAAGTCTGCGGCGTTGGTGGTGAGGAAGCCGGTGACGCCGTTCGGAAAGCGGTAGGCGAGGAGGCGTTCGTCGCCGATCAACGCATCGAGGTCGAGCCGGGGTCCGAGTCGTCCCCCGTCGTGACGAAGCGGCAAGTCTCGAATTTGATCTTGAACCGACATTGGGTGACCTCCACAGATGACGTGCTCAGTCCGACGTATGGACTGCGTGATTCCGGTCAGACATTAGTCGGATGGTACGGCCGTCGCAAGCATTCGCGCCTGACGTTGCACGAACATCATCCTGGAGACGATGACCAGGCTGAGCACGAGGCCTTGGCCGGCTGACAGCAGTAACAGCATCGAGTGCCGACCGAGGCCGTAGGCCATCCACAAGATTGTGTTGCCGATCGACAGCAACCAGCTGCCCAACGACAGTCCGGACAGGTCGGTGCGTCTGAAGACGACGAGCACCTGTGGCCAGAGCAGGATGAACGCCCCGAGGGCGGCAACGACCCCGAGCACGGCGTCGGGGGCGAACAGGTAGACCAGCACCTCGAACACGAGTGCGCCGATGATCGCCGCGATCGCCCTGCGGATGTGCGGGGCCCGATTGATGACCAGCAACCGGACCATGACGATCCCGCACGAGCCGAGCATCACGTTTGTCAGGACGGGCGGGAACAGGTGCTGGCGGATGCCGTATCCCATCCACGCCCCCGCCTGGGCGACGAGAATCGCAAACATTCCCGAGGACACGCCCGCGGTGTCGTGAGAACGTGAAGTGCGGATCACCTGGGGGACGAACTGACTGGCTGCCATCGCCGTCGCGACATAGCCCACGGCTTCGATGTGCGCGTTCATCGGCTGGTCAACGTGCGGCAGACGGAGTCATTGCACGCCGATGGACTGGCCGGTGATCGGCCTGGCCATGTCCGAAGCGAGGTACACGGCGGTCCTGGCGATCTCTGCAGCCGGTGTGACGTAGCCGAGGGTGGTCCGTTCGCTCCACTCTCGACGCACCTGATCTGTTCTGATGCCGCGCCGCGCCGCCTCGCGATCCATCGCATCGAAGAGATGTTCACCGCCGATTGGGCCGGGGTGGATGCCGTTGACGCGTACGCCGAGCGGTGCCAGTTCGGCGGCGAGGAATCGCGTCGCCGATGCGAGAGCGTGTTTCGACAGTGTGTAGGCGGTCGACCGAACCGGGCCGCTCTCCTCGTCGACGGGGCCCTTCGGCGCCGGTAGACCCGAGCCGCCGGCGTTGATCATGATGACGCGGGCGTCGCGTCCTTGCATGAGCGCCAGGCACAGGCGGGTCAATTCGAGTGGGACCCAGAGATTGATCTCCATCGTCTTACGCCAGCGAACGAGGTCGCCGTCCAGGAACCCTTTGCGGTCTCCTGGATGAGCGGCGTTGTTCACGAGCACGTCGAGATGGCCGAAGGTCTCGCGCACGGCGGCGATGAGCGCCTCGCGCTGGTCTGCCTGCGAGACGTCGGTCGTGACGGGCAGCGCCCGTCGCCCCAGTTCTGCGACCTCTGCGACAACGGTGGCGAGGTAGTCGGTGTTCCGGGACGCCAACGCGACGTCGGCACCCTCGCGGGCGAATGCAAGCGCCATCTCGCGGCCCATTCCCGAACCGACGCCGGAAATGAGGATCACCTTGTTGTTGAGCAGCACGTCTGGATCGTAGATGCCCTTCCCGCAATTGTCTACTCTTTGATTGTTGGTGCGACAAGCACTACTCTTACGACGGAGGATTGATGCGTACACGAGTGTCGGACCGGCTGGACATCGAATATCCGATCCTTGCGTTCAGTCATTGCCGTGACGTCGTTGCCGCGGTGACGAACTCCGGAGGCATGGGGGTGTTGGGCGCAGCTTTTCTGCGTCCCGATCAGCTCGAAGTCGAGTTGGACTGGATCGACGCCCATACCAGCGGTCGGCCGTATGCCGTCGACCTGTTGTTTCCGACGATGCAAGGCAGCGAGACCGCAGACCGAGGACATCTGGACGCCGACGAGATCCGTACGCTTATCCCCCAGAAGCATCTGCGTTTTGCCGAGCTGCTGCTCGACGAGTTTGCCGTGCCACCGATGCCGGACGGCATCGACAGCGCCGGCGCCGAAGGCGGATTCCTGCAGATCGCCCGCAACGACAGCATTGGAGCGTTGGAGCAGTTCGATGTCGTCTTCGGCCACCACCAGGTCCGGCTGATCGCTTGCGGTCTCGGCGTCCCGCCGCAGAGCCTGGTCGTCCGGGCGCACGACGCCGGCCGGCTGGTCGCGTCGCTGATCGGGCACCCCTCACACGTCGCCCGCCAACTGAACGCCGGGGTCGACTTCCTCATCGCCCAGGGGACTGAAGCGGGCGGCCACACCGGGGAGATCTCGACGATGGTGTTGATCCCGCAGGTCGTCGCGCTCGCCGGTGCGGTTCCGGTGATCGCCGCCGGCGGCATCGGGTCAGGACGTCAGATCGCTGCGGCGATCGCTCTCGGCGCCGAGGCCGTGTGGTGCGGCTCACTGTGGTTGACCACCGAGGAGGCCGAGACGGCTCCGGCACTCAAGGCGAAGCTGCTGGCAGCGTCGTCGAGTGACACGATCCGATCCAGATCGTGGTCCGGAAAGCCGATGCGCATGTTGCGCAGCGCGTGGCCCGAGGCGTGGGAACGGCCCGACGCCCCGAAGCCGCTGCCGCCACCGCTCCAGGACCTGATCGCCAGCCCCGCCCAACAGCGCGCCGCCAGGGTCGCCAAAGCAGGCAACGGCGGGTACGAGCTGACGACCGGACCGGTCGGGCAGGTGATCGGGCTCATCGACCAGGTCAAACCGGTGCGCCAGGTCATGCTCGATCTCGTCACCGACTATGCCGACGTCCTCGAACGATTCGCCCGGCAACATGCTGATCTCAGCGCCGAATAGCTGCAACAGCCGAAGCAGCTGTGTACAACAGCCCGACGGCGCTTCCTTCCGGTTTGTGCGGCCGCTGCCGCTTGAGGACCGTCACTACAACTCCAGCCATCTGTTCGCCGGTTCGGCGTCCGAGCTGCTGATCAACGCCCGGTCGGCGTACTTGCGAGCGATAGATTGGCCGGGACTGGGGCCGGACTTCTGGCTGATCATCCGCACCCTGACGATCGAGTATGTGAGCGAAGCCTTCGCCGGCGAGGAACTGTGTTGCGGTGTGCGCACGATTTCGCGGACAGTCAAGACCGTCGAGGTCGAACTGGCTGTCTGGGAGAGAACGTCGTTACGGATGGTCCTGCGCGGAACGATCACCGACGTCGGTTTCGATCCGAGGGCTCGTCGATCGCGTTCGGTCCCCGCCGATCTGTGGGAGGCGATCGAACGTTTCGAAGATGTGACGCTCAACAGCGCAGCGACTGTTGCCGCCGGAGAAGAAGGGGCAATATGCTCGCCGACGCGAGCCTCGGACGCGATGGAACGACGCACAGGGAGCGATCATGACTGACCACGATGCCAAGGCGGGCCTCAAGCAAGTGCCGCTGTTCGCCGACTTCGACCGTCATGATCTGGCGCATCTGGCCCCGATCTCGACGCAACTGAGCATCGCCAAAGGCGAGAAGCTGATGTCAGAGGGGGAGCTCGCCCGTGAAATGGTGGTCGTCCTCGAGGGAACGCTCGAGGTGACCCGCAATGGCGTTCACGTCGCCGATATCGAAGCGGGCGAATTCGCCGGCGAGATGGGGCTACTCACGGGTCATGTACGGAACTCCACCGTCACCGCGAAGACCGACGTCGTCGTGCTGCACATCGACGGTCGATCGTTCGATGACCTGCTGGAGAATGTCCCGCAGTTGGCCGTCAAGATGCTCCCCATCGTTGCCAAGCGGTTGATGGCGGCAAGCGGCGACCATGTCGGGTAGCCGCCGGTCGGCCGACCGCTCGCACAGTTCGTCTCAATCGCTGACCTTGAACCGGGCATAGCTGAGCGCGGTGAGCCGGCCGGAGCCGCCGTCTTCGTGAAGCTCGACGCGGCAATCGAGCGTTCCGTCGCTCGTCGCCATGACCGAGGCGATCGCTGCGATCGGTGTGACCCTGCACGGAGCCAGGAACTGTGTCGACAGCTCATGGATCATCAGCCGCTCCGCCCCGACGGCCTGCGCGGCGACTGACGACGCAGCACTTTCGGCGAGCACCTGGAGCGCTCCGGCGTGAAGTGTGCCAGTGCCGGTTCCGCCCAGGGCGACCGGTTCGGTGGCACCCAGGTTGACCTCACCGAGTTCGGCGCCGCGCCCGTCGTCGCGCAACCGTCCGCCGACTGCTTCGAGCAGGCTGTCGAACTCGCGGACGCCTGGGGGGTCCGCGGGGGTCGGCGTACCCGGTCCGAACCGTGTCGCTCGTGGCTCGCGAAGGTAGCTGTCCATCGCCGCCCAGCTGCCAGTGGCGTAGCCGATGACCGTGCCGGGTCGGTCCGCGTCGGTGAGGATCGAATCGAGCGACATCACCGACCGGCCGCGACGCAACGTCGTGCCGCGGGCGAAGATCGTGCGGACATCGGCGGCCGCCGGGCGAATCCGGACGTTGATGAAGATCGGCACGTTGAGCGGAGCGAAGCGCGAGATGGTCAACGCCGAGATGTCCTGCAACACGACCGCCATCGCTGCCGCCGATGGGCCACCGAGGTTGCGAAGCCCGGGGCGCATGGTCAATGTCCCCTCCGCCGTGTCGTCGTCGACGTATTTCATCTCCGCCCCGACCTGCAGATAGATCTGCGGGATGGGATGTGGGGCCATGTTCTCTGGGTCGATCGCGATCATCGGTGAACTGTCCCATATTTATCATCGGCGCGCAATTTGGAACTAGTGGACAGAACCCTGGTTTGACCGCCTGCTGTATGGGATACTCCCGAGGTGCAAAAGCCTGACAATTCAGCGAGGACCGAGCCCGTCAGGGTGCTGGACCGCACGATGATGACCATCGTGGTGTGCGGCAGTTGCAACTACCTGGCATTCGGCATGGTCACGGTGATGCTGCCGCACCTGATCAAGGACAAATTGGGGGCTGGCAACTTCGCCGTTGGTGTCATCGTCGGAGTCTTCGCCGTCTCCGGCGTGCTCACGCGGCCGGCTGCCGGTCGACTGGGCAACCGCTACGGCAGGCGATCGGTCATGATCACCGGCGCGCTCGTGATCGGCGCGTCGTTCGGTCTCTACGGGGTCGTTCCGGCGATCGCCCTGCTGGTCGTCCTGCGATTGAGCACCGGCGTCGGAGAAGCGCTCTTTTACACAGGCGCGGCGACGATGGTCGCCGACCATGCACCGCCGGACCGGCGCTCCCAAGCGATCGGTTACTACTCCGTGGCGATCTACCTCGGCACTGGACTCGGCCCGACGCTGGGGGAATCCCTGCAGCAGGCCATCGGTTTCACCCAGACGTTCGCCGTTGCAGGGCTGCTCAGCCTGGCGTCGGGGCTGCTGGCTATTCCGTTGCCCAACCTGCGCATCGACGAGACGAGCGGGGAGCGGCCACCTCTGTTGAACCGCGACGCGCTGCTTCCGGGCTCGGTACTTGCCCTCGGCGTGATGGGCCTCGTCGCGTTCGATGCCTACGTGCCGCTGTACGCGACCGATCTCGGAATGAGCGGGGCGCAATACGTCTTCCTGACCTACAGCGCCGTGATGATCGGCATCAGAGCCTTCGGTGGCCGTGTCCACCACATGGACCCGCGGCGTGCAGCGACGCTGGCGATGACGATGATGGCCGGCGGCCTGCTGGTGATGTCCTCGGTCGCCTCGCGAGCGACGTTGTACGTCGGGGCAGCGATGTTCGCGTCCGGTTTCGCGGTGCAGTTCCCGGCACTGATGACGATGGCCGTCAACCGGGCGACGGACCGAGAGCGAGCGAGCGCCGTCGGGACCTACACCGCGTTCATGAACCTCTCGCTCGGCACGGGTGGCTTCCTGCTGGCGATCCCGGCCGCCGCCTTCGGTTACCGCGCCAGTTTCGCCTTTGGTTCGGTCAGCGCCGTGTTCGGCGTGGTTCTGCTCCGTGTGGCAGTGCAGCGCAGGGTCGCCCCCGCACTGCTCGTCGCAGAGGATCTGGCTTGATGGCCACGCTGTCCAGTGCGACGGTGATTCGGATCAACTGGCCCAGGCCTTGTCGGTCAGAGCGCCCTGTATGACAGCGGCGTCGGCGACGGCCCGACGGAGTCGCTGCAGCGACGCTGCGCCCCACGCCTCGTGACGGTGATCGTGCAGCACAGCAAGCATGTCGTTGAGTTGTCTGAGCAGTGCGGCGTTGAGGAGCACCGGATCGGCAGGCTGCTCGTAGTCGGTGACGATCTGGACGGCGAGCGACTGTGGCACGCAGGCGACGATGTCGGCGTGGGCGGCGAGCAGGATGTGATTCTCTGCATCGAGGGTGCCGAAAAGGTCCGGCCACATCGCTCCGAGCCGCTTCAGCTGAACGCCGATCAGCCGCAGCTGGGCGAGGAGCGCTTCGTCCGGTGCCTCGGTGCGGCTGAGCAGTTCACCGGCTCGACGGAGCAGGCCGCCAGGCTCGTCATAGAACATCGTGGTCACCGTTCTCGAACGCCTCGACGAGGCGAAGTGTCTGATTGAGGTGCAGCGTGGGGCCGATGGGAAGCGTTCCGACCACCGGCCTGCGCGCCGCCAGATCGGTGCCCCCGGGGCCGACGCCTTCCGGCCGGCCGCTCGTCGGTCGCGACATCAGGCTGCCTTCGATGAACTGCCAGAAGATCATGTAGTACTGGAACCGACGCCGATCGATCGGCGTCCCGAGGGCAGCGGTGTAGAGCTCGTCGAGCCGCTCGAAGGTAACCGCCATCCCCATGAGCTCCGGGCGCCGGCGCCTAGCCATCGGCATCGACAAGAAGCCGAGGTTGGACATCGGGTCGCCGAGCATCGCCCGCTCCCAGTCGATGATCGCGGCGACACGGGTTCCCTGCCAGAGCATGTTGCCGAAGCGGAGGTCGCCGTGAACCACGACCATCTCATCGACCGGGATCTCAGGGGCGTTATCCAGGAGCCAGACGCCGAGGTCACGCCAGAAGATCTGGGCGAGCGTCACGTCGTCACGACGCCGCTGATACGGCTGTGAGTACCACTCGACCATCGGGCGCAGTGCGTCGTGGATAGAGCCCGGGATGCGAAGGGTCTCCAGGATCGAGTTGCCCTGCCAACGAAAACGATGGAGAGCGGCCAGTGCGTCGACGATCGCCTGCCCCAATTCGTCACGGTGTGTCTGCCAAGTCGGCCACCGTTCGATGCGATACAGGTCGTCCGATTCACCCTCGATCAGTTCCGATGCGGTGAACGGCCTGACGAAGACATCTGGATCGTCACAGTGGGCGACGAACTTCGGGACTGGTACGTGGCCGTGCAGCGATTGGAAGATGATCGCGTCCTTGCGAGCGTTGTATGGCCCGAGCGGTCCGACGTCGCCAGGGGCGCGCTTGACGGCGATCCATTGTTGGCGATCGTGCGGCGATCCGATGTCGAGGAGGACGAAGAACGTTTCCCACGACATCCCGCCACGAGGGCGTCGAACGTCGACGATGCGCAGGGTCGCAGCGTCGGCGAAGGCCTCGCTGTGGAGGAAACGGGCGAGGGAATCCCATTGCGCGCCCACGGAGGACTCAGCGGTGCTGTGGCTGTCGAGATCGGTCATCACGGGCTCCTCGGGTGCTCGACATTGCATGTCTCGGTCCTACCATAACCGTGTAGGTCAATACAGGACCAATGGAGGAGGCAGGCGAGACGGGCGCGCCGCTGCCGCCACTCGCTGGATGAAGGCTAATGTTGGACTATGTACACCAGGAGCACCCCGATGAGTCGTCACGTTCCCAGGATCGATAAGGTCGTCGCCACCGCCGACGACGCCGTCGCCGATATCCCAGACGGAGCATCGCTCGCTGTCGGCGGGTTCGGGTTGTGCGGAATCCCCAGTGACCTCATCGCGGCGGTCCATCGCCGTGGCACCACCAACCTCGCTGTGGTGTCGAACAACTGCGGGGTCGACGGCTACGGGCTCGGGGTGCTGCTCGGCGATCATCGCATCCGACGCACGACATCGTCGTACGTCGGGGAGAACAAGGAGTTCGCACGTCAGTTCCTCAGCGGCGAACTCGAGGTCGAACTCGTGCCGCAGGGAACGCTGGCGGAACGGCTGCGTGCCGGCGGTTGTGGCATCCCGGCATTCTTCACCCCGGCCGGCGTCGGCACCCAGGTCGGCGACGGCGGTCTGCCGTGGCGCTACGACGACCAGGGAAACGTCGTCGTGTCGTCGCCGCAGAAGCACCGCAGGACCTTCTCGACGTTCGGTGATGAACGCGACTACATCATGGAGGAGGCGATCGTGACCGACTTCGCACTCGTGCGAGCGTGGAAAGGCGATCGATACGGCAACCTCGTGTTCCACGAGAGTGCCCGGAACTTCAACCCGCTGTGTGCCACCGCCGGCCGCATCACGATCGCCGAGGTCGAGCAACTGGTCGAGCCGGGTGAGTTCGGCCCCGACGTCATCCACACGCCCGGGATCTTCGTGCGGCGCGTCGTCATCGCCAGCGCCGAGAAACGGATCGAACGACGAACCGTGCGCGTCAAACAGGAGGTCGCGCCATGACGCTCACACGTGAGCAGATGGCCGAACGGGCGGCGATGGAACTCGAACACGGTCATTACGTCAACCTCGGCATCGGGCTGCCGACGCTCGTGCCGAACTACATCCCGGACTCGATCGAGGTCGTGCTGCAGAGCGAGAACGGCATACTGGGCGTCGGTCCATACCCGTGGGAGGGCGAGGAGGACCCCGACCTCATCAACGCGGGGAAGGAAACCGTCACGCTCTTACCGGGTGCCTCGTTCTTCGACTCGGCAACGTCGTTCGGCATGATCCGCGGCGGTCACATCGACGCAGCGATCCTCGGGGCGATGCAGGTCTCGGCAGCCGGTGATCTGGCGAACTGGACGATCCCCGGCAAGATGATCAAAGGCATGGGGGGCGCGATGGACCTCGTGCACGGTGCTCGGCGGGTGATCGTGCTGATGGAGCACACCTCCAAAGACGGCGAGTTCAAGATCGTCCAGGAGTGCTCGTTGCCGTACACCGGCCGCCGCGTCGTGCACCGTGTCATCACCGACCTCGCCGTCATCGACGTCACCCCCGCTGGCCTCGTCCTGCGTGAACTCGCCCCGGGTGTTTCCGTCGACGAGGTGCGCGCCAGAACGGAACCGGTGCTCGACGTCGCCGACGACGTGCACGAGATCAACGTCTGCTGACTGCTGCCGCCACTGCTCGTCGACGCTGGCCGGGCTGATACCGCCGTCCCGCTGAACCGAACATCAGACAATGCATCAGTCCGACATTCTCTCAGTTGACGCGAGCTAGGCTGAATGACAGGATGTTGCCAAGCCGCCCGAGTGGCGGTCCAGGGGAATGAAGCGAGATGAACAAGACGATGAACGCGCGATGACGACCGAACCAGCCGCAGCCAGCCGGACTCCGCAGAAGATGACCGACCCACCGCCCGACCTGCTCGCAGGATTCGCCATCACGCAGCCGGACAAGATCGCGCTCGTCGAGGACCGCCTCGGCGAGCCGGTCAGGACGGTCACCTACGGAGCACTCAACGATTCGGCCAACCAGATCGCCAACGCCTTGCTTCTTCGTGGTGTCAAAGCGAACGATCACGTCGCCTGGCTCGGTCGCAACAGCATCGAGATCATCACCTTCATCGCTGGTGCCGGCAAGGCCGGCTGCCTGCCGGTGCCGTTAAACCACCGGGTGCTGCGCGCCGAGGCGGTTAACCTGCTGTCGGCCTACGACGTCGTGTTCGTCTGGGCGTCGTCCGATCTCGTCGGGGTGCTCGACGGGATCGAGGGCGACACCAAGGTCGAGTCCGTCGTCGTCTTCAACGGGCCGACTCCGCCAGGGCGCCAGTCGTTCGCCGATTTCCTCGACGGCGTGTCGAACGATCAACCGCCTACGCCGGAGGACCGGTTCCTGTCGTCGATGGGTGGTTTCACGTCCGGAACCACCGGCAAGCCGAAACGGATCATGCGCGATCCGACGAAGGGCACCTTGGCCCACGAGCGCGAACACATCGACCGCATCTGGACGACCGACCCGCAGGTGTTCATCACCTCGGGGGCGGTGTCGTCGGGCGCCGCCGGCGGCTACTACGGCATTGCCCTGAGCCACGGCGACACGATCGTGCTCCAGGCGAAGTTCGACCCGGAGGACTGGATGCGGCTCGTCGCCAAGTACCGGGTGTCGGTCGCCTACCTTTCTCCTGCGGTCTGCCGCCAGATCTGCGCCCTGCCGCCAGAGGCCAGGGCGAAGTACGACATCAGCAGCATCCACGCCGTGTTCGCCGGCGCGGCCAAATGGACCTACGCCGTCAAACTGATGTACCGCGAGACCTTTCCCGAGAACACGCTGTGGGAAATCTACGGCTCGACGGAGTTGGCGTCGAACACGGTCATGGCCCCTTGGGACCACTGGGGTCGTCCCGGTTCGTGCGGCAAGCCGGTGGTCGGTGTCGAGATCGTCCTCCGCGATCCCGATGATCAGATTGTCACGACGCCGCACGTCAAGGGCGTGCTCTACGTCAGAAGCGCGTACACCGTCGGCTTCCTCGGCTACGAGAACGAGCCGGAGGCGACCGCCGACGCGATCTGGGGGGACTACCGCACGGTCGGCGACATCGCCTATTTCGACGAAGATGGCTTTTACTACATCTGCGATCGAAACAAGGACATGATCGTGTCGGGCGGCGTCAACCTGTATCCGCAGGAGATCGAAGCGGTCGTCGACAGTCACCCCGGCGTGCTCGAATGCGCCGTCTTCGGCATTCCCGACGAATTGTGGGGCGAGGCGGTGCACGCCGTCGTCGTCGCCCGCCCAGGGGTGGAAATGCAGCCACCGGACATCACGAACTATTGCCGGCAGCACCTCTCGTCCGACAAGGTGCCTCGGTCGGTCGAGTTCGCCTCGGAACTGCCGCACACCCTGAGCGGCAAGGTGCTCAAGCGAGCATTGCGCGACAAGTACTGGGCCAACGCCGGAAGCATGGTCTGAGATGAGCGACTCCCCGGGTTCGGCAATGGCGGCCGACGAAACGCTGGTGACGTCATCGCGGCTCATCGAGTTGATCGTCACGAAACCCCTCGACATCGCCACGCTGGGTGCCGGTTCGAACGGCTCCGACAGCTCGGCAACCGCCGCCACCGACACGTTCGAAGCCGCTGCTCACGGCGACTGGCTCGGTGGCTTCGCCCACGGCGGTCTCGTGGCTGCGCAGGCGCTGTGGTCAGCGTCGGCGACGGTGCCCGCCGGGTTGCGGGTGCATTCCCTGCATGCGTATTTCATCGGAGTCGGCGCGAGCGACCAGCCGATGACGATCCGCGTGACCCGACTTCGCGACGGCAAGTCCTTCGCCACCAGGTCCGCCGAGGTCACCCAGAACGGCCGGCTGATTCTCCACCTGGTGTCATCGTTCCATCGCGACGAGGCCGGTCCCGACTACCAACTGGGCATCGATCGCCGCGTCCCTGCTCCCGAGGACGTCGCTCCATCCGATCACGCGCTGATGGTTCGCCTCCGTGAGCTGCGCGACCTGGAGTACCGCGAGATCGGCCCGACGCCGCTGCGCGGCGACGGGACCTTTCGCGCCACGAGACGGGCCTGGGTGCGGATCGACGCCCCGCTCCCTGACGATCCGCGGCTTCATCCCTGCATCTTGACGGTGATCTCCGACGTCGGAACGGTGATGGCCGCACGCCTGCCGATCATGCGCAACGTCGCCTGGCAGTCGGTGGGGGCCGCCAGCCTCGATCACACCATGTGGTTCCATCGCCCGATCCGGGCCGACGCATGGAACCTGTACGAGATCCAGACCCTGAGCGCCCAGCGGTCGAGGAGCCTCATCCGCGGGACGATGCACGCCCAGAACGGAGAGCTCGGCGTGTCGCTCGTGCAAGAGGTGTTGATCCGCCCGCCGAGTGCCGCCCACGCAGGCAGCCGCTGAGTCCGCTGACACTGCAACCGTGGCCGGATGATCTCGGCGACGTGGGCGAGCGGCGGTGATCTCGAAGCGATGGAACTGTTGCTGATCCGCCACGGTCTGCCCGTGGGCATCATCACCGCTGACGGCGTGGCCGACCCTCCGTTGAGCGATGCCGGGGTCGACCAGGCCCGGCGGCTCGCCCAGTACCTGACGGACGAGCACATCGACGCCATCTGGTCATCGCCGTTGCGGCGCGCCGCCGAGACGGCGGAGGTGATCGCCGCTCAGCTAGGTCTGACGGTGTCCTACGCCGACGGGCTCGCAGAATCGGATCGAGGATCCGCGAGCTACATCCCGATGGAGGAGCTTCGCGCCGACAACGACGAGCGCTGGCGCATGGTGATCGAACGGATGCGATCACGTGCCGCCTGCGACGATGCCGAGCTGGCGTTTCGTGCCGTCGTCGTCGAGACAGTCGAACGGATCATCGATGCCAATCCCGGCAAGCGGGTGATCGCTGTCTGCCACGCAGGGGTGATCAACGCCTACTTCGGGGCGATCACCGAGATCAACCGGCCACTGTGGTTCGACCCTGGCTACACGAGCATCAACCGGGTGCTCGCATCCCGGCATCGCGATCGAGGCATCGGCGGGCTCAACGAGCTTGCCCACCTGCGATCGCGCCGGACCGAAACCGCCATCTCGTGAACATCGAACCCGTGAGCCCGGACGTGCAGGTCGCCATCGCAGACCACATCATGACGATCACGATGAACCGCCCGCACGTCCGCAATGCGATGACCCCCTCGATGGCAACCGCCATCGGTGAGGCACTCGATCGCGCCGATGGCGACGAAACTGTACGAGCGGTCGTCGTGACCGGCACAGGCACCGCCTTTTGTTCGGGCGGCGATTTGCGCCTCGTCGAGCAGGGCTCATCGATTCATTCGGCGACGCATCCCGAGTGGGGCTTCGGCGGGATGCGCCACCACTTCGTCGGCACCCCGATCATCGCCGCGGTCAACGGCGCAGCGATCGGGGGCGGTTTCGAGATGTGCCTCGCCTCCGATCTCGTGGTCGCCTCGGAACGTGCCTTCTTCAGGCTGCCGGAGGTGATCAGCGGCGTCGGCTCCAACGCCGGTGGGGCGGCGCGCCTTGCCCGCCAGCTCCCCCTGAAAGTCGCACTGGAGATGGTGTTGACCGGCCGTTCCGTTGACGCCATGACGGCACAACGGTGGGGCCTGGTGAATCGTGTGGTCGAGCATCGCAACGTGCTTGATGCGGCGATGTCGCTCGCCCTCGAGATCGCCAGGCTGCCACCTGAGGCTGTGCTCTCGGCCAAGCGAACGGCCTACGGCGCCCCGTCGGACGCCTGAAGGCCTGCCCGCAGCTCAACTCGGAGGGCTGCCGAGGCGCTGCATCTCGTAGAAATCGCCGTGCCAGTTGTACTCGCCCCATCCGACCTCGCCGTCGCCAGTCGTCCACTTGACGACAGCGAGGAAGCCGACACCGCCTGGGTAGAAGCTGACCGGTTTTCCCGTGAAGACGTGCGTCCGGCCCTTTTCGTCCTCCAACTCGTACACCAGTTTGGTCGTCGCCCAGTTGTCGGCGTAGGTGTAGCGGCCCTCGCCGTGTTTGACACCGAGCAGTTCGCCGTGATCGATGATGTAAGCGTTGTGGACGAGTCCGCGGCGAAGATCGCTCCATTCGTTACGGGTCTGGACGAAGAAGCTGAACGATTGCCCGCTGGGTCCGAAGCTGCCGTAGTCGAAGTTGCCCGACATCGGAATTCCGTATCCCGACGTCGTTTCTGGGCGTGGGCTCCAGGAGTGATCGCGTGGTGCCGGCCAGTCGACCGGGTAGTCCGTGCCTCGCACCCGTACGGTGCCGGTGACGTGCATCATCTGGTCGATGTGCCCGTGGCGGATGGCCGACGAGGCGTGCGACGCAGTTCCACTCTGACCGATGTGCACCGGCGGCATCATCGCCCGATAATGCAGGTCGAACATCGTTCCCTCGTCGCCGTCGTAGCGAACGTGCCATTCCTGCATCGGCTTGGTCATCGTGACCGCCATCCCGTTGAGCAGGTGGTAGTCGTCGAGGTTGGACACCGGCATCGGCACGTGGTGGCGCTCGTCCTTGTACAGCACACCGAGGGTGCCGGCGCGCATGTCGGGGTTGTTGAACACGAAGCATGTCGTGTTGACGACGTTGAGATTCGTGCGGAACGCCGCTCTCAGGTGGCACCGCATCGCCTGCTCCGGAATGGTCCACGAGAACCAGTTGGTCTCCAGCCAGCGGTACTCGCGATAGCGGGGCTGGTGAAAGTACATGTCCTGGCGGGTGACCATCGCGTCCGGTCCGGTCGCTAATTGTCGAAGAGACGTCATGTAGGTGAATACTAGACCAAAAGGTCGGGCAGTCGACGGGTCGAATCGACCGTCGGCGGGCGCGACCGTGGCATGCGGCGCGATCGGCGTCGGGGCTTGGCCGAGCGCCGATCGCACCGTCACCAGATCGCTATTCGGTGAATTGCATCATCACGCCGAGGTTGTCCTCCGGCTTGGTGGCCAAGGTGTCGGTGCGGTCGCCTTCGACGAGGGTGATCCCGTGCTCGGCGAAGTGCGTGCTCAGCGCGTCGAGACTGTCGACCTTGAACGTCGCGGTGCGGATGCGCACCTTGTTCTTGTCGATGAAGTCGGAGATCACGCCGTCGCCGGTGGGGCTTAACAGCTCCATCGTGTAGCCCGATTCCCCCAACTTGACCCCGATCGCCGAGGCGTGCAGCTTCGGACGATCTTCCTGGTAGACCACGTCGGCGCCATCGATGAGATCGGTGAAGAACCGAGCGGCGTCCTCGCCGTCTTTGACGACGGCCGTGTAGCCGACCATCTTCTCGGCTCCGATGCCAGCGGGATCGATCGTCTTGTCCCAATCGGCGCGGTCCTCCAACTGGATGGAGAAATACGTCGCGCGCGGATCGGTGAAGGCCCAGCGGCGGTCCGGATCGAGTTCGATGTCGACGAGGGGAATGTTCTTGGACCGGAACGTCTCGATGCATTCTTCGAGGTTCGGCACCCGCCACAGGACGGCCTGCCAGTTCGCTCCGTATCGGCTGTACTGCTTGCCGAATGACTGTTCGGGGTCGCCCGGCGTGAAGATCTCCACCGTCATCGAACCCAGTTTGAACACAAAGTTGTCGTATGGCCCGAACACCTTTCTGAACGTTCGAAAGTCCTTGCCGCCGTAGACTCGCTCGTAGAACTCGAGCGCCTGGTCCGTGTCCGGCAGGAGTTGGTTGATGTGGTCGATCTCCAGCACTTGCAGTTGCGCGTTCGCCATCGTTGTCCTCCACGTGGTGTCTTCCCCAAAAGACTCCCCTTCGGGGAACAAGGAACTGTACTTCAGTTCTTGCTAACGTGCATCTTTTGCCGACCAGGTTAAAGAGAAAATGTTGGACCGTTCGGTCCGCTGCTACCGAGGGGTCACCATGTCCGCCGAGACGTCCGCCACATGCTCCAGAGATGTCGACCAGATTCGGTTCGACGACGAGTTCTTCGATGCCCCGGCAATCGCTGCCGGCTCGGCGTGGGTTCCAGGACCCTACGGACCCGACGACGAACGGGGAACGTTCAACGAGGTGACCCCGGTGACGACGGCGCGGGCGCTTGCGATGCTCGACCTTCGCCGACCGGTGAAGACGTACAACCTCAGTGAGACGCTGTTCAACGGCTTTCCTGCATTCGGTGACCGCAGCTACGACCAGACGCTGTACATCACCGGGTTCGCCCCGTCGGAGGGTTTCGAAGGGACGGTGTCCACGCCTGATGCCATCGGCCCGTCGCTGATCTGCAGCATGGAGGAGCGTGTGAGGCTCACTTACAACATGGGGACGAAGATCAACGGTCTCCATCATGTCGGCATCGGCGGCATGTTCTACAACGGGTCCAGAGGCAGCGAGATCGCCCGGACGTGGGGGACGACGAAGCTCGGCAACGAAGCCCAGGGCCCGATCGTCACGCGCGGTGTACTCGTCGACGTGCTCGGCTACAAAGTGGCAGTCGGCGTAACTGCCGACTACGAGACGCTGCCGAACGGACAACCCTTGCTGCGTGACGCCTACCGCATCACCGTCGAGGACATCGAAACAGTCCTCGAATGGGAGGGCGTCAGCGCGCCGATCGGCCCTGGTGATGTCGTGCTGTTGCGGACCGGATGGCGCCAGTTGATCACCGCCGACCCCGAGCGCTACCTGAGCATGCGGCAGCCCGGCATCTTCTTGCGGGAATGCCGATATCTCGGCGTGCGGCGCCCTGCGATCATCGGCGTCGACGTGTGGTACTTCGGTCAGGCGCGCGAGGACGCCAACAACACGATGATGTGCCATCAGGAACTGCCGATGAGATTCGGCGTCCGGGTCGGAGAGGGTGTACCCAGCGATGCGCTGGCTGACGATCGCGTCTACGAGTTCGTCTTCATCTACAACCCGACCAACGCCAAAGGGGCGATTTCCGGGAATGCACCGCCGGTCGCCCTCGGTCAGCCATCGCACCCAGATTGACTGTCCGACATCTGCTCTTCTATTGTCCAACAGAAGCGCCATGGAAAGGCTCAGGAGTCTTGAACACCCCACCTGATGAGTTCGAAGCATTGCGGGAGGGCGTCCGTAAGGCGTGCTCCCGGTTCCCCGATCACTACTGGCGAGAACGTGACGAGGCCCACGAATTCCCCTGGGAGTTCTACGAGGCGATGGCCGAGGGTGGCTGGGTCGGCATCGCCATCCCGGAGGAGTACGGCGGTGGGGGCGGGGGCATCACCGAGGCATCGATTATGCTCGAGGAGGTGGCAGCGTCTGGCGCGGCGATGAACGGCTGTAGTGCGTTGCACCTGTCGATCTTCGGCATGAATCCGGTGGTAATCCATGGTTCGGAGGAAATGAAGCGCCAGTACCTGCCGCGCGTCGCCAGTGGGGACTTACACGTGGCGTTCGGAGTGACGGAACCGGATGCAGGTACCGACACCAGCCGCATTACCACCCGAGCCGTCCGCGACGGCGACCACTACATCGTCACCGGGCGGAAGATCTGGACCACCAAGGCGCTGTACTGCGACAAGGTGCTGCTGCTCGTGCGGACACGTGATTCGGAGCCGGGCGAGCGGCCGGTCGAGGGTATGACGTTGCTCCTCGCCAACCTGCAAGATCCCCACGTCGACATCCGCCCGATTCCCAAGACCGGACGCAACGCCGTGGTGTCGTGCGAAGTCCGCTACGACGAGTTGGTCTGCGACGTCAGCGATCGGGTCGGAGAGGAGGGGAAGGGCTTCTGGTACATCCTCGACGGTCTCAATCCCGAACGGATCCTCGTTGCTTCGGAGGCGTTGGGGATTGGCAAGGTCGCCTTGGAACGTGCCGTGCGCTACGCCTCCGACCGCATCGTGTTCGACCGCCCGATCGGCGCAAACCAGGGCATCGCCTTCCCGCTGGCCGAATCGTACGCACGGCTGCACGCAGCGGAACTCGTCATCAGGGAAGCATCGGCGCGCTACGACAGCGGCCTGCCGTGCGGAGAACATGCCAACATTGCGAAGTGGTTGGCGGCCGACGCTGGATACGAAGCGGCCGATCGCGCCGTGCAGACCCTCGGAGGAATGGGCTATGCGAAAGAGTACGACGTCGAGCGCTATTGGCGCGAAGCCCGCCTGATGCGCCTCGCCCCGGTCTCGCAGGAGATGGTCCTCAACTACGTCGCCCAGCACGTGTTGCGCCTGCCGCGTTCGTATTGAGGCGATGCCGTCCGAGAAAGTCGACGATCGCGTCGGCGACGCGTGCGGGATGCTCGACGTGAACGAAATGACCGCTGTCGGCGTAGGCGAGCAGTTCAGCATGCGGGGGTAGAAATCGTGAGGCGTGGCCGATCGTGCTGCCCATCGCCGGCACCTCGATGATCAGTCCGAGGATCGCCAGCACCGGCATCGGCAGCCCTGGCATGCCGTGAAGCGGGCTCTCCAGGTCAGTGGGGTTGTACAGGAACTGCTGCAGTGCGGGATCGCCTTTCCATCGCCACCCATCCGGCGACTGGTCGGCGACCGCCTCGGCGATGTGGCGCAACCAGTCCACCGAGAGCCGGCTGCTGATCTTTGCGCGGCGAGCCGCGAGCGCGTCGAGCGTCGCAGGTCGACGCGTCCGGATGCCATTGCGATGCTCATCCAGCCAAACGCGACGTGCGGCGAGTCTGGCGGCTGTCGTCGACCGAAAACCCTCTGCGGCGTCGACTTCGGTCGGGAAGCCGTCGATCGAGACGAGGTGGCTCACGAGGTCCGGACGGGCGTCGGCGAGCATCGTCAACACCATCGCACCCTTGGAGTGCCCGACGACCGGCACTGCGCCGGACCGCAGGTCTTGGATCACGACCATCGCCTCACGGGCGTCTGCGGGCCAGCCGTAGAACGTCGTGAACGCCGAATCGCCGTGTCCACGTTGGTCCCAGCACACGAGCCGGTACCCCTGGTCGGCCAGGAGCGGTGCAAGCAGATCGAACGTCCTCGCCGTGTCCCCGCCGCCGTGAGCCAACACCACGGGTGAACCGTGTTCGTCGCCCCACTCGCTGATCGCCAGTCGAACGCCGTCGACATCGAGGAATCGCCGTCGCTCGGGTGCCCGGACGCCGGCAAGGGGAACGGGACCACCGGAGGGGCCGGCGTTCACCTGTGCCTCTACGCTTCGTCGTTGATGCGGTGATGCTCGTCGAGATAGGCGAGATGAGTCACGATCGCCTGCTCGGCAGCATCGGGATCGTGTTGCCTGATCGCCTCGACGATCCTGCTGTGCTGGCGGTGGCTTTCGCGGCCGACCTCCTTGCTGAGGCTCAGGTGCCTGACGGGCTCCGTGGCTCGGTGCAGTGCGAACACCAGCGACGACAACACACGGTTGCCCGAGGCGTAGGCGATCGTCGTGTGGAAGCCGGCGTCGAGTAGCGGGATCTCCGGGTCGTCGATCGGGGCGGTGGCTAGACGGTCGAGGATGCGATCGAGCGACTTGAGGTCCGATTCGGTGGCGTTCACGCTGGCTAGGCGCACCGCCGGGACCTCAAGCAAAAGGCGGACGGCACTCGCCTCCCTGGTTTCGATCGTGCCGAGCTGCAGCAGGTTCTCGATGCCCTCGCGCAGTAGGTGCCCAAACGAATGGTGGTCGACGCTGCGAACGAAGCTTCCACCGCCAGATCCGGGAACCTTGGTGATGAGGCCCTTGGTGGCCAACGATCGGAGTGCTTCACGGACAGTGGTTCGAGAGACGGAGAATTCGACTGCCAGTGCAGCTTCGCTGCCGAGCTTCGTGCCGATCGGGAGCTGACCGGAGAGGATCGCTGACCGCAGCTGTTCCTCGACCTGCTCTCGGGGACGGGTGACTGGTATCGGCAAGAATGCGGCTAAGCGCGCTCCGGCCTTGTCGTCATCGATTGCTGTCTTGGCCATAGTAGCTGCCTCTAGTCAGGCAACCGCGCAGATCGACGTGCCGACGGCCGGCGACGTCAAGCGGTCACTCACGACTTCAGCCTAGCGATCGGTGGATTCATATGGTGGACCTTCGACAGACGCCCAGTGCGTGAAGATGCGACATCTCACCAGCCGATGGCGCGGCGAAAGCGTGCATCCCCTAACGTCGGACAGATACTCAATAGGCGAAAAGGGGACAGCATGTTGTTACTGGACAAAGTTGCCATCGTGTCCGGCGTCGGATCAGGCATGGGCAAGGAGATCGCCGCAGCAATGGCGCGCGAGGGCGCTGATGTCATTCTCGCCGCCCGTTCGCCCGATGCGCTCGACGAATTCAGCAAGGAGATCGAGTCGGCATCGGGGCGCCGTGCGCTGGCGGTCCCGACCGACATCACCAACGAGGCTTCCCGGCAACATCTCGTCGATGCAGCTGCGTCAGAGTTCGGCCACGTCGACATTCTCGTCAACAACGCCGCTCACGGCGGCAACTACAAGGGGCTGATGACATCGCGCCTCGATTCCTGGCGCAAGACGATGGAGATGAACGTCTTCGCGACGTTGGCGTTGACTCAGCTCGTCGTCCCACTGATGGAGGGACGAGACGGTCGGGTCATCATGATCAACACGACGGGTTCGCTGCAGGCGCGTCCCGCCGGGGGCGCGTACGGCGGGTCGAAGGCTGCATTGGCCCACATGTCGCGTTGTCTTGCCAAAGAGCTCGGACCGATGGGCATCCGTGTCAACTCGATCCATCCGGGCCACATCATGGGCCCCCACTGGGTTGAGCACTACACGCAAGAGGCTGCAGAGCGGGGGATCACCTTCGACGAGATCGTCGAGGAGGTCAGCGCCGGGCTCGCCCTGCGATATGTCACCGACGCCTCGGAAATTGCCGGGACCGCCGTCTTTCTGGCGTCCGACCTGGCGAAGCCGATCACCGGACAGTCGATCGTTGTGGATTGCGGTTCGGATTGATGCACATCGGTTTGACGACCTACGCGACCGACCGGTCGCTCGCACCGGGAGCGTTCGCGAAGGCGGCGGAGGAGCGGGGATTCGAGTCCCTCTTCCTGCCGGAGCACACCCACATCCCGGTTTCTCGGGCGACGCCGTTTCCGGGCGGCGGAGATCTGCCCCAGTGGTACGCGCGGGGACTCGATCCGTTCGTCGCACTCGGTGCCGCCGCGGCGACAACGACGAAGCTGCGCCTCGGCACGGCTGTCTGCCTCGTCGTTGAACGAGACCCTATCACCCTCGCCAAGGAGGTCGCCTCGCTCGATCACCTGTGCGGCGGACGGTTTCTCTTCGGCATCGGCGGAGGATGGAACCGGGAGGAGATGCTCAATCACGGCACAGAACCATCGACACGGTGGCGGCTGTTGCGTGAACGCGTCGAGGCGATGCGGGCGATCTGGGCCGACGACATCGCCGAATATCACGGCGAGTTCGTCTCTTTCGACCCGATCTGGTCGTGGCCGAAACCGATCCAGCGCCCTGGACCTCCGGTGCTGATCGGTGGCGTCGGCCGCCGTGCGATCGAGCGGGTCGTGGAGTACGGGAACGGGTGGATCCCGCCGATGGGCTGGATCGACGAACTGCCTGTGGCCGTCGCTGCCCTGCGCCGGCTGGAGGCGGACCGGGGCGTATCTCCTCGTCCGATCACCGTCGTCGGGGTGAAGCCGAAAGCGGAGGTGATCGGTCGTCTGGCGCAGATGGGGGTGGCCCGGGCGGTCATCGCCGTGCCGCCGGGCGACGCCGACCAGGTCTTGCCCCTGCTCGATCGTTATGCGCGGCTGCTCGGCGAGCCGGTGCAGTGAGTTCCCCACTCGAGCAAAAATCGTCGGCCCGAGGAATACCCCGGTGCAAAATATGTACTACGGTTAGGTCCGACATTAGCCGACTCGGTACAAACTGGGTCCATTGCAAGGGGGAAGTACATGGCAGTTCGTCAGAGAAGGGCGGCTGGGATCACGGTGACGTTGTTCGTCGTGGCCGCAGCCGCATGTGGAAGCAGTACCAAGTCGACCTCGACAACGGCAACCACTTCGGTGGCAGCAACTGCCGCCGGGGGTGCCACGACCGTCGCGGGGGCGACGACAACGGCAGTTGGCAGCACGGTGGGAGCCGGCAGCACGGCGGCAACACCGGCGGCGACTGCCGCTTCCTGCACGCTGAAATCGGCCCCGCTCGTCGTCGGTCTCTACGAAATTCAGGGTGAAAGCGGTGTTGCCGTCAACTCGTTCGACTTCGGTTCGAGACTGGCCATCAAGGCGATCAACGCTGCGGGCGGCGTCTGCGGCCAGCAGATGAAGTACGACCGCACGGCACCTTCCATCAGTGACGTGCAGGTCGCCAACGCCGCGTTCCTCGCCGCTGTCGACAAGAAGCCGACGGCGATGGTCGGCATTCCCGCCCCGAACGAGCTCGCAGGTCTGCAGGCACAGATCGAAAAGGCCGGCATTCCGACCTTGTCGACCAGTGGTGCTGCCGACAGTGCATTCTTCGGCGCCCAGGGGGTGTCGCAGTACAACTGGAAGCTCGGAAACCCCGACAGATTCTACGTAAAGGAGACCGTCGACTTCGCTGTCACCAAGCTCGGCATGAAGAACCTGGCGCTCATGGCTACGACCGACCTCGCTCCCAGCACGATGGACGTCGCCAAAGACCTCGTCACTGCCGCCGGCGGCAAAGTCACGGTCGCGCTTCCGTACTCTCCGACAGCGAACGACCTGACCCCGCAGATCCTGCAGGTCAAGGGCTCGGACGCATTGATCGACTACTGCTATCCGAACACGTGCGCAGTCCAGCTCAACCAATTCCAGCAGAACGGCATCAACATCCCGACGATCACCAGCTCGTCGTTGACCTACGTGGCAAACGTCCTGGTGAAGGGCCCCGCAATGGCCAATGCCTACGCCGTCTTCAATGGATGCGTCGTCAGCCCGGACTCGACCCGCCCCGGCATCGCCGACTTCTACAAGGCATACAAGGCGGAGTACAAAGAAGAGCCGAACTCTGGCGCACTCCAGACCTACAACGCGATGTTCATCATCAAGAAGGCGATCGAAATCGCCGGCACCACCGACGCCAAGGCCGTCAACGACGCGATGGCCAAGGTGACGCTGACGCCGACGGACGGTGCAATCTGTGAGGACAACATTCACGCCGACGGCGCCCAGTACTTCTTCCACTCGGTCATCGTGGCGAAATACAGCAGCGACGGTTCCTCGAAAGAAGTCGATCGGATCACGACGCCAGACACGCCGAAGGCCGCCTGACCAAAAATTCTGGAGTCGGGGGGGGGGGGGGGGGGGG
>JANXUF010000114.1 GCA_025356335.1 Actinomycetes bacterium
TGGTCACCGATCTCGGCAGCGGTGGCGGACTTCCTGGCCTGGTGATCGCTGCTGCCCGTGCTGAGCTCTCGGTCCGATTGGTCGAGCGACGTCAGACGAGGGCGGATTTCCTCGAACGGGCGGTGCGACGGCTGCAGATCACCGATCGGGTGGCGGTGCTGAGCGTCGACGTGACTACCCTGCTTCTCAACAGTGGCCACGCAGGGCGATCGGATGTTGTCACCGCCCGTGGGTTCGCTCACCCAGCGGTACTCGCTCCGTTGGCGGCTTCACTCGTACGGCCCGGTGGTCTGATCGTCGTCAGTGATCCCCCCGGAGGTGCAGGGCATCGTCGCTGGCTCGATCTGCCTCTCGCTGATTGGTCGCTGGAGTTCGCCGGCACCGACGGTGTGGTATCCGTGCTGCGTCGATCAGCAGTGAACCCGACGTCGTGACGCTGTTCCACGTGAAACATCGGACACGACGACACAATCTGAAGGAATGCGGCCTCCCCGGTCGCCGGTCGGCGACTGATCGTTGTTTCACGTGAAACACGCATCGAGTTCCTCTGGTCACATCCCCGTACTGGCGCCCGGGCCACAGTATGGTGAATGCTGCCATGACTCACGTCCCAACGACTGAAGCGGCACCGGAGTCCACCAACGTCGATCCCAGTGTGACCGCAGAACGCCCCCCGCCACCGCCGCTGCCGCGGGTCTTTGCTGTGGCCAATCAGAAGGGTGGGGTCGGCAAAACAACGACGACCATCAACGTTGGTGCCTGCCTCGCCGAACTCGGCTACCGGACACTGGTCATCGATCTCGACCCGCAAGGCAATGCTTCGACTGGACTTGGCGTGGATCACCGTGGTCTCGAGACGTCGATGTATCACGTCATCATGCATGAGACGCCGCTGGAGAACTGCGTCGAACCCGCCTCGATCAAGAACCTCTTCGTTGCGCCCGCCAGTCTTGAGCTTGCCGGCGCTGAAATCGAACTGGTTGCGGCATTCAGTCGGGAACTGCGCCTGCGACGCGCCATCGACGCCGTGCTCGATGACTACGACTACATCCTTATCGATTGTCCGCCGTCACTCGGCCTGTTGACCGTGAACGGTCTGGCCGCCGCCCGCGAAGTCATGGTTCCGATCCAGTGCGAGTACTACGCCTTGGAAGGCCTCGGGCAACTCCTGCGCAACGTCGACCTCGTCAGACGAAGCCTCAATCCGACGCTCGAGGTCAGCGTCATCGTCTGTGTGATGTACGACGCGCGGACCAAGCTGTCGGATCAGGTCGTCAGTGAAGTTCGAGAGCACTTCGGAGACAAGGTCTGTCGTGCGGTCGTTCCTCGAACGGTGCGGTTGTCCGAGGCCCCATCGTTCGGCCAGCCGATCATCACCTTCGATCCCAGTTCCCGGGGCGCCATTGCCTACCGGGACGTTGCGAAGGAGGTCAGTCGTGGCGCGACTCGGCGGACTCGGTAAGGGACTGGATGCGTTGATCCCGACCCACGCCTCAGGTGGTGGATCTGCGGTCGAGATGGGTTCACTCCTCGTCGATGTGCCACTCGACGCCATCGTCCCCAACCCTCATCAGCCCCGAGTTCACTTCGACGAGGCGACATTGGATGATCTTGCCGAGTCGATTCGTCAGATCGGTGTTCTCCAGCCGATCATCGTGCGACCGTTGGACGATCATCGGTTCGAGCTCGTCGCTGGTGAGCGTCGGTGGCGAGCGGCGAGACGTGCTGGGCTGCACAGCGTTCCGGCGATTGTCCGCACGATGGAAGAGTTGGCGTCGGTCGAACAGGCACTCGTCGAGAACCTCCACCGCCAGGATCTCACCGCCCTCGAAGAAGCGTCGGCGTATCAGCAGTTGATCGAAGACTTCAGCCTGACCCACGAACAAGTGGCGTTGCGCGTCGGAAAGAGTCGGAGCGCGGTGACCAACACGTTACGGCTGATGCAACTGCCGGGATCCGTGCAGCAGTTGGTCGCTGACGGTCGTCTGAGTGCAGGCCATGCCAGGGCACTACTCGGGAGCGACGACCGCAAATTCCAGGAACAGCTTGCTCGACGTGTCGCTGAGGATGGGAGTTCGGTCCGCTTCGTCGAGGAAGCGGTCAAGAAGCGCAGCATCGCTCCGACCACTCGAACGGCAGTGGCTCCGACGTTGCGTGCGCCCGGCCTGTTGGAACTGGAAGAACTCTTGTCCACCCATCTGGATACGCGCGTCAATGTGGCGATGAGTGGAAAGCGGGGCAGAATCGCCATCGACTTCGCCGACCTCGAAGATCTCGAGCGCATCTACCGCGTGATGACCGAACAACACGCCGACAGTGGGCAGCAGCTCACAGGTCCCAGCTGACGAAACAGCGACGCCCCTCGGCCACAACCTCAGGCTCACAGCTACACTCCCCACAGTGTGTGCGTAAACTGTGGATAAACACTTGTCTCGAACCGTCGAGCTATGAGTTACCCTCACCGGCGAGCCAGCCGGCGAGAGCGTCGGTCAGCGCTGCCGCCACCGTCGGTGCGTGGTCCAGCACCTGCCTGATCGGACCCAGCGAGCAGATCACCGCCGGCATCCGTGTTTCACGCAGCGCCGTCAACCGCTCGCCGACGAGATGTACTCCGGCGAAGAGATGGCGATTCTCCAAGGCGGTCACGCAGCGAAAGGCCAGTGATCGGCCGCCGACGGATTCGAATGCCTCGACAGAATAGAAGCTGACCTTGGGATGTCCGGTGGCGACTTGCAGGCCAAGGTAGACGTGCGCTTCGAAGGTATTGGCCGTGCCGGACTGGACGAAAGGGTCCGGTTCATCGACGGGGACGACGAGGCTCCCGCTGGCCCGTAACTGTTGGGCAATCGGCCTGACGACCGCACTGAGTCCGCCATAGTGGCCAATGACGACCCTCGTATCACGGAGTCCACGGCCGGGGTTCGTTCTCGCCGCCTCCTGCTGGCGGAGCATGGCGACGCCAGGCCCTTCGCCTGTATGACCGCTGAGGCGTAGCAGTACGTTCAGCGTTGCCACGCCGAATACTCCGTCGGTGACGAGCCCCGTGTTCCGCTGGAAGTCGAGGAGTGCTCTGGCGGTGTCGGGGCCGAAGATGCCGTCCACCCTGCCGCCGTCGAAGCCGAGCAGCGCGAGGCGTCGTTGCAACTCACTGACGTCGTCACCACGCTGGTGGGGCACGGTATGGAACAGGGGTCGCTCTCCGAGAATGCGGCCCGCCTCGATCAGCGCCAACCAGGTCTGTGGGTTGCAGGTTCCATCGACATGCAACCCGCGCGAACGTTGGAATTGTCGGAGTGCTTCAGCAGTCCCGTCGGCGAACTCGCCGTACTCGTGAGGTGGGATCGTCAGGCCGGCTGCGCGCAGTCGACGCTGTACATCTCGTACAGCGTCGTCACGGCGGAGCGGAGAGGGAAGGCCCTCGATCAGTGGGCTGCCCCGAGGAATTCCGACAACTCGCTGAGCAGGGCCGCCTTCGGCTTTGCACCGACGATGCGCTTCTGGACGGTGCCCTCGTTGAACACCAGCAGCGTCGGAATGCTCATGACGTTGAACCGCAGCGCCAGATCAGGATGCTCGTCGATGTTCAATTTGGCGATGGTGATCTCGTCGGCACGCTCTTTGGCAACTTCGCTGAGCAGCGGGGCGATGGCTTTGCACGGGCCGCACCACTCCGCCCAGAAGTCGACGACGACGGGTTTGGTAGCGGCATTGATGACCTCATCAAATGTTGCTGCAGTCAGGGTGACAATACCTTCGGCCATGGGAAGGTCCTTTCGATCGAGCGTCAAACGCTACTGGTTCCAACCACGGCGATAGACGTATCATTCCCGGCGTGCGCCGCGGTCGGTGGTGACGAGAGCGGATTGGCTTCCAGCCAGCGCTCACAATCGATCGCCGCCATGCAGCCAGAACCGGCGGCGGTGATGGCCTGACGGTAGGTATGGTCTTGGACATCGCCGCAGGCGAAGACGCCGTCGATGTTGGTGTAGCTGGAACCAGGCCTGGTGACGAGGTAGCCGGCATCATCCATGTCGAGGATGCCTGTGAACAGGTTCGTATTCGGAGAGTGGCCAATTGCCACGAAGAGTCCAGTCACAGCGAGTGTGGTGGTTTCTCCGGTCTTGAGATTCTGAACGACGGCGCCCTCGAGCTTGTGCTCGCCGACGAGGTCGGTGACCTGTGAATCCCAGACGAATGCCATCTTTGGGTTGTCGAACGCACGTTCCTGCATGATCTTCGATGCCCTGAGGGTGTCTCGGCGGTGGATCAGTGTGACCGTACTGGCGAACTTGGTCAAGAACGTCGCCTCTTCGAGCGCCGAGTCGCCGCCGCCGACGACTGCAATGTCATGACCGCGGAAGAAGAAGCCGTCGCAGGTTGCGCACGTCGAGAGTCCGTGGCCGAGCAGCCTCGCTTCGGAGTCGAGCCCGAGCATCAACGACTGCGCACCGGTCGAGACGATGATCGAATCGGCGAAATACTCGTCGCTCCCCACGGATACCCTGAAGGGACGCTCACTGAAGTCGACCGCCGTGACCTTGGCGGTGATGAATTCGGCACCGAAACGCTCGGCCTGCGCACGAAAGTTGAACATCAACTCCGGACCCTGGATGCCCTCCGGGAAGCCGGGAAAGTTCTCGACCTCGGTGGTGAGCATCAGTTGACCACCGGGCTGGTCGCTGGTACTGGATGGTTCACCCTCGATGATCAGCGGGGAGAGGTTGGCCCGAGCGGTATAGATCGCCGAGGTCAGGCCGGCGGGACCTGAACCGATGATGATGACATGACGCGTGCTCACGAGAGGCACTCCTGTGTTTTGGACGAGAACATTTGGCGAGAACTGCGGGGATCAGCTCTCGGGTGTCGGATGACGCTTGCTCATGAAGAACAGCCCACCGGCGATGAACACGACGCCGAGGAACAGATAGGAGATCCATACCGCCCGTGCGTGCCGTGGACGATCGCCGACGGGAAGCAGTGCGACGACCCACTGCAGCCCTCGCGTCAACAGGACCAAGACGAGAATGAGTCCCACCGTCGCAGCGACGGCGATCAGTAGGCCGTAGACCACGGCCCGAACGATCGTGACGAGTTTGTCCGTCGTTTTGCTGCGGACCGTGCCGACCACACGTTCGACCAGTTCGGCCGTCTGCTTCGGCCATTCCGGATTGCCAATCGGATTCAGTCCCATGACGACAGCTTACGGGGAGCCGAGCGTCGAGCGAAACGACCATGACCACGGGCGACTCCCGCCCGTGATCAGGCCTGTACCTGCGTCAGCACGGAACAGTTCGGTCCGTAGACCGTGCCGAGACGGACGCCGTCGGATTGCTGGTGCACGATCACGTCGGCTGGTTGGCCGTTGAAGAACACGGGACCGAGGTCGATGGCGTCGGCAGTGGTGTCGCACGGAGTACTCGACGGTGTCGGGCTGGGGGACGGCGCCGTCGAGGTGCCGACCGAGCCAGCCGTGGTTCCGCCCGTCGTCGTTCGGGTACCAGCGGCGACCGTCGGGCGAGATGCCGCACCGGTGGATGCCGCTGCACTGGTGGTCTGGGGCACGACCAGCGCCGGACTGGCAACTGGAGCGACCGGCACGTGCGCAGCGGTTCCGGCGGTTGTCGCCGCGCTCTCAGCGGAGAAGCGTCGCTGGATGAAGGCGACGACGTCGTCGTCGGTGGACAACAGGGGGAGAGCAGCGACCGCCCCAGCGGCAGCAGTGGCGCTGACACCGCCGGATGCAGTTGCCGAGGAGTCGCCGGCTCCGGAGTTCGTCGCCGCGGCGTCACCGCTGGCGCCGGCCGGTACCTGTTCGCCCACCGTCGCCTGTTGCTGTGCTGTCGGTGTTGCTTCCGGGGCTGTTGATCGTTTCGCCGGTGCAGTTCCAGACGCCTCGGCGAGTGCCGGCAGAACATTCGTCGTAGCGGACGTCGACGTCTTCGTGTCGTGGTTCCTGCTCGTGACTGTGGTAATGCCGACGACGGCCAAGGCGACCGCTGCGGCGATGCCGACGAGGCTGAGCGTTCGTTGCCTGACACGGCGTTGTCGATGTCGGTCGAGTGACGCCACCCCGCCATCTTCGACCGTCGCAACAGCGTCTACCGGGGCGGTGGGGGTTGTCGTCGCGATTGCCGTCTGACGATACAACTCGTCATAGACCGCCAGTGCAGCGTTGATATCTCGCTCGATCGCTGCGTCGGCGTCGGTGTCACGTTCTTCGGCGGCATTCGGGGCGCCACCCAGCAGTTCGGCGCGCAGTGCCGAGAATCCCCTCGCCCGTTCGACCACCCGTCGGTCCAGTTCGGCGGCGCGGCGCTCGGCGGCGTCCAGTTGGCCGTCGACATAGGCACTGGCGACCTCGTCGAGCCGTTGGGAGGCGTCGACTGGACGGGGCGCGTCGATCGGTTCGGGGGAGTCGGAGGGGTCGCTGGTCATGTTTCGTCGTCCTGCGGGGGCAGCGGAGGTCGCAGAGGTATTGGACGCCGCGTCAGGTCTGGTTTGTTCCCGACGATGTCGGCGAGCAGACTTCGGCCGCGGGCGATGCGTGATTTGATCGTGCCGATCGGGACATCGAGCCGTTCGGAGATCTCCCGGTAGTCGAGGTCGCCGACATCTCGCAGGACCACCGCAAGCCGGAATTCCTCCGGCAACTGCCTCAGCGCGGCGGTGATCTCGAGGCGGGCTGTCGTCGAGTCATCAGGCGACACCACCGATGGCTCGGCGATCGATGTCGGTTGCTGAGAATCCATCGCTCTGTCGAGACTCGTCGCCGGCCGCCGTGATGAATAGCGCAGGCCGTCCAGGCAGGCGTTCGTCGCCACCCGGTGCGACCACGTGACGAACGACGATCGCCCGTCGAAACGATCGAGGCCGCGAACGATGGCGATCAATGCCTCCTGCGTTGCGTCCTCTGCGTCTTGGGTGTTCGCACACATTCGCCGGCACACGGCGGCCAGACGAGGACGGTGCTGGCGCAGCAGTTCTTCCATCGCCAGGCGGTCGCCTGCACGCGACCTCGAGACCAGCAGGTCGTCGGATTCGGCTGCCATCGACGTCTGACGCTCAGGTGGCGCTGAGCGAGATATCGGTGATCGTGGCGCGGTAGGGATGGTCGCCGGAGCACTTCGGATCGACCGGCAGTTGCTGGATCCAGACGAGCAGGTAGCTCGCTGGCGTGTCGGGAATTGCAAAGACAGCGGTCGGATCCGTCTGGCTGCTCGCCTTGGCGATGACGGGCTGGCCCCAGTCGGCAAGCGTTGTCGGCGCGGTCGCCGCATCGGAGACGTACAGCGAGGCGATCCACGGAGCCTGGAGGAAGTGGACTGTCAGCGTTGCTGCGCCGGATCCCTGCAGGGGAACGGAGAAGCCGACACCCTGTTTTGCCCCGAGATAGGTGTTCTGATAGCACTCGGTGCTCCATGTCGTCGCCGACGAATCGTCGAAGAGGTTCGGAAGTTGGGCGCTGTTCTCGCTGCCGTCTCCCCCTGGGTCGAAGGCCCGGGCCTGGCCTGGGGAAAATGCCAGCGGTCCGACCTTCGTCGCTGTCGACGGAGCTTGCGTCGCGCCGCCTGCACCAGGCACCGCGACCGATGTCGTCGGCTTGGCAGTGTCACCACTGCTGAGGCTCGACCACAGCACGGCGATGAGGATCAGGGCGACCAGCACCATGGCGCCGACGATGATCGTCGACGGCATGCGGCGGTGTTGGAACTGCCGCGCCGGCCGGCCGTGGGCATCGACACCCTTCGACGGCGTCGGGATGCGATCGGGTACCGCCCGAACCGGGGGGTTCGTTCCCCCGCTGATCCCCTGACGCGGCGTCACCTGGCGGTGTTGACCGGTGATCGGTGTCGGATCCCGAGGAGCGGAGGCGACGCGGTCCAACGCCGAAATGATTGCTGCGCCGGACGACGGCCGGTCGTCAGGATTGCGGGCCAGCAGGCGATGGATGAGTTCAGCGAGACCGTACGGCAGGCTCGGCCGCAGCCGCCCGAGGGGTGTCGGATCACGTTGCAACCTGGCAAGGGCGATATCGGCGTCACTCTCGCCGTGGAACGGGACGCTGCCAGCAAGGCATTCGTAGAGCACCAACCCCAGCGAGTAGAGGTCGGCGCGGCCGTCCAGTTTGCGACCACGTACCTGCTCTGGGGACAGGTATTTGGCAGTGCCCATCATGATGTTGTCGCTGGTCAGGTCGGTCTCACCCGACGTTGCCTTGGCGATGCCGAAGTCGGTCAACAGTACGCCGCCCTCGCTCGTCAGCATGATGTTGCCCGGCTTGACATCGCGGTGGACGATGCCGGCGGAATGGGCTCGGTCGAGGGCGCTGGCGACTGCACGGGCGATGCGGATTGTCATTTCCGGCGACAGCTGGTGGCGGTCGTCGAGCAGTTCGCGGAGTGATCGCCCCGGCACGTACTGCATGACGACCGCCTGGCGGCCGCGTTCGTCGACGGTGTCGTAGATCGCCACGATGTTCGGGTGATTGAGGCTTGCAGCGGCGACGGCTTCACGCCGGAATCGTTCAGCGATCACCGGGTCTGATGCCAACTGTGGCTTGAGCACCTTGACGGCGACGAGGCGATTGAGGAGAAGATCCTGCGCCAGCCAGACCTCCGCCATCCCGCCCTGAGCGATGCGCCGATCGAGCTGATAACGATTCGCCAGCAGTGGCGGGGATGGAGTAGTGGGCGTCACCGTGTGCCGAGGCTAGTGGCCAGTAGCTGCCCACGTCTGGCACCCTGACGGCACCGCCTGTGCGCCGGACGCCCTACGGCTGCTGCCACGCATTTCAGTCGAGCAGTAAGCAACCCTGAACGCTCAACGCGGAACCTGGAAGGCGACGCCGATGGTGCCACGGCCGGCATGCGTGCCGACGACCGGGCCGATGTCACCGACGATCACATCGGCACCACCGGCGAGTTCCCTGACGCGTTCGGTAAAGGCATCCTTGTCGTCGCAGGCGGCCTGCAGGACGGAGAGATTCTCGACAGGCCCGTACGACTTGACCTTGTCGATCAGGAACGTCAGCGCCTTGGAACGGGTGCGCTGCTTGCCACCCTCTTCGACCTTGCCGTCGCGTACCTCGATGATCGGTTTGATCGACAGAACGGAGGCCAGCATCGCCTTGGCACCACCGATGCGGCCACCCTTTTTGAGGTTGTCGAGCGTGTCGAGGGCTCCCCACACCTTGGTCCGTTCGGCGAGATCGTGGGCCGCCGCGGTAACGGTGGCCAGCGAAGCCCCGTCGAGGCCGAGCCTGGCGGCAGCGACGGCGATGAGGCCCTGTCCGAGGGTGACAGATCGGGAATCAACGACGTTGATCGGAATGTCGGTGAACGAGTTGGCAGCCAGTTGCGCCGACTGAGTCGTCGCCGACAGCGAGCCGGACAGGTTGACGACGACGATGCCCGTCGCTCCCTGTTCCGCCATTCGCCGATATGCGAGGTCGAATTCTCCTGGTGACGGCGCTGCCGTTTCCGGCAGGGCGGATGACGCAGCGCAGCGCCTCCAGAATTCGTCCACACTGAGATCGCGTCGATCAACGAATTCTTCTTCACCGAAGCGGATCGTCAATGGGACGATGTCGATCCTGAGTTCTTGGGCGAGGGCATCCGGCAAGTCGCAAGCGCTGTCGGTGACGATGCGTATGGTCACGAGTCGGGAACCTTATCTGATTGCATCACGATCACCCTCGTTTCATCGTCGTGTCGGCCGACTTCGTCATGGCGATCGAGTCCGCTATCGGATCTGCCGGCGGATCCGCCACCGGATTCGTCGTCATCGAACTGCGGCCGGATGATGCCGTTCGGACCGGTGTCGTCGTCCTGGTGAGCGTCGTCCTGGTCTGCGTCGTCCTGGTCTCGGCCTGTCACGGAGCGCTTGACCGGATGACGCCCGATCGAGGCGCTCGTTGCGTCCCTTCGGCGGCGTCGCGATCGCATGAAGTTCTGCAGCCACCAGCTGGCGAGAATCACGAGCAGCGCACCGGTGGCGACCTGCCCGAGCCCTGTCAGCACCGACGCACGAACCGTCAGCGTGCTCGGAGGTCCGAGGGCCTGTTTGCCGTCCGGCGTGAACAACTGCACTTGGACAGGGAATTCAGCACCTGAGCGCGCCCTGACGCGAATGTTCGTCGAGGTGCGCCCGTTCGCCGACGTCCGTTTGCTGACGGTGATCACCTGGTCGTTGTCCAGAAAATCCATCTTCGCGCTCGAGAGCCGCAGCATGACCTTGAGGTCGACGTCGCTGGAGTTGTCGAGCACGAAGGGGATGTCGCTGGCGCGTCCGCCGATCGTGATGTGCCCGAGCGACGGATAGGTCACGGACGATCGCAGCACGTCGAGATCCCCTCCGATCTGGTTGGCGTAGGCCAGGCGTTCGGCATTGGTGATGTCGTCCGCCGGATATACCTGCAGCAGCCGCCGCCAGATCGCCGGCCGGGGATCGACGCCGTCGGACGTCGTCAGCATCGTCGCGTAGCTGCTGATCTGGGAATTCAACGAGCCCAACGTGAATGCCGCCGATCGCAGATCGATCGGACTCGGATTGCTGACTCCGATCACCCGCATGTCGTCGACGTCGGTTCCCCGTTCGAGTTCGCTGAGCACCCCGTCGACCGTGCGCAGAGCGATGTGTGGCGATTGTTGCAACAACGCGAAGACGTCCTGCAGCAGCGTCGGATCGATCGACCCGACGAGCCCGACGGAAACGACGACACCGCGGGCCGGCGAGTGCGCGGACGTGGTCAATTGTCGATCGTGTTCGATTCCGAGCGCCGTCAGATCAGCGACGATCAGATGAGCGGTAGCGATCGGGTCGTCCGTGGCCGCATGCAGGGAGGCGTCGATCGTCCGGTCGGTGATCAGTGCGGGAATCGTCTGATCGGTGCCGAGTTGGACCTTGCCGATCTCGCCCGTCGGGGTTCCGACTGGTTGGGGAATGGCGGCGGATTGGCCGAGAACCACATGCTGTACGCCGAGCCCGCGCAGTAGCGCGAGTCCAGCGGCATCGGTGCCGGCGGGGACAAACCAACTGCTGCGTTTGGCGCTGTTGATACCGAGGCTTCCGACGAGTTGGTCCTCTCCGAGACGCAGTTGGTCGGTGAACGTCGACTGCATCCCGGCTGCTGCTGCCGCCGACGGATCCATCGAGACGGACGGCTCGGCGAGTAGTTCGTGTTGGTTGCCGAAAGCGGCGGCGACCTGTTTCAGTAGCGCCAGATCGGAAGCGGTGCCGCTGCGCTTGAGGCCGTCGAGCAACTCGGGGCGGATCACTGCGCTGATCGGCACCGTCGTCTGTTGAAGGAACCCGGCCAGCGCCGACAACTGTGTTCTGGCGACGTCGCTGACAACCGTGGTGCCGTTCGACTGCAGGGTCGGGGGACTGTCGATGCTGAACAGCCAGCCGACCGACACCGTGCTCGGGGTGACGTCCTGGCCGAGACGCTCGACGAACGTCGACAGTTGGGCGAGCGTTCCCTTGGTGTCACTGTCGCGCAGTTCGATCGACAGCGGGTACAGGCCGGGGTCCTTGAGCCGCAATTTGGTCTTCAAGCGGGTCGCCGACTGCGTAGGAATCGGCAAGACGAACGCACCACTGTCGTCTCTCGCCAAACCTTTGACCGGGAACGAGATGGCGGCAGCGGAGACACTCGGGAGATGGCCCTCGACGATCGTGGCGACGTCGCCACGGCTGTTCACGGGTGGGTAGGCGGTCACGACGATGACACCGTCTGTCGGCACCTCGCCGACTGCGCTGACGACGATCGGCAGTGAGTCGTCCTGCTCGATGGACAGCGGCACACTGACGAGGCGGAGCTGTACCGTCCCGGATTGGGCCCGAGCGACGCCCGTCGTTGCCGTGGCGAAGACAATCGTCAGCGTCGTCACGAGGAGTAGCAGGATTGACCCGTGAACGCGGCGAGGCGTCGAGGACCGAAGTGTCGGCGAGGCAGTGCTCAGGTCAGACATCGCGTCAGACATCGCGTCAGACATCGCGGTTGAGACATCGTCGCTCAGACATCGTGATCCAGGGCGCGCTGCATGACCGTCAATTGCTCGGTGAGCAGGACGAAGCCGCAATCACCGTAGAGCCGAAGTGCTGCAAGGTTGTCGACCTGGGTATTGACCGTCATCGTCGTCGCCCGCCAACGTCTCGCCCACACCTGCGCATCAACGACCAGTCTGCTGCCGACACCACGTCGCTGTGCTGCCGGGTCGACGGCGAGCCGCTGGAGAAAACTTGACTTTCCTGCCCTGCCGGTGACCGCGTAGCCGATCCGCGCACCGTTCGACTCGTCGACGGCAACGCGAAGACGGTGGGCCGGCGTGGCGTTCATGGCATCGCTGATCGACGTCGCATCGAGTCCCCAGCCGGGTTGGAAAGCTTGGCGATCGAGGAAGGCGAGTCGTTCGAGTTCGCTGTCGGTCCCTCTTCGAAGGTGGACGTCACCGGTACGGCGAGGTGTCGGCGACGCTGCCCGCTGGGTCGTTCGCGAGGTGAACCGCGGCGGCAATGGGGCCCGCAGGAGCGCAAGCAATTGCACAGCTACGAACCCGATGGCGTCGTAACTGCGGCACGCCGACGCGTGCAGAGCACCGGTGCGGACATGGGAGTAACCCATCCGGCGCAGATCGTTCAACCACGTTCTGAGCAGCGAAGACGGCACGTCACTGCCCTGATCGACGGTCACGAGATGGGCGATCGACGGTTCGCCGGGCCATGGTCTGACACGTGCCGCGTAGCCTGCTCCACGAAAGATCTGGGCGTTCGAGCGCTCGGTCGGAGAATCGGCTTTGGTCACCGATTCACGACGGTAGCGTCCGTACGGTGACCGTGCTCTTCGCGACCCACCAGTCGTACCTCGAACATCTCACGGGATCGCATCATCCTGAGCGTCCGGAACGCCTGCAAGCGGTGTTGCAGGGTGCCAAGGAGACCAGTGTCGCCGACGCCCTGGTCGCCCTCGATCCGCAGCCGGCGACAAAGCAGGACCTCGAGCGGACGCACCCGCTGAGCTACATCAACCGTGTCGAGGCGATCTGCGCGGCCGGTGGCGGGAGGCTCGATCCCGACACGACGCTGTCCAGTGGATCGTGGTCAGCCGTGCTCCACGCTGCCGGCGCCGGCTTGACCGCCGTCGCTGCGCTCGAGCGTGGCGAAGCCGCCGCCAGCGCAGCGTTCTGTGCCGTACGCCCTCCCGGTCATCACGCCACCCGCAACGAGCCGATGGGATTCTGCGTCTTCTCGAACGTCGCCGTCGTCGCCGCGTCCCTTGCTGCGCGTGGCGAGCGGGTCGTCATCGTCGACTACGACGCCCACCACGGCAACGGAACGCAGGACATCTTCTACCGGGACCCGAACGTGCTCTACGTGTCGTTTCATCAGTGGCCGTTGTATCCCGGGACCGGACGCATCGAGGAGACGGGTGCCGGCGCAGGCGTCGGCACGACGCTGAACGTGCCGCTGCCGCCGGGTGCGACCGGTGATTCCTATCTCAGGGCCTACGATGCGGTCGTCGCCCCGGTCGTCGAAGCCTTCGGCCCGACCTGGCTGATCATCTCGGCCGGTTTCGATGCCCACCGTCTCGATCCGATCACCGATCTCGGCCTGACATCAGCGGACTACGCAACCTTGACAGCCAGGCTGTTGCAGCTGGCGCCGGCAGGACGACGACTGGTGGTGCTCGAAGGCGGATATGACCTCGACGCCTTGCGGATGTGCAGTGCCGCCGTGCTCGCAGCGCTCGAAGGTGTCGATGCAGCCCCAGAAACAGGCACGGGCTCCGGCCCGGGCGCTGATGTCGGCGATCGTGTCGCCGCCTATTGGCGCCAGACCGGACTGCTCACGAGCGACTGACGGCCTGATCGTGGCGGATGGGCCGACGGACGGATGCGCCTGCTCGGTGGATGATTGCTGATGGATCTCTTGCTGATGGATGTACGCCTCGATGGATGAGGCTCGACAGCGCGAGGTGACCGGACGGTTCGCTCCGAGTCCCACCGGCGAACTGCATCTCGGCAACCTGCGCACGGCACTCGTTGCCTGGTTGTCCGCCCGTTCGCAGGGTGGTCGTTTCATCGTGCGGATGGAAGACCTCGATCGGCTGACGTCGTCGCAACAGTGTGCCGATAACCAGCTCGCGGCGTTGCGGTGGCTGGGTCTCGACTGGGATGGACCCGTCGTTCGACAATCGCAGCGCTTCGCACGCTACGACAGGGCGATCGACGAGCTCGAGGGCAACGATCTGACCTATCCGTGCTTTTGCACTCGAAAAGAAATTGCCGCTGCGGCTACGGCCCCGAACGGTGGTGCAGAACGACCGTACCCAGGGACGTGCCGTCGCCTCAGTGCTGCGGCGCGGCTCGCCCGGGAGGCGTCAGGGCGTCACCCAGCGCTGCGTCTGGCGGCCACGCGGCCGACCGGGGAATTCGTCGACGTCGTGCACGGTCCCTACAGCGGTTGGATCGACGATGTGGTGTTGCGCCGAAACGACGGTGTCGCTGCGTACAACTTGGCGGTCGTCGTCGACGACGAGGCTCAGGGAATCACCGAGATCGTGCGTGGCGACGACCTGTTGTCGTCCACTCCTCGCCAGATACTGCTCGGCGAGTTGCTCGGCATGTCGAAGCAGCGATACATGCACGTGCCGCTCGTTCTCGGTCACGATGGTCACCGCTTGGCGAAACGCCACGGCGACGTCACGGCGGCGGCGATGAGCCGAGCCGGAACGTCGCCATCGCAACTCGTCGGTCTGCTGGCACACAGTCTCGGGCTGACATCCGCGTCAACGCCGATCTCGGCGGTCGATCTGCTCAGCAGCTTCGATCCAGCGACGATCATCCGCACCCCGTGGACGTTCGATGACGAACGTCGATCTTCCGACGCACACCTGTAACCGCCCGCAATGGTGGGGTGACCACCACTCGCCGCACGCCCTCAGTATTCTGTACGCCTAGTGCGCGCGAACCTGGGCGGAGAACGATGAGAATTTCGACAAAACGGCTGGCCTTGATGGGCCTGACCGGAGCACTGGTCGTTGCCGGCGTCAGTTGCTCGAGCACCGCCAACTCTGTGGTTCCGGCGAAGTCGACCGTCGCATCGGCGGCGACGTCGCTGACTGTCACAACCGTCGCTGCGACGCAGACCACCGCTGCAGTGACTGCCGCCCCGACGACGGTGCCGCCGACCGCTGCCACGACCTCCGCTGCCACGACCTCCGCTGCCACGACGGCCGCACCGACAGTTGTCCCGACGGCACCGCCGACAGCGTCAGGGTCCACCGCTGCTGCTCCGACCATCGCCACTGCTGCGCCCGCGGCGGTCACCGCCACCCCGGACAGCACCGTGCCTGACACCGCAATACCAGCCACCGACACGACGGTGCCGGCGACCGACGCACCAACACCGGCGCCGACCGCAGCCCCTGATCCCAACGCCGTCGCCCCGCTCGGCGCGCCACTGTCGGCCGTCGGCCGTAAGAGCGGTGCGGCCACCGCCGCCATCCAGCAGCGACTGACGGACCTCGGTTTCTGGGTCGGCGATATCGACGGCTCGTACGGTCTGACGACGACCCAGGGCGTCATGGCCTACCAGAAATGGGCGGCACTGAATCCGTCCGGGTCGGTCGACGCCAAGACCGCAACGTCGCTGACGACCGCAACGTCACGGGCATTCTCGGCAAGCAAGGACGCCGACGTCGTCGAGGTCGACAAGACCAAGCAGTTGCTGTTCATCGTGCACGGCGGCAAGACGGTCTGGGTGTTGAACACCTCGACCGGCAGCGGCAAGGCATACAGCGCGCCGGATCAGAACACTCCCGGCTCGACGATCACCGGTGTGGCTGTCACCTACAGCGGAAACTTCTCGATCAACCGCCAGCGACCCGATGGCTGGTGGACAGGCGATCTCGGCCAGATCTACCGTCCGAAGTACTTCAACGGTGGCGAGGCGATCCACGGCCTCGGCAGTGTTCCGAACTATCCGGCATCGCACGGCTGTGTCCGGGTCAGCGTGCCGGCAATGGACTTCATCTGGGCAGCGAACCTCATCCCCCTGAAGATGCACGTGTGGGTGCACTGAGTCCGTAGGCCCCATCCGGACGAGGTGACAACTGTTGCGTCCTCAGCCAGCCGATCACTCGATCGTCAACTCGGTGAGGAAGTCGATGACGCGTGCGCCGTCACCCATGCCTGGGGTCATCTCCTCGATCCAACCGACGACGCGTGTCGTCGACGGCAGCGGCAGCGATCGCAGGTCCGCCAGTACGTCGATGAGTTGGCTGCGGGTGCGTTCGGAGTTGCTCGTCAGGATCAATACCCGCGGTCCGTGCCTGGCGATCGTCTCGCCGGCCGTGTAGCGCGCCCTCAGCCGCTCGGCGAGGGTGATCATCGTCAACTCCGACTCGAAGGCGTCGGTTGTGTCGATGTCGGCGTCGATGATGACGAGGCAGTAGGCCTGTTCGAACGGGATCCCCATCCATGCACTCTGATCAGCGAGTTGTTCGATCCGCAGGCGCAGTATGGGCAGTGTCGCCAGGCCGGTGAGGCCGTCGATGCATTCGCTCTCGTGTTCTCCGTAGCGGTGGCCCTCAGACCAGCCGTTCGCCAACGAGATGCCGGCGGAAAAGGTATGCAGGCGCGGCGAGCCGGGTGCCAGCGTCGCCAACCGGTCCACCGACGCTGCGACTTCTTCGAGCAGCAAGCCGAGCAGTCCGAGCCGGCGTCCGAACCGGAACAGCGCCGCTGGGACTCTGAAGTCGTCGGTGTCGATCGCTTCGACGAGGTCGGCGAAGACGTCGAGTACCGCTGATTCGTTCGTCTTGATCGCGGTGAGCGGGCTGTACGCCGGTTCGACGAGCAGCCATCGTTCCAGCAGGTTCGAGTCGTCGCGCCCCGCCGCCAACGACCGGCCGACCGGTCCGACCGCCGCCGGCGTGCGTTTCCTGAGTCTCATGTTCGCTCCTTCGCCGAAGAGGAGACGTGCCTGAGTGACTTCTATGACGTCGAACGATCTCGGCCTCGATGATCAGCATGCCGACGTCCGTGGCGACGATCAGAATGCCGAGGTCACGACGTGGGAGTGACGTCCTGCTCGACGCTGGGACGAACGCGTATGGCGGTGTCGTCGGCCGTGAGGCAGCGGCCGGTGCCGAGGTCGAAGCGCCAACCGTGCAGTGTGCAGACGAGGCTGCCGTCCTCGATCTCCCCGAAGACGGTGAGGTCGGCACGACGGTGGGGACAGTACCGCTGCATCACATAGCCGCCGAGCTCGATCTCGGCAGCGAGATCCTTGGCGTCTTCTTCATCCGGAAAACGTTTGCGGATCGCTTCAGCCTCGGCGCGACGGATGCGAACAACGGACAACGACTTGAAGAAGTTGTACAGGTACTCGTTGAACGGACCGCGTCGCCATGCGCTAAAGCGACAGGAGAGGAACAATGAATTCGACCAGTCGACGGCCTGCTCGTTGGCGACGGTTTCGACCAATCTGCGTGGGATGTCGAAGGAGAAATCGAAGGGTTCACCGGCGTGGCGACGGACCTCGCCGTTGGGGAAGTCGATGAGGATGTCCAGATCGCCTGTCCTGACGAGCGCATTGGCGCCGATCGCCTGGCGCAGATGGGGAGCGATCGCGAGGAGCGGCCGCCACCACGCCTGCAATCGCTCCAGCAGATCGTCTGATGGCTGTGCCCAGGTCTGTTTGTAGTCATCCAGCCATCCGCTCCAATCGGAGGCGTACGTGGCGAGGTACGCAGCCTTGTCGTCGAAGATCGCGTCGACGTCGGCCTGCGGTAGCGGGTGGGTGACGGTCACCGAGTCGGGAGAAATGTCGATCTGCGTGCCGGGGATGTTGAAGATGCCATTGCCGCGCCAGTGTCGTTGGAGCCGCTCGATGAAGCCCCGCTGATCCGGAAAGATCGACAGTTCGTCTCCGGTGATGACGTTGAGATGGCTGAGTTCGGGGTCGAGGAACACCGGCGGGCCCGCAGACGGGACGACATAGCGCGCGTCGATCGCCTTCACGTAGTTGATCGCCCTGGCGTACTGGCTCTCGACCTTGGCGTCGCACAGGCGGCGCATGTCGTGCGGCGTCTCGTCGTAGACCATCGGATACCAGATCGCCCCGGAGTACTGCAGGAAATGCAGATCGACGGGCCCGTGAGAACGGAGCGCATCGAGGTCGGTCGTGCGGCAGTCGTTCTGGTCGACGAGCCTGGTCGAGCCGTCGCTGACAACGAGCGCCGAATCACCGCCAGGTCCGTCGGTGATCGAGGTTTCGACGTGGATCGCCGCCGTTACCCCGTGGCCGAGATCGAGCTCTTCGGTGTCGATGGTTCTGATGATGTTCGTGAAACCCAACGCCCGGATCCGGCGTTCGAGTTCCCGCGTCGGGTAGCCCGGAACGAGGACGGCGATATCTCGCTTGATGTGCTTGCGCAGGAACGATTCGTCGAGATGGTCGGCGTGCAGGTGGCTGATGTACAGGTAGTCCGCGTCTTCGATGCGCTGCCGTAGTGCTGGACTCAGTTGGTCGTTTCGCGGGAAAACGAACCACGACCCGAGGAATGCCGGTTGAAACCATGGGTCACAGACGATCGAGACCGAAGCAGTCTCGATCAACATGCCGGCATGGCCGATCGATGTCACCCGCATAGGCGAGCAAGAACCCGAGTTCGTCAGGCCGTCGGAGCGTCAGTGAATTGCTGCCCACCGCGTGAGACGTGCTCGCTCCATTGTGAACCGTCCCAGTAGCGCAGTTCGAAACGACCGGACGGATCGGCGTACCAGCCGGCCGGAACGGAACTGACGGGGGCTGGTGCCGGTGCGGGTGCGGGTGCCGGTGCCGGTGCCGGTGCCGGTGCCGGTTGGTATGCCGGTGCCGGCTCGAAGACAGCGGGAGCCGGTGCCGGAGCTGGATCGGGGGCTGAACCCCAACCTGCAGGTTCTGCGACCACGGCCGGTGCGACGACATCAGCAGCAAGACTGGTCGGCATCGAATAGCTGCCGGAGGGATCACTCGCAACCGACTGCGACGGTGCGTCCGCTGGCGCTGCAGCAGGCGTGTCGGCGTCATCGCGACTCAGGAAAGCGGTGACCTCGCTGCCGGTCGGAACAATGGCGACGACCGTCCAGCCATCCGCTGTCTTCTCTGTCAGCTTCGTAGCAAGGGATGAGGCATCGTAGGACGGGGAGCTCACGGTGACGAACGTTGTCATAGGCGGACCACCATAGTTGCTGCGTCAAGCTACTGCGACACGCGCATGCGCCGTCCAGGATGTGGCGGACCTATTCCAGCAATGATCTGGCGAGCTCGGCGTTTGCTTCGCCGTCGTGGACGACTTCGCCGTCTCGGAGACCGATCATGCGCGTCGTGCGGTCTGCGAAACTCAGTTCGTGGGTGGCGACGATGAGGGTGGCCCCAGCCTCCGCGACCTGATCGAACAACTGCACCAGCGCCTCGCGGCCCTGGGCGTCGAGGCCGACGAACGGTTCGTCGACGAGCAGCAACTCGAACGGACGGATGAAGGCGATGGCGATCGCCGCCTTCTGGCGCAGGCCGCGACTGAAGGTCGTCGGCAGATCATCTGCCCGGTCGAAAAGGCCGAGGTGTTCGAGCAGATCGTCGCTCATCGATTCCCAGTCCTCGACCCCGTGGAGCCTGGCGACGTATTCGAGGTGTTCTCTGACAGAGAGGTCGTCGTAGAAGCTCGGCGAATCCGCCAGATAGCTCCGCGCCCTACGCGCACCGATCGAACCAACGGGTTGGCCAGCGATCTTGACCGATCCGGCGCTCGGCGTGAGCATGCCGGCCGCCATCTTCAACAGTGTGCTCTTGCCGGATCCGTTGTGGCCGACGAGGGCGACGCGTTCGCCGGCCTCGACCTGCAGCGTCAGCGGTGCCAGCGCCGGCCCGTCGCCGTAGTCCTTCGACAGCTCTCGCGCGTCGATGATGTGGTCGGCCATGGGTCAGTGCTCCCGCTGTTCGATCGACCGGCAGATCTTCATCTGCCGAAACCTGTCTGCTTCTTGCCGTCTTCCATCATCGTGCGGAACCACTTCTTGAATGCCAGGCGCTTACCGATCCACCACATGTACATCGCCGCGATCGCCAGTGCGCCGACCGCGCCGCGAACAGCGAAGGCAATCGCGTTGTCGCCATGCCGGGTACCGGTGCGTACGGCGAGGATCGGGATGACGCCGAGGAACGAGAGGATCAACGGCCACAGCGCTTTGGCGGCGAACTTGACACCGGCGACCTCTGGTGGGAGGAAGAACGCTTCGTTGCCCTGCGTCGTCGGATCCGGCGCTCCGCCGATGGCATTCGAGACGGCACCCATCAACGTCGCCAACGCTCCGGCGGGACCGATGATCAGGCCGACGACGAGCGCACCGGTCGTGCGTTGGATCGCCCATCCCGTCGCCACGCCGATCAACGAGAAGGCGACCATGACGATCATCGGAGCGATCAGCAGGCGCTGGAACAGCCAGCCGGGTTCGAGCGGCAGGCCGTCGGTGAGATTGGGATGGTCGAGTTCCTGCGAGAACGGTTCGATGCAGTCGAGCCCGAGGAGGAACCCGGCGAACGTCGCCAGGATCAGCGCCGGGGTGGTGCCGCGGTAGACCGCGACCTGTGCGCCGCCGGCGACGATCGCCAGCACAGCCATGCGGAACAGGCGTTTGGCCGGGAAGCGGGCGAAGCTGCGGAGGCCACGGCTGACGATCGGGATGCGCCGTAATTTCAGCCGCATGTACGGTCTCGTACGTGGGACTTCCATACTGAGTTGGCGGCGCAGCAGCACGACAGTTCGCAGGTCCTGCATCGTGGCGGCGAAACGCAATTGGCTGACGAGCGCGCTGCGGCGGGCCATCTGGTCGACGGACAGGTGTTCGAGTTGGAGATAGGCGAAGACACCGAGGCCGATGACGATGATCGGGGCGAGCAGGTCGAGGATGTGGATGCGACCTCCCCACAGCGCCAGCGAGCCGACCGTATCCAGCGGGCCGGCGCCGATCGCCCGCAACGCCGCGAGCGCCTGGACGACGATCACGGCGCCGGCGACAAACGCGATGATCAGGCCGATGCGGCGCCCGAGCGCATGGGTGATCAGCGCAGCGATGACGGTGGCGAGGGCAATCGTCGCGCCGGCTGCCGCGCCGCTGAGCAACCACGACATCGTCGACTGCCCGAGGCGTTGACCCGTCAGTTCACCGGCGATCGCCCCGACGACGAGACCGGAGAAGACGACCGCCCTGACACGTTGCTGGGCGGGCTGACGCAACGACACGCGCAACGGGATCGGGGCCAGCAGGACGTGGCGGACGTCGGCGTCCTCGATGGCCAGCGGGCCACCGGAAGAGCCTGAGCGAACACCGAGGAAGATGGCGATCGCCGCCGCCAGCCCGATCCACGAGGGCGCCTTGGAGAAAAAGTCGGCGGTGCCGGCGGCACTCAACCGCCCGTCCTTGGCGAGGCTGCTCAACCACCAAACGACGCCGCCACCGATACCGGCGACGATGTACACCTGGTAGAGGACGTCGAACCATTCGAGATCCTTGACCCGATGGCGGCGGCGAGCCTTTCGGAGGGCATGGAGCCCGGCGATCTCGACGCCTGTCCCGCCCTGGTTCTCCGATGTCGGTACGGCAGCGCGCATCATCGGCGGCACACGTCATCGTCACTTGTGGTCATGCGTCACCTGTGGTCATGCGTCACCTGTGGCGATCGGGCGTGCTGGATCAGCAGACCAACCCGACCAGGAGGGCACGAACAGACGTGTATCGGTGACGCCGATGTGCTCGAGAACCAGCAGATCGTTGCACGCTGACACGCCCGAACCGCAATAACAGGTCACCGCCGTATCGCTGTCGACGCCGAGCGCCCGGAACTGCTCACGCAGCGCTTCGACAGGCTTGAACCGTCCGCCCGGCTGCACGATGTTGGCACCCCACGGCGCGTTGCGGGCGGAGGGAATGTGCCCGGCGCTCGGGTCGACGACTTCGTTCTCGCCACGGAAACGGTCCGCCGCCCTGGCATCGAGGACCACACGCTCGGCTGACGCATTGGCGAGGTCGTCCGCCGTCGCAAACCGTTCCTTCGGCCACTCGACCGTCGTGAACACGGTTCCCTTGGCTTCGGCCGCCGTTGGCGTCGGTGACGGGCCCGTCTCGAGTGCCGTCGGCCATGCCTGCAGCCCACCGTCGAGCAGTGCCGCCTGATGACCGATAACGCGCAGCATGAACACCAGGCGTCCAGCAGTGCTGCCGCCGGCGTCGTCGTAGGCGATGACGACCGTGTCGTCGCCGACACCGAGCCGTGACATCGCCGCCGAGAACTGTTCCGCGGTTGGCAGCGGATGCCTTCCGGCGATCGTCGGTTGTGAGTGGTCGGACAGGTCGTGATCGAGGTCGACGAAGATCGCACCGGGGACGTGACCTGTCTCGTAGGCGTCAGAACCTGACCGTCCGTCGAGGTACCAGCGGACGTCGGCGATCACGACATCGGCTCCAACGACGTGTTGTAGCGCCTGGACGGCGTCGGAATCGATGATCGGGGCAATGCCGTGCTGCGCAGCGCTCATCAGTGGTTCCCGTGATCAGCGGGCTCGTGGTCGTGGTCGTGGTCGTGATCAGGGGGCTGGTGGATCGATCGCAGCGGCCGTCCGGTTGTGACGGCGACGGCAGCTGCGTGGTCGTGTTCGATTTTGGTCCGCCCGTCGTCGTTCGTCTTGGTGGCGACCACGTACCCGTCGATCGTCGTCGTCGAGTTCGTCCTGCGCTGCGGCCACCGCTCGATGGTGCTGCCACGCACGCCGAGCGTCCCGGTCTCGGAGATGAGGATCTCGCTGAGCGAAGCGGCGAGCGTCGGTTCGGCGAGTACGTGGATCGTGTAGGCCGGGCGGCCCTTCTTCATCAGGATCGACGTGATCCAGGCATCGTGGGCGCCGGCGTCCATCAGCGCGCCGACCGTATGTGCAAGGACCTCACCGGTGACGTCGTCGACGTTCGTTTCGAGCAGTCTGACGGGCTGACCTGGCGACGAAACGCGGGAGACGACGGTCGATTCACCGACGACGACCTGCACGACGTTCGGGCGCCCGACGAGGTCGCGGGTGCCGGCACCGTAGCCCACGTGTCCGACCGTCATCGGCGGGATCGGTCCGAACGTCGAAGCCAGCCCGGTCATCAGTGCGGCACCGGTGGGTGTCGTCAACTCCATCTCGACATCGACGCCACGCACAGGAGCGCTGCGTCGAACGAGCAGACCGACAACCGCAGGGCCCGGATTCGGGAGTACGCCATGCGCTGCGTCGAACGTGCCTGTTCCGACGGCGAGCGCTGAACAGTGGACCTCGTCGATGCCGAGTGATTCGAGGGCTGCGCAGGTTCCGACGACGTCGACGATGGCGTCGAGTGAACCGACCTCGTGGAATTCGACGTCGTCAGCGTCGACGCCGTGGATTGCGCCTTCGACCTCTGCCAGTTCACGGAACACGACCTGCGCTCGACTACGTACCCGCTCGTCGATCGACGCTTCGGCGATCATCGTGCGGATGTCGCCGTAGCGCCGATGGTGGTGCAGATCGGGGGCACTGACGCCCGCCTGGATGGCGGTGATTCCGCAGCGCTGCGTCCGTTGCGGCTCGATGGCCCAATCGTCGATGCCCATCGCCTTGACCGTCGACCGGATGAATTCGACGTCTGCGCCGGCGTCGACGAGCGCGCCGAGAGCCATGTCGCCGGCGATGCCGTTGAAGCAGTGGAACCATGCAATACGGGTCATACGGACACCGCGCCGGTGCTGCCGGCGCTGTCGATGCCGGACGGGGTCGGTGGGGCGGCCGTGCTCGGCCCGAGCATCCTGGCGATGGCGCACGCAGCACCGAAGCCGTTGTCGATACCGACGACGGTGATGCCGGAAGCGCACGACGAGAGCATCGACAGCAGTGCTGTCACGCCTGCGAAGCTCGTTCCGTATCCAGTGCTCGTGGGCACAGCGACGACAGGCGCTGCCACCAGTCCACCGACGACGCTGGCCAGTGCGCCCTCCATCCCGGCGACCACGACGACCGCATCGGCTGCTGCCAGATCGTCGGCGTACGCCAGCAGGCGGTGCAGACCGGCGACGCCGACATCGATGAGCAGGACGGGGTCGAAGCCGTACGCCGTCAGCGTTGCAGCGCACTCCTCGACGACCGGGAGATCGGACGTTCCGCCGCTGCAGATGATGACGCGATCGGTACGCCGAGTCGGTGGACTGCGCCAGACGATCGTCCTGCCACGTCGTTCTCCGCACGGAAACTCGGAGAGGACCGCCCCGGTCTGTTCGGCGTCGGCGCGTGAGAGAACGACCGGGCCGTCGTCGTGCGACAGCAGTTCGGCGACGATGCGCACGCACTGCTCCGGCGTTTTTCCAGGTCCGTAGATCGCCTCCGGACGACCTTGACGGAGTGCCCGATGGTGGTCGATGCGAGCATCGCCGAGATCGGCGAACGGCAGGCGCTGCAGGCTGGCGACGGCTTCATCAGCGGACAGACGGCCGCTGCGGACATCTTCAAGAAGGCCACGCAGTGCCTGTTCGTTCATCGCCTCCATTGTGCCGGTGTCTGACGAATCCCGGCGCGCGACGTTGAGGTCTACGGGCGGCCGGCAGCGAAATGCGGGGGAGTCGCCGTGGCCGAAGCCATAGTCTTGAGGGGTGAGCAGCGCAGATCATCCACATCGTCGGATCGGCTACCTCGGGCCAGCTGGCACATTTACCGAACAGGCGCTGCGCACCCAGGCCGATCTCGCCGATGACGAGTTGATTCCGATGCGTTCGATGCCGGACGTCCTCGACGCCGTCGAGGCAGGCGACATCGAACTCGGGTTCGTGGCGATCGAGAACTCGATCGAGGGAACCGTCAACCTCAGCCAGGACGAACTGGCCTTCAACCATCACCTCTTGATCCAGCGTGAGGTCGTCCTCGATATCGAACACTGCCTGCTCGCACCTGCCGGTACGCAACTCGAGGACATCAAAGTCGTCTTCTCGATCCCCGTGGCGACAGCGCAATGCCACGCCTACCTGCGTCGTGCGTTTCCGGACGCGGACATCCACGCCACCAACTCGACCGCCGAGGCTGCACGGATGGTCGGTGAATCGCGGTCTCCCGGCACGGCAGCCGTCGCCCCGCGCATCAACGCCGAGCTGTACGGGCTGACGATCGTTGCCGCGGACATCGCCGATCATCCTGGCAATCAGACGCGGTTCGTACTCGTCGCCAAGCACGGCATCCCGGCGAGCACGGGTCACGACCGCACGGCGCTCGTCGTCTACCAGCGGGCCAACGAGCCTGGCAGCCTGATCTCGATCCTCCAGGAGTTCGCCGCCAGGCGAATCGACCTGTCGAATCTGCTGTCCCGCCCGACGAAGGACGGCGGGCTCGGTGACTACTGTTTTGTCATCTACGCCAACGGCCATATCGACGACGAGTTGATGGCCGACGTACTGCGTGAACTGCATGCCAAGCAGGGGCACGTGAAATTCCTCGGCTCCTATCCTGCCGCCGGCCCTCAGGCGTCGACAGCCCGTGAGCACGCCGACCAGCGTTGGCTGCAAGCCGACGACTGGGTCACCAGCCTCCGCAGCCAGATACAGAACTGAGTCCACCCACCCGCCACTTTTGGCGGCAAACGGGCCGAAGAACCGGCCCGGGTACGCGGGTCAGTCGATGACTCGGCAGATGAGGCCCTTGAGGTAACTCGTCTCCGGTACGGCGAGGTGGATTGGATGGTCGCTCGATTGGTGCAAGTGACGTTCGATGACGGCCTCGCGCTGGGTGTCGAGTGCTGCACCGGCGACGACCTTCTGGAACAGATCGTCGCTGACCGCCCCGGAACACGAGAACGTCATCAGCCTGCCGCCGGGACTCAACAGTTTGAACGCCAGCAGGTTGATGTCCTTGTAGGCCCGGGTCGAGCGGTTCAACTGCTCAGGCCTGGAGGAATTGGCGAGTTTTGGCGGGTCGAGGATGATGACGTCGAATCGCTCGCCACGATCGCGTAGCGTGCGGAGTTCGGTGAATGCATCGGCTTCGAGCATGGTCGCCGCAGTGGTCGCCGGGCCGAAGCCGTTGATTCCGAGGTTTTTCGCAGCGAGGGCCAACGACGGCCCTGACGAGTCGATGGCGACGACGTCGGTGGCGCCGGCAACCGCAGCGACGACGGAGAAGGCGCCGGTGTATGCGAAGACGTTGAGCACCCGTTCGCCAGGTGAGACCGTCGTTCGGAGCGCCTCGCGGTTGTCGCGTTGGTCGAGGTAGAAGCCCGTCTTGTGTCCGTTGCGGACATCGACGAGCAGGCGGATGCCGCCTTCGACGAGTTCGATGAACTCCGGCGGTTCCGAACCGGCTCGCAGCCCCGAACGCTGCGCCAATCCCTCGCGTGAGCGGACATCGAGGTCTGATCGCTCGTAGACCGATTCGACGCCCGGTAGCCGCGCGAGCGTTGCCGTGATCGTGTCGATCCACCGCTCGCTCGACGCTGCGGTCACTTCGATGACAACGGTCGAACCGTAGCGATCGGCGATCAGTCCAGGGACGAGGTCGCTCTCGGCGAACACCAGCCGTGCCGAGTTCGTCGATGCCCACAACCCGTCGCGCCTGGCGACAGCTGTCTCGATACGGTCGGCAACGAGCGTCTCGTCGACTGCCTGATCGTGATCGAAGCTCCACACCCTGGCGACGATCTGTGAGTGCGGGTTGTACGCCGCCCAGGCAAGGAATTCTCCCTTGGGAGTTCGGACCTCGACGACGTCACCGGCTTCGGCGGAACCATGCACACGCTCGACGGCTCCGCTGAAGATCCACGGGTGCCGTCTCCGGAGCGAACGGTCGCGATCGGTGCGGACGGTCAAGACGGCGCTGCTCACGAACGGAAGCTACCGTCGGCGGCCGCTGCCGGCACGAGGTATGCGTGAACTGCTGGGGAAGTAATGTGCCGCGGGATGAAGGTTCATCTGATCGACGGCACCTACGAACTGTTCCGCCAGCACTTCGGCCAGGTGTCGCGCCACAGCGACGCCGGGCCCTACGCCGCAACGGTCGGCGTGCTCAGCTCGACACTGCAGTTGATCGCAGAGGGTGCGACGCACCTCGGCGTCGCCTCCGATCACATCATCGAGAGCTTCCGCAACGACCTGTGGCCCGGCTACAAGACGAGTTCGGGCATGGACGACGAATTGCTGATGCAGATCCCGACGATGGAGGCGGCGCTCGTCGCCATGGGTATCACGACGTGGGCGATGGTCGAGTTCGAGGCCGACGATGCGCTCGGGGCTGCCGCACTCGTGGCTGAGCGTGACGACCGGGTGACGCAGGCGCTGATCGTGACGCCGGACAAGGACCTCGGACAGTGCGTACGCGGCACGCGTATCGTGCAATACGACCGGCGCAAGCAGGAGATCGTCGATGAAGCAGGAGTGATCTCCAAATTCGGGGTCAGGCCGTCGAGTATCCCCGACTATCTCGGTCTCGTCGGCGACACCGCCGACGGGTTCCCCGGGCTTGCCGGTTGGGGAGCGAAGAGCGCCTCAGCAGTGCTTGCGCGTTACGAACACCTCGAGGCGATCCCGCCGACATCGGGGATGTGGGACATTCCCGGTCTGCGCGCCGCCGAGAAGCTTGCCAGGACGCTGCACAGCGATTTCGAGCTGGCACTGCTGTTCCGGCGCATCGCCACGATCGAGACCGAGGTCGCCGTCGGCACCGTGGACGATTGGCACTGGAAGGGCCCGACCGACGAGTTCGCGGTGATCGCCGAGCACATCGGGGCACCATCGCTGGCAGCCAGAGCGCAGCGACTGCTGGAACGCTCGAGGTAGTCGGGACGCTGTGCGGGTCTGTCGACGGTGATAGTGGCCAGGCGGTCTGCGGCACACAAGCAAAACCGCTGAAGGCTGCTGCCGCCAGGCCCTGACCTGTTTCACGGGTGCTCGTTGCACAGGACCCGACCACCATCACACTCGACAGACCCGAATGAGTGGCATCGCGCTCATACGCATTGCATTTCCCTGCTTGCGCAGGTGTGGAGCAGGCTAGCGGGCCGTTACCCTTCCCGCGCTACCTGATGCGTTGCTCTTCGGAGTAACGGGTCGTACGGAGGGATGCGAGAGCGGCCGAATCGGCACGCCTGGAAAGCGTGTGTGGGGCAACTCACCGTGGGTTCAAATCCCACTCTCTCCGCGAATGGGTGTTTTGCGGTGCACCGGTGTTCACCAAAAGTGGACGCCGGTGCCTGTGAGCTGGTCTTATCTGTTTTGATGTTCACGAGCGTCTACGCTTGTAACTGGAGCGTTGCTATGTCGGTTGCTATGCGAGGCCGAATGCACCTCTGGTTCATCGACGTGAGGAGCAGATATGCCGCGTAAACCGAATGGCAAGCGAATCATCTCGACGAACGGCGCAGTGTCGGTCCGAGCAAAAAACGCGAACGGCGAAGGCTCGGTGTACTTCGTGGAAACTGCTGGTGCGTGGCGGGCGTCGTACCTTCTTCCCGGCGAATCGAAGCGTCGCTTTGTCCAGGCTCGGACGCGCGACTTGGTGATAGCTCGAAGATGCGAAGCGATCACGTCAGCTGACGAGAAGCGGCTCCGGGTGACTCGATTCGACTCCAACACGACGGTTGCCGAGCTCGCCGCAGCCTGGCTTTCGACGGTCGCTCGCCATCGGATGCGCGTGACGACCTTCGAGGAGACCTCGAAGCGCCTCGGCCGCCTTGGAACGCTGCTTGCCGTCCCCGTCGTCGATCTCACCACGGAGAGCCTCACGCAGTGGCAGTCCGAACTTCTCGATCGCTTTGCGCCGCGAACCGTCGTCGGCACCCGCACCAGCGTCAACCAACTGCTCAAGTGGGCCACGGAACTCGGCATCGTCTCGGTCAACCCGGTCGCCAAGGTGCGTCCGCCGAAGGTGCAACCCAAGCCAGGAACCGTTCTTGCTCCGGCTGACGTTGCCAGGCTATTGGATTCCACGGGTATGCATCGATACGGCCCGGTTGTTGCTCTGCTGTTCACGAGCGGACTGCGCGTCTCCGAAGCTCTTGGGTTGTCGTGGGACGATGTGGATCTCGACGATGGTGTTGCGACAGTTCGGCGTTGTGTGATGTACTCTTCCGCAACTGGAAAGGCCTTCGGGCCGCCGAAGACATCAGGGGCTCTCGGCACGCACTTCCTTGCTCCCGGAACCGTGTCGAAGTTGACGACGTGGAGGACGACGCAAGCCGCCGAACGGAGGGCTCTTGGATCCCGGTGGCCGATACATGTGTATGAGGGCCGTCCAGTCGATCCAGTGTTCACCACGACTGCCGGGGAGTTGGTCAGCCGCCAACACATCGATGCGCTCCTGCGCCGCACAGGTACTTCACTCGGGTTCGACGTGGCGCACCTCGGCACCCATGTCGGTCGCCGTTCGCTGATCACGGCGCTGTACACGAACGGGGTGCAGCTCGATGACATCCAACATCACATCGGTCACTCCGACAGCCGTACAACCGCCGGCTACGTCGCCTCGCTTGGCAAGCGTCCGCAACGAACGGCATCTATCGCAGCCCAACTGATGGACCGCCCTGCGTTGGACGTGAAGCCGCCGTCCAGCGAGCGTCCGCCGGCTGCGTAGTTGCTACCTGGGGTCCACTCGGTCCTTCGACGGATGCAACACACAAGCGAATCCGGATCATTGCTTGGTGAACGTCCAGACATCGAGGTGCACCATGACATCACCCAACCAAAGTCCACCGTCGCCACGGCGAAAGGGATCTCGGGTTCCAACTCACCACTTCGCTTTCAACTGAACGATCGGGGGAAACGAGCGACCTCGGGATCGCATCGGGGCCCGACCACTTCGTGTCGTCGTGGCCGCCAACTCGACTCGCAGGCGCCGACTCCGCAGTGCTGCTCCCGCTAGCTGTGTCCCCCAACGAAGCGGCCACCATAGCCCGATGCAGTCGAGGTTTCCTGTACAAGCCCATCCGTACCGGCGAGCTGCGGTCGTTCAAGATGGGGCGGTCCCGCAAGATCATGTACGAGGATCTCGTCAGCTGGGTGAATTCCCTCGCCGATCGGAATTCTGCAGGGTAACCGTTGCGTCGATAGTCGTGCTCCGAACGTCATCGGCGCCGAATGGCCGCCCCACTCCACCGGTACGTTGAGGGCGTGCTGCATCTGCTGGTCGACACGTCGACGTGGCTTGACCTGTCCAGGCGCCGCGACGGGCAGCGATGGATCGTTGCGCTCCGCGAGCTCCTTCGCCAGGGCAAGATCGAGCTGCTTGTGCCGGCGGTCGTCGTTGATGAGTTCGTCCGGAACCGTGAACGCGTCGAGGCTTCCATGACCTCGAGCGTTGCGCAGCGGTTCAAACTCATCAAGCAGGATCTCGACGAGTATGGCGGAACAGACAACCAGGAAGCGCTGAAATTGATTCAGGATCTCGCTCATCAGGTGCCGCTGGTCGGTGCAATGACGACTCGGAACTTCGGCGATGTCCTCGATTTGCTCCGAGCGGGGCACGTCCTGGACCCGACCGTTGCGGATTATGGTTCAGTGGTCGCTCGAGGGCTCGATAAACGGGCACCGCTACATCGCTCACGCAACAGCGTTGCAGACGCCTTGCTGGCGGAGCTCTATTCAACAGCGATCGACGCAGTAGATCTGGCAAGCGAGCCTCACGCCTTCGTGACGTCCAATAGTGACGACTTCTCGCAGCCCGGTGGCGACAGGCGACTACCTCATCCGGACATCGCGAGCGCGTTTGCGTCGGGGGGCTCCACATACGCCCTCGGAGTCGACGGACTCAGCGACGTCCTTCGAGAGCAGTTCGGCGACGAGATCGACGAACTGCTCGCCGAGACGGACTTCGTCGAAGAGCCGCGGCGTCTGGACGAGATTACCGAAGCCGAGAAACAACTGTTTGACCGCATCTGGTATCACCGCTCACTCCAGCACGAGCGCCAGCTGCAGGACGACCAAGCGAGTATCGAACCGCTTCTGAGCGTTGCAGGCCCGAACCGCGAACGCGTCGAGGCGACCTACACGCAGACTGGTGAACTCGGTCCATACACAGACTTCGAGCTGGGCATGCTCAATGGGAAGCTCTCCGCACTTCGCTGGGTACTCGGCAGCGAGTGGGACTTCCTCGACACGTAGACCGTTGACGTCGGGGTGACACGCAACGATCGGCGCTGACGCGTGGAGTGCTCCCTACAGCGTGCCTGGGCATGACGTCGGCGGCCGGTGTCCCGCTGCCGGGGGACGTCGCCGGCTTGGTCGCGCTCAATGCGCTCATCGTGCATGGCTGGGATATCGCCCTGGCGACCGGTCAGCCGTATTCGCCGTCGGAGGAGGTCGATGCAGTGACGTCGCTCGTCGTGGCGTTCGATGCGCCGCGTGACGGCAACCTGTTCGGCCCGATCGTCGAGTCGCTGACGCCGCGCCAGTGTTCGATCGTCTTCTCGGGTTCGCCGGGCGAAAGCACGAGTGGAGTGCATCTGTTTGGTGATCGAGCCGCATCGCCTACCGCGGGATTCGAGTCGCCGGCTGCGGGCGTCGAAATGCGACGGTGGATGCCATCGGCAGCGGATCTCCGTCCAGGGTGGTAGCGCTGATCGCTATTTCGGCGAGTAGGTCGGAGGCCGTTTCAGCGGCACTCGCGCGAAGCCAGTCGGGCGGTTCGGTGAGGGCGTCACGTACGAGTTGGTTGGTGCGGTTGGCGAGTGCGGCTCGGAGGGTGTTGGTGATCGGGTCGCCACCGATGGCCGTGGCCGCTGCGCGTGTGAGGTGGCGGTCGTGTGTTCGGGTGAGGGTGGTGATCGTCTCGGCCCATCTGTGGTGTTCGGCTTCGAGCGCCGCTCGCTCGGCGGGACTGGTGGCTTTGTTGAGTTCCGCTCGAATTCGGTGAAGGTTGTTGTAAGCGTCGTCGCGTTGTTCGTTGGCGGCGACGGCGAGGCGTCGCGGGTCGCGTTCGTTGAT
>JANXUF010000090.1 GCA_025356335.1 Actinomycetes bacterium
GGCCGCCGGCGCTGACGGCTACGGATATTTCAGTCGTTTCGTGCTGTTCGCCTCGTGTCGTGGCGGCTGCCGCGAGGTCCCCATCCATTTCCGCCCGCGCCTGATGGGTGCCTCGAAGCTCGGTCTGCCGCAGTGCTGGCAATTCGTCCGTGGACTGCCGGAGATTAGAGGGATGGTTCGTCAGTGGGAGCGGCTCGCGGCGGTCAATCCGTTCGGGGAATCGAGTGACACCGGCTGCCTGGACGAGCTGGCATCGCTCGAGAGCTACTCGGCGTGGGTGGCGAACGAGTTGTCGCAATGGTTGCACGGAGATGTCCTCGAGGTCGGCGCCGGCACCGGCACGATGACGACGTTGCTACGGGAGCTTCCCGGTGTGCGGTCGGTGCTGGCGGTCGAGCCGGATGCCGCTGCTTTCGAAGTGCTCCGCGAACACGTTGCGGGCGTCGAGGGGGTGACGGTGCTGCACGGTGTCGTCGATGATGTGTCCGGAACCTTCGACTGCATCGCCTATCTCAACTGCCTGGAACACATCCGCGATGACGCCGCAGAGCTCGCCGGCGCTTCGAAGAAGCTCCGTGATTCCTCCGCAAGAGTGGTGATCTACTCACCCGCACTCGAATCGATCTACGGCGAACTCGATCGGGTCAGCGGCCATTGGCGCCGGTACTCGCTCAGTTCGATTCGGGCGACCGTCAAACAGGCCGGCATGCAGATCGCCTACGCCGAGTACTTCGATCTGCTCAGCGTCGGGCCGTACTGGTTCAGCAATCGGGTGTTGGGCCGCAAGATGATCGGTGCCCATAGCGCAGCGCTGTACGACAGAGTCTTCATCAGGGTGACCCGCAACATCCACAGCAAGTTCCGCCCGCCGCTCGGTAAGAGCGTGCTGTGCGTCGCAGCGCCGATGACGGACTAGGTCCAACGCCCGCCGAACAGTTTGATGGGAAAGCCCGTATCGTTGCCGCCCGTGTCAGAAGTGAATCTCGTTCGTCGTGTCGACTCGTCTTGCAGTGAGGAGTCGTAGCGATGGTTTCGGATACCTCCAAGGGCATTGCCGTCACGGTCGATGGACTGTCGAAGAAGTTCCGCATCCACCACGAGCGGAACCAGTATCTCAAGACAGCGTTGCTGAAGGGCAGTCGTTCGAAGTACGAGGATTTCTGGGCGCTTCGCGATGTCTCGTTCGACGTGCGCAAAGGTGAGGCCTTCGGGATCATCGGTCACAACGGATCGGGCAAGTCGACACTGCTCAAGTGTCTGACCGGCATCCTGCGTCCTGACGAGGGCAACGTCGTCGTCAACGGCACCGTCGCTGCGTTGCTCGAACTCGGCGCAGGCTTTCATCCCGAACTGTCCGGGCGGGAGAACATCTTCCTCAACGCAGCGATTCTCGGGGTGCCCCGCAAAGAGATCGAATCGAAGTTCGACGCCATCGTCGAGTTCGCCGGACTGGAGCGTTTCATCGACACACCGGTGAAGAACTACTCGTCCGGCATGTACGTCCGCCTCGGTTTCGCCGTCATGATCAACGTTGATCCGGACGTTCTGATCTTCGACGAGATCTTGGCCGTCGGCGACGCCGAGTTCCAGGCGAAATGCCGAGACAAGATCGCCGAGTTCCGAGAGCGCAACAAGACGATCATCCTCGTAACACACGCGATGTCGGACGTCGTCAGCCTGTGCGACCGGGCCGCATGGATCGACCATGGCAACCTCCGTGGGTTGGACCATCCGAATGCAATCGTCGACGAGTACATGGGCGTCTCACGCGAAGGTCGCAAGGCCGAGGTGACAGATGGGACTCGCTGGGGCACGGGCGAGGCGCAGATCACGCATGTCGAACTCCTGGACCTCAACCGTGAAAAGGTCGAGTTCGGCAGGACTGGCGACCCGTTGGTGATTCGGATGTACTACGAGGCTCACAAGGCACTGTCGAACGTGATCTTCGGCGTAGCCGTATTCCATCACCAGACCGGTGTTCACCTCACAGGCACGAATCAACGTCGCGCGGGCTCTTCGATACCGGTGCT
>JANXUF010000014.1 GCA_025356335.1 Actinomycetes bacterium
CCCGCCGTCGTGCGGAGCCCCACGGCCGCACCATCTCCGAGCAAGCCGGGCAAGCGAACTCACCCGCCAACAATCCGCTCTCCACTTCGACCCGATCGTTTCCTACGATGATCACCAGTGCCTCCGGGCGCCACAGGACCCACCCGTCACTGACCAAGGTGAACAAGCGGGAGGGTCCTCGCGCATCAAGTCTCACCCGCACCAAACCACCACCCCCGATCATCCCCACCCAACCTGTCGCCAACAAGCCCACCCATCCTCAACGAACGTGGCGCTCTACAACTCCCGCGCCGCTTCGTCGATGTCCATTCGCTGAGTGGGACGATGAGACCGGGTCCCTTCGGCGACCGCTGCGAGCCGCTCGCACGCACGAGCCTGACCGCTTGGACTCGCGGCGTCTCAGACTCGATTGTCGATCAAACTGCTCAATCGGCCTCGACCGACATCCGATTCTGCTCGAGCCAGTGCTGTACATCACGCACATCGAAGCGGACGAAGTATCCGACCTTGATGTACGGGATCCGTCGTTCGAGAACCAATCGGCGTACAAACCGATCAGAGACGGCCATGAGCGCCGCAACAGCACAAACGTCGAGAAGGGGAACGGTCTCGGTGGTGGCGGAGGAGTTGTCCTTACCTTACAACGGCATCCGAACTCGGTCGAATGGTGAAAAGTTCTGCCGAAAATTTTCGCGAGTTTGGCGACGATTGATTGTCGAGCCACACCTCACACGCGCCTCACGACGCAAATATCGCGCGGAAAAGTGCCCTTGAGCTGGCCTGACGCGCGCCGCTTGACGAGACTGCAAAGCCGTGTATTCGGGTTCGATTCCCGACGTCGCCTCGACAAACGACCTGGTCACAGGGTTGGAAACAGCCCTGTGATCACAGAATGATCACGAAAATTTCGCTCCAGCACGAGCGGCCCCTGTCTGTTGGGCGTCGCAATCGAATCAGCCAAACCACGTGGATAGCGCCAGCAGCACTCCCGTCGGGGCGCCCGGCGGCAATCAAGTAACGTCAAAATTGCCCAAGGTTGTCACGGACCGTGGTCGATGAGCTGGGTCGAGTTCCGCTCGTTACAGGTCGGACCCAGTTGATCGAGGACTCCAACGCTTCTGCTTGAACAGCTCGTCACGCACACGGATGCCGGTACGGCGTCGACCAGGCAGATGGTGCGATTAATCGCAATACATGGTTGACTGAGACTATCGGAACAAAGACCGCGACTATGGGAACAAAGACCGCACGAAAGGTGAAATCGACGCCAGCCGCCGCCGGTGAGTTGGCCGATGCGGTGACATCCGCGATCGGCGGGGACGGCTCCGCCCGTCTCTTCATCGAGGACCGCTCGATCACTGTTCCTGCGGAGCTCGTCGCTGCAATTACGGAGTTGCTCGAGGACATCAGCGAAGGTCGAGACGTGACCTCGGCGCCGGCTGGACTTCCCGTGGGGACCGAGATCGCTTCCGATTTGCTCGGCGTGTCTCGTCCCTGGCTGACCAAGTTGCTCGACAGAGGCGACATCCCCTCGACCAGAGTTGGAAGCAAGCGACGAGTTCGCCTCGGCGATCTACTGGCGTATCGACGCTCCGATGACGCTCGGCGCCGTAAGGCGCTCACTTGGGAGTTCCTCGACGAGGAGTGATGCGCTTCAGTCGACGAGCATCGGAGCGATGATGCTCATATTCATCGGCAGCTGGACAGTGAGGACCTACAGCCCAGTTGCTCCAAAGATCGCGTTCGCAGCGAGGTCCGAGGCGGCTTCGTCGTCGCCCGGCAACACATGGGCGTAGATCCGAAGCGTGACCCCAACGTCGGCGTGGCCGAGGCGCTGCGACAGCACTTTGACCGCGACGCCGGCATTCAACGCTGCGGTGGCGTAGCTGTGCCGCACATCGTGCTTATGCCGACGTCGGCATAACCGGGATCTCAGGTCTATCTCAGCACGATGAGCCTCCACGACCGTGCCCTCGCATCGGAGGCGTGCTCGAGGGCGCTCCATCAGTTGATCTTCGCGATCCAGGCGTCGTCTCATTTCGTCGGAACGTAACGGCATGCCCTGCCCGGCAAGAGGACCGGACCTTCCAATGACACCGGATCGACGGGTCGAGCGCCGCCTCAAGTCACGGCCCCGGCGACACGTGGCAACCGGGACTCGAAGCGCAGCATCAATAGATGATGTCCAGTGCGTAGCGCAACGCACGATCGAGTTCCGAGCGCTTGACCTCATCGAGCACTCCGACGGGCAATCGGTCGAGATCTTCGACGGGAACCGTGATGATGTTGTCGCAACTGATGACGCATTCCTGCGGGAGTCCTTGGGCTGGGCCGACGGGGACTTCAGACCGGATTCCTCTGATGGTCCTGGTGATCGGCGCACATGCCACGGCGGTGAGCACAGCGGCAGCTGCATCCCGAGTCAACACGCACACCGGCCGTCGCCCGGCCGGCGGTCCGAGGTCAGCCCAATAGATCTCGTTGCGGCTTACCACCCCGGGGCAGTACGAGCTGCCAACGATGCGGCGGACCGCACGAGCAGTGCGTCCGGCGGCCGCGAGCGGTACGCAGCCTGCAGTTCCATGTCGGCGGCCGCAGCGTCTTCGGCGGCGATCACCGCGCGGGCACCACGACGCAACAGCTCCGACCGGTTCGTGTGCAACGTCCGGGCGAGTTCATCGAGCTGGTCGACGAGCTCGTCATCCAACTGCACCAGTACTTCGCGTCGAGCCATGAGCATATGCTAACCCATATGTGGACTGTTGCGGGTCACGCTCGAATCGTCTCACTCGCCGACAGACAGCTGTAGTCCGCGTCACTTGACTCACCTGACAGAATCGATCACCGACCTGGTCTGCGACCGCTCTGCGTTGCGTAGCCGATCGCCGCGCAACACATGCAATACCAGCAACCTCAGCTGCCGACTCCAAGGGAGTTCGAGCGCCACTGACGACCAGAATTTTGCCGCCGCGATCACGGAGATCACAGAATATTCACCACAGGGCGATATCAGGCGATACGCGACGGCACGACCGCTCCTCGATAGTGGCACTGAGCAGCACGAATAGATATGGGAGGACACTGGCCGACACCCCCTTGATCAGGTTGACCGCCAGTAACCCCCAAAAACCCTCATCGAGCGGTGGAGTCACCACTCACACGCCCCTCACGAAGGTTCGGGATGGCGCACATCGAGCAGCAACGAGGCAAGTACCCGCGAATAGCTGACGTGTTCGGCGAGAACATCGTCGCAGGCAGCATCCGCGCGTACTGCGCGCTCGGGATCGACTTGGATCGGCCTGGCGAGGTCGTCAAATGCGATTCGTCCTTGCCTGCCATGTCAGATCAGTTTCTGTTGCGCTGGCGCGGACGTGCAGTTCGCAATGCCCGCTGATCCCGAGCCGGGCGACGGGGAACATCTCCTCGAGGCCTTTCGAGCAGCGACTCGCAACCCGGCCGCGTCGGGATGATCTGCTCGCAACAGCGCGGCGAGACGCCGCCCATTCGCGAGCCCGGCCGCAGCCGGGTCGCAACGCCGGCGCAGCGCCTCAGGTCCAAGCTGGAGCAGAGACAGCTTGCGGCTGCTCGACATCCGCGCATACTGTGGTGCAGCCCGGCACGGCAACGTCGCTGCGTCGGCGGACCGGGGGGTCATCATGCGAAGAAGGCTTGGGTTGGTTGCAGTCGGCGGTCTTGTCGCCGCGATGGTGCCGACGCTGATCGTGGGGCAATCGGCGGGTGCCAGCAGCGCACGTAGCGCCGGCAGCGCGATATCGGTGAGCCTGGCGGGCACGGCGTCGCCGACGACGGGCGCCTACACCCCATCGGGTGATGGCGATGTCACACAGGCCGAGTTCCAGGGGCAGATGGATAGCGCCGCCGGACCTGGTCCCTATCCGGGGAGCATCGTCAACCGCAGCCTTTCGAACGGCAAAGGCCACGGTAACGGCGCGTCGGCGAGCAGTGGCAAGAAGGCAAAGGCGAACCCTCAGTTCAAGAGTGGGTTCGAAGGCTTGAACTTGTACCAGCAGCGATACGTGCGTGGCGGCAACCAGTTCACGGTCGAGCCGCCCGATCAGGCGTTGTGCGTTGGCAACGGGTACGAGCTCGAGGCCGTGAACGACGTCATGAACGTGTTCAACGCAACCGGGCAATCGGTCCTGCCGGACAATACGGCGACGAACATCGTGGCAGGGTTTCCGCGCAACGTGAATCATGCAGTCGACCTCAATTCCTTCTTCGGCTACGCGCCGGCGATCGATCGGTCCACCGGCGTTCGCGCCCAGAGCGTGACCGATCCGACGTGTCTGTACGACGCAGCGACACAACGCTTCTTCCTGACCATCCTCACGTTGGAGAGCCTGCCGAGCGGGGCCTTGACACTGGTCAATCATCTCGATACGGCCGTGAGTCAGACCTCGGACCCGACGGGCAAGTGGAACATCTATCGCGTCGACGTCACCAATGACGGAACGAACACCGGCGGCATCAACCCCGGGCCGTATCTGGGTGACTACCCGCACATCGGTGCCGACTCGAACGGCTTCTACATCACCACGAACGCCTATCCGTGGAAAGGCAACGGCTTCGCCGGTGCGCAGCTGTACGCCTTCTCGAAGGCACAGATGGCCGCCGGGGCGGCGAACGTGACGATGGTCCACCTCGACACGTCGGGATTGGTCAACCAGCCGAGCGATGCCGGACCAACACAGCCAGGGTTCACGGTGTGGCCCGCGCAATCTCCAGGCACGGACTCGTACGCACTCGACGACGGCGGAACTGAGTATCTGCTCAGCTCCAACGCAGCCGACGAAGCGACGCACCCCGTTGCTGGATTCGGGGGCAACTACGTTTCCAACCAGCTCGTGGTGTGGACCCTGAAGAACACCTCCTCGTTGAACACCGCAACCCCGACGTTGTCGCTGTCAACGAAGATCGTCGGCGTCGGCACGTACGCGATCCCACCCAGGCAACATCAGCCCGGCAGCGGGACGGCCCCATCGGTCGACGCTCCGCAGGGCCATTGCATCAACGACACCACGACGACGCTCTTCAACGGGCAGGTCGGTTGTTGGCGCCTGCTCTTTGGCGGGCAGCCCGCACACAACGAGGTCATCTCGACACCAGACTCGAACGACACCCGCATGCAGCAAGTGACGTTCGCGAACGGCAAACTGTGGGGCGCGCTCGACACGGCGATCAACCCTGACGGCGGCCCACAACGCGCCGGTATCGCCTGGTACTTGATCAAGCCGTCGTCGGCCAAAGTCGCAATGCAGGGATACCTCGGCGCCGCAGGTCACGACTTCACGTATCCGACGATCGGGGTCACTACCTCCGGTCGCGGGGTGATGGGATTCACGGCGACAGGTGACGCGCTGAATCCGAGCGCAGCGTTCGCTCCGATCGACGCAAAGGCGGGAGTCGGCGCGTGGAACGTCGTCACCGGCGGAGAAGGCGCAGCGCCAGCTGACGGGTTCACGGGTTACAAGGCGCAAGTCGGGAACCCACCGCGGACCCGCTGGGGTGACTACGGTGCCGCCGCCGTCGACGGCAACTCCGTATGGATCTCCAGCGAATACATCGCCCACGCCTGCGACTACACGAAATGGGGTGGTCCCTTTTTTGACCGCGGTACCGGTGACAATCTTCGCGGCACATGTGGCGACGCATCACACGGTCCAGGCGTACGCACCGCGCTCGGCAACTGGTCGACGCGAATCTCACAACTCACTCTGTAAGCGGATAGACGAACGCGACTGGCCACACCCTTGGGTGTGGCCAGTCAAATTCGCTTTTGCAAAGATTTTGTCGTCGACCGTACCCGAGCGTGCCCGACATGTTCTCAAGCACCATCGGTGAATGGTCCGTTACGACGAACAGTGCGCAGTCAGATGGTGGTCCACGCCCCTCGAGCTGGTCGACGTGCCGTCGTGCGAGGATGCGAGCGTTTGGGGTGGCTCGAACAGGAATGGTCAACAGTCCCATGTTGCGGCACGCTCCGAGCGTCGTGCATGTCGACAGAGAGCCAAATCACCGCTCAGTTGGCGTTGGTCGCGCCGCCTCCGTCACCGCCAATGTAACCGCAGTGGAGCCCGGATCAGATCGACCACAACTGGTGTATCCGATTCGTGGGCCCGTCCGGCTGCATTCTACAGAGATGGCGTTCCGCGCAGTTGTCCAGGACGGCCGTGAGCGGGCGCCCTGACCGTGCGTCCTCGGCGTTGCTCGGAGCCGGCCCGCGGAACTCACCGATGATGAAGGCAAGCCCGGTGAAAGGATCTGTCGCATGGAGAACTTCGACCCGCGACGCAGCTTCGGACCAGACGTCGCAGCGCACTACGACGATCAGCTTCGTGGAGACGAACAAGTAGCTGCCGAGTTCCTTGCGGATCTCGCAGCCGGTGGACGAGCGCTCGAGTTTGCGATCGGAACCGGCCGAATCGCGTTGCCGCTCGCCGAACTCGGAGTGACCGTCGACGGCATCGAACTGTCCCCGGCGATGGTCGATCAGCTTCGAGCCCGGCCCGGTGGCGAGCAGCTGGAAGTGTCCGTCGGGGACATGTCCACCTTCGAAATGGGACGGACCTACTCCCTGGTGTTCTTGGTCTACAACACCATCTTCAACCTCCTGACGGCAGATGACCAGGTTCGGTGCTTCGAGAATGCTGCTCGACATCTCGACGACGACGGCGTCTTGGTGATCGAGGCGGCGCTCCCGCATGCGTGGATCCATCCCGACCGACCCGACTACGTGCACGCTGAGCTCATCGAACTCAACGCAGTTGGTTTCGACGTCGCCAGGTACGACCCTATAACTCAGTTGCTCTCGGAGAACCACGTGCGAATCACTTCGCAAGGTGTCCGATTCATGCCGATCGTCTGCCGTCTGATCACGCCAGGCGAGATGGATCTCATGGCCCGATGCGCTGGCCTCGGCCTCGTCGACCGGTTCGGCTCGTGGCGGCGAGAACCGTTCGGTTCCTCGAGCGACGCGCATGTGTCGGTCTACGCCCACCGGCGGAAGACTGCCAGCACCGCTTAGGTGCGGTCGGCAGAACACGCCTCACTGGCACGCCGATACGAATTGGGGCTCGTACCGAGTGACAGGGTCGACGCCGGTGCGCGTTTGCGAGACGATCTCGCTGATCATCGCCTCAGGACAGCGGTGGCCAACGTCGACCACGAAGTCGGAGATGACCGCAAGGCTCACACCGACGAGCAGCCGAGTGTCGTCACCTGGCTCGTTGACGAAGCTTGAACAGGTCGCTTCCCATACCGCCCTACTCGGCTACGCATTGGTGAGCACGCCCCCCTCGTGGCACAAGGGCAACAAGACTCCGGGCGACCAGGTTCGGTCGTCAGCACACCAGCACGTCGACGTGGCAGCGAATACCTGGTGCTCGTGCCAACCGGGCGTCGGCGGAGACGAGCGGGCACGAGAGGCCTTCGGCGAGCGCTACGTAGGTGGCATCGTAGGGGGTCACGTTCGAGCCGAGTTCGTGGGCGCGGATCATCAGTGGGCCTGTCGGGAAGCGGGCGATCGGTAGCGAGACAAGGTCGACGACGGCTGCTCGGAACCGGCGCGGCGTGAGGTCACCTGCACGCCAGCGTCTGCGAACTACGGACACGGTCGCAACATCGATGAGGTCGGGCGCGGCCCATTGCTCCTCGGCGGCGAGATATTGCTGGAGGGACTGCCCGGCGGCTTCTTGTGGTTGCGCGGCGTCGGCTGCTGTCTGGTGGGTTCGACGATGCCGAGATGCGGCGCCGGGGATCAGGCCTGTTGGGCAGGATCGGGTGCCTGCACCTGTGTGCCGTGTCCGCCTTGTTTGAGCAGCTGAGAACTGGCTATTGCCGCACCGTAGGTCGCAGCGACGATAGCGGCGTCGGCGAAGACGCTGGAGCGCCACGATGGATTGCGCAGACCTGCGGCAGCGTACGCAGCCACCGTCGACGCTCCGATGGCAACGACGTTCGCCCACCACTGTTTCAGCTCCGTCGGCCACATGTCGAACACTGCGTACATTGCCAGGATCATCGTCCACGGGATCACCGCCAGCCCGTACAGGACCAGACGGCTTTGCGAGGAGACGTTGAATCGCCATTCGCGAACACGGAGGGGAATGGCGCCCTTGTAGACGATGGTGACGGCGACCGTGCCGCCCATCCATTGGGATTGGCAGCCGAGATCGAACCTGACCGTCAACAACGTTTGTCCGTTTCCGAGTTGGACGATCGGGTCGTCGAGTTTGGCGATCGGCGAGCCAGCGTCCCCCTGGCGGGGTAGAACGACAAAGTCCTGCAGATCGAGTTTCGAGGCATCAGTTGGTGCGACCGGCACGACCGGCACGGAATGTGTCCGCTCGTCGCGGTTGAACCCGAATTTCTCGTCGATGGCCGCCGACGCACTACTCGAGCCGGACGGGTCTGCGCCGTCGGAAGTGCCGCTGGTGCCCACACTCGGCGGGGTCCCGGCTGTCGTGTCAGTAGTTTCAGACGCGGCATCGCCAACCGAGCCGGACGAGATCGACGCTGCACCAGCCTTGATGCCGAACGAACGCTCCGGCGTCGACGTAGCCGCAGCCCACGAAGCGCTCTTTGCGCTCGGACTCGACGCAGGACAACGTCGACAGCTGTCGGTGTTCAGTTGCGTGCATCCCGATTGACTCCACCAGAGATGGTCGCTCGCCATCATCGAGAACATGACCCCCGTCAGAATGAGCGCCGTTGCGACGGTGGTCGCTGTGACGATTCGAAGCCGTACGCGTGCCTTCTCATCAACTGCGCACTTCGCCTTGTTCGGTTTGAATGAACGACTCAACGCCGCCAGACTGCTCGCGGCGACGAGCACTCCGCCGACGACGGCGACGGATACTGCCACGGCACCTCCTTTCGAGGCGACGAAGTTGACACCGAGAGCCGACAGCCCCACTCCGAGACCCACAAGGCCGAGAAGCCCCGGAACGCTCCCCAGCGTGCGCCGCACGGAACGAGCTACCTTCATGCCCACCATCGAAACGATCTCCTCCTTCGCTTCCACACCCTGAGACCGCAATGTAGACGACATGCGCGAGCCCGAGTTTCGGAACGACCCGACGACTCGGAATTCATGACAGCAGAGAACGACGCCTGGATTCGACGACGTGTGAGGCGACGGGGCGAGTCGAGCGTCGAGCGCATTGCGACGGAAGTGCGCTGGGCGGCGACAGTACGTGTTCTTCGGTTGTCGGCAGAGTGGCGAACGGATGGAACAGGTCACCGGGACTATCGTTTGTCGATGGCTACGAACATGTCAGAACATGTGGTGGTGTTGATCCAGGAGAACAAGACTCCTGATTTCTCCTTTCGTTCACTCGCTGCGTTCGGTGCCGATATCTCCGTCTATCCGACTTCGTTGTCGGCGGCGCCGGACTATGACCAGCCGCACGATCGCAGCGCCTGGGTCCATTACCGGATGGGTGACTATCCGGCTGTCAAAACGCAGATCGACAACGACGTCTTGCAGCCGTTCTATGCCTGGTTGGCGAAATCGTTCACGTTCTGCGATCATCATTTCGGTCTCGGAACGAACTCGACATCCGGGCACCTCATGGCGATTGGTGGGCAGACCCCGACGCTGAAGAACCCGCCGTTCGGTGCCGGGGGGCCTCAGTGGGATCTGCCGTCGATCTTCGTCCACGCCGAAAAAGCCGGGCTGTCGTGGGCTGCGGTCGCTGACCAGGATCACTATCCGGTCAAGTTCTACACCGAACTCGACACGCCGGCCCGAGCAGCGCATATTCATGCGGCTCACGCTGGTGCGCCCGACCCGTTCGTCACGCTCGCCCGAACCGGCGCACTTCCGAACATCACGTACGTGTGGAGCCCTGGCGGATACGACGAACATCCGCCGTATCTGAAATCAGATCCCGCGTATCTGCAACGCGGTCACGATCTCACCTGGCAACGCGTCGACGCGGTCGTCAAGGCAGGTCTGTGGGATTCGACGACCTTCATCCTCACATGGGACGACTGGGGCGGTTACGCCGATCACGTCGCGACCCCCGCCAGCGAGACCGTCATCGACTCGCTGCATCCCGGAGGGTTCCCGGTGATCGGCGGGTCACGAATCCCGCTCATCATGTTCGGTGGCCACGTCCGCCAAGGCATCGACACGACATGGCGTTCCCACGCTGCAGTCCCGAAGACGATCATCGATCTGTTCGGCCTCACTCCGATGGGAATCCCGCGCGTCGACTCTGCCATCGGTCTCGCCGCCAACGTCCGCCCGGGTACCGCCGCTCGGCCGGCACCACCAGCGTTCGCGACGACCATCACGCAACCAACGCCACCGAAGAATCGTCCCGTGCTTCCACCGACGAAACCATGGGCGGGGCTGACGAATACTCGACTCGCCCCGGTGATCCTCAACGGTAACGCTACCCTCCCGGCCCCCGACGACGCTGTCGTCCACACAACGCCACCAAAGCTCCCGCCGCTCGCCCCACACTGAAAAGTTGGCGCGCGACTCACCGAGGGCGGGCGATGCCGAGGCGAGGGAGTCCGTGCTCCCCGTGAACCGATGCTCCGTGGGCGAGTACCAGCGCCGCCCATTCTCCGGAGGTTCGACGCTCGACTTCGACGAGCGGTCGGAGGAACCCGGCGACGAGCGTGCATTGCGGAGGCGAGATCCCGCTCACCGCGAGCCATCCGTCGGGCGCCACGAGCGGCACGAGTCGGGGTGCGAGTTCGACGATTGCCGATCTGCCGACATTCGCCACGACGACATCGAATGGGCCCTCGCTCTCGCCCGGCAGAGCGAGCGACGCTCGCAATTGGCGGTCCATGCCGTTGAGCAAGGCGTTCCGTCGAGTCGCCTCGACCGCTTCCTCCTTCACATCCGTCGCCACGACGCAAGACGCCCCGAGCCGCAGCGCGCACAGCCCGAGCACGCCACTGCCACAGCCGAGATCGAGGACGCTCTCACCACCGGTGATCCGTCCCAGCAGTTCCTCGATGAGCAACCGTGTCGCCGGATGCTCGCCATTGCCGAAGCCCCCAGGGCCGAGCTCGACCACGTTCGACAGGCCGGTGCGGTCGTGCTCTGACCATGCGAAGCACACGCTGAGCCGCTCTCCGAACGAAATCGGGCGAGTATGGCGAATCCACGCCTCCCACCGGGCGCCGTCTTCGAGTCGAGCCACCGCCGCCATGCCTGCTGCACGGAGCACCGCTGCAAGGCGCCAGGCCTCGGCCTCGTCATTCACGGTTGCCAGCACCAACCGACGGGTTTCGCCGGGTGCGCCGACGTCGACCACGCGAGCGCTCACGACGCCGAGACGGGCCCGCACTGCTCCAACGTCCGCAGTGCACGTAGCGACAACGACGATCACCGTTGCAGGTTGTCACAACGGCGTTTGATTGATCCAGCTTCCGGGCATAGTTCGACGGTCCAAGGGAAGGGATGGGGTCATGGCAGGGGAAACCATTGTTGAAGGACGGCATGGAGATGTCGTTGTCGAGCGCCGGGGAGAGTTCGGCCGGATCGTCAGGTTGCTGATCGCAGCGGCGATCGTCGCCTTGGTCGTCGTCGTCGGATTCGACAACCGCGCCAAGGTGAGGATCGGCTATCCGGGTGGCCATCGCAACGCGCCGATCTGGGTGGTGCTCGTCGCCGCCGGCATTGCCGGGGTGATCATCGGCTGGCTCGTCAAGCACCGGCCACGCCATATCCGCACCTGATCTCAGCACGGCGGGACGTGACCTCAGGGGGCGGTCCCGATTCCGAACGCAGCGAACGCGGTGGCGTGATCAGGCGCGGCGAAGGACGGCGTCGATCACGACGGTCAGCGGTTTGCCCGTGCCTGGACGGGTGATGCCGAATTCCTTCGGCATGACGACGGTCTCGGCGGTGTACCGATCGGCGCCGGTGCCGGCGACCCGGGTTGCGTGAAGGGTGACCGGCTTCGAAACGTCGCGAACGTGCAACTGGCCGGCGATGTCGAGGCCGGCAGCCGTCTCGGTGATCGACGTCGATGCGAACTCGATGTTCGGGAACGTCGTAACCGCAAAGGCGTTGCCGGACCGCAGGTGTTCGTCGCGCTTCTTGCTGCCGGTGTTGACGCTGTCTGCGCGGATGCTGATCGAGACCGAAGAGGAGACGGCGTCGGTGCCGATGTTGATCGACGTCTCGTAGCGGTCGAAGCGGCCGTTGACCTTCATACCGAAGAGTGCCTTGGCCCGGAATCCGATCGAAGAAGACGCCGGGTCGAGTGTCCAGGTGCCGACTGCCGGATGAGTGTTCTGTGCTGAAGTGTCCATGTGTGGATAATACAGGTATGAATTATATCGCCAACGTGCGCTGATATCTTTGTGATGTGATCGCACCGGAATCGCCCCCGCTCGAGGTTTCCTCGGCGGCAACGGCGCTTGCCATGCTGCTGACCGCCTACCACGTCATCGGCGATGCGCTCGAGGTCGATATGAAGGCGCGGTGCGGGGTCGGCCCGAGCCACTTCCAAGTGCTGATGGCGCTGGCAGAAGCGCCGGACGGGCAACTGCGCATGGTCGACATCGCCTCGAAGAATTGCATCAGCCGCAGCGGGGTGACGCAGTCGGTGGACCGCCTCGAGAAGCTCGGACTCGTCACGCGCGCGACGAGTCCTGGAGATCGTCGACTCGTGCTGGCGACGATCACTCCGGCTGGCCGTGACGTCGTTCCGATCGGCCACCTGGTATTCCAAGAGGTCGCCGATCGGTTCATCTCCGATCGACTGGGGCATCGGCAGGCGATCGCGCTCCAGGCAGCGCTGCTCAAGATTGCGTCGACGGACCGGTAGCGAATTCGGCGGTCCGGCGGCGGTCACTCTCTGGTGGCGATGGTCGTCTCGGTGTAACTTGCCGAGGTGACCGTCCTCGATCTCGACCCCGATGCATTGCTGTCAACGACCAGAGCCGTCCGTAAGCGTCTCGACTGCACCCGCGACGTGCCCGATGAGCTGATCCGAGAGTGTGCGGCGGCAGCGCTGCAGGCACCCTCCGGCTCGAACCACATCACGATGAGTTTCGTGATCGTCAAGGACGCAGCAAAGCGCCAGGCGATCGCCGGTGTCTACGCCAGGTGCTGGGACATCTACTCGAACAGCCCGTTCTTCGTCGGTGCCATTCAGCAAGCAGGTGCATCGGCGCAGGCGCAGCAGGACCGCGTCACGGACTCGGCGACGTACCTTTCCCAGCACATGGCCGAGGTGCCGGCGCTCGTGATCGCCTGCTCGGTCGGCATGCGCCTCGACAACGTCGAGCCGATGGTGTCTGCATCGGTGTACGGCAACATCCTGCCGGCCACATGGAGTTTCATGCTCGCCGCCAGGGCCCGAGGCCTCGGTACGGCGTGGACGACGATCCACCTGATGATGGAGCAGGAAATCGCCGACATCGTCGGTATCCCGTTCGACACGGTACAGCAGGTGTGCCTGTCGCCGTTGGCGTACACGCTCGGCACCGACTTCAAACCCGCCGTCCGTCCGGAACCCGACTCGATCCTCCACTGGGACCGTTGGTGAGCGACGGCCATACCACGGTCGTGCGCAATCACCCGGCGAAGAGCAGCTGATCCAGTCCTCTGACGAGGCCGTTGATCTGCATCACGCGCCGGACGGCCAGCAGTGTCCCGGCAGCGTATGGCTCCGCTCCAGCACCGGCGTCGTGGCGAATGGTCAGACGCTCGTCGGGGAGGCCGAAGATCGTCTCGAAGGCGATGACGAAGCCGGGCAGACGAACGGAATGGACCTGCGTCCCACCGATGGAGGCGCCACGTGCCTGGCGTTCGCCATGCGTGTCAACGAGCGACACAGCCAGCTCCGATACGGCGACGTCGCCCATGCTCTCGGCGAGTTCGCGTGTCGTCCCGCTCGGCGCGTCGACTTTCGAGGCGCTGGCGTAGTCGATGATCTCCCAGCTCGGCAGGTACCGCGCGGCGAGCAGCGAACAGTGCTTGGCCAACGCTGCTGTGATCGAGAAGTTGCCGGCGGCGATCACGCCGAGGCCGCATGCCACCGCCTGCTGGTCGATTTCGAAGAAGTCGTCCGCCGTCAAACCTGAGGTGCCATGACCACCCTGATCCCCGCTTGGAGCGCCTCGAACGTGCGTCCCTTCACCGACACTGGGTCCATGTAGTCGATGAGCACATCGGGACGTGCCCCGCCGGCCAGTACCTCGTGCAGCGTTCCGCAGATGACCATACCGCTCGCCGGTACGCCGAGTGCCTCCCCCAGATCCCGACCGGCATGCGTCCGGGCGAGTGCGCCGACGACCTCGAACTCGTCGGATTGCAGCAGGTGGCGTGTCACGACGCTGCCTGTCCATCCCGTCGTCCCGGCAACGCACACCTTGATCGTCATGATCGCGAGGGTACCGTCCTCGTCTGCAGCCCGGTGGGGTGGGCGAGACGAGGACGGTCACCGATACTGGTACGGAACCAGGAGCCTTGGGGTGCGCATAACTTTTCCGAAGTTCCCCAAATTTCCGGCGAAGGAGGCAAAAGACAGTTGCCTGCGGCCAGGTTGATACCTTGAGCCGATGGTTACGGACCCGACCGACGTTTCGAACGACGAGACGAGCCGTCTCATCGCCGTCGAACGAACAGGTCTGACGAACGAAGCCGACGAAACGATGGAGCGACTCGCCGCCCTGGTCGCCAGGTTGCTCGGTGCCTCCGTCGGTCTCGTTTCCCTCGTCGACGACCGGCGACAATTCTTTCCTGGCCAGCTCGGGCTGGATTCACCCTGGTCCGACGATCGCCAGACGCCACTGTCACAGTCCCTCTGCCGCATCGTCGTCGACACGAAGACGATGGTGCAGATCGATGACGCCGCGCTCGACGAGCGTGCGGCCACCCATGGTGCTCGCGAGGTGCTCGGCGTGCAGAGTTATCTCGGCGCCCCGCTCCTCGACGTCGACGGACGGGTACTCGGGAGCCTCTGCGCCATCGAACCCAAGGCCCGCATGTGGACGGCCGACGAACGCCAGATCCTCGCCGATCTCGCCTTCGGCGCGTCATCGGACCTGCGAGCGCGCATCGCCGCCACCGAGGCCAATATCGCCAGGGCCGAGGCCGAACGGGCACGCCACCGGGTCGATCTGATGGCCGAGGTCACGACAGCGATGCTGCGGACCCTGGATCCGGCGCTGTCGATCGCCGCGATGCTCGATGTCGTCGTGCAGCGTTTGGCGACGTGGGCGATGGTCTTTCTCAGCGAGGAGGTGGACGAGATGCCGAACCGCGCCTTCGTTCGTCACCGCGATCGCCAACTCGAGCCGCTACTCACGGCAATGACGGCGGCGCCCGGATTCTCGTTGTACGACATGCCACTCACCCAATCGGTGCTCGCAGGAACGGTTGAATCGGTTGTTCTCGACCGCCTCTCGGCGCAGGTCGCGGCAACCGGTCGGTCGGCAAACGATGTGTTCCGCCGCCTCGGTCTCGGTTCCACGCTCATCGTCCCGATACACCTGAACAGTGTCATCATCGGGGTGCTGGTGCTCGTCGGCGATCCGGACCGCGACGATTCCGACGTCGTCGATCTCACCGTTGCCGGCCATCTGGCGCAGCGCGCCTCGATGACGTTCGATCACGCGCGGTTGTACGCCCGTGAAAAACGGGTGGCATCGGAGTTGCAGCACAGCCTGCTCCCCGTACTCGCAGACGTCGATCCTGTCGGTGTGGATGTCGTCTACATGGCTGCGTCCCACGGCGTCGATGTCGGCGGTGACTGGTACGACCTCATCGCCCTCGCAGATGGTTCGCTCATCGCCATGATCGGCGATGTCACCGGCCACAGCATCCAGGCTGCTGCTGCAATGGGCCGGGTGCAGGTGGCAGCGCGGATTTTTGCGTCGATGAGCGAGAAGCCTGCCGACATTCTCGACCGACTCGCTGCCGTTGCCGGTGGTCTGCTCGGGGATCTGCTGGCGACGTGCCTCGTCGCACATCTCATACCTCGGCCGGACGGCTCATGGACCGTGCGTGTCGCCAACGCCGGCCACCTCCCACCGTTGATCGTCCACCCGGGCGCCGATCCCGAATTCCTCGACGTGTTCAACGACGCCCTGATCGGGCCGCCGATCGGCGGAGACCAGCGTCGGACGGCGCACTTCGCGGTTGCCACAGGTTCGACGCTGTTCCTCTATACCGACGGTCTGATCGAACATCGTCTCGAGCAGATCGACGATGGGATGCAACGCCTGCGGATGGCGGCGATGGCCGAGCGCTCCGGACCCATCGGCGGCCTCTGCACGCGGATCGTGACGGCTATGAATCCGAGCGGGTTGGACGACATCGCCTGCATCGCCCTGCGGTTGTGAAACCACCGGTGCACAGCGACGTCGACGCCGAGGCAGGCCTCGACGTGGATCCCGACCTGTCGCCTGTGACGTCGGCGCTCGTCGTCAAACCCCTGCTGCGTGGCTGGCTGCACGCTGGTTCGTTCATCGTTGTCGGTGTCCTCGGGATGTTCATGCTCGCGCTGACCGACATCTCGCCACAGCACCGGGTGACGATCCTCATCTACCTGCTCGGCACGCTGGCGATGTTCGGGGTCTCGGCGCTGTATCACCGCGGCAGATGGACGGTCGGGCAGACCGCGGTCTGGCGGAGACTGGATCATTCGACCATCTTCCTGGCGATCGCCGGTGCCTACACCCCAGTCTGTGTCGCGGCCTTGACAGGCTGGCACCGGTCGGCAACATTGGCGACGGCGTGGGGCGGCGCAGTCGTCGGCATCGCCCTGCAGTGGCTTCCCGTCGATGTGCCGCGGGCCCTGTTCACCGTCGTCTACGTGATCGTCGGCTGGTCCGTGCTGCCGTCGATCGTTCAGATCTTCCACGGCCTCGGGGTGGTCGGATTCTCACTGCTGATGGGTGGCGGCCTCGCCTATACGGGTGGTGCGATCGTCTACGCAGGGAAACGCCCCGACCCGTGGCCGCGAGTCTTCGGATACCACGAGGTCTTCCATCTGCTGACGGTGATCGGCGCCGGCTTGCACCTGGCGACGATCGGGTTCGTGGTGCTGGCGAAGCTCTGACGCCTCGTCCGACTGCCGACGGCGATCACTCGTTTGGCCATCGACAGGCATGGGTACGAAGCCCGGACCGTCATCGTGGTTTCGAGGGAGTTGCCGTGAGCAATGAAGAGTTTGGCCCAGCAGCAGCTGATCGTGCTCCGACTGCCGACGAGGAGCAGGAGGCAGAAGCTGCAGCCGAGCATGTCGATCTCGGCGAAGTCGGCGAGCACTACCGCGAGATGACCGAACTCGGAGCGAACGTCAAGGGCGAGGGGCAGATCGAGCCCGAGTAGCCGGCTGTCGGCTGCCGAACGACGGTTCGACGGGCGGCTGGTGACGGAATACCGAGACCCGATCGTCGCCGAATCGCCTACCGTTGCGTCGTGAACGAGCGGCTGGATACCTCGATCGACGAGATCGTCGAGACGACGAATTTCTCCGGTGCTGTTCACGTGTCTCGCCATGGCACCTTGATCTACGAGCGCGCCGCAGGGTTCGCCGACCGTGCGCACGGCATCGCCAACTCGGTCGACACACGATTCGGGACCGCCAGCGCAGCGAAAGGGTTCACGGCACTCGTCACGATGTCCCTCGTTGCCGACGGGCTGATCTCGCTGGACACCCGTGTCCGTGATGTCGTCGGTGAACTGCTGCCGGAAATCGACCCTGCCGTCACGGTCAGACACCTGTTGACGCACACCTCCGGCATCGGCGACTACCTCGAAGAGGGTCTGCTCGACGACATCGACGGCTACGCGATGCCGATTCCGGTTCATCAGCTGGCAGCGATCGCCGACTACGTCGTGATTCTCGGCGGCCACCCGATGCGCTACCCGGTCGGTGAGCGGTTCGAATACAACAACAGCGGATTCGTCGTACTGTCGCTGATCGCAGAATTGGTCAGCGGATCGACGTTCTACGACCTCGTCGCCGATCGCGTCTGCCGGCCGGCAGGGATGGCTGCGACAGCATTCCTGCGTAACGACGAGCTACCCGGCACCGTCGCCTTCGGCTACATTCCCGTCGGCGACGTCTGGCGGACCAATCTCCTCCACCTTCCGGTCCGCGGCGCCGGCGACGGAGGGCTGACGTCCACCCTCGCCGACTTCGCCAAGTTCTGGCCGGCGCTGTTCGCCGGATCGATCCTGCCGGTGAAGGTGGTCGAAGAGATGGTTCGCGAGCATGTCGGAGATGCCGGCGAGTCACGCCGCTACGGCCTCGGCTTCTGGCTGCGTTCCGATCGCGACACCGTGATGCTCGAAGGCTACGACGCCGGCATTTCGTTCCGTTCCGCCTACGACCGCTCGTCCGAGCTGCTCTTCACGGTCGTGTCGAACACGTCCGCCGGTGCCTGGCCGATCGCCAGGCTGCTCGGCGACCGACTCCCCGGACTGGCTGACGGCTGACCGGTGAATGTCGCTCGTCGCCCCGACCCGACTGCCGCATCGTGGCTCGTATGCCGATTGACCGGCCGGCGCCGGGCAGACTCGTCCGATGGAACCGATCACCGGCACAGGCGTATGGGCAGCATCACTTCGATACGGGGACCCCGGGTCGTCTGCGGACGCCGCGGCTGAACTGCAGGGTCTCGGCTACACAGCCGCCTGGATGCCCGACGTCGGCGGTGACGTCTTCGCGGCCGTCGAGACCCTGCTACGGGCAACGACGTCGATGACGATCGCCACCGGCATCCTCAACCTGTGGATGCACACGCCGCAGGAGACTGCAGCCGAGCACGCTCGTCTCACGGCAGTCTACGGTCAGCGTTTCCTGGTGGGCATCGGCGTCAGCCATGCCCGCCTCATCGACCACGACAATCCCGGCCGCTACAACAAGCCGCTCACGGCGATGGCCGACTTCCTCGACGGGCTCGACGCTGCACCGACGCCCTTGGCGACCGATGACCGTCTGCTGGCGGCGCTCGGACCGAAGATGCTGGAACTCGCCGGGAGTCGCACCGCCGGCACTCACCCGTATCTCGTCACCCCGGAGCACACCGCCGGAGCACGAGCCGCTCTCGGGCCGAAGGCGTTGGTCGCCTCGGAGCAGGCCGTCGTACTCGATTCCGATCCGTTGACGGCTCGTGAGACCGCCCGGTTGCACCTGGCGACCTACATCGGATTGCCGAACTACACGAACAACTGGAAACGCATCGGCTTCACAGACGACGACCTCGCCAACGGTGGGAGTGATCGTCTCGTCGACGCCTTCGTGGTGTGGGGGGACGAGCAGGCGATCCTCGACCGGGTGCAGGCGCACCGCGATGCCGGTGCCGACCACGTCTGCATCCAGGTTCTCACCACGGAGCGGCTCGTCCACCCGCTCGAACAGTGGCGTGCGCTGGCACCGGTGCTGGTCGGCGACGTTCACCCGGCATGAGGTGATCGTGTGCCAAGGTGGGATCCATGACGGCTGCATCCGACATCGACGAAGTGACGGCCCTCTCGGTCGCCTATGAGGCAGCACTCCGCCGGCACGATATCGAGGCGATGAACGGGGCCTTCTGGAACGATCCGCACGTTCTGCGGTTCGGGGTCGGCGACATGCAATACGGGTACGACGAGGTCCTCGCCTGGCGCGCCGCAGCCACGCCGGTCGATCCCGCCCGCACGATGCTCACTCGGCATGTCGTGGCATTGGCAGATGGTGTCGTCGCCGTCGACATCACCTTTTCGGATACGGACAGCAGCCACCTCGGACGGCAGTCGCAGACGTGGGTGCATCGTGCGGATGGGTGGAAGATCGCACGCGCCCACGTTTCATTGATCCCACGCTGAGCGCCTGATTCTGACTCGATCGTCGCTTTCCGAGTTCGAACACCTCCGTCGGGCACGAGTCCGGACGTTCATGTAACGGTCTGTATACAAAGGTGTGCACACCGGCGAAACAGAACGTCTCTACGGTCACCTGTATGAGCCGCAAGGGGCAGAGTTCCGACAAACTTCGTGAGGGCGTCACGCCGTCGCCGACTCGGGGCGTCGAGGGGTCGCGGGGCGATCAGGCTTACAGGATGCTCAAGACCCGCCTGTTGATGGGGGAGTTCCCGCTCAACGTGCGCCTCGGCGAGGAGAAGTTGGCGGCGATGATCGATGTCTCGCGAACGCCGATTCGTGAAGCGCTCAAACGGCTGCAGGCCGAGGGACTGGTCGGCGCGCACGTCGACGGCGGCTATCAGCCGGTCGTTCCCGACGTCACCGTGATGCGCCATCTCTACGAGGTCCGCGCCGGGCTCGAACTGCAGGCGCTGCAACGCCCGGGCCGGATGGGGACGCGACATGATCCGGCGATCATCGAGCCGTTGCGCGACCAGTGGAAGGCGCTGTCGCTCGGCCAGTTGCCGGACGCCGATCCGAACTTCGTGCTGCTCGACGAGTCGTTCCACATTGCACTCGCCAAGGCTGCGAACAACGACGTTGCCGTGGATTTTCTCCGCCAGGTCAACGAACGCATCCGCCTCGTCCGGATGCACGACTTTCTCTCGCAGCCGCGGATCGAGACGACGATCGCCGAACATCTACATCTCGTCGAACTGGTGCTCGTCGGCGACATCGTCAATGCCGAAGCTGCTTTCACCCAACATCTCGGCGACTCGATGGCAGTCGTCGAAGAACGTGTTCGAGGCGCCATCGTGCGCATGCTCACCGGAGGTGCCCTGTCATGACCGCCCTACTCGAAGCCCGCAACATCACCAAGCGTTTCGGCTCGTTGATCGCCAACGACAACGTCGACCTGACGATCCAGCATGGCGAGGTCCATGCCGTGCTCGGGGAGAACGGCGCCGGCAAATCAACGTTGATGAAGGTGCTCTACGGCCTCTACCAGGCCGAGGAGGGGACGATCAGCATCGACGGCACGTCCGTCGCGCTGACGTCGCCGTCTGTCGCCAGAGAGAACGGTATCGGCATGGTCTTCCAGGACCTGCGCCTCGTTCCGGCCTTGACCGTGCTGGAGAACATCAGCCTGGCGTTGCCGCTCCACGGCATCCGTCTCGACCGCAAGGCGCTTGTTGTGCGAATCGAGGAGGCAGCCGAGCAATATGGGCTTGGCGTCGATCCGGCGGCGACGGTTCGTGACCTGTCGATCGGCGAGCGCCAGCGCGTCGAGATCCTCAAGGTGCTGCTCGCCGGTTCTCGACTGGTCATCCTCGACGAACCGACGAGCCTGCTCGCCCCGCAGGAGGTCGATCAGCTGTTCGCCGGGCTCAACGCGTTGAAGGCCGACGGGCTGTCGGTGGCGATCATCACCCACAAGCTCGCAGAATCACGGGCGATCGCCGACAGGCTGACGGTGCTGCGCGGTGGAAAGCTGATCGTCGGAGCGGCGTTGCCGAGCGAGATGAACGATGCCGAGTTGATCGAGGCGATGGTCGGCCGCAGCGTCGCTGCGCTGCCGTCCGACCGCGCATCGACGCCGGAGGATGCCACGGTGGCCCTGCGGATGGAGGGTGTCGGTCTGCGTGACACCCGACGAGGCGTCCTGCTCGACGACGTCGACCTCGAGATCCGCAGCGGCGAACTCGTCGGCGTCGCCGGCGTCGCCGGCAACGGACAGCTGGAATTGTACGAAGTGGCGATGGGCCTGAAAGCACCGACGTCCGGCACGTTGACGGTTGCCGGGGTCGTCGTGACCCGGGCCGACCCTTCGGGGTTCATCGCCGCCGGTGTCGTCGGCGTGCCGGAGGATCCGCTCAGGGACGCCGTCGTGCCAGGCCTGACCGTTCACCACCACGTCGGCCTCGACGTGCTGCGCCAGGTGCGCAAGGGGCTCGGTCTCGACTGGGCCAAGGTTCGCCAGCGGTATCGGGAACGCAACGACGCCAGCCAGCTGCGTGGCGCAGACGGCGAGCGTCCGCTCGCTTCGTTGTCAGGGGGCAACATCCAGCGGGTGATGCTCGTCAGGGCGATCGCCGGCGACGCCACGCTGGTCGTCGCCGCCTATCCGAGCCGCGGCCTCGACATCGCCACGACGCGACGAACCCAGGAGTTGCTGCTCGAACGCAGGGCGAGCGGTGCCGGAGTGCTACTGATCAGTGAGGACCTCGACGAATTGTTCGAGATGTCCGACCGCGTCGCCGTGATGCACGGCGGTCGTGTCGTCGGCATCGTCGATCCGCACACCACGGATCGCTACACCGTCGGGCGGATGATGCTCGGCGCCGACGAACATGCCTCTGATTCGGAATCGGACTCGGACTCGGACAATGGGTTTGGCATCGACGAGCTGGATCGGGGTGCGGCATGACTGCCATCGTCCAACCCGGCATGCCGGTAGAAGGCGCAGCGACAGGCGGTGACGGCGACAAGCCGTCTGCGGACAGCCGCCTGTCCGCTGCCGCCGATCGGCTGGAACGGCTCAGCGGTCCGGGACGCATCCTCGCCGCGCTCGTCGGCGCGCTCATCCTCTTCGGGCTGATCATGGTCCTCAAAGGAACGAACCCGTTCACCGCCTACAGGGACATGGTGGCGTCGTCGTTCGGCAGCTGGGACTCGCTCGGCAGCATCCTCGTCCGGGCGACGCCGATCATCCTCGCAGCACTCGCCGTCGCCGTTCCAGCCCGCGCCGGACTGATCAACGTCGGTGGCGAGGGTCAGTTGATCATGGGAGGTATCGCCGGTATCGCCGTCTCTCAATGGATCAACGGCGCGCTGCCCGGCCCACTGACACTGGTGCTGATGGTCGTCGGCGCCGCCGTCGCCGGTGCCGCATGGGCCGGCTTCGCAGCGATGCTGCGTCAGCTCGTCGGCATCAGCGAGTCGGTCACCACGCTGCTGCTCAACTATGTCGCCCTCGACCTCATGTACTACCTGATCTACGACACGTGGAAGGATCGCAACGGCACCGGTCAGCCGACGACGAAGGCGCTGCCCCTCGACGAACGACTGCCGCTGATCTTCGGCAGGGTGCACATCGGTATCCTCATCGCCCTCGGCGCAGCGCTGCTCGTCGGGGCTCGTCTTCGCCGTCACCTCATGGGGTTTCCGGCTGCGGGTCGTCGGCGGCAACGCTGAAGCGGCAAGGCGCTCCGGGCTTCGAGTCGGGTTCCTGCTGATCTCGGCGATGGCCGTCGGTGGAGGGCTCGCCGGCATCGGCGGACTGACGCAACTCGCCGGAGCCGAGTTCAAACTGCGCTCCGGATTCATCGTCGGCTACGGCTACGTCGGCTTCCTCGCCAGCTGGCTCGGCAGACACAGACCGCTGTACGTCGTGATGTCGGCACTCGTGCTGTCGGCGATCGTCATCGGCGGCGACAGCCTGCAGATCGACAGCCAACTGCCGGCCGCCAGCGTCAATGTACTGCTGGCGCTCGTGTTGCTGATGGTGTTCGGGTTCGGTCAGAGAAAGGCAAGGGCATGAGTCTGCTCAGCGAAGTGCTCACCGGCGGGATCACCGGCGGAACGTCGATCCAGTTCGCCGCCCAGGGCGAATCGATCTCCGAACGCGGTGGCGTCGTCAACCTCGGCACGGAAGGCTCGATGCTGTGTGGCGCGCTGGCCGCCTACGCCATTGCCTCGAAGACCGGCCACCCGTGGTTCGGCGCCATGGCGGGTGCCATCGCCGGGGGTTTGCTGGCCTTCGTCCACGCCTATTTCGTGCTCAGCCGTAAGGCCAACCAGTTGGCGACAGGACTCGTCGTCCTGTTCCTCGGCCTCGGTCTGACCTCGCTGTTCGGCGTCGACTACGTTCAGGCGCTCGCGCCGTCGTTCCGTTCGACGGCGATCCCGCTGCTCAGCAGGATTCCGTTCATCGGGGCCATCGCCTTCAAGCAGGACATGCTCGTCTATCTGTCCTATGTGCTGATGCCGTTGAGCTACTGGATCATCTTCCGCAGCCGCTGGGGAGTCCTGCTCCGGGCCGCAGGAGAACGCAGCGAGGTGCTCACCGCCCACGGCCACGGGGTCATCTCGATCCAGTACATCGCTGTCGTCGTCGGTGGCATGCTCGCCGGGCTCGGCGGCGCCCACCTGTCGATCGCCTACACCAACTCGTGGTTCGAGAACATGGTGCAGGGCCGAGGTTTCGTCGCCGTCGCCGTCGTGATGTTCGCCGCTCGACAACCGTTCAAGGTCGCAGCCGGCTCGTATCTGTTCGGTGCGGCGCTGGCACTGTCACCGGCGTTGCAATCACGGGGCTACGGCATCAACCAGTACGCCCTCGACGCCGTCCCCTACGTCGTCACGATCGTCGTGCTCATCGCCCTCGGGCGGCGGCAGTCGAACCAGATCCCGGAAGGCCTGTCGAAGGTCTTCGAGGCGTCCATCGCCGGCTGATCCCCAGCCCACAACCGGAGCACGCGCAGCCGTTGGTTCGACGCGGCCTCGAACCGTTCCCACCAGCCACCACCACAGCAATCACCCCCTTCACCCACAATCACCACACCGAAAGACAGAGGATCCGTGAACATCCGACGACTCATACCCCTTGCCGCTGCTGCGGCCGTCCTGATGGCGGCCTGCGGCTCGTCCGCCAAGACGACGACGAGTGCGACGACCCTTGCGCCGGCTACGCCAACAGCGGGCACGACCGGCACGACAGCGGGCACGACCGGCACGGCAGCGGCTTCGACCGCCGGAACGACAGCGGGCAGCGCCGCTGCCATCCCGACGGGCAACGGGCCCGGCAAGGACGCCAAGACGATCGGCTTCATCTTCGTCGGCCCGAAGGACGACTTCGGCTACAACCAGGCGGCCTATGCCGGCAGTCAGGCTGTCGCCAAGGCGCACCCGAACATCAAGGTGCTCACCGCCGAGAACGTGCCGGAGGACGACAATGCCACCCGCGTGATGGAGAAGATGATCTCCGACGGGGCGACGCTGATCTTTGCCACCTCGTACGGTCACCTCGACCCAGCGCTGAAGGTCGCCGCCGCACATCCGAACGTCGTCATCGTCCAGCAGGGCAACGTCATCAGCGGCACCGTCCCGCCGAACGTCGGCACCTACTTCGGCACGGTATACGAGCCGGTGTATCTCGCCGGTATCGCCGCCGGCGCAGCGACGAAGTCGAACAAGCTCGGCTACGTCTACGCCTTCCCGATCCCGCAGACGATCGCCAACATCAACGCCTTCGAACTCGGCGCCAAGCTGTCGAACCCGAAGGCCGAGACCTACGCCGTCAACACGTCGGCGTGGTGCGATCCGGCCAAGCAGGCGCGGGCCGCCAGCAGCCTCTTCGCCCAAGGCATCGACGTCATCACCCAGCACCAGGACTGCACGGCGACGATCACCAAGGCCGCCGAGGCGGCAGGCAAGATGGTCGTCGGCTACCACGCAGATGCCTCGTCGCTCGCCCCGAAGGGCTGGATCACCGGTTCCGAATGGGCGTGGGGCGACCTCTACAACCAGATCGTCGATACGGTCGTCGCCGGCGGTTTCACGGGTTCGAAGTTCAACGCCAACTACCGGGTCGGCTACAAGGACGGCGCCAACCCGTTCGTCCAATCGAAGTTCGGGCCGTCGGTCACCGACGCCACGAAGGCCTTGATCGCCACTCAGTTGAAGCTCATCTCGACGACCGGCTCACCGTTCACCGGGCCGATCCTCGCCCAGGACGGCAGCACGCTCTTCGCCGCCGGCGCAGCACCAGCATACGCCGACATCGAGTCGAAGAACACCGCCTTCGTGCAGGGCGTCGTCGGTCAGATCCCGAAGGGCTGAACCCTCACATGCCGGTCGGGTCGGCGTGCAGCTGACCCGACCGGCGGGGTCCGACCGATGAATACCTCCCATGTTTCCGACACCGTTCCGTACCCGTGGCCGTACGACGGCGAGCTCGATCCGAAGCGCACGGCACTGCTGATCTGCGGTGCCCAAACGGCGATTGCTGCGCCGTGCCAACATCGCCCCGGGTGCTCGACCGCATCCTCTCCCTCGCCTTCGCTGTGCGGGCCTGCGGCGGCACCGTCATATGGCTACGCCACGGCTCGACAGCCGATCTGGCACGACGTGACGGGCGGGCATTCCTACCCAGGCGGCAGACACGCGGTTGGCGTCTGACAACGACACCGTTCCCAGAGGATCTGCTCGTGGACAGCGCCGGCTGGGACGGATGCTTCGGTTCCGATCTCGACAACACGTTGAGAGTCCGCGGCATCCGCACGATCGTCATCGGCGGTTTCGCCAGCGAGGTCACCGTCGACTCGACCGTCAGGACGCTCAACGACCAGGGCCACGATGCCTGGTGCTGACCGATTGCTGCGCCCCACTCGACGACAGCCTCGGAGCGAGAGCGCACGCCAGCCTGACGATGTCCGGCGGCATCTTCGGTGCCCTCGGCACATCCGTCGCGTTCGTCGCTGCGCTCGACTCCGCCGGCCGACGTTCCACAGACCCACGTTTCACAGACCCGCTGCCCAACACGTCCGCACCTGATATCTCGACACCTGACACTTCGCTCAAGGAGACCGCCTGATGAACACCGGCACCGTTGATTCGACGCCATACGCCTGGCCGTACGACGGCGTCATCGCCCTGCGCACACCGCCCTCATCTGCATCGACTGGCAGGTCGACTTCTGCGGGCCTGGCGGCTACGTCGACACGATGGGTTACGACCTCGGCCTGACCCGCGCCGGGCTCGGCCCGACCGCCCAGGTGCTGGCCGCCGCACGCGCCGCCGGGTGGATGGTCATCCACACACGGGAAGGTCATCGCACCGATCTCTCCGACTGCCCGCCGAACAAGTTGTGGCGGTCGAAGAACATCGGCGCCGGCATCGGTGACGTCGGCCCCTGCGGGCGCATTCTCGTCCGCGGTGAACCCGGCTGGAACATCGTTCCCGAGGTCGCCCCGATCGACGGTGAGCCGATCATCGACAAGCCAGGCAGGGGCGCGTCTATGCGACAGACCTCGAGCGGCTGCTGCGGCGACACGGCATCACCCACATCGTGTTCACCGGCATCACGACGGACGTCTGCGTCCACACGACGATGCGCGAGGCGAACGACCGCGGCTACGAATGCCTGATCCTCAGCGACTGCACCGGCGCCACCGACCCGGCGAATCACGAGGCTGCACTGAACATGGTGAAGATGCAGGGCGGCGTCTTCGGCGCCGTCGCCTCATCGATCGAACTACTCGCGGCGATGGGCCCGCACACCGCGGAAAGCGGTGCCGCCACGTGATCGTCGAGCCATACAGGTGGACGATCGGACAGTTTGCCGCCGCATACGGGAGTGGAATGTCGGTCATCGCGATCATCGAATCGGTACTCTCGTCGCTCGCCGACGCACCGCCGGGCGTGTTGATCGGCCCGCCGCTCGCCAGCCAGGCATCGGCAGATGCGCAGCGCCTTGCGGCGGTCGACCCGGCGTCACTGGCGTTGTACGGCGTGCCGTTCGTCGTCAAGGACAACATCGATGTCGCCGGCGTGGCGACGACTGCCGGTTGTCCCGGATTCGCATACGTTCCGGAAGACGATGCGATCGTCGTCGCCGCACTGCGCGCAGCCGGCGCGATCGTGGTGGGCAAGACGAACCTCGACCAGTTCGCCACCGGCCTCGTCGGACCCCGTTCGCCGTATGGCGTTCCGGTGAACACGCTCGATCCGGAGTTGGTGCCGGGCGGCTCCAGCTCCGGATCAGCCGTCGCCGTCGGGCTCGGGCTCGTCCCGTTCGCGTTCGGTACGGACACGGCGGGCTCCGGTCGCGTCCCCGCCGCGCTGAACGGCATCGTCGGGCTCAAACCGACGCTCGGCAGGGCGAGTACCCGTGGTCTCGTTCCCGCCGTGCGGCGCCTCGACTGCCCGTCTATTTTCGCCAGGACTCCCGGCGACGCAGCGCTCGTCGGCGAGCTGATCAGCGGGTTCGATCCGCTCGATGCCTTCAGTCGCCGGTCGCCTGACGTACCGGCGATGCGCACGGTTCCGGTGATCGGCATTCCGTCCGGTTGGCCACCGTCGTTGGAAATGTCGCCAGAGATGGACACGTGGTTCGCCGAGGCGATCGGAGTATTCGACGCCTTGGCAGTCGAGGTGCGCCGGGTCGACATCGGCCCGTTGCTCGATACCGGAGGGCTGCTCTACGGCAGCGCGCTGGTCGCCGAACGGGCGGCAGCGGTCGGCGACGCCGTCGCCAAGGGGATCGACGGTCTCGACCCCGTGGTATCGAGCATCATCGCCCGTGCTTCCGAAGCCACCGCCGTCGACGCCTACCGTGCCGAATACGAATTGATGCGTCATCGTCGCGCTGCCGGCGCCGTCTGGGACGACATCGACATCCTCGTCCTGCCGACGACACCGCTGGTCGCAACGCTGGCCGACGTCGCTCGTGACCCACTCGGCACCAACGAGATGCTCGGCAGGCTGACGACGTTCGCCAATCTGCTCGACCTCACCTGCATGGTGGTCCCGGTCCCGGTCCCGACGACCAACGGCCTCGTCGGCGCCGGTCTGCAGTTGATCGCGCCGGCATGGCACGACGCCGATGTCGCCGTGATGGCTGCGTCGATCCACGGCGGTGCGCTCGAACGATCGGGACAGGCGTGCACGCTCGTCGTTGTCGGCGCTCACCTGCGGGGGCTGCCGCTGCACCATCAACTGGTCGACCGCCACGCGACGCTGGTGCGCGTGACGAGCACCAGTCCGAGCTACCGCCTCTATGCGCTCCCGGATACGCAACCGCCGAAGCCGGGACTCGTCCGCACGGCAGCCGACTCGGGTGCTGCGGTCGCCGTCGAATTGTGGTCGATGGGAGCGGCCGAGTTCGGTACCTTCGTCCAGGCGATTCCCGCCCCGCTGTGCATCGGATCTGTCGAACTGTCAGACGGTTCGGTGCACAAAGGATTTCGGTGTGAGTCAGAGGCCCTCGCCGGGGCCACCGACATCACCGCCCTCGGCGGCTGGAGGAACTACCTCGCCGGCAAGTGACGGCGAACACGGTTGGAGGGTGACAGCGCTCAACGCACGATCCGCATCGGCAGACCGCGTTCGTCGAACTCCTCGCCGGACTCCGGGAACGACTCGTGCACGCCGGCGGCGAAGCGCTCCGCAGTCCACAGCACGGCGTAGGCGTCGAGAACGTCATCGAGTGCCGCCACCCCGACCCGCACCGGCTGGATACCGAACATCTCATCGATGAGTCCGGTGCGCTCGGCACGCCCCGCCGGCGAGTGCTTCGACGTGAGCCGTCGCCCGTCGTTCATCGTCAGGAACGAGCATTCCGGATGAGCCTCGACGACCCGATTGCTGTGCTCTGGAGTCACCGCGCGGTCGACATCGGCAATCTTCGAGAGGATATGCCACGACTGCTTCGACAACTTCACGCCCCTCGCGGTGAACGACAATTCGCACGCCTGGCGATAGTCGGTTGCCTGTAAGCAGACCCGTGGCGGTGTGGGAAAGATCGTGCTGCCACGAGGAGCCAGGAAGCGTCGAGCTTCCAGCTCAGATCGGCGCGGCGCCGTGGTCGGCATACCGATCGGCATGTCGATGGCGACGACTGCGTACCCGTGGTCGATGACCTCGGCAATCGACTCGACGACATGCACGCCGCTACGCGTGGCGACGACCCAACCGCCGGGACAGCCGTCGACGCCGGCACAATGCGCCGCACTCTGCGCGCCACTCTGCACCCTCACGTTGCCTGTCTCACATGCCGAGTGTGCCATGCCGCCGGACCTGTTTTCATCGTGGGCGAGCGACGGCAAGGAGGGCCGCTGAGTGTTCGGGGTGGGGACGGTGCGTCCAAACACGATCGTGGCGAGGTGGCTATACCGCTCCGAGGAAGTCGATCGAGCGTTGGGTCCAGGTCCGGAGTTCATCGAACGTGCTGGCCAGCGACAGGGTCGCCTGAGGGAGCAGATCGGCGAGACGCTCCGCCGTCGTGACCGGGTGGCCGGGATCGCCGGTCCACGCGAGGATCGTCACCGGCACGTCGATCGTGGCGATCTGCCCCGGTGACGGGAGGTCGGCGATCGCTGCGCCACGGAAGATCCGGGACAGCCTGACCGGATCGGTGTCGAGCAGGGTCCGCTCGAACCCGTCTGCCCACGCGTCGACCCCGACGAGTGGGTCAGGCGGCGGCGTTGCAGCGGCACCGGCGAGCAGCACGTCGAACTGGCCGTTGTCGACGAGCGTCGCCGCGAGCTCGTAGTTGCCCTGCTGGGCCGTCCGTGTCTCCCAGGCGGTCGGTGGGATGACGAGGAGCAACGCGGCAATCCGTTCGGGGGCGATGATCGCCGCGTGGAGTGCCGTCGCGCAACCCATCGAAGCACCGCCGGCGACATACACGTCGATACCCAACGAAGTCGTCAGCGCCAATTGATCGAGGGCCAACTCCCGCCAGTGATACGTCTGCGGATCGGCGGTCGAGTCCGACGCCCCGTGCCCACGGGCGTCGTAGCGCAACACGCGAGCGTGCCGACGAATCGACGGCCAGTCGAGCATGCCGAGGTCGTTCTCCTTGGCCATGCTGCTCGTCAAGCCGTGTCCCCACACGACGGTCGGCCCGTCGCCGCAGAACTCGTACGCCAGGCCGACTCCGCGAACGTGCATCGCATCCATCCGCCAGACGCTAGTCCCGGCATCGCCTCGCGCCCGGCCCCGCACCGGCGCTGCGTTTCGCCCCGCCCCTGCAGCGGATCTACGCTCGAGACAGGCAATGGAGGTTCCACCGATGACCGCAACGACACGTACAGCTCACCACTCGGCCGTCTGGCTGAGCGAGATGGACTGCGATCTCGAAGAGTTCGTCGCGATCGTCGACCAGGCGACGGATCCCCTCGACTACCCGCACGCTTCATCGATCGATCGTGGTGTCGTCATCTATGACTCGAACCAACTCCGAGAGGCTGCAGCCACCCCGGCCGGCCGGAGGGCGGTACAGGCAGAGATCGTCCACGCCTTCCTCGAAGGACCGGGCATTGCTGTCTTCCGACATGCCTTTGCCGATCACGTCGTCATCGATCGGGCGAGTGATGCGTTCCGGGCGATGATCGCCGATCAGCACGTGCGTGGAGCGACGGCCGGAGATCACTATGCGGTTCCAGGTGCCAACGACCGTGTCTGGAACGTCTCGGAGAAGTTCGCACTCGCCGACCCCGACGGTTTTGCGGCGTACTACTCCAACGACATCGTCGACCTGGCATCTGCCGCCTGGCTCGGTCCGGGCTATCAGGTCACCTGCCAGGTCAACGTCGTCAACCCCGGAGGTGCCGCCCAGAGTCCGCACCGCGACTACCACCTCGGATTCATGACGAACGAGGTCGCCGAGGAGGTTCCGGTACACGTGCATCGGCTGTCGCCTGTGCTGACCCTGCAGGGCGCCGTCGCCCACTGCGATATGCCCGTCGTCACCGGCCCGACGATGTACCTGCCGCATTCGCAGAAATATCTCGCCGGCTTCCTTGCGTGGCGCCGCCCCGAGTTCAAGGAGTACTTCGCCCGGCACTACGTGCAGTTGGCGCTCCACAAGGGCGATGCGGTGTTCTTCAACCCGGCGCTGTTCCACGCCGCCGGACACAACCAATCGCTCGATGTGAAGCGGATGGCAAACCTCTTCCAGGTGTCATCGCCGTTCGGCCGGGCGATGGAATCCGTCGACCGTCTGGCGATGTCCAAGGCCGTGTACCCGTCGCTCGTCGCGATGCGAACTGGTGGAGCGACCAACGCCTCGCTCCGCCACGTCATCGCCGCCTGCTCGGAGGGGTATGCGTTCCCGACGAACCTCGATCGGGACCAGCCGGTCGAGGGTCTTGCCCCGGAGACGCAGGCGGAGACGGTCTGGCGAGCGCTCGTCGAAGAGTGGGATGCCGCCAGGCTGTCGGCGGAACTCGACGACCAGGCGACGCGCAGCAGCACATCCGGATAGCCCACGGTGCCGGGACTCGCTATCCGGCCTAGTGGCGGTCGGCGAACTGCGGTACGGGCACCGGCGGTTGCAGCCCGACATAGCGGGCGCTCGGCCTGATGATCTTGTTGTCTGCTGCCTGTTCGAGGATGTTCGCACACCAGCCGATGACCCTGCTGGAGGCGAATGTCGGCGTGAACATCTCACGTGGTATGCCTGCCAACTCCATCACGACGCCGGCGTAGAACTCGACGTTGGTGTGCAACCTCCGCCCCGGTTTCATCTCGTCGAGCAACTGCAGGACACGGTGCTCTGTCGCTTCGGCGAAGGCGACGAATCGCCCTGAGGCGGTGTCGTTACCGGCGAGGCGTCGGGCCACGCCTTTGAGCATGACCGAACGAGGGTCATCTGTCTTGTAGACGGGATGGCCGAATCCCATGATCTTGTCGCCACGCTCGATCATCGGCCGCACGACTGCATCGAGGCGGTCGGGGGTTCTGACCTCGTCGAGGAGCGCCAGCGCCCGGCTCGGGGCGCCGCCGTGCAGTGGGCCGCTGAGCGCCCCGATGGCGGCGACGACACATGCGCCGAGGTCCGCTCCGGTCGAGGCGACGACACGGGCGGTGAACGTCGAGGCGTTGAAGCCGTGGTCGATCGTCGAGATCAGGTACTGCTCGACAGCATCGGCGTGAGCGGCCGGCGGCTCGGTGCCATGCAACATCCACAGGTAGTTGGCGGCGTAGCAGAGGTCGTCGCGCGGCTCGACGGGTGTCATCCCGCGCCGCAATCGGTGCAGCGCGCACAGCAGCGTCGGTGTCACGGCGCACAGGAACAGCGCGTCGGCTCGTCGTCGTGCCGGAGCGATGTCGATGGTCGGCCGAAGCATCCGATGTGCAGCAGCCAGCGAGAGAGCGGACCGCAGACCTTCAAGCGGCTCGCTGGCGGCGGCGATCGCCGGCAGGACGTCGACGATCGGTAGCGGGATCGAACGGAGCCGCCCGACCTCGGCGATGAAGTCCTGCCGTTGCGTAGCGCTGCTCGGAAGCGCGCCGTCGATCATCAAACGCCAGACATCTTCCAACGGCCGTTGCTCGGCGAGGTCGATCGCCGAATATTGGCGATAGTGGTAGAACCCCTCCTCCCCGCGTACGTCACCGACCCCGGTCTCGCTGACGATGACTCCTTTCAGCCCCGGAGGGACATCGATGGTCGTGGCGGCATCCGCAGACTGGCCGGGTAGGTCGAGGGAGCCGCGGATCGGAGATTCAGCGATTGTCATGCGACAAGCGTGCGGCCGTCGGCTCCGCAAAGTCAACGTTGATTATGATGCACGTATGCCGACGATGACGACACGCCAGGCAGCACAGCGGCTCGGCGTCAAGGTGGAAACGCTCTACGCATACGTGAGTCGGGGTGTGCTCGATCGCGATGTTGGCGACGATGGGCGGTCGAGTGTCTTCGACCGGCGTGCGATCGAAGCGTTGGCGAGGCGTGGGCGTCCGCGATCGAGTAGTCGTTCGACGTCCATCGATCTGCTGATCGAAACACGGTTGACGTCCCTGTCGATGCGTGGCGTGCGCTACCGCGGCATCGATGCCGGCACCTTGGCTCGGACGTCCACGTTCGAGGACGCAGCAGCGTTGCTCTGGCTCGGTCGACAACCGGCCGGCGATGGGCCGAGCTGCGAGTTCCCGTGGAAGGGGCGGATCGTCGAGAGCGGCGACGGGTTCTCCGCAGGTGCCGCGATCCGCATGACGGTCGCCGAAGCGTGGGCACTGGCGGGCGACGACACTGGTCGACGCGACCCGGAGTCGATGGCGGCGACCGGCAGATTGCTCATCTCGACGATCGTCGACTCGCTGCCGACGCTCGGAGGCGCCAGGTCGACGCGTCTGACGTTGCCGGATGGGACCGGCCTGATCCGTGGCACCATCGCCGGGCGACTATGGGGGCGGCTGACGCCGAGACGACCGACCGCCGAACTGGTCGGCGTGTTGAACGCCGCGCTCGTACTGCTGGCGGACCACGATTTGGCCGCCTCGACGCTTGCAGCGCGCGTTGCGGCCTCGACCGGAGCAGGTCCGTACGCAGTCGTCAGCGCCGGCCTGGCGGCATTGAGCGGACCGCTCCACGGTGGGGCGAGCCGCCTGGCGCGGGACCTGCTCGCGGTTGCGAAGGCCGAAGGGGGACGCGTCGCCGTCGAGCGGGCACTGCGAAACGCGACGACCGTGCCCGGCTTCGGCCACACGGTCTATGCCGATGCAGATCCTCGTGCCGTCGTGCTGCTCGAGCTGCTACGGAATGCGGTCGGTTCAGGCTCGCGGTTGGCCGCAGCCGACGCGGTGATCGCCGCAACCGTCGAACGGACAGGCCGCCATCCGAACATCGACCTCGCACTCGCAACACTCGGGCATCTCGCCGGTATGTCGCCGGACGCCGGCGAAGTCGTGATGGCGGTCGCCAGAACCTCCGGATGGCTGGCACACGCCATCGAAGAGTACGCCGAGCCACCGCTGCGCTTCCGTCCGCGAGCGTCGTACGTCGGTCCGTGAGCGGCGCCGAGCGATAGGCGACAGAGATGATTCACCCGAACGGGTGGTTCAGCGCAGGGCTCGAAGGGTACAACGCACGACGGACCGGGTATTGGAAACGCGGCGCGCCGCACTGGCGCGTCGTTCTGGAAGGGGATCAACGATGTCAGCGGTTGTGCAGGGGAGCGAGTTGCAGGGGAGACGGGTCGCCTTCTTGGTCGCCAACGAGGGGGTCGAGCAAATCGAGCTGACCGGTCCGTGGGAAGCCGTCGAAGCGGCGGGCGGAATACCGACACTGATTTCTCCTGACGTTGGCAAGGTACAGGCGTTCGATCATCTCGACAAGGCGGACGTCTTCGAGGCGACGGTGGCGACGGCGGACGCTCGGGTCGAGGATTTCGACGGGCTCGTGCTGCCGGGTGGCGTCGCCAATCCGGACCAGCTGAGAATGAATCGCTCCGCAGTCCACTTCGTACGCGAGATGGTCCGCAGTGGCCGACCGGTCGCCGTGATCTGTCACGGACCGTGGACCCTGGTCGAGGCCGATGTGCTCAACGGGAGGCGGATCACGAGCTGGCCGAGCCTGCACACCGATCTGTCGAACGCGGGTGCCAAATGGGTCGAAGCCGAGGTCATCGTCTGTGATCGCGGGCCTGGTGTGATCGTCAGCAGCCGCAAGCCGGACGATCTGCCGGCCTTCGAGCGCGAGATGCTGAACGCCTTTGCGGCGCCGGCCGATGATGGAGCCGACGATGCCAAGAGCCCGAAACATGATGTTCACTCGTCGGTGCGCGCTGACGCAAGCTCTCTGTGACAGGCTGTCGTGATTCAAATCGAAGTTGGTTGCACATTCGAGTTCGAGGCCGCACGGGACACTCATGCCATCGTGATGGTCGAACCGCACTTCTCGGAGATCGGCCGCGTCGCTGAGACGAGGTTCGACATCACCCCGCACTCGGCGTCCAATGTCTACCTCGATCAATTCGCCAACTCATGCCGCAGGGTGAACATCGCCGCCGGACCCGCGGTGATGACGTTCGACGCCGAGGTGTCGGCTGTCGAAGACCCCGACCCCACCGTCCACGGTGCCGACGAGGTAGCACCGGCCGACCTGCCGGACGACGTCTTGATGTTCGTGCTGCCGAGCCGGTACTGCGAATCGGACCGCATCGCCGACTCGGTGATCCAGCAGTTCGGCCATCTCGCTCCAGGCTGGTCTCGGGTGCAGGCGATCTGCGACTGGGTCCACGGCTCTGTGACCTTCGAATACGGCGCATCGTCTCCGTCGTATTCGGCGATGGACATTTTCGAATCGCGTATCGGCGTCTGCCGTGATTTCACGCACCTGGCAATCGCCATGTGCAGATCGCTCAATATCCCGGCCCGGTACGTCTTCGGCTACCTCCCTGATATCGGCGTGCCGGATCCAGGGACACCGATGGATTTCTGCGCCTGGATGGAAGTCTTCCTCGGTCACGAATGGCACACCTTCGACCCGCGGAACAACGAGCGCCGCATCGGACGTACCGTCATCGGTCGGGGCCGGGACGCCGCCGATGTCGCCATGGTGACGTCGTTCGGGCCGGTGCTGTTGAATTCTATGACCGTTCGAGCCCTGCAGAAAGCCGACGTGTGACGACGATGGCGTCACGGTCGAGGGGATGAGTTCGCACGCATGAAGATGGTCGAGCAGTTCCTGCACGACGAGCTCCTGGAGACGCTCCCGAGCACGTACGACCGCTCGGTGCTGTCGTCGGCGTCGACTGCCACGTACGTCATCCACCAGGACGTCTGCTACGACTACACCGAACCCGTCACGGATCTACACCAGCGGCTGGTGATACTTCCGCGCTGGCGTCATGGCGATCAGCGTCGAATCGGACATCGTTTTGACGTGCGCTCGTGCGATGGTGCGACCGTCAGGTGCAGGACGGACCGCTTCGGAAACCCGGTGCTCCACATCGCCGTGGCGATCGTGCCGGAGGGCATCGATTTCCAGGCGAGGGCCGTCGTCACGCGGCACCCGAATCGCCTACCGGCGCACGACGATTGGGACGCCCGTAGACCGACGATCACGCCGCTCACCGACCCGGACGAGGCGATACGCGACGCTGCCGTTCCATTCGCCGGCATCGGTGAAGTCGAGGAAACTGCCGATCGCATCGGCGAGTTCGTGCGTGATGCGTTCAGCTACGGCCATGACGTGACAACGGTGCGCACGACCGCAGCCGAAGCGTGGCGTGGCAGGACCGGGGTGTGTCAGGACATGGCCCACGTGATGATCGCCATCTGCACGAGTATCGGTATTCCCAGCCGGTATGTGTCCGGCCACCTCGTGGGCGATGGCGCCAGTCTCGCCTGGGTCGAGGTGTACGACGAACGCAGGCGGGCAGTCATCGCCGTCGACCCCACCCATTCCCGACGTACCGACCTGCGCTACATCACGACTGCTGTGGGCCGTGACTATCGAGATGTCGCACCGACAGCCGGAACGTACGTGTCAGGCGGCGGGACCGGCCGCCTTACCGTCCGCAAGAAGATCCGTCTCGCCGACGTGACGTGACGGGCGAGCTCCGCTGATTTTTCGGAGCGTGCCGAAAACGAAACACGGGCTCCGACGACAGTCGGAGCCCGTGCTCGGCTCGGTCAGAGCGAAACTCGGTGTCAGAGATGAAACTCAGTCGCGGTGCAACTTCTCCTTGACCTTGTCGACGAGGTCGTCTGCCTTGTCCTTTGCGTCTTCGAAGAACTCCTTGACCTTGCCGGCGTTCTCGTCGGTCTTGCCGTCCTGCTTGAGATCGTCGTTACCGGTGAGATCGCCGGCAGCCTGCTTGATCCTGCCTTTTGCCTGATCGAGATCATTGTCCATGGGGTGCGCCTTTCGTGTGGGAGAGGGAATGCGCCGGCGCAAACGTTCCGCAGAAGCGGGACTGTTGCACCGTTGACACCACATCGATACCCGGCCGTGCCGAGCGTCAAACCACCACATTCGGAGTCCGTCCGAACCAGTGCCCGGCAGTGTTTTGTCGACGTTTCGATGAAAGACTATGGCGATGACGGAACCGGTTGATGTCCGCTCGTTGCTCGATCCCGAAATCGCCGAGGTGCTCGCCGGGTTGGCGATCGACCTGTCGCAGCTCTCGGATCACACGCTGCCGTCGGTCCGCGAAGCGATGGCATCGTTGCTTCCGATGGAATTGTCGGACTCCGTCACGCGTAAGGAGTTCGACATACCTCGCCGCTTCGGGGCGTCTGTGCGACTACATCAGCCCGTCGGCCATGACGAGCTACTGCCGTGCATCTACTGGATGCACGGCGGCGGGATGGTGGCGGGAACGAACCTCAACGACGACTTCCGATTCGACCGTTGGTGCCAGACGTTTCCCTGTGTCGGTGTGTCCGTGCAGTACGCACTGGCGCCCGAAACCCCGTTCCCCGGCCCGCTGGACGACTGCTACGAGGGGCTCCGATGGGTGATCGACAATGCGGAGCATCTGGGTATCGATCCGAGTCGGGTCGGTATCGCCGGAGCCAGTGCCGGCGGGGGACTGGCGGCAGGCTTGGCGCTACTTGCGCGCGACAATGCCGAGTTCAACATCGCCTTCCAGTTGTTGATCTATCCGATGATCGATGACCGCATGACGACCGTGTCCAGCCAGTGGGACGATCCGGTGTGGCCGCCGGTGGCCAATCGCTACGGCTGGAGGTCCTACCTCGGCGCGCTGTACGGCAGCGACGAGGTGCCCTACCGCGCTGCGCCTGCCAGAGCAGTCAACCTCGCAGGGCTTCCACCGACGTTCGTCTGCGTCGGGGCGCTCGACGGATTCTCCGACGAGGACATCGACTACGCCGTACGCCTCCGCCATGCTGGCGTGCCGACAGAACTGCTCGTCTATCCGGGTGCTCCGCACGGCTTCGATGCCTTCGCTCCCGGCACGACGGTCGCCAGGCGGGCCCGTGATGACATGGAACGTTGGCTCGCCGCTGCCATGACCCGTTAACTTCGACGCATGTCTTCGAGCGAGTTCCGTGCCTTCACTGCAACAACGAACGACGGTGCTGTCGAGCGCAGGGTGACGACGGTCTCGACGGATGCTCTACCCGAGGGTGTGCGAATCGCCGTCCACTACTCGAGCGTCAATTTCAAGGATGCCCTCGCCAGTTCAGCGAATGGCCGGGTCGCGAGGATCTCGCCGATCATCCCCGGTATCGATCTATCCGGCACGATCGTCGACGGTGACGAGGCCAGCGGTCTGGCCGTCGGAACACCCGTCATCGCCCACGGTTACGACATCGGGGTGTCGAGGCACGGCGGCTATGGCGAGTTGGCGAGCGTCCCTGCGGAGTGGATCGTCGCCCTGCCGGACGGCCTCGACCTGCGCCAGGCGATGATCATCGGTACAGCCGGGTTCACAGCGGCGCTGTCCGTCGTCGCTCTCGAGGAGCGCGGCCTGACACCTGGGGACGGACCGGTACTGGTGACCGGTGCGACCGGTGGCGTGGGCAGTATCGCCGTCAGCATCCTCGCCGCTCGCGGCTACGAGGTCATCGCCAGCAGCGGCAAGGCGGATGCAGTGCCGTACCTGCGGGCCCTCGGTGCCTCGGACGTGATCGACCGCTCGGTGCTCTCCGGCGACGGTGGCAAGCCGTTGGAGTCGATGATGTGGGCGGCGGCGGTCGACTGCGTCGGTGGAACGACACTCGCCAACGTCCTGTCCCGCCTGCGCTACGGCGGTGCTGTCGCCGCCAGCGGTCTGACGGGCGGCGCGGCGATCGCAACGACGGTGCTGCCGTTCATCCTTCGCAACGTCGCCCTGCTCGGGATCGACTCGGTGCAGACGCCGATCGTCCGTCGTCGTGCCGTGTGGCAGCGGCTCGGCTCTGACCTCAAGCCGCGCGGACTCGATGACATCGCCCATGATGTCGGCCTCGAAGGAGTCAGTGCCGAGTTGGACTCGATCATGCAGGGTGGTCAGACCGGCAGAGCCGTCGTCGACGTCCGCAACTGAGCACACCGGCCGCACCCGAGTGTGTCGGCCGCACCCGAGTGCGGTGGCGACGGCTACGGGTGTCAGGGCACTCGGGTGCGGCGATGACACTCGGGCGGCGTTGCGCACTCAGGCAGTGAGGAAGGTCGCCAAGGCAGCGGCGACGCTGGCCGGCTGTTCGTACGGGGCCATGTGGCCGGCGGCTTCGATCGTCTGGCGCTCGGCGTGCGCCAACGCGGTCGACCATGCGTCGGCGTACGGTCGGGGGAGGAGCCGATCGTCGTCACCCCAGAGGAGCAATGTCGGATTGGTGATGCGGTAGAGCCGCTTGCTGAGGCGACGGTTGGGGATCGGGAAGAGAATTTTGCCGGCGGTGCCGAGCCGGCGGGAGTTGCCGATCAGGAACCGCTGAATCGCCTGCGGGTCGTTGAAGTCGACGCCCCCGCCGGCGAGCAACTCCGTTCCGACGGCAACGTCGTGGAACAGCAGACCGGGGAATTCGAACGGTAGTTGCGTATAGATGTCGGTGATCGGATGGTCGTTCAGCCACAGCCCGAGCGGTGAGATCAGCGCCAGCTTCCCGTAGCCGTACGGCGCCAGTGCGACCATTTCGGCGGCGATCATCGCCCCCATCGAATGGCCGATCAGATCGACCGGCGCGAGACCGTTGGATGGGCCGAGCCCGAGCGCAGCGATGACATCGCCACCGTGCAGGGCGAAGTCGAGCATGTCGTCGATCGCTGTCTCGCCGACCGAATCGCTGTAGCCCGGCCACACGGGCGCATGGACACGCAAGCCCTGCTCGGCCAATGCCACCAGCATCACTTCGCCACCGAGATGGCCGGTGAAACCGTGCAGTGAGACAACGGGAGTGCCGTCGGACGGACCGGTCACGAGGACTTCCGAGTCGATGCCGCGACGGGTCGTGACGATGATTCGCTCGAACGACGATGTCGCTGTCGAACCGTTCGTCGATCCGTTTGGTGAACCGTTTGGTGAACCGTTTGGTGAACCGGTCATCATTCTGCCGCTTCGGTCGGCAGCTGCGGATGGCGACGGGCGGCGGCCATCGTCTCGTCCGCCCGGACCCGATCTTCGAGTGGGTGGATCCACCAGCGATCGTCGCCGTCGTATTCCGGCCACATGTTGCGCAGCTGTGGCATGACCTTTTCGGCGAACAGCTTCGTCGAGTACCGCGTCTTCCAGTCGGGCTGGTTGCCGTTGTGCATCAGGCAGAAAACGTGGCCGAGGCGCAACGTCGTGATCATCTCTTTCATCCGGTCGATGACGGTGTCAGGACTGCCGGCGATGACATAGCCACCGTCGACGAGGTCTTTCCAGGTGAGGTTGGAGAACACCCGCATGTTCTCGGCGCGCAACTGATCGAGCACACCGGCCTTGATCGTCGAGATCGTCCGGTAGCCGGGCGGATCGGAGAAGCCGGGGTAGACGTGCAGGCAGCGGTTGAAGAAATACAGGATGTGTTCTGCGTACAGCGCTTCGGCTTCGGCGTCGCTGTCGGCGACGGCGATGATCTGGGCGAAGGCCGCGCGGTACGGGGAGTCGTCCTTGTCCCTGGCTGCGACCTGATCCCAGTAGCCGTCGAGCAGCTTCTTGCCGGCGAGGTACCCGCCGAAGGACAGGTACGAGTAGTTGTAGTCGTGATCGAGGCAGAAGTCCCATGTCTCGATCGAGCCGCCCCCTGGGATGTACACGGGAGGGTGCGGTTGCTGGATCGGCTTCGGCCAGCAGTTGACATAGCGCAACTGGTTGTACTTGCCGTCGAAGGCGAACGGCTCGTCCTCCGCCCACGCCCGCATGATCAGCTCGTGCCCCTCGTAGTACTTGTCGCGGGTGAGCGCCGGAATCTGCCCGTAGCAGAAGTTCGTATCCATCGGCGTCCCGACCGGGAACCCGGCGACCAGCCGGCCACCGGAGATGCAGTCGAGCATGGCGAATTCTTCGGCAACGCGGATCGGCGGGTTGTACAGCGCGATGGAGTTGCCGATCACACAGATCGCCGCTTTGCTCGTGCGGCGCGCCAGCCCGGCGGCGATGACGTTCGGGCTCGGCATGATGCCGTAGCCGTTCTGGTGGTGCTCGTTGCAGCCGATGCCGTCGAAGCCGAGCTCCTCGGCATATTCGAGTTGATCCATGTACTCGTTGTAGACACGGTTCGCTGTCACCGGGTCGAACAATTGGCTCGGGATGTCGACCCAGACCGATCGGTTCTTCTCGCGGAAGTCGTCAGGCAGATCCGGCCACGGCATCAGGTTGAACCACGTAAATTTCACGGCGACCCCCACGTTCGTCCGGAACGCCATGTTGGCACACCGTCGTGAACTGGGTCGATGCGAGCGAACACTCGTCGCCGGGGCCTGTTACGGCCCCGGCGTCGAGCGCCGCCTCCCCCGGTCTACTGGTGCTTCGACCTCCGTCGTTCGCTCGTACGTCGCTCACTCCTACCGGTCGATTGAATCGGAGCGGCTTCGCCTCGCTCAGCTCACGACGGCGGCCGGCACGCTGTCCCGATGCCGCCGATCGGGGGCTGCGCCACCCAGAGATCTAGCCGGCCGCTTGAGCTGTGCGCAGGTCGAGGTCGGCGATTTCTCCGCTGACGATGACGACGTCGCTGCCGGCGTGGTCGTCGTCGGCTGGGAAGCGGTACCGCCCGGCCGGCAGTTCCGGGTACACGGCGATGACGGCATCGTTGCCGTTCATCAGACGGCGCCACACGCCCGTGTGGACGTGGAGTGACGGGTCGTCGATGCACTCGATCCGCAACTCGGTGCCGGCGAGCCGGTCGTTCAGCCGGACGATCAATGCACCGATGCCGTCGCCGATGTCGAAGACGACAGCGGATCCGGTCGGTGCCCGCTCGGCGGACCGTGCAGATCCGACGACGCCGGCGGCGTGGTAGTGGTCATGGTCGTCGTCACGGTCGTGGTCGTGGTCGTGGTCGTGGTCATGGTCATGGTCATGCGAGTGCCCGTGATCGTGATCGTGATCCGGTCGGCGGGTGATCGTCGTCGTGGTCATGACAGCGGAACGACGTCGTAGCCGCTCGTGGGATGATCGGCATACGGGAAGTTCGCCAGGAACGTGACGTTGCTCGGCGGCGTGACGCCGTCCGTCACGAGTGCTGCCGCGCCGTCCGGTGTGTAGCCAGGCGCAACGAGCGGGTAGGTCGCGCCGGCGATGGCACGCAACTCGATCGTCACGACGTCGTCGATCACTCGACGCCCGTTCGGGAATCCAGCGAGGTCACCGCCGAGAATGCCATTCATGTTCGGCGTCACTGCCGGCGGGATCGCCACGTTCAGTCGGAGCTCATCGGCCTGCGTCGGCCCGGTGTAGTTCTGGAAGCCGGGGATGATGCCGGCGGGAATGCCGGTCAGCAGGATCGCCAACAGATCGGCACGGTCCGCCGTCAGTCCGCCGAGGTTCAGGAACACTCCCGGGTACAGCACCGGGATGAGCTTGGCGAGTTCCGGCTGGGCGACATATTTGGCGAACTGCGAATCCGCCGTCGGCGGGAGTGAGTTCCAACGATCCTTGTCCTGCATCGGCACGATGACCTCGTTGAACAGTGGGTTGCCCAGACGTGATACCTGGACGAACGGTCCCGACTGAAATGTCGATCCGTTGTTGCCGCGGAACGTCCCACGCCGGCGGTACGCGGACGTCCAGACGCCGATGGTGGAGTTTGCCGCCATCGGGTCCGTCGGCACGCTGTGGTCCGATGTCAGGTCGCTGATCGGGATCTGCAGCGCCAGCGAGTGGACGTTGAAGGCCCGCAGCGCATCGACGCCGGCGGCCGCTGCTGTCGGAATGAGGTGCAGGTTCTGGAACGGACGCAGATCACCGAGATCGAAAATCGAGCCGAGGTCGACGTAGAACGGGTCGAGACGCTGGCCGGCGAAGACGGTCGTTCCGCCGGCGAGTTGGTGGACACCCTGTTCGCCGAGGTGGCTGTAGTTCGGTGTCGAACGCGGTCCGACGTTGCATGGAGGGGCCATCAGGTTCGAGCCGAGCAACGTTCGCCGGTATCCACGACCGACCTTGTTGGTGCGGGTCACGGAGTAGTACTGGCGACGGTTGAAGTTCGGGCTGGCAATGTCGGTGATCTGACCGGTGTTGTAGAGGAAGGAGTTGCCGTTGGCGACGACGGTCGTGAACTGGAATTCGTAGGTCACATCTGGCACACCGTCTCCGGTGTTGTCGATGTTGATGCGGTAGAGGACGTCGTCGCCGAACTCGAAGAAGTTCGGGCCGCCTGCCGGGTCTTCGAGGGGGATGTAGTTGGCGATCAGCGTCACGGTGTCCGGCCTGTCGGGACTGACGAAGGCATAGACGTCGGTGCTGTCGGCAACCGGATCCTTGGAGATTCCTGGTGCTTCGCGATGTGAGGACATTGGGGCTCCTTCAGACCGTGGCGCGACTGATGACGCGCTGCAGACGGGCGACGAGCGTCGGGTCGTGGTAGACGACCTCGTGAGCTCCGGACAGCACGGTGACATCCCCGTGCGTGGCGTTCGAGATGAACACCATGATCGGTTCCGACGAGGTCGGTGCCTCGGTCTGAACAATGGATACGTCGTGCGTGACGGACGTCGCCGCAGCTGGTGGCGATGCCGCGTCAGCAGCCCCGGCCTTTCCGGTGACGATTGCCGCTCCGGCAGTCAGGCTGCCTGCCGCGATGAATCGCCGTCTGGACAGTGAACTCATTGAGTACCCCTCCGTGCGTAGGGATGTCGAACTGGCACCCCATCGTCCTACGGCACTGCGCTCCGCCTGGATGGAGAAAGTTCGAGAATCCCTGGAAACCTACGCTGAGCGGGTCGGATGCCACGGAATCGGACGTTCCGTCGACGTCAGTGGTGCGAAGGGCTTGGTTGCTCGATGTCCAGTTCGAAGGCGATGTCGTCGACGTAGCAGTAGATCCAATCCTCGCCAGGCTCGAACGATTGGATCAGCGGATGTGACGAGGAATGGAAATGAGCGGTGGCGTGGCGATGGGGAGAACTGTCGCAGCAGCCGACATGTGCGCACATCGTGCAGCGCCGGAGATGCACCCAACTGGCACCGATGCGCTCGCAGTCGACGCAGCCGTTGCCGCTGGATATTTCGGTCTGCAGGCTGTCGAGGTGGGTGCACTGGTCGCTCATGGCCCGGTAGCGACGCGCGGGCCGGCCGACGGTGGTGGTGGTGGTGGCGGCGGGGTACCGGCATGTATCGCCATTCGGTATTCCGGGTAGATGCGATGACATGAGTGACCATTTGTCAGATGTTGAAACCCTCCGCAAGAACGCCCGCAAGCACATCGACAAGGGTCCGATCACCGAGGCCTACGGTGCAGACCGCAAACGCGTGATCGAGGTACTCAACGAGGCGTTGGCGACCGAACTGGTCTGCGTCCTGCGCTACAAGCGCCACTACTACATGGCGGAAGGCATCGACTCCGGCCCGGTTGCCGCCGAATTCCTGCAGCACGCCGGCGAGGAACAGGTACACGCCGACCAGATCGCCGCGCGCATCGTCCAACTGCAGGGCGAGCCGGACTTCAACCCGGCGACGCTCGTCGCCCGCAGCCACGCGGAATACGTACCTGGCGACTCGCTCGTCGACATGATCAGGGAGGATCTCGTTGCCGAGCGGGTCGCGATTGCCTCCTATGACGAGATTGCCCAGTGGCTCGGCGACAAGGACATCACCACCCGTCGGCTGATCGAGAGCATCCTCGCCGTCGAAGAGGAACATGCAGATGACCTGCTGACGTTCCTCAAGCACTTCGGCATGAAAGACGCGCTCGCCGAATAGCCACAGGCAGACGTCACAGCGTCGTGACTGCCGAGTGGCTATGGTGAAGGCGTTCGAGGGAGTTGCTCGTCAGGGGAAGCAGGACCACATGAACGTTCGATCCATTCTGTCCACCAAGGGTGCTGCCGTCGAAACCGTGACGGCGGAAACGTCACTGGGCGACGCCGTCGCAACACTGCGTGATCGTAAGATCGGCGCGCTCGTCGTGTCGAGAGATGGGCGGCACATCGACGGCATCCTCTCGGAACGAGACGTGGTGATGGCACTCGCCGCCCACGGAGCCAGCGTGCTCGGCCGCAGTGTCGAGTCGGCGATGTCGCGCAGCGTCGTGACCTGCTCAGCGGACGATTCGGTCGAGAGCCTGATGGAATCGATGACGGTCGGTCGTTTCCGCCACATGCCGGTCATCGATGCCGACGGCGAGCTCTGCGGCATCGTCTCGATCGGCGATGTCGTCAAAAGCCGCCTCAACGCATTGCAGGCGGACAACGACGCGCTGATGGACTATCTCCACCAGGGTCGCTGACCCCGCCCGTCAGTCGTCGCCCTCCGCCTCTGCCATCACGTCGGGGAGCACGTCGGCGGTCAACCGCCCGGCGCACATCTCCTCCAGGTAGTCGCCGAAGTGCAACTGCTGATAGTCGAGCAGGCTGAAGATCTGCAGCAGAATCTCATCGGACAGCGGGGCGATCGAATCGATGAGCATCGAATATCTCATGTGCAACGAGGCGTCGTCGTCGAGTTCGAAGTGGCCGAGTACGAGTTGGCCGGCGAGTTGCGGCAGTGCCTGGAGTACGTCGGCGCGGAGCAGTTCCGGAACGTCGAGCGGATAGGCGAGGTCGAAGGTCATCAGACGCGAAGCCGGGTCATCGTCGCCGTTCAGTGTCAAGCTGCGCACCAGCAGTTGGTGGGTACTGACCCGACCCTGTTGGAACTGGCGGTCGTCTGCCATTTCGACGAACAGTTCGCCGAGCGGCGGGTTCGATGCGGTGCGGTAGCCGAGGCGGTTGAGGGCGACCTCGATGAGGATCAGCTCGAGCGGTAGCGTCGGCTCGTCAGCCGCCATCGCCGGCCTGCTGGATCAGTTCGTCGAGTATCGACGCCGGGATGTCGCCAGAGCACACGCCCTCAACGTAGTCCCCGAAGTGCTGCTGCATCTGGTCGAATGCGACGATCGATTCGATCGTCGCGGCGTTCCCGATGGGTTCGTCGGCATCCGATGAGACCGTCCACGAAGCGTGAACCGAGCCGTCGCCATCCAGGCGGACGTGTCCGGTCGGCAGGTAATTGTTGATGATCGACAACGACGTCGGCAGGTCCCGCATTGCGCTCGCTTCGACCGCGAAGGGGTATGCGGCGTCGAGGGCGATCAGGCGAACGCCGTGCGCCGGGTTCTGCGAGAGGGCGATATTCACCCCCGCCGCCGCCTGCACCGCCGGTCTGCTGACGTCGAGCGTCGCCGTCGACTCATCGACGGTCACCGTGTAGCCGAGGGCTTCCAGCGGATCCTGCAGACCGCTGAGTTCGATGAACGCCTCCGCTCTGTCGACGGTCACCGGTCAGCGCTGCTTCAGGGCTTTGATCCACTCTTTGTAGAGCTTCGGGCCGTCGTCCTTGTTCGCCGTCATCACATGTATCGACAGGCCGGAGGCGATGACCTGACGGCTGGCGGACTTCTGCTTGTCCGGATTGCCTGCCGAGTTGATGACGTTGTCCGTCATCCCCTTGATCAGCCGGTCGTACAGCGCCAGTTTGCTGGTCTCGCTCTTGTCGTCGCCCTTGCTGTTGTGGTACGCCTGCTTGGCCATCCGTACGCCGACGGCGAGCATCTTGCCGCCGCCGCTGGCGACTTTGAGACCTGCGCCGACGGCGGCGCCGGCACCGGACAGGATGGCGATGTCACCGGCGATCGCCGGCAGTGTCAGACCGATATTCAACGCTCCGCGCTTGATGCGTTTGGCAGCGATCTCCTGGAGGTTCTTGGCGAGCATGTAGTCCTTGGCTTCTGCAGCTTTGGTCTTGACAGCCTTCTTCTCGTCGACCTTGGCGGCCGCCGAGCCATGGGTCGTCGTGTGCGCTGCCTGCTGCGTCCTGGCTCCGGTGAGCTGGCGGGTCTTGGCGGTGATCAGGCCCGGCAACAGGCCGAGTCGCGTCGTGTCGTCCTTGGTTTTCGGCTTCTTCGCCTCGAGTGTCGTCTTCTCGAGTTTCAGCGCCTTCAATTCGTTGTCGAACAGGTCGACGTTCTGACCGCTGCTGGTGACGAGTGCTGCTGCAGCCGTCAGGGCGGTCGTCGCCTCTGCGAGTTCCGTGTCGATCGCTCCGCTGTTGTCGATGAGGCCCTGTGCCGTCTTCTTGTACGACTTGTTGCCGCCCCAGAACGTCTTGCCGGTCGGGGGCTTGAACGTGCGCTTGTCGTCGCGCATCTCGACCCACGCGCAGTATGCGTAGCCGATGTTGATGCCGTTCATGATCATGTCGATGCAGTTGATGGCGATGCCGATACCGGGTGCCGCCGCGAGCGCCGGACCGGCGACGGTGCCGAGATGGGCCATGAACTTGTTGCAGAGTTCGACGGTGCCCTTGCCGGTCTCGAGGATCGCCTTGACGAGTTCACCGACGCCTGCCGCCTTCTCGCGGTCCGACATCTCGGCACCTTTGCTGACGAGTTCGTAGATCGACTTCACCATGTTGTAGCCACCCTGGAAGATGGAGATGAATCCGGCGATCTCACCGAGCACCTTGTCGGCGACATCGGTGGTGCTGCCGGCATCGGACTGCTGCGCCGTCTTGGTGATGCTGCTCATGCCCGCTGCCGTTTTCGTTCCGGAACTGGCGAGGCCCATACCGGCACCGACCTTGTCCATCGCCGAAGCCTCGGTGTCGGTGAACACCTTGACGGCTTTGCTGATGTCGAGGATCAGGTCGAATGTCGACAATCCGCCGGCTGCCATCGTGATCTGACCCTGCTGCGTCGTGTCGTGGCCGGCAAGACCTGTCGTCTTGTCGTCCTTGCCGGTCGCAGCGGTCTGCTGATCCTTGCGGTAGCTGTTGGCCGAGTCGAACTCGCCGATCGCGCCAGTGCCGCCCTTGAGGCTTTCCATCACGGTGTTGGCGGTTTCATGATCGCCCGTCTTCTCGCCACGCAGCGTTCCGAAACCTGCCTTCGCGCCCGACAGGTCTGCGAGATCACGCTGCACACTGCGCCTGCCGGTGCCGCCCTGTTGCAACGTGTGGGTGAGTTCGTGGGCGAGGAGGCTCTGATCGCCCGACGACGAAGCACTCGGCATCGACTCGTTGAAATAGATGTCGCTCCCGACGGTGAACGCTCTGGCGCCCATCTGGTTGTTCAGGTGCTTCGATTCCGGACCGCTGTGCAGACGCACGCCCCCGAAGTCGACCCCGCCGAAGGCTCCCTCCATCGAGCGACGCAGCGGTGCAGGCATGGCGCTGCCACCGCCTCGGGAACGCTCGATCCGCTCCGACGTCTCCTCGTCGAGGTCGCCGCCGTCCAGGCCCACGGCCGGCGCGTTGGTCACTCGCTGGATCGAGCCGAGCAGCGGTGCGACGGCGACAGACCGTCGCGCTGCTCGACCGGTCGTTTCAGCAGTCGCTTCCATGGTCGCTTGACTGGTCGACGTCCCGATTCGTCCTCCGGCGCTGAGACGTTGGACCACCTGGGTGGCGACGGCGTCGGCCTCTCGCTCATAGCGATCGTCCGACGCACCGAAGCGGAGCTTCTTCTGGATCGTCAACGCCCGTGCCGGTGCCGGTGCTGCCTGGGCCTGTTGTCTGTCCTCGTCGAACGATCGCTGCCGATCGTTATCGGTGTGGGTACTCGCCATCCCAACCATTCCATTCCCGTGTTGCCGCGCTTTCGCCCGAAAGCGCGGGTGTACCGCGATGGCGACACTAGTTGCAGGCAGCGCTGAAAATCGTCCGTGGAACCACGCACTGTTCGTCGATCTGATTGACTCACCTCAGTGTCACTCTTCACGACCCCAGCCGACCTTCTCGCGTCCGTCGTCATCGAGCGGGCCGTGGCGATGCGGGCTCAATCGACATCGACGACGGCACCAGGTATCTCGATCGCAACACTCGACAGCGGCCTTGCAGCTGCGCGGGCCGATTTCGCTGAATCGTTGAGCGAAGCGTTTCCGCTGTCCGCTGTCGCCGCGCGGGCGGCGCTCACCGTTGAAGAGGCAGAGGTGTTCGCCGTCGCCGTTGGCGTCGAACTCCACGAGACACTCCGCCAGCTCATCGTCAGCCTGACAGGCGATCGCGAGCGCCATCGGGTCGAAGTCGGCATGCTCGACGAGCTGTTCGGCGACGGTCATGCCGGAGCGTTCGTTGCCGGGCCGCATTCGGGTTTGCAGCGTGCCGCACTCGTCAGGCTGCAACCGGCCGGGGCGTTCGGTCGTGCGGGGCTGTGCGTCGAGGAACGCGTGATGTGGGCCCTCGTCGGGGATCGACAGATGGATCCGGCGTTGCCCATCGAGACGGAGATCGTCGGCGCTACGACGTCCGATCACGAGGTCGCCTTCGGTGCTGTCCTGGTCAGCGGAACCGACAGGATCCGGCGTCGACAACTGGCTGCGGACCTGCTCGGCATGCCCTGCAGCCTGATCGTTCCCGCCCCGACGACGTCGGCGGTGCTGAACGGTGTCTCGGTCGCTGCGCATCCGACGAGCGTCGAGGCCGCATGGGCGGCCATCGTCCGCGAAGCGACGCTGACCGATGCGGCCGTTGTGGTTGAGGTTTCCGGGTCGCTCGATCCGATCGGCAGGCGCTGGATCGAACGGGCGACGCACCTGCGATGGGCGTTGTCCGCGACGGCACCACCCGACCTTCGTGAGTTGCCGCGGCTCGATTGGCGCGAGTTCGAAGCACCGGCGACCGAACCGACCGACGCTGAATGGGCAGCGGCGTTCGGGGCCGGCACGCCGCGTTTGCATCATCTCTCGGCGGATCAACTCGAACAGACGCGGGTGGCGATGGCGGCGCACGGCGGAGACTTCGCCGCCGCCTTCAAACGCCTCGTCAGCCCGAAGCTCGAAGCATTGGCGTCGCACATCCGGCCGCGTCACGGTTGGGACGACCTGATCCTGTCGCCGTCCCACGAGGCGCAGTTGCGCGATCTCGTCAGCCGCTACCACCTCGCCCATCGCGTCTACGACGACTGGGGATTTCCGGCCGTTCCGTCGCGCGGTCTCGTCGCCCTGTTCTCCGGTCCGTCCGGTACCGGCAAGACGCTCGCTGCCGAAGTCGTCGCCGGGCAATTGGGACTCGATCTCTACAAGCTCAACCTGTCGTCGGTCGTCAGTAAGTACATCGGCGAGACGGAGAAGAATCTCGACGGACTGTTCGACGCTGCAGGGACCGGCAACTTCGTACTGTTCTTCGACGAGGCGGACTCGCTGTTCGGCAAGCGTGGCGAAGTCAGCGATGCCACCGATCGGTACGCCAACATCGAGACGAGCTATCTGCTGCAGCGGCTGGAACGCTATGACGGGGTCGTGGTGATGGCGACGAACTTCGAGAAGAACATCGACCCGGCGTTCATGAGGCGTATCCATGTACGTGTCGATTTCGCCTCACCGACCGAGCCGGAACGCCTGTTGATCTGGCAGCGCCACAGCAGCGCCGGGGCGCAGGTCGCCGACGACGTCGACTTCGCCTGGCTTGCCAAGCGATTCGATATTCCGGGTGCGGCGATCCGGAACGCGATCGTCGATGCCGCCTTCCTGGCAGCTGCCGACGACACACCGATCGAGATGTCCTCGCTCGTGCGCGGCGTCGCCCGAGAGTTGCGAAAACTCGGCCGCCTCGTCACGCGCGAGACCTTCGGAACGTGGTTCGAGACCGCAGCCCGGGCGACGGGCGGGTTCGTCTGAGTGAACTGCAGGGGCATCGGTAGCCTCGACCCATGACCGAACTGGCGGTACTCGACATCAGTCCGTTTCGTTCGGACCCGACGTCGCCTGCCGCTGCGGCCCTGATTCACGAGCTGCGTAACGCACTGCACCGGATCGGCTTCGCCCACATCGTCGGCCACGGGGTGAGCGATGTGCTCGCCGCCGAGGTGCAGTCGCTCAGCCGGCAGTTCTTCGATCTGGACGAGGCCGAGCGGCTGGCGATCGTCAACACGAACTCGCCGCACTTCCGTGGCTACACGCGGCTCGGTCACGAGCGCACGGGTGGCCTACAGGACTGGCGTGATCAGATCGACATCGGGCCGGAAGATGTGGCGGAGGCGGTCTGCGAGAACGATCCGCCGTGGCTGCGCCTGCGTGGCCCGAACCAGTGGCCGGCAACGGTGCCGTCGATGCGGCCGGTGGTGAGTGCATGGATGGCGCAGATGCAGGCGCTCGGGCAGGACGTCCTGCGGGCGATCGCCGTCGGGCTCGGACAGCGCGCCAACCACTTCGACGCCAGCGTTCGAGACCCGCACGCGGTCGCCAAGATCATCCGCTATCCGGCGCAGGCAGCGACCGAGGCGAACGGTGGCCAGGGGGTCGGTTGGCACCAGGACGGCGGCCTGCTGACGTTCATCCACCAGGACGACGTCGGCGGTCTGCAGGTACAGCTACCTGCCCGCTTCGGTGGCGAGGTGATCGATGCGGCGCCCGTCGCCGGTTCCTACCTGCTGAACCTCGGCGAGATGCTGCAGTTGGCATCGTCCGGGTACCTCAGAGCGACACGCCACCGGGTCGTCTCGCCACCTGTCGGCCGCGAACGCCTGTCGATCGCCTACTTCTACAACCCGAATCTCGCAGCAACGCTGCCGGCTGTCGTGCTCCCGGATGTGCTCGCCGAACAGACCGATGGCGGTCAGAACGCCGACGCCGCCGACACGGTGCATGCTGTTTTCGGCGACAACTTCATGAAGTTCCGGATGCGCTCGCACCCCGATGTCGCAGCACGCCACCACGCTGACCTGCTGTCATTCGCCCGATCGTGAGTGCTGCACTCGATCATCTTGTCTATGCCACGCCCGACCTGGCGGCGACCACGGCGGCCATTTCGGCTGCACTCGGAGTCACGCCCGACGTCGGTGGACGCCATATCGGGCGCGGCACTGCGAACACGCTCATCGGTCTCGGCAACGGTGCATATCTCGAAATCGTCGGACCAGACCCCGACCACGCGGCCCCGAGCGGTCCACGACCCTTCGGCGTCGACGAGTTGACGTCAGCTCGGCTCGTGACGTTCGCCATCCGGGTGCCGTCGATGCCGGCGGCGATCGAATCGGCGCGCCGCCACGGATACGACCCCGGTGAGGCGCTGGCGATGCAACGGGCGACCCCGGATGGCGGTGTCCTCAGCTGGACGCTGACCGACGTGACGACGTGGGCAGATGGCGTGGTGCCGTTCCTCGTCGACTGGCTGGATTCCACGCATCCGTCGACGACCATCAACGCACGCGCGGACCTCGTCGAACTACGCCTCAGCCATCCACTCGCCCCGTCGATCGAGCATGCGCTGGCGGCGGTCGATTTCGCCATGCCCGTCCAGCAGGGACCGATCGCCGGTATCACCGCAGTGATCGAATGCCCGACCGGCAGTGTCACCCTCGAAGGAACTCCGACATGAGCACGACGACATCCAGCAAGTCGCACTGGGGTGCGTTCGAGGTCACCGTCGACGACGGCGCGATCGTCGCCGTCACCGGTCACCGTGACGATCCGGAGCCGTCTGCACTGCTGGCGAATTTCGCAGATTCGGTGCATCACCCTGCGCGGATCGCCAAGCCAGCAGTGCGTCGGGGTTGGCTCGATCGCGGCCCTGGCGCCGACGACAGACGCGGTGCAGAAGAATTCGTCGAGGTCGAATGGGACGAGGTCTCGCACCTGTTGGCCACCGAGATCCGCCGGGTCGGCGATACCTACGGCAACGAGGCGATCTACGGCGGATCCTACGGTTGGGCGAGCGCCGGGCGCATGCATCACGCGCAGAGCCAGATCCACCGCTTCCTCAACACCATCGGCGGCTACGTCTCGTCCGTCAACAGCTACAGCACGGGGGCCGCGTCGGTCATCGTGCCCCATGTCCTCGGCAGCAACACGGAGCTGATGAGCTTCCCGCATACCTGGCGGGTCATCGCCGACAACACCAAACTATGGGTCGCCTTCGGGGGAGTGCCGCTCAAGAACATCGCCGTCAGTCCTGGCGGGATCACCGAACACCATGGAGGCGCCGGCCTGCGCGACGCTGCCGCCAAGGGGATGCAGATCGCCAACTTCAGCCCGCTGCGTGATGATGTCGAGCCAGCCGTCGTGTCCGACTGGTTCGCTGTCGTGCCGGGAACCGATGTCGTGGTGATGCTCGCGTTGGCTCACACGCTCGTCGCCGAAGGCCTGCACGACATCGACTTCATCGATCGATACACCCACGGATTCGACCGGTTCAACCGGTACCTCACCGGCTCGGACGACGGGGTCGTCAAAGATGCGGAATGGGCGGCGACGATCAGCGGGATCAGCGCCGCCCGGATCCGCGGACTCGCGAGGCAGATGGCGGCGACACGGACGCTCGTCACCGTCACGTATTCGCTGCAGCGCATCGAACACGGCGAACAGCCGGTCTGGGCGGCGATCGCCCTTGCCTCGCTGCTCGGTCAGATCGGACTACCGGGCGGCGGAGTGGGCCTGAGCTACGGCTCGATGGCCGACGGCGGACTGGCACCACTGTCGGTTCCGCTGCCGGCGTTCCCGCAGGGCTCGAATGCCGTGCGCCAGTTCATCCCCGTCGCCCGTGTCTCGGACATGCTGCTGCATCCCGGCGAGCAGTACCAGTACAACGGCCACACGCGTCGATATCCGGACATTCATCTCGTGTGGTGGGCAGGCGGCAATCCGTTCCATCATCATCAGGACCTCAATCGCCTGCGCCGGGCGTTGCGGTCGACCGACACCGTGGTCGTACAGGATCCGTATTGGACGGCGATGGCCAGACATGCCGACATCGTGCTGCCGTCGACGGTTTCACTGGAACGCAACGACTACGCCGCCGGCAGCTATGACAGCCGGCTGATGTTCATGCGTCAGGCGCTGCCACCGTTCGGCGAATCGCGCGACGACTACGACATCCTCACCGGCGTCGCGGCGGCGCTCGATCTCGAACTGGACTTCACCCAGGGTCGCACGATCGACGATTGGCGCCGGATCCGCTACAACGAATGGCAGGACCGCCTGGCCGAGGACCAGATCGAGGTTCCCGATTTCGACGACTTCGAACGACTCGGCGAGATCGAACTGCCGAACCACGGCGAGCATGTGACGTTCGCCAAGTTCCGCAACGATCCGCTCCATGCGAAATTGTCGACGCCGTCCGGTCGGATCCAACTGTTCAGCGAACGCATCGAGAGTTTCGGCTACGACGACTGCCCGGGACACCCGGTGTGGATCCCCCCGCAGGAGTGGCTCGGTGGCGAACGAGCGAAACAGTTCCCCCTCCATCTGATCGCCAATCAGCCGGCGACCAGGCTGCACAGCCAACTGGACATGGGAGCGACGAGCCTCGCCTCGAAGGTGCACGACCGCGAGCCGATCCGCATGTCGCCGGCAGACGCAGCCGCTCGCGGCATCGACGACGGCGACGTCGTCAGGGTGTTCAACGACCGTGGCGCATGTCTTGCCGGGGCCGTGGTCACCGATGCCGTCGGGGAGCATGTGGTGCAACTGTCGACCGGCGCGTGGTTCGATCCGCTCGATCCGGCGGCCGGGGTGACGATGTGTGTCCATGGGAACCCCAACGTGTTGACAGCGGACGTCGGTACATCCCGACTGGCCCAGGGGTGCACGGGTCAGCACGTGCTCGTGCAGATCGAGAAATGGACGGGTGAACTGCCACCCGTTCGCGCCCATCACCCGCCGAGGCTCGTGACACGCAGCAAACCGAATCCGTAGACGGGCCGCCGACTGCTGGCAACCTCGGCGACCAATTACAAGTGTCAGCGGTCTTTGAGGCCATCGTCACGCGTTGATGGTGGGCGTCGGTGCTGCGCCCTCGGGCGACGGCAGATCGCATGTACGACTCAGGCAGGCCGCTCAGCTTGCTCGGCGGTCGATGAATGCATTGACGAGTTCGTCAATGAGGGCGTTGTGCAGTTCGTCGTTGTCATGGTCTTCCCGCGTCGTGAGCTGCGAATCGATCGTTTCCACACCAACATCGTACCCGACATCCAACCCGATGACAAACGTACGTTCGTACATTCATGCAATAGTCCGGTCGACGGGTCGGACGGGTCGGACGGCCAACGTGTGCCACCCGAACCCGAGTGCGAAGGCAGCACCCGAGTGCGGTGGCGACCGCTACGGGTGCCAGGACACTCGGTTGCTGCGACGACACTCGGTTGCGCGTGGCATGCAGGTACGAAATCCGCCGGCATGCGACTGATTCCGTACCTGCGCGAGATGACCGTCGGCTCGCGCATCGGGAACGTGCCGTGCAGTTCACCCGATGTCGCCTCGCAGCAGCCCCACGGATTGCGTAGGACGATCTAGTCGCGGTTGGTGGACCACTTGCACTTGAACTGATGTTCGTCGACGGTACTCCGGTCGACGGTACTCCAGTCGACGGAACGGCCGAGCAGATCTCGACGAGTGCACGCGGTTGCGGGCGGATGCCAGCGGCCTGTCGCTCATCGGAACTCCGTTGGTCGTGATCGCAACCTGGCGCGATCCACCACTCGCAGAGCACGAACGTCGTGGTCGCATATGAACGGAGAGGAATCCTTCCGAGGCGGCTCCGTATCGATACGTAAGCGGATAGAAATGAGGGATGTTTGCAAACGCCCGCGCCGCATTGCGCGATCCCGAGCTCGTTCACCGTCGCCGTTGGCTGACGTTGCTCGTGCTGTGCATCAGCCTGATCGTGATCACGCTCGACAACACGATCCTCAACGTGGCGATACCGACGCTTGCGCACAGCAAGGCCGATGGCGGTGTCGGCGCGAGCGCGAGCCAATTGCAGTGGATCGTCGACTCCTATACGCTGGTGTTCGCCGGCTTGCTGCTGACGGCAGGCAGTCTCGGGGACCGCTTCGGGCGTTACCGCTTCCTGGCGTTCGGGCTCGCTGTCTTCGGGGTCGGCTCGTTGCTGTCGGCATTTGCCGGCAGCGCCACGATGCTGATCCTGACCCGCGGGCTGATGGGCATCGGTGGGGCGTTCATCATGCCGTCCACGCTGTCGATCATCACCAACGTGTTCACCGATCCCGCCGAACGCGGCAAGGCGATCGGCATCTGGGCCGGCGTTTCGGCGCTCGGCATCGGGCTCGGGCCGATCACCGGCGGCGTACTACTCGAACACTTCTGGTGGGGCTCGGTCTTCATGGTCAACGTGCCGATCGTCGTCGTCGGTCTCGTGCTCGGCTTCCTCCTCGTGCCGGAGTCGAGAGACCCGAACCATGCCGCACTCGATCCTGTTGGCGCGGTGTTGTCGATCGGTGCGCTCGGATCGCTGCTGTGGTCGATCATCGAAGCGCCGAGTCACGGCTGGGGTTCCGGCGTGATCGTCGGAGGATTCGTCCTCGGCGTCGTGCTGCTCGGCTCGTTCTTCATCTGGGAATCGCGGTCGACCCACCCGATGCTCGACATCCACTTCTTCGAGAACCCGCGATTCAGTGCGGCGAGCGGAGCGATCACGCTCGTGTTCCTCGCACTGTTCGGCACGCTGTTCCTGTTGACGCAGTATCTGCAGTCCGTGCTCGGCTACTCGACGGTCAAAGCCGGTGCGGTGCTCCTGCCGCAGGCGCTGATGATGATGATCTTTGCGCCACTGTCGAGTGGTTTCGTCGCCAAGGTCGGCAACAAGGTCGTCGTGACCTTCGGCCTGCTGTTGATCACGGTCTCGCTCGTGCTCTTCTCGACGTTCCAACCGAGCGTCAGCGCGTTCCATCTCATCGGCATCACGATGTTGATGGGCATCGGCATGGCGAACGTGATGGCGCCGTGCACCGACTCGATCATGGGTTCGCTGCCACGGGCAAAGGCCGGAGTCGGATCTGCGGTGAACGACACGACGCGTCAAATGGGTGGCGCAATCGGGGTCGCCGTTTTCGGCTCGTTGATGGCCGGACATTTCACCTCGGGCGTGGGTGCATCCCTGCGTTCCGTTGTGCCAGCAGACGTGCTGCGCCAGATTGGTGACAACGTCGGGCAGGCCGTGGGCGTGGCGAACGAGTCTCCAGCAGCCAAGCAGTACGCCCCGCAGATCCTGGCGGCATCGAAGGACGCCTTCGTCGCCGGATTGCACATTGTGGGGTTCGTCGCTGCAGCTGTCACGTTGCTCGCAGCGGTCGGTGTCGCAGTCTTCCTGCCGGCGCGGGCGGCGCAGGACGAGCCGGCGGCCGTGCCGGAGTTCGAGACCCAACCCGCCTGATGATCGCCGTCGAATCCCTTGCGAAGCCTGGCCGACGGCGCGATCCGCAGCTCGACGAGGTCATCCTCGACGCAGCGTTGGCGATGTTCGCCGACGGTGGTTACCGCGGCGTCAGCATCGAAGGGGTCGCTGCGCGTGCCGGTGTCGCCAAAGCAACGGTGTACCGCCGATACCCGACGCTTGCCCCGCTGCTCGTCGACGCCGTTCGGGTACGTCTCTGCCTCATCCACGAGCTGCCGGACACCGGTGACCTACGCGCCGACCTGCTGGCGATGATGCAGCCGCTCATCGACCGGTTGCTCACTCCTGACGGTGCTGTACTGGCGGCCTTGATGGCCGAACGCTTCCGGGAGCCTGAACTCGCTGCGGAATTCGATCGCTCGATCATCGGCCACAAGCGGGAACACACCAGGATGCTGCTCCGCAATGCCGTCGCTCGCGGCGAGCTGCCAGCCGAGACGGACGTTGATCTCGTCGCCGAGATCCCGGCGGCGATCATCTGGCACCACGCCCTCAACCACCTGACGATCAACGCCGGCTTGGCCGAAAGAATCGTCGACCACATCCTCGCATCGGCCGTGACGTCTAGCAACGACCTGCCATGGGTACCGGATGGAGATGAGCGACACACCTGAGACCGGCGTCCCGATCTACACCGATCTGCCGGAGCAACTCCCGCCGATGAACGATCCGCCGCCGCCGCTGGACCCCGACGAGGACTGATTCTGCATGGCGACCGACCCTGACTCCGACTGATCCTGACGGCACTAATCCTGACGGCGCTGATCCTGACGGCGGCGGTTGCAAACTGGTTGCAGCACCGCTCACCGATGGCGGTACGAGACGAACGGCGACGCCGTCCGCAACGAGCTCCCGAGTGGTACATCTCGCCGACCTCGTCGGCCGAGTCGTGTATCGGCTAACGCCGTCCGAGCCGAAGCCGGGCGGCCGGCCGCTCACTGGGCAGGCATCGGCATTCGAGGCGGAATTCGTCAGCAGCCATGGTCGGGGTGATTTCGATACCGCGGCATTCTTTCACGGTGTCGTTCGAGCCGATGTGAACGGATCCGGAGCGATGTGGGCCGATCGCTGTTCGGGGAGTACCGTTCCCAGTGCGGTTCCAGCGGCGTTGTGTCGCCACTCGGATCCGTCGGCGGAGGTGCCGTGATGCATCGAGCATCGTTGGGTTTCGCAACTATTCGTGCTGCTCGCGACGGCACCGTGCTGGAGTATCAGGCTTCGCACGACATGCGCGGCGGGCGGATCGCCTCCGAGGTGGTGGGCAGGAACATCAGCGAACTGATGCCACCTGACGCTTCATCGGCGATCTCGGCGGCCATCACCGCCTGTCTCGTGTCGCAATCCGTGGTGAATCTCGAGTACACGTTGGAACTGTCGGATGACGTGCGGTCGAGGGAGGCTCGCCTCGCTCCGGCCGGCACCGACGAAGTGATGGCGATCATCAGCGACGTGACGGAAGCACACATTCTGGAAGCCCGGCAGGTCCACCTCGCAGAAATATTGGAGGCGAGCACCGATTATGTCGCTACGACCGATCTGACCGGACGGATCCTCTACGCCAACGCTGCGTTCCGCAACCGTTTCGGTGTGGAGACGGTGGAGCAGATCGTTCCCGACTCCTACAGCTTGTTCGGTTTCATGAGTCCTCGGAGCCGAGCGCGGTTCCTCGGCGATGGTGTCCCGGAGCTCTGGAGGACCGGGCGCTGGAGCGGCGAGATCGAAGGGCTGGGTGCGGACGGGTCGCTCATCCCATTGTGGCAGGCGGCGATCGCTCATCTCGACGCAGCCGGCAAGCCGGAGTACTTCTCGGGCATCGCTCGCGATATCACCGAGATGAAGGTGGCGCAGACCGAGTTGCGCGTCTCAGAAGAACGGTTTCGTTCGCTGCTGGCGAACGGGTCGGACGTCATCCTCGTGCTCGCCGCCGACGGCGACGTCACGTATGCCAGCCCGGCGATCGAACGGGTTCTGGGTTACCCGGTCGATTCGCTGGTCGGCACGACGGCGTTCGAACTGATCCACCCCGATGACATCGAAACAGCGCTCGACTCCTTCGCTGCGGCGTTCACCGGAACGAACTCCCCGCACGGCCTGCAGTACCGCGTTCGTCATGCCGACGGTTCGTGGCGGTGGGTGGAGTCCCGCGCGACCAACCATCTCGACACGCCAGGTGTTCATGGATTCATCGTCAACGCCCGTGACATCACCGCACGTCACGATGCGAACGAGCTGATCGAGCAGGCATCCGACCTGCTTGCCAGCGTGATGGGAGCAGCTACCGACGAAGCCATATTCGTCACCGACTCGACGGCGACGATCGTTGCGTTCAGCCGCGGTGCGGAGGTGTTGCTCGGTTTTCGCGCCGACGAGGTGATCGGTGTGCTTCATCCGAGTGTGTTCCATCGTGCCGGCGAGGTCGCCACCGTCGCCGATGATCTCGGCATCAGCTCGAAGGCGCTGTTTCTGCACGCTCCGCCTGACGGACGCTCGATCGTGCGCGAGTGGGAGTTCGTCAGACGAGACGGCTCGACGTTCGACGGTGCGCTCACGGTGTCGGCGCGGTTCGATTCTGCAGGGGCGTTGTCCGGCTTCCTGTATGTCGCCAGCGATATCAGCGAGCGTCGTCGGCGAGACGCCGATCTCTCCGAGCGGGCATTGCACGATCCGCTCACCGGGCTTGCCAATCGTGCGTTTCTGCAGAGCGCCTTCGCAGAAGCGGTCGCCGAGAGCGGGTGGAGTGATCCTGGACGGATCGTGCTGTTCATCGATCTCGATCATTTCAAACGTGTCAACGACACCCTCGGCCACGCAGCCGGCGACGCTGTGCTGGTCGGTGTCAGCGAGCGCCTGAAGGAGAATTTGCGCTCGACCGATCTTCCGGTTCGCCTCGGAGGCGACGAGTTCGTCGTGCTGCTCGGGCGGACCGCCTCCCGATCCACAGCGACCGACATCGCCGAACGGATCGTCGCGGCACTCGGCAGACCGTTTCCGATCGACAGCACCGACGTGACGATCGGCGCGAGCGTCGGACTGGCGATCAGTGGACCAGGTCTCACCGCGGATGCCTTGATGCTCGCCGCAGACGCTGCCGCCTACGAGGCCAAGCGGACCGGCAAAGGACGCCTTGTCGAGACGGCTTCGTGAAGCCGGTCCCGATCGGGCAGATCATCCGAACAGAACCGGATCACGACTCCGTAGCACTGTGACGATCGGAACTCCACGTGTCGACACCCGACTATCCGGCGATCGATGGTGGCCCAGCTGCGGGGTGGGTGGCGAGGATCAACGGTGGGCGTGGAGTTTGGTTGAAGTCGAATGCTTGGGTGATATCGCCGAGTTGGGCTGCGTTCTCGCGGACATCGGGACGGGGGTCCGGTCGTCCGTCTGTTGCCGGGTCGAGGCGTTGACCGTTGAGGAAGTCGTCTTCGATGAATTTGACGTAGGCATCGAAGCTGAGCGTCTGATGGTCGATGTAGCCATGTTTGGCGTATGGGCTGATCACCAGCGCCGGCACCCTCAGGCCATAGCCGTTCTGGTCGACCTTGGGCGGCTGGACATGGTCGTAGAAGCCGCCCCAGTCGTCCCAGGCGAGAAAGATCGCTGTCGAGTTCCAGTCCGGTGAGTGCATGACAGCGTTGATCAGGCTGGTGACGTACGTCTGTCCGGCGGAGCTCGGCGCTGGTGGATGTTCGCTGACAGCACCCGAGGGAACGACCCAGCTGACGGCTGGAAGCGTGCCGCTGGCGGCCTGCGTGTAGAAATTGGCGACGGACTGGATGTTGGATTGTTGGCCGTCCTCACGCACGGTGTCGAAGAACGGTAACGGGTTCCAGATGCCGGGTGTCTTGGCGTTCTGGTTGACTGCCGTGCAGCTCATCGCCGCGTCGTTGCGGCAGTCGGGTTCGGTGCCGGCAACGACGTAGTAGCCCCACGGGACGTTGTTCTTGTGGAGCAGGTAGGTGAGGTCGGTCCAGGCGTAGTCCGGGCCGGCGGGAACGGCGATCGGGTCGCCTTCGGAGTCCGTCGCCGGGACCTGCGCAGTGGTGGTCGCTGGTGTCTTCTTCTTGGTGCCGGTCCGGAAGTCGGGTGGTGAGCCGGGGTTCTGTAAGGCGTTCGTGCAACTCGCCGGGTCGCCAGGAGTGGTGCAGTGCGCTGACCATTCGGAGACCATGAACAAATGTTCTGGCAGACTCCAGGAGGCGTTCGGTTCGAACATGTGGTCCTGGAGGACGAACTGTTGGGCGTACGTCCAGTAGTTCGGGATCTCGCGTGCGTCTTTCCACCCCATCACGTCCTGCTTCGCACTATTGGTGCACGCCGGGTTCGTGGGATCGGTGCAGCCTTTCCTACCGGCTTCGGCTTGAGTGACGAACCCGTCCATTTTCCCGCTGTCGATGTCGGCAGAGGCGTTGGTCTGACCATGCGGGCCACCACCGTTGACGTCGGCACTGTTGTGAAACGGTGCGACGCATGCACCGGTCGCGTCTGGCAGGCACACGGATGGTTTCCCGTTGGCCATCGGGATGCCGTCGGCGCCGGGATAGGTACCGAAATAGCTGTCGAACGAACGGTTCTCCTGCATGATCACGATCACGTGAGCAATTTTGTGAATCCCAACCTGAGACGAACCCGTCGGCGGAGTCGAGGCGACGGTGGACGCCGCTCCGACGCTTGGAACGGGCGTATCCGTCACCGACGAAGCCGATGTCGAACCGTTGGACGCCTGCGATTCGATCGGTGTCGTTTGCACAGCCGTCGTTCGCACAGCCGTCGTGCTCGGGACGTTCGATGTTCTCGACGCCGGCGCAGAGCACGCAGCGACCGCCGAAACGGCGACAACACCGACGCCGATGACTTTACGTACGCTTCGCATCACGGACCTCCTCGATCACAACGACTCTCTACACCACAAATGTGGTCGAAGTATGAGGACCTGATTGCCCGGTTCACGTGGTCGCTGTGGTCGCTGTGGTCGCCGTGGCTTCGCTGTTGACGATTTCGATGAGGTCGAGGAGGTGGGCGAGGTCGTCGAGCTTGGCGGTGGTCGTGCCGTGGACGCCGACGCGAAGCGTGTCGACGTCGGCGTCACGATAGAGACGCAGGCGTTCGATGATCAGCTCATCATTGCCGATGAGGTTGGTGCCGAGCCCGATCGCTGTGGGCACGCGCCGTTGGGCGGCTTCTCGATCGCCGGCGAGCCACAGTCGCTGGACCTCGGCGACGTCGTCACCGTATCCCTGGCGGGCGAAGGCGTCGTTGTAGAAGTTGTGGGTCGGCGAGCCCATCGCCCCGAACGTGAACGCGTAGCCGGCGGCATGGCGGCAGCCGGCCTCCTCGATGTCATCCGTGAATTCGAGGCCGACAGCGACGGTCAGATCGATGTCACTGAGCGCTCGCCCTGCGGCTGCTGCGCCCGCACGGATCGGATCGAGAAAGATGTCGGCCGTCTCGGCGAAGAACGAGTTGCCGATCCAGCCGTCGGCGAGTTCGCCCGTGAGGCGCAGGTTCGCCGGGCCCAACGAGGCGACGTAGATCGGCACGTGGACGGGCGGGGCGGGTGAGCGCAGGCTCCGGCCCTCCCCGCCGGGCAGCGGCAACGTATAGACCTTGCCGTCGTAGCGCAGCTTCTCGCCTGCGGAGATCGCCCGAATGATGTCGATGGTCTCGCGGGTTCGAGTCACCGGTCGGTCGAAGTGCACGCCGTGCCAGCCCTCCATCACCTGCGGTCCGCTCGTCCCGACGCCGAGGATGAATCGGCCACCGGAGAGCGCCTGCAACGACATCGCCGACATCGCCAGCATCGCCGGGGTACGTGCACCGAGTTGGACGATGCCGGTGGCGAGCTTGATGGTCGATGTCGACGCCGCGAGATAGGCGAGTGGCGTGAGGGCGTCGTACACCCAGAACTCGGCGACCCACACCGAGTCGACCCCGAGGCGTTCTGCCTGGCGGACGAAATCGACGGTTTCGGCATCGACGACGGCGACACCGATGCCGATCGACAGTGTCACGACGGGGTCTCGGCGATCAGCTTGATGCCCTCGACGGTGACCTGCATGTTGGCGCGGTGCTCAGCGAGTCGCCTGGTGATGATTCGCTCTTCCTTGTCGGGCATCGCCAGGATCGCCGGGGTCAGCCCTGACGGGCCCGGGCCGATCTGGCACCACTGCCGGAGCAACACCCCGTCGCCCGAGGATTCGAGCTCGAATCGCCATCGCGCTGCCGAGTTGTCTGCGTCGCCGACCGCCCACTCGAACACCCTGTCCACCTCGCACTGCGTCACGACGCAGGTCGTTTCCCACGTGCCGATGGCAGCATGTCGATTGCGGCCCTGGAAGCGGGCGCCGACCCCGGGGCCGGCATCTAGCCATTGTGCGCCTTGGAACTCGTTCGAGAAGCGGGCAGGAAGATCGACGTCGGTGACCAACGACCAGATGCGTTCGACGGGCGCGTGCACGAGGACCTCGACCTCGGCCGTCGGCATATCTGCGTAGCGCATCAGGTGCTCCGGCGCTTTTGTATGTTCGTTGATGCCCTCAGGACCTGCTGCACGTCGACCTCCCGATTGGTTCCATAACGGAACGTACTCGAGGAATCGCGCCTGGCGAAGGTCGCAGTCGAGAACGGTCAAGAATCGGTCGAGGACGTCTGCTTCCTACGTCTTGGGAAACCAGGGCCGGGCTTCGCTTGAATCTCACGAACATCGAGCGGCTCTGCGCATTCGCTGCAGACGACGACAGCGTGCATCTCGTGGTCGCATGCGGTGTGATGCAGCACGAGCGGCGTTCCTTCCGGACCGGTCAACCACCTGTCGCCCCACGCCGCCATCGCCGCGAGGATCGGGTACACCTCACGGCCCTTGTCCGTGAGGCGGTACTCGTGGCGCACCGGTCGCTGCTGATACTCCACCTTGGCGAACATCCCTTCGTCCACCAAGCGGTTGAGGCGAATCGTGAGAATGTTGCGGCCGATACCGAGCAATCGCTGGAAGTCTTCGAAGCGGCGCGTCCCGAGGCACGCCTGGCGCATCACGAGGAGGATCCAGCCATCCCCGAGCACGTTCGCGCTACGCGCCATGGTGCAAGGCCAGCCGGAAGTGTCGGTACGGGTCACCCGCTCATTCTACTGAGCCGGAGTGGCACAAACCTGGCTTTCGATGCTTCGAGTTCCGTCATGAAACGGACTCGTGATACTGTCCGTTCCATGACGGAACTTATTTCGCATCCTGCAACAAGCGACGCCGCACAAGCCGACGAGTGGCACCAGAGCGCGTGCATCCTCTGCGAATGCAACTGCGGCATCGAGATCCGCCTCGGTGACGACCGGCGCAGCTTCCAACGGATCCGTGGCGACAAAGCCCATCCCGGTTCGCTCGGCTACACGTGCGAGAAGGCGTTACGTCTCGACCACTACCAGAACGGGCCCCACCGCATCACCACGCCGATGCGTCGCCGTCCGGACGGCACCTATGAACCGGTCGATTGGGACACTGCCATCACCGAGGTCGCCGCCGGGTTCAAGCGCATTCGTGACGCGCATGGCGGCGCATCGATTTTCTACTACGGGGGTGGGGGACAGGGCAACCATCTCGGCGGCCGCTACGGTGCCGCCACACAGGCAGCACTCGGTGTCGTCTACCGCTCGAACGCGCTCGCCCAAGAGAAGACGGGCGAGGCCTGGGTCAACGGCAAGATGATCGGCGGACTCGTGCGATCCGACCTCGAACACACCGAGGTTGCCGTGTTCCTCGGCAAGAACCCGTGGCAGTCACACGGCTTCCCGCATGCCCGTACGACCCTCAAGGAGATCTCCCGCGATCCGGCGAGGTCGATGGTCGTCATCGACCCGCGGACCACCGAGACCGCCGAGCTCGCCGATTTCCACCTCGCCCTGCGCCCAGGAACCGACGCATGGTGCCTGGCAGCGCTCGCCGCCGTCATCGTCCAGGAAGATCTCGTCGATCGGCGTTGGGTCGCAGAGCACGCCATCGGGCTCGACACCGTCGAGCCAGCGCTGGCGGCGATCGACGTCGACGCATACTCGGCGATCTGCGACCTCGACCCCGACCTCGTACGGCGCACCGCCCGGCGGATCGCCACGGCGTCGAGCGTGGCGGTGTTCGAGGATCTCGGCCTGCAGATGGGGCTGAACTCGACGCTGTGCACCTATCTCGGCAAATTTCTGTGGACCCTCACCGGCAACTTCGCCAAGCCAGGCGCCCAGTACATCCCGACGAGCATGGCCAACCTCGGCGGCCTCGGTCGGGTCAAGCCACAGCCAGGTGACACCCGCCCGCCCAAGGTGTCACCCGTCATCGGCGCGCCGATCATCACCGGGCTCGTGCCGTGCAATGTCATCGCCGAAGAGGTTCTCGCCGATCACCCCGGCCGCTACCGGGGGATGCTCATCGAGTCGGCCAACCCCGTGCACTCCCTTGCCGACAGCCCGCAGTGGCGGGCGGCGCTCGCGGCGCTCGAATTCAGCGTCGTCATCGATGTCGCCATGACCGAGACGGCGCAGCTCGCCGACTACGTGCTTCCTGCCTCCTCCCAGTTCGAGAAATGGGAGTGCACGTTCTTCAACTTCGAGTTCCCCCACAATGTCTTCCAGCTCCGCCCACCGATCGTCGATCCGCTGCCCGGCACGCTGGCCGAACCAGAAATCCACGCGCGGATCGTCGAGGCGATCGGCGCACTCGACGGCATCGATCTCCAACCGCTCCGACACGTCGCGGCGGCGAATCGCCCAGCGTTCGCTGCGGCATTCACGACGTTCATGAGCGAGCATCCGGATCTTGCAGGGCTCACCCCCGTCATCCTCTACCGGACGCTCGGCCCCTCGCTGCCCGGCGACGCTGCGGCCGCCGCTCTACTCTGGGGCGCCGCTCAGGGTTGTGCGCAGCTGTTCAGACCAGGCGTCGAAGCCGCCGGGTATCACGGCGAGGGGTCCGAGCTCGGCGACAACCTGTTCGACGCCATCATCAGCTCGCCGAGCGGCGTGACGTTCACTGCAGACGATTACGACGCCGCGTGGAGTCGGGTTCGCACGCCTGGCGGCATGATCCACCTCGCCAACGAGCGCATGCTCGACGCCATGCGGGAGCTCGCTGACACTCCGCCGCCCGGCAGCGATCCGCACTATCCACTCGTGCTGTCGGCGGGTGAACGACGATCGTTCACCGCCAACACGATCTTCCGTGGGCCAGAGTGGCGCAAACGAGACCGCGCCGGCGCGTTACGCGTTTCCAGCGTCGACGCCGCAGATCTCGGACTCGCCGAAGGGGATGCGGCGATGATCACCACCAAACGGGGCTCGGCTCGGGTGCTCGTCGAGATCAGCCCGACAATGAGAGCCGGTCACATCTCCCTCCCCAACGGCCTCGGTGTCACCGAACTCCCCGGTGGCTTCATCGTCGGCGTCGCCCCGAACGAATTGACGAGCAGCGACCACCGCGACCCCGTGGCGGGCACCCCGTACCACAAATATGTTCCGGCTCGACTCGTCCGCCTCGCGCCGGCGTCGTCGACGCCAGGCGATCGAACGACGGTCGACCGATGACCGAACAACAGAATGACCACCGAATCACCACCGATGAAGAGGCTGATCGATGAGAGCCATGAGTGACGAAGAACGCCACGCCTTCCTGTTGGAGGCACGCCTCGGAAATATCTCCGTGAGCCGGGTCGGCAAGGGTCCGTTGCTCGCGCCGATCTGGTATTCCTACACACCTGGCGGCACGATCGACATGTGCATCGGCGCCACGTCTGCAAAAGCCCATCGCTTCCGTGCTGAGGGCCGGGCGACGCTGTCGGTCGTCGATCCCGGATCGACGGGTCTCTACCGATACGTCGCCGTCGAAGGTCCCGTGACGCTCTCCGAACTCGGCGACGGAACGAGCGAAGCGATGGTGAAAATGGCCACCCGCTACCTCGGGTCAAAAGGCGGCCGGCTCTACGCCGACAATTTCATGAGGCATCTCGTCAACGACAGTCTTCACACAGGCCACGGCACCAGCGAGTTGCGGCCGTCGATCGAACCGGTGAACTGGCACAGCGAGATCCTCGGCTGACTCACGCGCTGACGCGGTGTCAGCCCTGTGGCGCGAACAATTCGAGGGCGATTCCGTCGGGATCGCGGAACTCGAGGATGAACCCTGCACCGATGTCCTTGACACCGCCGTGCTGCACGCCGAGGCCGTCCAACATCGCGGCCGCTTCGTCGAGCTCGTCCCGGGACGTCACGAGAAAGCTGACGTGATCGAGGCCGACCCTGTCCTCGTCGAAGGAATCGGAGGCGACCGGGCGGAGGCCGAGCAGGGAATCACCCAACTTGTAGATCACCCCGCCGAACAAGAACCACAATTGCTGCCGGGTTGCCTCGTCGGCGTCATCGGGTAGTTCGAAGGCGACGGGAAGGCCGAAGACGGCGTCATAGAACGCTCGTGAGGCGGCGATGTCGGTGACGGTGAGACGAACGTGGGCGAACGCATGAGTAGTGATGGCCATGACAGTCGCATGCCCAGCCCGCGGTCCGATGAGACATCGGCATTCATTCCCAGACGCGTCGGCGGGGCCCCGATGCGGTAGCCGGCCGCAATGGTTCAGCCCTGGAACGTCTCCGGTCGACCGATATCGAGGTGATCGCCGAGGGTCGGACCGCCGTAGAGCCGCCCGCTGCCCGCGGTGCAGCCAAGACGGACGGCAAGGTCATGGTGGCGTTCGTCTGACACACCTTCGACCCAGACGGGGATCGACAGCTCTGCGCCGAGAGCGACGGCATCAGCAGCGGATTTCAGGCCGTCCACCTGTGCTCGTTTCGTGTCGATGATCGAGCTGTCGAACGCCAGCGCATCCACGTGGAACCGGCGCAGAGTGGCGGCGCTGGCCCAGCCGGAACCGAGTCCGCCGACAGCGATTCGAGCACCCTTGGCCGCCAACGATTGCAGTCCGTCGTAGGTGAGATCGGTGGCGACCTGAAGCTCGCTTTCCGTCATCTTCAGCCACAGGCTGCTACCGGCAACGCGCAGGCGGACGACGACAGGTGCCAGCACGTCGAGGAACTCCGGATCAGCGAGCTGGTTGGCGCTGACATCAATCGCCAATTCGATCGATCGCCCGGCTCGGTGCCACTGCTCGAACTGGAGGAACGCCGTCGGGTAGACGTAGCGAGCCAGATCGCCGAGCGCATGTGCGCTTTCCACGTCACCGATGAAGTCGACGAGATCCCAGGTACCGCCGTCCGGGCGCAGCCAACGAACCCTGACGTTCACCGCCACAACCGACCGGTCGGCCAGACTGACCACCGGCTCGTAGTAGACGACGAATTCGTTGCGGTTGACTGCACGCTGAACTTCCGACCAGCTCGATGCCGGATGTCCGACCGCAGGAAGCACTGACCCCCGCTCGCGCTGGGGACGGTTGACGACGACAATCGCCACGATCGCTCCGCCACTGTCGAAGATGATGTTGACGGTCGTCACCACCTCGACGATCGTGCCGTGGCGTGTGATCTGGTCGGCATCCGCAGTCCACCGACCCGACCGTTCGATCTCCGCTCGGACGGTCGCCAGATCGAACGGCTTCAGGGATCGGACGACGTTCTGCAACGTGTGCCCGAGTACCTCACGTTCCGCCCAGCCGTACAACCGTTCGGCTGCCGGGTTCCAGCTCAGGACGTGCAGGTCTGGATCGGTGACGATGACGGCGTCGGACACTTCGTTGATGACGCCGTTCACCAATTGACGCATCAGATGCGGAGGGTCGATGATTTCGCGAACGCTGACGACGACGGCCGGGAGCTCATCGAAATCGACGTCTGCCGACCGAATCATGGTGACGACCTCGGTACCGGTCGTGGTGCGAAGTGAGATCACTTGCGGCCCCGGCGACTGCCCGGTGGCCTGCATTTCCATGCGCGCCTGCGCCGCCGGATGCGACGACGGGGCGATGACGTCGAGCACGTCGTGGCCGATGACGTCCGCGGGCTCAGCGGCCATCATCATGTCCAACATGCCGGCGTCGGCAGCGACGATGCGCGTGTCATCGTGGATGAACTCACCGGAACGTGGGTCGGACTCGGCTGTCGGTGCCTCTCCGTTGGATTCGCCCACCGGTGGCTCGAAGAGGTAGCCGACGCCCCGCACGGTGCGGAGCAGTCGCGGGCGTGATGGGTCCACCTCGATCTTCGATCGGAGGCGATAGATGTGCTCCGTGACGGTTGTCGCATTCTGCGAATCAGGCGCTGCGTGCCAGACCTCGTGCAGCAGTTCCCCCCGGGTGCAAACGCGACCGGCGTTCGTCGACAGGTACGCGAGGAGATCGAATTCTTTCGCCGAGACATCGATGTCTTCGCCGTCGATCGAGACCATGCGTGCGCTGAGCCGCAACTCGAGCGCACCGAATCGTAGGACATTGGCGGGTTGACCTGGCGTGTCGTCGACTCGTTCGCTGATCCGAGTGAGCTCGACGACGGCTTCGCCGACGGCTGTCGCCCCGTCTCGCTCCGACTGGGAGACGCTGACAGGGCCATGGGCGGCCAACGTGGACGGATGGACACTGTGGAGGAGGTCTGTCAGCTCGGCAGCCCGCCGCCGGAGGTCGAGCATCGCACCGGTCTGATCGGCGAGCATCGTCAGCTGTGCGATCTGCTCGTCGGTGAAGTCGCGCGGAACGGTGTCGAGTACGCACAGGGTGCCGAGCGGAAGTCCTTCGCGACTGCGAATCGGAATGCCGGCATACGCCCGGATGTTCGGCTCGCCGGTCACCAACGGGTTGTCGACGAACCGTTCGTCGAGGAGTACGTCGCGCACCAGGAACGGCTGACGCGGATGGGCGATGGCATGGTGGCAGAACGCGACCTCGCGCGATGTCTCGGTCGCTTCGATCCCGATGCGCGCCTTGAACCACTGGCGGTTGCTGTCCAACAACGAGACGAGGCCCATCGGAGTCGCCAGCAGCTGGGTCGCAAGCCGAACGACCGAGTCGAAGGCATCGTCTGCCGCCGTGTCGAGGATCTTGCATGCTCGCAGTGCAGCCAGGCGCTGGAGCTCTTCGAAGGAACCATCTGGCGACGCCAGGACCGCCACACCGCCGACGCTGCCCCCATAGGCGGCTACCAGTTCATCGAACGGCAGGGCAGGATTGAACAGCCACCCTTGGGCCAACCGGCATCCGAGGGCGACGAGCTGAGCTCGCTGGGATTCGGTCTCGACTCCCTCGGCGACGACCTGCAGGCCGAGTTCCTTGGCGAGGTTGATCACCGAACGCACGATCGCTGTATCGCTCGCATCGATTCCGAGACCGCTCACGAACGTCATGTCGATCTTCAGGGCGTCGACGGGAAGTCGCGTGAGGTACTGGAAGGTTGCGTAGCCGGTTCCGAAATCGTCGATCACGAGATGCACGCCGAGGTCGTGCAAATGATGGAGAGGCACGAGTGCGCGATCGTCCAACAGCACGCTTTCGGTCACCTCGATCCACATGCGGTTCGGATTGATGTCGTGCCGCGCCAGTACGCTCGCGACTCGGCTGGTGATGTCCGGGTCGCGCAGCTGGACGACCGACATGTTGACGCTGATCTCCGCATCGATGCCGTGTGCAGCGAGGGCGGCGAGATCTGCACACGACCGATCGAGGATCCATTCCCCGAGCTCGGCAATCGTCTCCGAGCGCTCGGCCAACGGGATGAACTCCGCCGGGTTGATCGCGCCGCGAACGGGATGGTTCCAACGGGCCAGGGCCTCGAGCTTTTCCAATCGGCCGGAGGCCAGCTCGACGATCGGCTGATAAGCGACGTAGGTCTGTCCGGACGACAGCGCTTCGCGGACATCGGCGGCGAAAACTGCGAGGTCCGCCCAGCTCGTCGACGCTTGGTTCGCCTCGAAGAAACGAAGCTGTCGGCCGCCGTTCATCTGCGCTTCGTTCAGCGCGATTTCGGCATGATCGAACAGCATGTGCGCGTCGCCGGCATTGCGTCCCCATGCCGCTCCGATGCTCGCAGTGATCGAGATCAACGACCCGCCGATCTGGAACGGTTCGGCAATGACCCGCTCCACCCGAGCGGCGATCGCCCAGGCCTCTTCGATGTCGTGGACGCTACCGAGGATACCGAACCGGTCGCCGCTGAGTCGGGCCGCAAAGTCTCCCCCGCGGACGCAAGCAGCAAGGCGGGCACCGAACTCGACAAGGATCTGATCGCCGGCCTCTGAGCCGAGCCGGGCGTTGAGCCGTCCGAAGTAGTCGATGTCCACGACCACGACTGCCGACGACTTGTCGGACGGCGCAGCGTCGAGGTGGGCGAGGAGACCCGCTCGAAGCGGCAGCCCGGTGAGTTCGTCAGCCGCGTACCTGACGGGTTCATGGCGGGCTTTCGTCGCGACGTCGCCATTCACGTGGTTGTCGGCGCGGGTGTACTGCTCGTCGGCGGTACATGCGAGGGAGATGGCCTGCTTCGCCGGCTGGACGACGCCGACCGTTGAGGTCGTCCTGTTTGCAGCCGATCGGTCGAGGCGGACGAATGCGACGCGGGAGCCCTGATGATCGATGTAGCGCACGCTGCGAAGCTCGAATTCCATCGGCCCAGACCGTGACGTAAGGACAACATGCGCGCCGTCGAAACTGCGATCGATCCATTTCGGACCGGTGAACAGACGAGCCAGCGTGCTCCTCGACGAACGGTCGGCGATGTCGACGATCGATCGACCGACGATGTCCGACGTCTCGATATCGAGTTCCCGAAGGAGCGCTGGGCCGACCCAGAGGATGCGCCGGTCGGCTGTCTCGACGGTGATGGAGAGATTCACTTGGGCTCCCTGCACGGAGGGGACTACCCGGACCCGGACGGCGTGCGTACACCATACCACAGCGCCCGTGCAACGCTGGGTGTGGTGGATGCACCCGGGAGCAACCGTGCATTTGCACCGACGAGCGCGTCCACGACTCGTCGCCCTCGGAGGGACCGTCCCGTTGAGCCGGCGTGCGGAACCGACGTAACACAGGATTCGCTGCCCTGCTCGGGTGCGCATCGCCGGACCGGTGTCGCCCACGCAAGCAGCGGGCAACGTTGTGACACCCAGGGTCTACGTTCGCGTATATGAGCACAGATGCCACGTGGCTGATGCAGGAGCCGACCGTCGAACGTGTCGCCCTCGACACGGATTGCTGGGTCGACGTCGTTCGAGGATTCGTCCCTGACCATCGGCGTGTTCACGACGATCTGGCGAGCGGCGCCCGATGGCAGAACGGGCGAACGTTCTACTACGAGCGCTGGGTCGATGATGTCCGTCGCAGCGCTACGCAGTCGGGCGCCGGTCGTCATCCTGCGCTGATCGAATCGGAGACGTGGTTGTTCCGCCGGTACCGCGTGCGGTTTTCGGGTGTCGTGCTCAGTGAGTACCGCGACGCACGCGAGGGGCTCGGCTTTCATCGCGACCGGGGTATGACGTGGCTCGACGAGACACTCGTCGCCCTGCTGACCTTCGGCGGTCAGCGGCCGTGGCTGATGCGGCCCGATACCGGCCGGCCGCCGATCGACGCCGACGGTGCCAGCGGGTCGATCGATCTCGCTCCTGCTGGTGGTGATCTGCTGGTGATGGGCGGGCGTTGTCAACGCAGTTGGCTGCACGCCGTGCCGACCGTCCCGTACGCAGTCGAGAGTCGGATCTCCGCGCAGTGGCGTTGGACGTCGAGACGTGGCGAGCCCGACACCGAGCCGAAACCTCGTGACCCTCGGTACTTCTCCAAACCAGCTGGCGGAGCGCCCCGGCTCCCCATCGCCGGTGACGACCCGCACAGGACGTGACCGAACGCCGGCACAGCGGGCAACGAACAGCTCATCCCTTTGACGGATGACGGATCGAGGGGTGTTCCGTACGGTTCGACCATGACATCTTCGAGTGCCGCATCGACGGAGCGTTCACCAAACGGCGAGCTCGCAGCTCCGTCTGGGGATGCGGTCTCGTTGCGGTCACCTCGACGCTGGCCGGTCAGGGCTGCTGCAGTGCTCATTGTCGCAACGGCGTGTGCGCTGAATCGCTCCGGGGCGTTCGTGATCGTCGTGTTGTTCATCGTCGTCGTCCCGTTCGAGAAAATGTTCCCACGTCATCGTCAGCCTGTTCGCCGACCGCATCTGCGCACGGATATCTGCTACGGGTTGGCGGCGCCGGCGCTGACGCTCGCTTCGTTGGCGGTCGGCATCGTCATCGGGGTCGCCAGCTTGGCGTGGTTGCCGGGACTTGCGCTGCGTCCGCTGGTCGGAGCCATGCCGACAGGGGTGCGGCTCGTCTGTGGTGTGCTGCTCTTCGATTGCACTGTCTACTGGGTGCACCGTTTCAGTCACGAGGTTCCGTTCCTGTGGCGCTTCCACTCTGTGCATCACTCGACCCGTCATCTCGACTGGGTGAGCGGGTTGCGCAATCACCCTCTCGACGGTGCGTTGTTCGCACCGCCGTTCGTCTTCCTCGCGGCGTGCGGTTTCCGCCTGCAGTTCGTCGGTGTATTGACGGTCGTCCAGGGGGTCCTCGGACTGTTCCTCCATGCGAACGTGTCGTGGCGGTGGCGTCCGCTGCATCGCGTCGTGATCACGCCCGAGTTCCATCACTGGCATCATTCGAGCGAGTCCGATGCGGTCAACACGAACTACTCGACGTTCCTGCCGGTGTGGGACCTCGTGTTCGGGACGTATTGCATGCCGAGTGAGCGTCGCCCGCAGCGATACGGCATCAACGAGCCGATGCCGAGCGGCATGGTGAACCAGTTGCGCTATCCGTTCGTCGGTTTGGCGACCCCTCGTCGATGCTTCCTGTTCTTCCTGCGCCACCCTGTGCGTGCTACGGGTCATCTCGCTCGTTCCGTCGGGCGGGGACTGCGACAAATGCGGGTCGTGGCGCTCCGTCCTCACCGATGATTCATACACTCCAGAGATGACCGCCTCGATGGGTCGAGCATTCAGCACCCACGGCTCGATACGCCTCGATCGGCTGATCGTCGCCGCACTCGTGACGTGTGACCTGACAGGCATTGCCGTCGACGTTGCCAGGCGGACGATCTCGACCGCGCCGGCGGTCGCCGGCCTCGGTGTCGTCTCGTTGGCGACGGCTGCGTCGTTCCTGTGGCGTCGCCAGCGTCCACTGTTGGTCATGGTGGCATCGATCGTCGGTGTCATCGTCGGGAACTCGATCCACCATCCGGCGCTCGTGACGCAGCGGACCGGCGCCCAATTCGTCCTCGTAGTTTTCGCAGTGGCGTCGTGGGGGACTCATCGACGATTCGACGCCATCGTGCCTGGTGTGATCGCCGCCATGGCGGCACTCGGCACGGCATCGAGCGGCAAAGGCGTTGTCGCGACACTGTCGATCCCACTCGCGCTCGTCGCTGCGCCGTGGTTCGCCGGTTATGCATCGCGGATGCGGCGCCAGCACCTCGCAGATGTCGAGCAGCGATTGGTTCGTGCGGAAGCCGACCGCGAAAGCCAAGCCAGACGAGCCGTTGCAGACGAACGGGCGAAGCTGGCTCGGGAACTTCACGACGTCGTCGCCCATCATGTGAGCCTCATCGGCGTGCAGGCAGGAGCCGCCAGAGTCAACCTCGGCTCGGACAACGATCGAACACGTCAGGCGCTCGCTCACATCGAGACCTCCAGCCGCGCCGCGGTCGCCGAAATGCGTCACCTCCTCGATGCGCTCACCAGCGAGCCTGGCAGCGCTGCGACGGCACCGCCACCGACGCTCGCCGAGTTCGACACGCTCTGCGACGGCTATCGTGGTGCCGGTCTGGACGTACGGCGTACCGTCACCGGCGACATCGGGACGGTCCCGCAGATGCAGGCGGTGGCGTTGTACCGCATCGTCGAGGAGGCGCTGACGAACGTCACGAGACACTCGACCGCTTCGACGTGCAATGTTCGGTTGAACGTCGGCGATCGGGCGACCACGCTCGTCGTCGACGATCCCGGATGGCGACGACCGAACACATCGACCACCCAACCGGGAAGTGGTCACGGCCTGACCGGCATCCGTCAACGCGTGGAACTCTTCGGCGGGTGCTCGGCCATCGGACCGACCAGTACCGGCGGGTTCGTCGTCGAGGCGGTCATTCCGCTGCGCAGCGTCTGATGGCCGAGCTGCGCGCCGCGCCTCGGGTGCTCATCGCCGATGACCAGCCGTTGATGAGATCGGCAATCCGATCGATTCTCGAAGCGGACGGCATCGTCGTCGTCGCTGAAGCCGGCGATGGACAGACGGCCATCGATCTGTGTCGCCTCGAACAGCCCGACATCATCGTCATGGACGTCCGCATGCCGGGCCGCGATGGGATTTCCGCGACCGCCTCGCTCGCCAACCAGTCCTCGCCGACGCGTGTGCTGGTCCTCACGACGTTCGACGACGACGAAACACTCTTCGGTGCGCTGCAAGCAGGCGCCGCAGGGTTCATGCTGAAGAACGCTCCCCCCGAAGCGGTGCAGCAGGCAGTTCGTAGCATCTGGGGTGGCGAATCGATTCTCGACAAGTCCGTTCTCGCCAGGGTGATGCGCCGTTTTGTCGACCCGCTGTCCCCTTTGCAAGCGCTGCAACCCGATCGTGGCTCCGCCTCGGACCGGAATGTCGCCGGCATTGAACCAAATGCGACACCGCCGCTCACGGAACGCGAGAAGGACGTGCTGTTCCTGCTCGCAGCAGGGCTGAGCAATGTGGAGATCGCCGCACATCTGCACATCGGCGAGACGACCGCCAAGACTCACGTTTCGCATGTCATTCTCAAACTCGGGGTCCGCGATCGCCTGCAGGCCGTGATCCAGGCATACTCCTCGGGCTTCGCTCAACGCCCGAGAACCTTACAAACCCGAAAAGTCGGTGGCCAACCATGATTCTTCGAGTACCCCGCCTGCCCAAGCGTGCTACTGAGCGAGCATCAGGGCGGGCCGGTCGATGGTGATGTCGCCGGGCGTTGCGACCCGAATGGATCGGCGGTGGCCGACTGCAGGCCGTGCACGAGTTCGCCGCTCGAGGGATGGTGCGGGTGTGCGCCGAACACTGCGTCGAGGAATCTGACGACGATCGTCGAGGTGTCAGTCGTGCCGGTCGTGCCGACCGCACCGACCAGTGTGGAGAACACCGAGGTGCCGAGCAGTAATGGGATCGATGCCGCGTCTGTCACATCGAGGTGCAGCGCGTCGAGGACACCCGCAGTGACAATTTGCGTCGAGCGGGCTGCCAGCGTGCCGAGCAACGGATCGGCAACGGCTCCGTTGTTCACCGTGACGAGCACCAGCGTCGGCTTCGTCGGGGGTCTGCGGTTGGCCTCGTCGCGGGCGTTCCCGTCGAGGTCGAACATCGCCCCGATCCGGGGATCGCTGAGGCTCGCGTCGAAAGCGATCGAAGCTGCGTAGGAATGTCCGCCGACGGCGATGCGGCGAAGATCGATGGGCCCGACCCGTTGCGCCAACGACGGGCCCTGCAGGAAATCGAGCAGACGCGTGAGCGTCGACGACCGCTTGCTGCGATCCGTCGATGTCGACGCCGGGTGGCTCCACTCTGCTCGCACGTCGGTTTGTGTTGCCAGAACGACGTAGCCGTGGCTCGCCAGATCCTCGGCCAACGACGTCGAGAATGCGACCACGGAACGCCAGCCCGGTGAAAGTAGGACGACGGGCCGTGGCGTTTCGGTCGGGGCCGGAGTTGCGTCGATCTGCGCCGCCGACGTCACCCGGTCCATCAACGCAGGATCGAGCCCAGCCGCCTGAGCCCACGCCGGGTCGACGTAGCGGTGACGGCCGCGTCCCGTCGCCGCCAGCGCAGGGTAGAACACCACGGTGTCAGCGAACCCGGAAGCGGCGATCCCGACAGCCGAAGGACCGTCCGGCGCCGGCAGCGCGACTGCGTGCAAGGGCGACCACGTAGCAAGCGAAGGAGACGCCGTTGTCGTGGGAGGTGGGGCCATGCCCGCGAGGGGCTCCGACGTGGGCGCACCCGTACCGAACTCGGTTTCCACGGTCGACGTGCCATCGGTCTGATCGGCGACCGTCGCAAACCCAGCGGACGAGATCGACACGCTCACGGTCGGAGCGGCCGAACTCGAAACTGCGGACTCGGAGGTGACAGCGTTCGCTGCCCCGGCGGTGGAAACACCATGCGCTGCGCAGCCAGAGGCCAAGGCAGCGAGCACAGCGCCCGCCAGCAGCATCGGGCCCCTCGCCCGCACGGCATCGGTCACCGACTTGGAATGCACGTCCATAGCATGCCGCATATTCTGCAGCTACAGACGGGCACCTCTATCAGCCGTTGACGACGGCATCCCTCGCCAGTGCTGCGTCCTCCGCGGCAAGCGCCCGTTCGACGAGTTGTCGGCATTCGTCGAGCGTTCGTTTGGAAAGCGCCCGGCGCACCTGTGGCAACGAGCGCGCTGACATCGACAGCGAGGTGATGCCCATGCCGGCGAACAGCGTCGACAAGGCAGGATCAGCTGCCGATTCGCCGCAGATGCCGACCGGTTTGCCGTGCTCGATGCCGGCCTCTGCGCACATCGCGATCAACGACAGCAGCGCAGGCTGCCAGGGATCGAGCAATTCGGTGAGCGTGCCCTCCATACGATCGGCGGCGAATGTGTACTGCGACAGGTCGTTCGTGCCGATGCTCAGGAAGTCGACGACATCGAGCATCTCACCTGCCCGCAACGCCGCTGCCGGAATCTCGATCATCACCCCGACGGTGTCGAGACCTGCAGCATGGGCCTGTTCGCTGAACCAGCGGGCTTCGGCCACGGTGGCGACCATCGGTGCCATCACCCAGACATCGGATCCGGGCACGTCCGCAACGGCTGCTGCGAGCGCTGCAAGTTGCAGTTGGATGATTTCGGGACGGGCCCGACCGATGCGCAGTCCACGGACGCCGAGCGCCGGATTCGGTTCAGCGTGCATTTCGAGGAATGGCAGCGGTTTGTCGGCACCGGCGTCGAGCGTACGCACGACGACCTTCTTGCCGTGAGCAGCCTCCAAGACGGCTGCGTAGGCTGCGCGTTGTTCTTCGAACGTCGGCGCGTCTTCGCGGTCGAGGAACAGGAACTCCGTACGGAACAGTCCGACACCTTCGAAATGCTCGTGGTCAACGCATTCGAGATCGGCGACCGAACCGATGTTGTGCAACAGCCCGACTGGGTGGCCGTCAGCCGTGCGGCCCGGCCCGGTCAGCGAGCCGAGTTCGGCGACGATGCTGTCGGCTTCGGCTCTCAACGCGCGCCGTCGATCGACGGAGGGGTCCGTCTCGACCGTGCCTGCACCGGCATCGATACCGACGATCGTGCCATCGGCGATATGCATCACTCCGGCGCAGGCGACGATGCATGGCAGGCCGAGGGCGCGGGCGAGAATCGCCGTGTGGCTCGTCGGTCCGCCTCGTTCGGTCACCAGCGCGAGCACGACGGACGTGTCGATCCCGGATGTGTCGGCAGGCGAGAGGTCGTCGGCGGCGAGCACGAATGGATGGCCAGGCGTCGGAATGCCCGGCATCGGCATGCCGAGGACGACGGCAATGACACGGTCGCGGATGTCGGCGAGATCTCCGGCGCGCTCTGCGAGGTAGCCGCCCGCTTCGGTGAGCATCTGGCGGTAGCCCTCGAAGGCGTTGAACAACGCATGCGGAGCGTCGGTGCGTGCAGCGATCAGCTCCTCGACCTGCTCGCTGAGCGTGGGATCGGCGGCGATCATGCTCAGCGCATCGAGCACTGCCGAGGCCGTCGGATCGCTGGCTTCCAACGAGCGGGCAGCGAGGTCGGCGCTGACCGCGGCGAGCGCGCCGCTCGCCAACGCCGCTTCTGCGGCGTTGTCGACGACGGGACGGGCGCTCGGCAGCTCCGGCGGACGGCCCATCTTCACGAGCGGAGCGACAACGATTCCGACGCCGACACCGACGCCGTGCAGCACGTCAGGCACTGGTGGACCCGGCGTCGAGGTCGCGCTCCAGTAGCGCTGCAAGCTGGTCGACGGCTGCTCGGCCCAACCCCGCTTCGTCCTCGTCGGCTTCGAGGACGACCTCGGAGCCGAGTGTTGCGCCGAGGCTCAGCACGGCGAGCATGCTGGCGGCATTCACCGGCTTCTTGCCCTCGACGATGAGGCGGACCTTGACCGGCAGCGCTGCCGCTGCTTTGACGAAGATCGCCGCCGGCCGCGCGTGTAGCCCGCTCGTCGATCCCACTGTGACGGTTCTCTGAATCATGATTCCCCTGAGTATCGACGTGCGCTCGACGGTTGGTTCTACGGCTCGATCGTGACTTTGATGGCTTCGCCGCGGGCGACGATCTGGATCGCCTCGAGCACGTGGTCGAGTGGGAGCCGATGGGTGATGAGGTCGTTGACCGGCACGAACCCGGTCGAGATGTATTCGAGCGCTCTGGCGTTGTGTGCCGGACTCGAACCGTTGGCACCGACGATCGTCAACTCGCGGTAGTGCACGAGATTGGAGTCCAGCGTGATCGTCGGGCGGTCCTTCGGCAATCCGCCGAACATGCTCAGGCGGCCCTGCCGGGCGATCATCTGCAGCGCCTGCTCCTGTGCGGCGCCCGCAGCGGTGGCGGTGATGGCGACGTCGACTCCTCGACCCTCTGTCAACTTCATGACCTCGGCGATGGCGTCGATGTCGCCGCCGTTGAGGATCGCGTCCGGCGCGACGACCGCCTGTGCCTCCTCCAGTCTCGCCTGGTTGAGATCGAGCAGGAACACCCGGCGCGCGCCGTTGGCCCTGGCGAGCCTGACATGCAGGCACCCGATCGGTCCTGCGCCGAGAACGATGACATCATCGTCCTTGCCGACTCGTGCGAGTTCCTGACCGTTGATGACGCACGCAAGCGGTTCGGCCACGGACGCCTCTGCGAAGGAGACGCCCTCCGGAATGCGGTTGAGCCCGTTCACGGCGAGCACCGACGCCGGAACACGGCAGTACTCGGCGAAGGCTCCGTCGAAGTCGTAACCCATCGACGTCTGATTCGGGCAGACCGTCATGCGCCCTGCCCTGCAATCAGCGCAAACGCCACACGGGATCGCCGCGATGACCTGGACACGGTCACCGACCACCCAGCCAACGACGTCCCCTCCGACCTCGGTGATCTCGCCGGCGATTTCGTGACCCATCGTTCGCGGTGGGTGGATGTTCTGGTGGCCGTGGAGGCTGATCTTGACATCGGTGCCGCATGTCGAGCAGTTGCGCACGCGGATGACGACGTCACCTGGACCTGCCGTTGGTTCCGGCACGTCTTCGAGGCGGATGTCGCCGGGGGCATAGAAACGGGCTGCTTTCATCGTGGGGAACTTCCTCGGATAGCGGGCGGTGTGTGGAGAGTGGGGTGGGGGAGACCGACCTGGGTCAATCAGTTTCAGGATCGGGTGTCATCAACTCGATGACCTCGTCGATCGACGAGGCGTTGCGCAGTGCCGCAGCACGTTCTTCGTCCATCAGCAACTCGGCGAGTTGGGCGAGGATCGGCACGTGGCCGTTCCCGCCCGCAGCGATACCGATGCAGATCACGACGCGGTCACCGTGCCAGTCGACGCCTTCGGGGAACTGCACGAACGACAGTGCATCCTTGACGATGAGGTCCTTGCCGGCGAGCGTGCCATGGGGGATGGCGACCCCCTCGCCGACGAAGGTCGAGACCGAGTGCTCGCGCTCGATCATCCTGTCGACGTACTCGGGTGCAGCTGCGCCTGCCGCAACGAGTAGGCCTCCGACAAGACGGACGGCCGCCTCCCAATCCGACGCGGTTGTACCAAGGACGATCGAAGCCGGCGCGAGCAGGTCGGTGACGACGACCGATTGCTCCTCCGTGGCGGTTTCGGTGGGCTCAGCCATCGATCGTTCCGCCGTTCTTGATGGCATTGATGACTTTCGTGACGGCGGGGTCACCCATGAACAGTCTGAACGGGACGATCACCATGTCCGGTCTCGTCTTGCGGGCACGTTCGGCAAGTCCGGCATGACACATGACGACGTCGGCATCTGCGGGGATGTGATCGACAGGGGTGTGCTCGACGATCACCGACGTTCCCTTCAGCTGCTTCTTGACATTGCTGGCGAGCATCACGCTCGAGCCCATGCCTGCGTCGCAGGCGATGACCAGCTTCTTGACATCGGTGGATTCGATACTCGGCATCTCGTGAACTCCTTGTAGGACGGTGCGAACGTGTTGGACGGTGCGAACGTTTGTGATGGTGCGAAGGTGGGTGACGCTGCTAGAGGGCACCGGTCGGGACGGCGATTTTCGATTCCGCCTTCGCTTTGCGATTGCGGTCTTGAGCGTCGGTCAGCGCCTCCGAATCGGAGACGTCGGGTCCCCGACCAAAGCCGAGCAACGCTGAGGCGACGATCAGACTGACACCCGCAGCAACGATGACTCCGAGGAACATGCCGATGTAGTCGCCCTTCGGGGTTTCGGTGATGAAGGCGAAGATCGAGCCGGGGGAGGCCGGGGCGACGAGCCCGACACCGGTGGCCGAGAAGACGGCGATGCCGGCAGCGCCACCGCAGATCGTCGCAAGGATCAGTCGTGGCTTCATCAGGATGTACGGGAAGTAGATCTCGTGGATGCCGCCGAAGAAGTGGATGATGATCGCCCCGGGGGCGCTCGGGCGCAGCGCCTTCGGACCGAAGAACCAGTATGCAAGCAGTACGCCGAGCCCTGGTCCGGGGTTGGCTTCCAGCATGAACAGGATCGACTTGTGGCTGGCGCCCTTGGCGGCGGCACCACCGAGGACGTCGAGCACGCCGTGGTTGATGGCGTTGTTCAGGAACAGCACCTTCGCTGGTTCGATGATGACCGCAGCCAACGGAATGACGTGGTGCGTGATCAGCGAATGAACGCCGCTGCCCATCCAGTTCGTCAGATGGGTGACAACCGGTCCGATCACCCACACACCGAGCAACGCCAGGCCGCCGCCGATGATGCCGATCGAGTAGTTACCCACGAGCATCTCGAAGCCGCTCTTGATCTTGTCCTCGAACGCTCTGTCGAACTTCAGCAGCAGGTATGCGGCGAGCGGACCCATGATCATCGCTCCGAGGAACATCGGCACCGAACTGCCGACGATGACGCCCATCGTGGCGATGGCCCCGATGACGGCACCCCGCTGACCGTGCACCATCTTCCCGCCGGTGTAACCGATGAGCAGCGGGAGCAGATAGGTGATGATCGGGCCGACGAGCGTCGCCAGCTTCGTGTTCGGAATCCAACCGGTCGGAATGAAGGCCGCAGTGATCAGACCCCATGCGATGAACGCACCGATATTCGGCATCACCATCCCTGCCAGGTAGCCGCCGATCCGTTGGATCGTCGCTTTCACCCCGGCGCCTTCCACTGTCGGCGTGAACGTCGTTTCCATTTCCGTGTCCCCTTGCTTGATTGTCTGTCGTGTGTGGTCTTGGGCTTTCTTCGTCCAGTCCCTCAGTGGTCCGGATGGAGATCTATGCGTCAACTGGACAGCGAGAGTGTCCTCGAGCTGTCGATGTTCGTACTGACGAACGCTCGGCGAGTGGCGATCGCAGCAGGCGTCGGCATGGCGCTGCCGGGCATTTCGACGGCTGCGGCAGCCCAGCAGAGCGCGTTGGCGAGCGCTGCTGCGCCCGTCGCTCCGCCGGCAAGGAAGCCGGCGAGCAGGCAATCGCCTGCACCGACGCTGCTCTTCGGTTCGGAGACGGCGCATTCCCCGAGCGAAATCCCGTCGTCCTCGATCAGGGCCGCACCGTCAGGTCCGAGGCTGGCCAGGACGATCGCGGCGCCTCGCTGCCTGAGCGTTCGAGCGGCCGCAATCGCGTCGGAGATGCTGAGCACTTCCCATCCGACCGCTTCGGAAAGCTCCTCGCGGTTCGGTTTGATCAAGGTCGGGTGGGCAACGAGCGCAGCCGACAGCGCCGGCCCCGAGGTGTCGACGACGACGCGCAGTTCCGCTGCCCTGAACCGCTCGGTGAGCAGCGCGTAGACGTCGTCGGGGACCCCGAGCGGCAGGCTTCCACTGGCCACGACCCAATCCGATGGCGAGGCAACATTCAGCACGGCTTGCGCCAGCTTGTCGATGTCTGCAGCGCTGAGCGGACCACCGACCTCATTGATCTTCGTTGTTGAACCGTCCGGTTCACTGATAGTGACGTTGGATCGTGTCGGTGCATGCACGGCGACTGCCGTCATCGGTACACCCTCAGCCCGGAGCAGTTCGACGAGCTGATGGCCCGTCGTCCCGCCTACGGGCAGTACTGCGTGGGTGGCGACGCCATTGGCGAGCAGTGCTCTGGCGACGTTGACGCCTTTGCCGCCGGGATCGAGCCGCCCGTTTGTCACGCGAATGACGGCACCGCGCTTCAACACCGGAACTTCGATCGTGCGATCGAGGCTCGGGTTCAGCGTCAGCGTGATGATCATGCCCGCACGACCCGCGGGCCGGCTTCTGACAGTTCTTCTACGAGTTCGCTGTCAGCTCCGCTGTCGGTGACGAAGACGTCGACCTGTGACAGGTCCCCGAATGTCGAGAAGTAGTTGTTACCGATCTTCGTGTGGTCGCCGAGGACGACCGTACGCCGGGCGGCATTGATCATTGCCCGCTTGACCACGGCTTCAGCCGGGTCCGGGGTGGTGAGCCCGTGCTCGATACTGACGCCGTTCGTGCCCATGAATGCAACGTCGACGTGGATCTGGCAGAGGATCGTCAAGGCCCAGTCGTCGACGACGGCTAATGTGCGGCTGCGGACGCGTCCGCCGAGCATCATCACGGTGATGTTCGCCCGTCTTGCGAGGATCGTTGCCAGCTCCGGCGAGTTGACGACGACGGTCAGTTCGCGGTCGGCCGGAAGAGCCTCCGCAAAACGCCGGGTGGTGGTGCCCGCATCGATGAGGATCGCTCCGTCCTCCGGCAACTCGGCGAGCGCCAGTTTGGCAATGCGTTCCTTCTCTGCGGTGAGCACCGAGTTGCGAGCGGAGAGGCCGGGCTCCGACCCGAGCCGTTCGATGACGATCGCTCCGCCGTGGACGCGTCGTACGAGCCCGGAGCGCTCGAGCACCGTGAGGTCACGTCGGACCGTCTCGGGGGTGACTTCGAGTTCCTCGGCGAGCGTGGCGACGTCGACACGGCCGACGAGGCGGGCACGCCGCACGATCTCCTGATGTCGTTCCTCAGCAAACACGGCTGCCCCCCAGGCATATCCCCGTTAATCCCCGAATGAACCTGTTTGTATTGGTTCGTATCCGTTTATCTTTGTTTAGGACGAGACCATTGTCAAGCAATTGTTTCCGGCCTGATCGGCGCTCGAAGTGGCGGATGGGCTGCATGTCGACACCTCGGATGTCACGGCAACGTGACGACGGTGTACATACCGTGTTTGAAGTGGCCCGGCAGGTTGCAGACCAGGAGGTAGGTTCCGGCCGTCGTCAGTTCGATCGTGCGTGCATCCTCTGCACCCGGCGCCAGATTCGGTCCGTCGGTGACGTTCGTCATCTGTTCTTCGTCGAGGTTGCCGTCGGCGGTCAGTGGTAAGTCGGCGACCGGCCCGTCGATCTTGAATCCGATCAACTCGTGTTCGACGCCGCCTTCATCCCTGATGACGAACTTGTTCGAGCCGACGTGCACCGGTGTCGACGAAAGATCGATGTGGAAGTCGACCAGATTGGCGATCGTCGGACCGTCGGGCGGGTCAGCTGCGCACCCCGGCAGGCCGACGGCGCCGAGCGCACCGAAGATGACGGCGATGACTGCTGATCGATTCCGAAACTGCAACATGCTCGCAAGGATGCGCCGATGGGCCACGGCGCAACAGGGCCGAAAGTCAGCTTCCGATGACAGCGTCGGTGCTCCGGAGACCCGACAACACGCAGATGGTCATTGATCGGCGAACCGGCGTCAGCGGCGTGGGCGGTCGGGGTCGTTCTCGTGCACCCAAATTGCGATCTCGACCCTGTTGCGCAGGTGCAGCTTGCATTGAATGCTCGTCAGGTGGGTCTTCACGGTCGACATCGAAACGAACAGGGCTGCGGCGATCTCCCGGTTGCCGAGCCCCGTCGCGACGGCACGGGCGACATCGAGTTCGCGCTCGGTCAGCGGATGCGCCACCGGTGTCGGCGAACGCCTGGTGACGAACCTGTCGAGGTAGCGCGCAGTGATCGCCGGGGAGATCAGCGCATCGCCGACAGCGGCAGCTCGGATCGCTTCGAGCAGCGGGTGAGGTCCACTGTCTTTGAGGATGAATCCTGCAGCGCCGTTGCGGAGTGCGAGTTCGACGTACTCGTCGGTATCGAACGTCGTCGTGATGACGACCTTCAGCGGGCGTTCGACGTCGGGTCCCGCCAACAGCCGTGTCGCTGCAAGCCCGTCGAGCACCGGCATCCGGATATCGAAGATGCAGACGTCGGGCCGGATCCGACGATCAAGCTCGACTGCGGTACGACCGTTGTCGGCTTCGCCGACGACGATGAAGCCTGGCTGACTGTCGATGATCATCCGAAAGCCGGCTCTGACCATTGCCTGATCGTCGGCGAGCAGCACTCGCAGCCGATGCGGGAGCGGCTGCGAAACGGTTTCGCTGTCGGTGGACGTCATCGTTGCTCGATGTCGAACATCGGTAGCGACGCCCGGATGGCCCACCGGCCGGGGCCGGCAACGCCGGCCGAGAACAGACCACCGAGGCGTTCGACTCGTTCTTGCATACCCGTCAATCCGTAGCCGGAGGAACTGCGTTCACCAAGCGATCCGTTGTCCACCGTCATCACGAGCGAATCATCGGTGCGTCGCAGGTCGAAGGCCACCGGTGCATCGGGATCACCGTGCTTGCGGACGTTGGTCGTCGCCTCCTGCACCAGGCGATGGATGGCGGCTGCATGCTCGGGAGGCACCCACAGGCTCCTGACCGCCGTGTCGATGTTGAAATCGATGTCCGGGTGAGTCCGGCGAAGATCGTCGACGAGCTGCACGATGTCAGCGAGGGTGGCGCTGAACGAGGGTGACGGTTCGGTACGGAGCAGCCCGACGAGGCGACGAACCGACGTCAGCGTCTCGAGTCCGGCGGCCTCGATCTGCGCAAGGGTCCGGTCGATGTCCGGGTTGCCGGCGCCGGCGTCGCGCCCGGCCGTCGTGAACCTGCTCGCCTGGGCGAGCACGACGATCCCGGTGACTTTGTCCGACGACGTCGTGGAGTTCACGGGCCAGTTCGAGCCGCTCGTTCTGGCGGGCGAGTTCAACGCTCGTTCGTCGCTCGTGATCACGCAGCCGGATGTAAACGACGGCAGTGGCTGCTGCACCGAGTAATACCAACATCGAAATGGCGATGACCCAGCGGACCGGCCCAGGTCCAGCCCGGAGCGAGATCGATGCTGCTGCTCCGGCGAGGAGGACGGCGATCGGCCAGCGCCATCTGGCCCTCCCCGTCAACACCGCCCCGAAAAGGACAGGGAGAACGACGAACTCGGTGAAGAAGGCGAAGCGCGCACCGTCGCCAGTCGCGCCTGACGTGGCCAGTAGCGACACGAGCGAAGCGGCGACAGCGACGACGGGTGTCGTCGCCGGCCAGCATGCCCAGCCAATTCCGAACATCGCCACCAGCGCCACTGCCGCCGATGATCTCGATGCGCTGCTGCCGAGTACCCATGCGTCAACGGCCGATGCAGCGACGACCACGACTGCCAAACCAAGACGTAGCAGGGCGCTGAGCGGATATGTCGCTCGGCTCAGGTCCACAACTGCACGCTATCCAGCCTCTGGCATCGCCGCCCTCGGCCGATCGGACGATACACAGCCGCCCACAACCGATCGATCGGACGATGTGACGAGCGAACCGCCCTTCGAAGATGTTGCCATGTATTTCCTCACCGCCCTCAGCTCCATCGGGACGCAGCCATGACCGTCGACCGTGGCCTTCTCACCAGCGCCGCCGAAGACCAATTCGGGAAGATGCCTCCCGTCCTGGTGGCTCCACCGAGTCGGACCTTCTTCGCTGCCGCGCTGGTCGCTGCAGCGGTGGCGGGAGTTGCACTCGGATTTGCAACCCAGATCCTGCAAGGGTGGCTGCCCGGGAGTTGGGCAGTGTTGGCGAACTCCGGCGTGATGTGGGCTGTGGCTGCGTTTGCTGTTGGTATGGCGATGCCGTCGTTGCGCTCCGCAGCGGTCGGCGGCGCAATCACCCTGGTCGTTGCATCGGTGAGCTACTACGTCGCCGTCGACTGGTTGGAAGGCGTCAGCTCCTGGCCACGCGGTGCCGTCGTCTGGTCGATTGCCGGCATCGTTGCCGGGCCCTCGTTCGGTTCGGTCGGGTCCCTGTCCCGCCGCAGTAGGCAGCATCGCCCTTCGGCATGGGCGTTTCTCGCCGGTGTTGTGGCAGGCGAGGGTATTCACCTCACCTGGTTCGTCGGCAACCTCGATCTCCGGCCCGCCGGCATCGCCGAGTTGGCGATTGCGGGAACGATCACAGCGATGTGTCTGTGCCTGACACGATCAGCTGGCCGTACATCGGTGATTGCGGCGTCGGCGGCGGCTGCCACACTGCTCGCCGGCCGCATCATCGACGGCGTGTTCGCTGCCTGGTGACGAGGTACGAGGGGACCCGGCACCGTCGACCCATGGCTTCGATGTCGTGTTGAGCGACGCCGATCGTGCGGAGCTCGACGATCGCTGACCCGAGTGCGCTGACACCCGTAGCCGTCGCCACCGCACTCGGTGGCGGCCGGAACATTGGAGGGAGCCGGTCATGACCAACCGCTCCACCCGGATCCTTGGTTCGGGGTCTGCGTGTCCTCGTAGATGTGCCCGGAGGCATCGTTGACGCGGATCCACTGCTGGCCGAGCACGATGAATGCCGTCGGTTGCACGAACACGTCGCCAACGAGGGTGACACCGACGGGGCTGCCGAGCACGGACCATCCAGCCCAGCCACTGCCAACCCCTGGAGTGGCGAAGTTGTGCCAGACCTTGGCGTCGCTGCCGACGAAGTAGAGCTCCTGGTTGCTGACGAAGTTCAACGCTGACGTCACGTCGCCATTGGGTGGGACCGGAGCGTCGAGGGGATCCCATCCGTTCCATCCTGACCCGCGACCGGGCGTCGCGAAGTTGTGATAGGGCACTCCGTTTGCTCCGACGATGTACAGCTCCTGGTTTCCGCGGTCGTTCTTGCCGACCGAGACGTCGCCACGCACGCCGGGCTGTGGTCGACCCATCGGATCCCAGTTCGACCAACCGGCACCCTGGCCAGGCGTGGCGAATTTGTGGAACACCTGACCGTCGTTGGTCCGTACGTACAGTTCCTGGTTGCCGAAGTTGTTCGATCCGGCGGAGACCGCACCGCCGATCGGCACGGCAGGCGCGGACAGCGAGCTCCAACCGCCCCAGTCTGCGACGCTGCGGGTCGAGTAGTTGTGCCAGACGTTGCGGTCGGACCCGACGACGTAGATCTCGAGGTTGCCGAGGTTGTTGGTACCAACCGCAACGGTGCTCGACCGCACCGTGACGCCTGACGGCAGCACCCCCACAGCGCGGAACGGATTCCAGTCAGTGGCGTTCTGCGCCCGCTCCTGGACCTGTCCGCCGACAACGACGAATTCGGCGACCTCGTTGAATGCCGACAGACCGTAGGTCGCAGTGAGTCCGCCATCCGTGCCGGTCGTCGCCGTCGCCGTCGCCGGCTGCGTCGCCGGCTGCGCGAAGGCGATGACGCCGGCCATCGCCAGCGCGATCGACCATCTTGCTCTCACCTCCCTAGTCTGGCAGAGGTGCGAGCAGACGGTGATCAGGCCAGGGGTTCCGCCTGATGGCAACGGATGCCGGCGGCGAGTCACGACACGGTGTCAATCTGACGAATCTCGATCAGCCGTTGTTCCAGGACTCAGGCGCCACCAAAGGCGATCTCGTCGACTACCTCGACGCGGTCAGCGACCGCATCGTGCCCGTGCTGGGCGATCGGCTGCTGTCGGTGATCAGAGTCACGGGTGGCCAGGCGCCGTTCATGCAGAAGAACGTCCCCAAGTACACGCCGGAGTGGGTGGCGACGGTTCCCGTCTGGGCCGAAGCGTCGAAGCGCACCGTGTCGTACGCACTGTGCAACGATCGCCGGACCCTGATCTGGTTCGCCAACCAGCGAGCCGTCGAATACCACCCGACGCTCGCGCGCGTCGATCGTCTCGATCGAGCGACGGATATCGTCCTCGACCTCGATCCACCGAGCGATGCGACATTCGACCGGCCTGTCGCTGTCGCCCATCTCGTTCGTCAGGCGCTCGCCGATGTCGGTCTGCGAGGTGCCATCAAGACGAGCGGCGCCAAGGGTCTGCACATCTTCGTGCCGATCGACACGCACGCTTCGATGGATGAAGCAGCGGCTGCCACCAGGGCGATCGCCAGACGCGCGGAACTGCTCGATCCGCAGATCGCCACGACTGCCTTTCTCAAAGCTGATCGCGCCGCCAAGGTGTTCGTCGACGCGACCCGGGTCGGTGGTGCAACGGTCGCAGCCGCCTACAGTCCGCGTATCCGCCCGGGTGTGCCGGTGTCGTTCCCCGTCGCCTGGGAGGACCTCGACGAGATCTCGCCGAGCGACTTCACTCTGTTCAACGCCATCGAGCGCCTCGCCGATGTCGACCCATGGGCCGCAGCGATGCCGGCGCCACAGCGGATCCCCGCAGACTTGATCGCCGAAGGCATGGAGATTCCGGCAGGCCGAATCGCAGCGATGCACGAAGGAAAACGTCGAGCCAGAGCCAGAACGAGCTCCGTCCCGCCGACGGACCGATGAGCCCGAAGCGGCCACCCTCGATGCCCTCATCGACGTAGCTCACGACCCATCGACCCTGCCGTCCGACGAGGCGGTCGTGGCGGTCGCCCTCGAGGTGGCGTCGGTCGACATCACAGCGGAAATCATCACCGGATACGTCCACTCGGCCGTCGAAGAAACCGTAGCTCGGCCTCGCTCGAATCACTGTCAGCTGTTACGTTCACGAAGTATGACGCAGCGAGCGCGGCGGTCAGACCGGGGCATGGTGTCGTCGGCACCCGAATGCTCGTACGATCGTCGGGTACTGCGAGAATTGGCTTCGCAAACGACGCGCTGTGCCGTGAATGGATGACCCGATGCAAAGGGATGTAGCCGCCAGGCCTCCGGATATGCACGACGTTGCGCTGGTGGCGGGCGTCTCTCACCAAACAGTGTCGAGAGTGCTGAATCAGCATCCGAACGTCCGCACCGAGACGCGGGCGCGGGTGGTCGCGGCGATCGCCACGCTCGGCTATCGCCGGAACAGTGCCGCACGAACACTCGTGACGCAACGTTCGTCGACGATCGGGATCATTACGAGTGGGTCGACGCTCTGGGGCCCGAGTAGTGCATTGATCGCGGTGGAACGGGCGGCACGAGCCGCTGGGTATTTCGTGAGTGTCGCCAGTCTCATGAGTACCGAGCCGGCGCTCGTCGCCGAGGCGCTTGCGTACTTCCACGGGCAATCGGTCGAGGGCATCGTCGTGATTGCGCCGGAGGCGGCGCTCGCTCATGCCGCCGATCCCTTGCCAGGGGAAGTGCCAGTCGTGCTTGTTTCCGCTGACATCGAGCCGTCGGCCGGTGTACGGATCACATCGGTGGATCAGGAGGCAGGCGCGCGTATGGCAACTCGACATCTCGTCGGGCTCGGTCATCGTTCGATCGCCCACATCGCCGGGCCGCAGCCATGGTTCGACGCTGCGGCAAGGCAGCGGGGCTGGGAAGCGGAGTTGCGCTCAGCGGGGCTGCGTGTCGCACCTCCGCTGGCAGGGGACTGGACAGCCTTCAGCGGCTACGCGGCTGGACAGAGACTGCTCGGCGGGCGTCTGCCGACGGCCGTGTTCGCCTCGAATGATCTGATGGCACTTGGGTTGATACGCGCCCTGCATGACGCCGGAGTCGATGTGCCTGGCGACGTGTCGGTCGTCGGATTCGACGACATCCCCGGCGCAGCACATTTCATTCCGGGCCTGACGACGGTCCGCCAGGATTTCGACGCCCTCGGGCGGCAATGCATCGACATCCTGTTGGGAGCCCTTTCGGGGGAAACGGATGCGAGTGTTCCGATTCGCCCGACGCTGATCGTTCGTGAGAGCTCGTCGAGGCACAGGGCACCCAGCCGCCGAGTGCCCGTCCATCGATAGGCGCCGGTCATCGGCCCTGTGTGGCCGCCAGGTGTCATCCGCCCTGTGTGGCCGGTCATGTGTGGCCGGTCATGTGTGGCCGGTCCTGTGTCGTGCGGGTCGGTCGTTACCGAACGAGAACCGAGGTCGCCGGTCGTTCCGCCTCTGATCTTTCTCCTTGACTCCGTGGATGTTAACGATAACATGACTGCTGCGCCGGCTCGTTTCGGTGCAGAGGGGACAGAGAGGTGGCCATGATCGAGAGCGGCTGCGACGTGGTCATCGGGATCGACTTCGGGACGTTGTCCGGCCGAGCGCTCGTCGTTCGGGTTACGGACGGTGCCGAGCTCGGCTCGGCCAGCTACGACTATCCGCACGGGGTCATCGATGTCGTGCTGCCTTCGACGGGCGAGTTGTTGCCGCCGGACTGGGCGCTGCAGGTGCCGAGCGACTACGTGGCCGTACTCCGAACGGCGGTGCCGGCGGCGTTGCTCGACGCCGGCGTGGAACCGTCGAATGTCATCGCCGTGGCGACGGACTTCACGGCCTGCACGGTGTTGCCGACGACGGCAGATGGCACTCCATTGTGCGAGCTCGAACGGTTTGCGGACCGGCGTCATGCCTATGTGAAATTGTGGAGACACCACGCCGCGCAGCCGCAAGCCGACAGGATCAACGAAGTTGCGAGGCGGCGGGCCGAGCCCTGGCTGGCGCGCTACGGCGGCCTGATCTCGTCGGAATGGGAGTTTGCCAAAGCACTGCAGCTGTTGGAAGAAGATGCCGATTTGTATGCGGCGACGGCGCATTGGGTCGAAGCGGCGGACTGGATCGTCTGGCAGCTCACCGGCGAATATGTCCGCAACGCGTGCACCGCCGGCTACAAAGGCATGCTGCAGGACGGCCAGTACCCGTCTGCCGAATTTCTCGCTGCGCTGAATCCGGCCTTCGCCGACTTCGCCGACACGCGACTGGATGCGACCATCGGTCGGCTCGGGCAGCGCGCCGGCGGTCTGACGAAGCTCGCCGCACAGTGGACAGGACTGCCTGCAGGCATCGCCGTCGCTGTCGGCAACGTCGATGCCCACGTGACAGCGCCGGCCGCACGGGCGATAGCTCCCGGCCAGATGGTGGCGATCATGGGGACGTCCACCTGTCACGTCATGAATGGCCGCGATCTGCGCCAGGTGGCCGGAATGTGTGGAGTGGTCGATGGAGGGATCGTCGACGGGCTCTTCGGCTACGAAGCGGGACAGAGTGGGGTCGGCGACATCTTCGGCTGGTTCGTACGCAACGGCGTCCCACCCGAGTATCACGAGCGGGCGGCGGAGAACGGCCAGACCATCCACGAGTTGCTGTCGGCGCTGGCCGCTCGGCAACGGGTCGGCGAACACGGTCTCGTCGCCCTCGACTGGCACAGCGGCAACAGGTCGATCCTCGTGGACCACGACCTCTCCGGTCTGATCGTCGGCCAGACCCTGGCAACTCGTCCGGAAGACATCTACCGCGCGTTGATCGAGGCGACGGCGTTCGGGACCCGAACAATCATCGAGGCCTTCGACATCGCCGGTGCCCCCGTCGAGGAGTTGGTGATCGCCGGCGGGTTGATGCAGAACACGTTGCTGATGCAGATCTATGCGGACGTCACCGGCCTCGCGCTGACGGTCATCTCGTCGACGCAAGGTCCTGCTCTCGGGTCGGCGATCCATGCTGCAGTCGCCGCAGGCGCATATCCGGACGTTGCGGCAGCGGCGGCGGCGATGGGCAAGGTGCGCCGGGCCGTGTACACGCCGATCGAAGCGAACCGCCTCGCGTACGAACCGATCTTCGCCGAGTACACGACGCTGCACGACTACTTCGGGCGTGGCGGGAACGACGTCATGCACCGGTTGAAAGCCATACAGCGCGAGACACGGCGACTGGCTGTCGTGCAATGACGATCTCGCAAGCCATTCGCAAGACCGTCGACGCCGTGCGCCTCACCGTCGCCGATCTCCACGCTGAACTGCCGCGCAACGGGCTCGTCGTCTGGACCGCCGGCAACATTTCGGCACGAGTGCCGGACAGCGAGCTCCTCGTGATCAAACCCTCCGGTGTCTCCTATGACGACCTGACCGCTGACCAGATGGTCGTCACGGATCTCCACGGCAGCGTCGTCGAGGGTTCCAACGTCCCGTCCTCCGACACGGCGGCACACGCCTACGTCTACCGCCACATGGCCGATGTCGGCGGAGTGGTGCACACCCATTCCACCTATGCCTGCGCCTGGTCCGCGCTCGGTATCCCGGTGCCGTGCGTCCTGACGATGATGGCCGACGAGTTCGGAGGGGCGATCCCGAACGGACCCTACGCACCGATCGGCGACGACTCCATCGGCCGCGGCATCGTCGAGACATTGCGCTCCAGCCGCTCCACTGCGGTGCTGATGCAGAATCACGGGCCGTTCACGATCGGCAGGAGCGCCATGGCCGCAGTGAAGTCGGCGGTCATGTGCGAAGCAGTGTGCCGAGCGGTGTACCTCATCCGCCAGATGGGCGAGCCGATACCCATGGCGCAAACGGAGATCGACGCTCTCTACGACCGCTATCAGCACGCATACGGCCAGCGGTGACCGTTCGTCTCGCTCCACCACCACGGCACGGTTCTGTGCACGTCGAAAGGCTCTCTCATGAACGCCGCGCCTAACCCGCTCCGATGCTGGTTCGTCACCGGCAGCCAACACCTGTACGGCGCCGAGACGTTGCGACAGGTCGCCGATCAATCTCGGGCTATCGCCGAGCAGTTGGACGCCAGTCCGGAGCTCTCCCTGAAGATCGACTGGAAGCCGGTGCTGACGGACGCCGATGCGATCCGCAGGGTGATGCTCGACGCCAATGCCGACGATTCCTGCGCGGGCATCGTCATCTGGATGCATACGTTCTCACCCGCCAAGATGTGGATCGCCGGATTCGATGCGCTGCGAAAACCGCTGCTTCACCTGCACACGCAAGCAAACGTCGATCTGCCGTGGGCAGCGATCGACATGGATTTCATGAACTTGAACCAGGCTGCTCACGGCGATCGCGAGATCGGATACATCCAGACCCGCCTCGGGATCGCCCGCAAGACCGTCGTCGGTCATGTCAGCAACCCGCGCGTCCTCGCTCGGGTCGGCGCCTGGCAACGAGCTGCGAGTGGAGCCGCAGCAATGCGGAGTCTTCGCGTCGCCCGTTTCGGCGACAACATGAGAGATGTCGCTGTCACCGAGGGGGACAAGGTCGAGGCGCAGCTGCAGTTCGGCGTGTCCGTGAACACCTACGCAGTGAACGATCTCGTCGAAGCGGTCGACGCTGTCGAACCCGGCGACATCGCCGATCTCGTCACCGAGTATCTCGATGCCTATTCCGTTGCACCGGAGCTGCTGCCCGGGAACGAGCGTCACGAGTCGCTGCGATACGGGGCTCGCCTGGAGGCCGGGCTGCGACGCTTTCTGAGCGCCGGTGGCTTCGGTGCATTCACGACCAACTTCGAGGATCTGGGGGGACTGCGTCAGCTGCCGGGCCTCGCCGTGCAGCGGCTGATGGCCGATGGCTACGGGTTCGGCGGCGAAGGAGACTGGAAGACGTCGATCATGGTGCACACCCTGAAAGCGATGGGAGCATCACGGCCGGGCGGCGCGTCGTTCATGGAGGACTACACGTACGACCTCGGGGCGGAACCGTCGCTGATCCTCGGAGCGCATATGCTCGAGGTCTGCCCGTCGATCGCTGCCGGGCGGCCGTCGCTCGAGATCCATCCGCTGTCGATCGGGTCACGTGAGGATCCGGTCCGCCTCGTCTTCGACGCTTCCCCAGGCCCGGCAGTCGTCATCGGCATCGCCGACATCGGGGACCGCTTCCGATTCGTCGCCAATCAAGTCGAGGTCGTCGCGCCGCCGGCCCCACTGCCGAATCTGCCTGTTGCCCGCGCTGTTTGGCAGCCGGCGCCAAGTCTCGAGATCTCGGCGGAATGCTGGCTCGAAGCGGGCGGTCCCCACCACACGGTGCTGGCTGCCTCGGTAGGAATCGAGGACCTCAGTGATCTCGCCGAGATCCTCGGGACCGAGTTGTTGCTGATCGACCGAGCAACGACGACGCGCGCGTTCGCCAACGAGCTCCGTTGGAACCGGGCGTACTTCCGTCTCGCCCAAGGGCTGTCGGGCTGACGCATGTCAAAAGTTCCGGTGAGACGCTTGACAGTTCGTGATGTGAGCGTTAACATTCTTGATGGGGGAAGAGAGTCACCGAAGACGAGAGTGGGACAGGGCAGTACGCCAGCCGCGCTCGATGTTTGCGGCCAGCCCACGTAGTCGCCGCGCAGCGGAGATCTACACGGACGATACGAGGCCCCGATCGACATCCCTGCGGTGGAGCAACCGACCCGGGCTCCACCACGACCAGTGAACACAAACGGGTTTCCCGGCTCCCGGCACGACCACTCCGGCCGCCGTCCATTCGGAACGCAACAGAAGGACCACTCCATGAAAATCCGACGTACTGCAGCCACCGTCACCGTCGCCAGCATGACCCTGCTGTTCAGTTGCGGCTCGAGCAAGACCACGTCCACTGCCTCGACGTCGGCAAACCCGGCGACGACGGCAGCCGGAACGGCCGGCACGGCAGCGGGTACCGCCACCACGACGAGCGCCGCCACAGCGGCGACGAGCGCCGGCACTGCTGCGGCCGCAGGCGGGGACATCCCGAGCGCCATCAAAGCTGCCGGCGGCACGTCGAAGATCGCCGGGGCGCCCGCGGCGGGGATCGAAGCGCAATACGGACCGATCTGCAAAGGGGCGGACCTCGGCATCGGCAAGATCGATTTCACCAAGGACACGATCGGCTGGGCGCAGTCGGAGAAGGAGGCCAACCCCTTCCGCATCGCCTCGACGAAGTCACAGGTCGACGAGGCCAAGAAGCGCAACATCAAGCTGCTGACGACCAACGCGCAGTCCGATGCGCAGCAGGAGAACACCGACATCAAGGGGATGATCGACAAGGGCGCCAAGGCGATCATCTTCTCCCCGATCAACTCCACAGGCCTCGGTGATGCGATTGCCTATGCCAAGAGCAAGCATGTCGCGATGATTCCCGTCGACCGCAACATCACCGGCGTCAAAGGCTGTGCCGACGTCGGCCCGCAGCTCGGATCCGATTTTGTATTGCAGGGACGGCGGGCTGCCGACGCGATGATCAAGGCAACCGGCGGCACCGCCAAGTTGGCGATCCTCCTCGGTGCCTCCGGTGTGAATGTCACGGACGACCGCACTGCTGGGTTCAAGGCGGAGTTGAAGGACAAGAATGCGTCCGGCATCCAGATCGTCTTCGAGCAGACTGCCGACTTCACCCGTGAAAAGGGGAAGTCCGTGACCGAGACGCTGCTACAGGCACATCCTGATGTGACGGCGATCTACGCCGAGAACGACGAGATGGGTCTCGGTGCGCTCGCCGCACTCGACGACAAGGGAATGTCGGGCATCGCCAAGGTGCACATCGTCTCCATCGATGGCACCAAGGGAGCAGTGCAGGCAATCGTCGACGGCAACTTCGACGCCGTCATCGAGTCCAACCCGGCATACGGGCCGACGGCCTTCGCGGCGCTCGATGCCTATGTCAACGGTGACGGTGCACCCGCCGTCACGATCACCACCGACAATCAGTACGACAAGAGCAACGCCCAACAGGCGTTGGACTCGGGAACGGCGTACTGACGCTTGCCGGTGCTCGACGACGAAGGAGACCCGATGGCGAACGGTGTGTCGGCGACACCGACGCTGTCCGTGCGCCAGGCAACGAAGCAGTTCGGGGGGTCACTCGCACTCTGCGATGTCGATCTCGATCTGTGGCCTGGTGAGGCGCACGCGCTCGTCGGCGAGAATGGTGCCGGAAAGTCCACGCTCATCAAATTGATCACGGGCGTGCATCAGCCTGACGGCGGGGAAGTGCTCCACCACGGCGAGGTGGTGCACTTTCCGACGCCGCGTGATGCGCAATTGCACGGCATCCAGACGATCTATCAAGAGGTCCATCTGGCACCACAACTGTCGATTGCGCGCAACGTCTTTCTCGGGCGTGAGCCGACGCGGTTCGGCTCCCTGGACCTCAAACGGATGAACCGTGAGGCCGCAGCGCTCCTCGGTCGTTACGGCATCGTCGCCGATGTACGTCGGCCGCTGGGTGGGCTGAGTCTCGGTGTCCAGCAGATGATCGCCGTCGTGCGCGCCGTGTCGACCGACGCTTCGGTGGTGATCATGGACGAGCCGACCTCCTCGCTCGAACCTCGAGAGGTCGACAAATTGCTCGAGGTGGTCGGACTCCTGAAGCAGCAGGGCGTTGCAGTGGTGTACGTGTCGCACAAACTGGAGGAAGTCTTCCGAGCGTGCGACAAGATCACCGTGCTCAGAGACGGTCGACTCGTGTGGACGGGCGCCGTCACCGACACGACCAGACGGCAACTCATCTCCCGAATGCTCGGCCGTGATCCGGGCGAGTTGGGGAACGGCAAGATCACCCACCTCGGCCGAGCCCCTGTCGAGCGCGGAGAGGTCCCCGTGCTCGCAGCTCAGCACCTCACCCGACGATTCGTCCTCGACGACATCTCGTTGCTCCTGCACCCCGGCGAAGTCGTCGGATTGGCTGGTCTGCTCGGTTCGGGACGCAGTGAAACGGCAAAGGCGATCTTCGGGGCCCTTGCGCTCGACTCCGGAACGGTCGAGTTCTGCGGAAAACGGTTCCCCCGGTCGACCCCGGCCTCGAGATTGCATTCCGGCGTCGCCATGCTCCCGGAAGACCGCAAGGTCGAGGGAATCATTCCTGAGCTGTCGATACGCGACAACATCGGCCTCGCAGCCCTGCCGATGTTGTCGAGGCGAGGTTTCGTCTCGCGACGCAAGCAGGCCGAGATCGTCGACACGTTCATCACCCGGCTGCATATCAAAGCAACCGGGCCCGAGCAGAAAGTGGCCGAGCTCTCCGGTGGCAATCAGCAGAAAGTGCTCCTTGCGAGGATGTTGTGCCTCAGCCCCAAGGTCCTCCTGCTCGACGAGCCGACACGGGGGATCGACGTCGGCGCCAAGGCCGAGGTCCAGGCGCTGATCGCCGACCTCGCGGCGAAAGGACTCGGCGTGGTGCTCATCTCCTCCGAGCTCGAGGAGATCGTCGAAGGATCCGACACGGTCCTCGTGCTGCGAGATGGAACCGCACTCGGAACGCTCTTCGGCGACGAGATCGACGAATCAGCAATCATGACGATGATCGCCGGTGCGGCCGAGCACGACACCGCGGAATTGATTGCATGACATCGACAGCGGCGCATACCGTCGGCCGATCCGCCACGCACGGCTGGGAAGACATCACTTCGTGGGTTCGTCAACGTGGCGTCTACATCGCCCTCGCGCTCGTCATCCTCTACAACGTCATTTTCACCGCCCACTTCAATCAGTGGGACACGGTGCAGTTGCTGTTCGCGCAGATGCCGCCGGTGCTGATCGTGTCGATGGGCATGGCGTTGGTGATCGGCACCGGCGGCATCGACCTGTCGGTCGGCGCGACGATGGCGATCGCCAGCGCGGTGTTGGCGAAGTTCGTCGCGCCTGCATCGAGCCACGGCCTGGGTAGTCCGATTGCCCTGGCCATCGCCATGGCGTTGCTCGCCGGTCTCGCCGTCGGCGTGTTCAACGGGACCGTCGTCGCCGTGGGTCGAGTGCAGCCGATCGTCGCCACCCTGAGCCTGCTGGTTGCCGGGCGGGGGGTGGCGCTCGTCATCACGGGTGGCGCATTGGTCGAACTGTTCGACCCGTTCCTCAAGGTCGTCAGGCAGGGCCAGGTCTTCGGTATCGCTGATGTGATGATCGTTGCGGCTGCGATCGCCGTCGTCGTGTCCGTGCTGGTGCGTCGCACGACGCTGGGATATCGATTGGTCGCGATCGGTGGAAACCGTCGTGCAGCGGTACTCGCCGGGGTGCCGGTGCGATCGACCCTGATCACCGTGTACGCGATCAGCGGTGTCTTTGCAGCGGTCGCCGGCCTGATCGCAACGGCCAGACTCCGCGCCAGTGATCCGTCCTACATCGGACTGCTCATGGAGTTGTCGGCGATCACAGCGGTGGTCGTCGGTGGCACGCCGCTCAAGGGTGGCCAGGTCCGCGTGCTCGGCACCGTTGCCGGAGCAGTGCTGATGCAACTCCTGCAGACCACGTTGCTGGCGCACAACATTCCGAACTCGGTCTCGGAGATGGTCGAAGCGCTCATCATCGTGGCCGCCGTCTATATCCAGCGCCCGTCGCGGAGCGCCGCATGACTGCCCCGGCCGAGTTTGCGGGAACCCGTCGCACCCTGTCCACGAGATCGGTGACGTCGCTGGTCTCGCGCAACGGAGCGTTCGGTGTGCTGGTGGTCGTGATGGTCATCGGTTTCCTGACGGTGCCGAGTTTCGGCACCGCGGACAACCTTCGCAACACAGCATTGGCGGCGTCGTTCCTGGCGATCATCTCTGCCGGGATGACGTTCGTCATCATCAGCGGCGGAATCGACTTGTCCGTCGGGTCGCTCTACGCGCTCGCCGTCATCCTGTCGGCTGACATGTCCTCCCACGGCTCCTGGGCTGCAATCGGTGTGCCGATCGCCGCCTGCGCCTTCGCCGGTCTGGTGCAGGGACTGATCATCGCCCGCCTGCGCCTGCCGCCATTCATCGTCACACTCGCCGGCCTGACCGGCATTCGCGGTCTCGTCTTCTACATCACCAAAGAGGGCAACTCGCACCCCTCGGTCCCTGGCAAACCGTTCTTCGAAACGGTGAGCAGGGGCAGCTTCCTGACGATCCAGAACCCGGTGTGGATCGCCCTCGCCGTCTTCGCCGTCGGCTGGTACGTCCTCAACCGCACGGCGTTCGGCCAGGCTGTCCAGGCGGTGGGCGGGAACGATACGTCCGCAGCGCTCATGGGCCTGCCGGTACGTCGGGTGAAGGTCATCGTCTATGCGATCAGCGGGGTCGCAGTCGGCATTTCCGGGGTGCTCTCGACCGGCCTCTCCGGCGGTGGCCAGGAGGCCCGCGTGGGGAACGCCTACGAGCTGTCGGCCATCGCCGCCGTCGTCATCGGCGGCACGCTGCTCTCCGGCGGGGTCGGATCGATCGTCGGAACACTTTTCGGCATCACCCTTCTCTACGTGATCCAGAACCTCATCGTCCAGGGCTTCAACCTCAACAGCTACGTCCAGCAGGTCGTGAGCGGCGTCTTCCTGCTGGTCGTCGTCATCCTCCAGGCCGTATTCTCCCGGCGATCGGAGACGGAGTAGGTGATCTCCAACCCGCCGACCGGAGAACAGGTCGTTCTCCGGCACGGCGGGTACCGCGCCGTCGTCACCGAGTTGGGGGCCGCGCTGCGTTCGCTTACCTGGAACGGACGGCCGCTGATCCGTAGCTTCGCGGAGAACGACCTTCCGCCGGTGTACGCGGGAGCGGTGCTTGCACCATGGCCCAACCGCATTGCCGGTGGCGCATATACGTTCGCCGGACAATCGTTCCAACTGCCGGTCAACGAGGTGCAGCGGAACACTGCCCTGCACGGACTCGTGCACGACCGCCCGTGGCAGATAGCAGCGAGATCTGAGGCGGCCGTTCGGCTGTTTCATCGCCTGTGGCCGACGACGGGATATCCGTGGCCACTCGAGCTGGCAATCTCCTACCGCCTGGGCGAGACCGGGCTGTCGATCGAACTGACGACATCGAACGTCGGAACCGAGGTCGCTCCGTACGGGTGTTCGTTCCACCCGTATCTCGTCGCCGGAGAGGGCGCCGTCGACGACTGGACGCTCCGCCTTGCCGCCGCGACGATGTTGGCGGTCGACGCCAAGCGTCTGTTGCCGCTCGAACTGCGCCCGGTCGACGAATTCGACTTCCGGACCGACAGGTCCCTGCGTGGACTCGTGATCGACCACGCGTTCACCGGCATCACCATGCAAACAGGCGTGGCCAGCCTGCAGTTGCGGACCGGCGATGGTACGGGAACCGAATTGCGCTGGTTCTCACCGACTCCGTGGCTGCAACTCTGCACCGGCGACAGACCGGAACCGCTGCTCGATCGAACCGGCCTCGCGGCCGAACCGATGACGTGTCCGCCGGACGCCTTCAACTGGGGCGTCGATCTCATTCGTCTGCGACCCGGACAGACTCATCTGATCCGCATCGAACTCGAGGCGCTGGCGACCTGACGCGGCGGTGATGCCGCTGACCGCCGACGGAACTGCACGGCCGGCGGAGCGGGCACGAAGCAGTCGTCGTCGACCCGGTCGCGGCTACGGTCGGATGATGGACGCATGGATCCTCGACGACTCACCCGGAACGTATCGCTGGGGTGAGATCGAGCTACCCCCGTTGGCCGCAGACGAGGTGCGGGTCCGAGTCGTGACGAGCGCACTCAATCACCTCGACCTGTGGATCACGAGAGGGTTGCCTCGGCCGAAGTTGCCGCACGTGCCAGGCTGCGACGCAGCGGGTGTGATCGAATCCGTCGGCAGCGCGGTGACGGACTTCGGTGAGGGGGATGAGGTCGTCGTGAACCCTGGCATTTCGCCGGTCGCCGACATCGTCGCCTTCGGCAACAACAGCCCCCTCGGTCCGGGCTTCACGATCCTCGGAGAGCACGTGTGGGGCGGTCACGCAACATTCGTGCACGCTCCGGAGCGCAACATCGTGCACCGCCCCGCCAACCGCACGTGGGCCGAGTGCGCTGCCTATCCGATCGCCTACCTCACCGCCTACCGCATGCTGAAGCGGGCACGCCTGGCGGCCGGCGAGACCGTTCTCGTCGTGGGGATCGGTTCAGGTGTTGCATGTGCCGCGCTGACGCTGGCGCGACACATGGGGGCCGAGGTCGTCGTCACGAGCCGCAGTGAAGCGAAGCGCACCGAGGCGCTGGCGATGGGAGCGGTCGCGGCGTACGATTCGGCCGACCGTTCGTGGCCTGTGCATGCCGATGTGGTTGTGGAGAGTGTCGGTCCGGCGACGTGGCAGCAGTCGACACGTTCACTCAAGCCCGGCGGGCGGATGGTGGTGTGCGGGAGCACCAGCGGCCCGAACGTCGAGATCTCGATGCCACGGCTGTTCTTCAAGCAGTGGGAGATCATCGGGTCCACGGTCGGCAGCTATCAGGAGTTCGCTGAAGTGACCCGGTTGATCGAAGGCGGTCTCCCTGTGATCATCGATCAGTCGTTCGCCGTTGCTGACTACCCGGCGGCGCTGCAACGGATGGAGGGTGCGCAGCAGTTGGGGAACATCGTGATCGAACATCCTCCGTGGCCGTGAACTCCCGCATCGCCCGGAGGATGCCGTGGTGGGCGGTGTTGGTGCTTGGGCTCGTTTGTCTCGTCCTCGGGGCCTGGCTCCTGGCAGAGCCGTTCGGGTCGTTGTCGGTGCTCCATTGGCTGATCGTCGCCGCGCTGATCGTGAGCGGTTTCGCCGAACTGGTCAGCGCTCCGGCTGCGCCACGCCCTGCGCTGTCGCGCCTCGTCGGCATCTGGTGGATCGCCGTCGGTATCGTCGCCACAGCGTGGCCGGGGATCACGATCCTCGCATTGGCCACGGCCGTCGGCGTCGCGCTGGTCGCCGGTGGTGTCGTCGAGGTCGTCGCCACGTTCATCGGTAACGGTGGCGAGCGGTTCATTCCCGCGGTGAGCGGGCTGACGAACGTCATCGTCGGTGCGCTGGCGTTGACGTGGCCTGCGGCCACGGTGCTCGTCCTGGCTGTCGTCTTCGGGCTCCGCACGATCATCTTCGGCGTCGGGCAGTTTGCCGTCGCGTTCACGATGCGCCGTGTGCCGGCACGCGACGACGCGGTCACGATGCCGCGTCTTCGGCCCCGCTGGCCGCGATGGCTCCGGCTGGTCGGCTCGATGACGGCGCTGACGTTGGCGCTCGGCGGCGTCGTGGTCAGCGTCGCCATCCACCGGGCCGCCCCACGTGAACCGGGCCCGTTCTACTCCGCACCAACGCCGCTGCCGGACGGGTTGCCCGGCACGATCATCCGCACCGAGATCATCGACGGCTTCCACAAAGGAGCGACCACGTACCGGGTGCTCTACAAATCGACCGGGTTCGACGGTGCGCCGACGGCCGTCAGCGGAATCATCGTCGTGCCACGCACGCCACCGCCTTCGCTCGGCCGCAAGGTCATCGGCTTCGCCCACGGCACCGTCGGCGTTGCCCCCAATTGCAGTCCCTCCCTCCAAGGCGCACGGGCCTCGCTCGTCTACGAAGGACTCGACGACTTCCTAGCTGCTGGTTACGTCGTCGCCGCCACGGACTATCAAGGGCTGGGGACTCGGGGCCCTCATCCCTACCTCGTCGGTCCATCCGAAGCGATGAACGTGCTCGACAGCGTGCGTGCCGCCCACAACCTCGCCGCCGCCAATGCCGGTACCGACTTCGCGGTGTGGGGCCACTCACAGGGTGGACACGCCTCGCTGTTCACCGGACAGCTCGCATCGAGCTACGCGCCGGAGCTGCATCTCGTGGGTGTCGCCGCCGGAGCGCCACCTGCGAATCTGGTCGAGTTGTTCGAAGTCAACGTCAAAACGACCGTCGGCAAGATTCTCATGGCGATGGCGATGCAGTCGTGGGCGCGCGTCTACGACGATGCCTCCCTCGACCAGATCGTTACGCCCGCATCCCGATCGGCCATCGCCAGGATTGCTGACCACTGTCTCTACGACCCTGCGCAGATACTCGCTTCGGTGCCGAGCTCACTCCTGCTCGGCTTCACCTTCATCGCCACGCCGCCATGGCAGGTCGAGCCGTGGAAGACGATCCTCGCCAAGAACAGGCCGGGATCGACGCCGACCCGGGTCCCGATGCTGATCACCCAAGGCTCGATCGATCCGATCATCGCTCCCGACGTCACCTCGCAGTTCGTCGCCCAGCTGTGCGCGAACGGTGAGACCGTCGACTACCGGGTGCTGCCCGGCGTCGCCCATCTCGACGCCGGGCACGTCGCCGCGCCGGCAGTAGCGACATGGATCACCGAACGCTTCGCCGGCGAACCAGCGCAGAACACGTGCGTCTCGCCATAGCGATGCCTTGCCGGTGCCATTTCGCGGGGAATTGATACCGCTCGTGGCATCCAGACGACGCAGCGGTAACGGATACCTCCATCGGTAGCCCCACCGCTGCCATGCGATGATGACGAGTGGATCGATGAACGATGATGACCAAAGCGGGGAGACGAGTGCCGACTACAACAGACGAATCGGTGCACGACTGCGGTCCATCCGCCGTCAGCGAAAGCTGACACTCGTCGAGGTCGAGGTCGACTCGAGGGCAGAGTTCAAGCCGTCAGTGCTCGGGGCCTACGAACGTGGCGAGCGGGCGATTTCCGTGCTCCGTCTGGCACGACTCGCTCGCTTGTATTCGGTACCGATCGAGCAGCTGCTCCCTCACGAGCACTCGACCGTCGATCGGGTCTTGAACGGTGATTCGGCGCCGATCGCCGTCGATCTCGTCAAACTCGCCGGACTGACGATCGGGCCATTCGACAAACTGCAGCGTTTCTTTCGGTTGTTGGAGATCGAGCGTCACGACTTCAATGGCAAGGTCATCACCGTACGTGCGGCCGATCGTCGAACGCTTGCGCTGATTCTCGAGGTCTCGATCGACGAGGTGCGCAGTGCGATGGACCGGTGCGACCTGCTGTACGCGGCACCTGACGCAGCGGGCTGATCGGTCCCTCGGACTGCGGACAGCCCGGCTTTCGATTCCGTCGACGGTGACCGTCCCCGTCAGCAGCAGATCTCGCCGCTGAACGTCAGCGATGGTGGCAGGCGTTGGTCGGTCGTGTCACGCCTCGATGATGAACAGCGGTAATTTGGTGGCGGCTGCGGCACGTACCTGGTCGCGTCCGGCTGCTTTGGCGTCCATCAGTCGTTGGTCGGCGAGGAGCAGCAGATCCTGGAAGTCGTCGCATTCGTTGGTGTCGGCGATGCCTGCGGAGACGGTGAACATCGGGGTGCGTCCGTCGCTGAGCGCTGCTGCGAGTTCCCAGCGCACACGGTCCAATATGCTCGCTGCCAGCACGGTGTCGGCGTGCGGCATGACGACGACGAATTCCTCACCACCGTGGCGTGACACCAAGTCGCCGGCGCGTACGGTGTTGCGCAACGTGCGGGCGAAGACTCGCAGGGCCCGGTCACCGGTTTCATGACCGAACGTGTCGTTGATCGCCTTGAACAGATCGAGGTCACACATGCCAACGGCGTAGGGCACCCTGTCCTGGTGCAACAATCGAACGGAGTTCTCCAGACTGCGACGGTTCGCCAGTCCGGTCAACGGATCGGTGCTGGCTTGCAACTGTGACTGCCTCGTCGCTCGGAGCATGCCGACGCGCTGACCGGCCATGTGCGCCACTGCAGTGATCTGGTCCCGTTCGGCCACCGTGAACGGCTGTCCGGACCGCACGGCGTGGACGACGCCGGTCGCCCGTCCGACGATGCTCACCGGGACACAGAGTGCCGCCATTGCACCGTCGCCACGACCGACGAGATTCGGGCAGCAGTCGAGTTGATCACTGCGAGCGAACTCGCGTGCATGGCCGTTGAGGATCGCCGGGCAACCGCGAGGCGTGGCGACGTCGCAGGCTGCTTCGGCGCCGCACCCCTGCGTTGCCGTGACGGTCTGCAAATGGGCTTCGCTGTTGTCGGCGAGCAACACCGTCGCTGCGCTGTTGTCGGCGCACATCGCCAATGCCCTCGCTGTCACCGCCAACGCATCTTTTTCGACCTCCGCCATTTCCAACGCACGCAAGAAACGAGCGTCGAACTGTTGGCGGGTGTTCTGCACCCGCAATGCCTCGGTGGTCTCGTCTGCACGGCCCCGCTGCTGCATCAGCATGACCCGTAAGGGCACGGCGACGACGACAAAAACAAGTAGCGCAACGGCGATGATGAACACCAACCACCTCGATCCGCCAGCAACGAACCGATCGGACACCGCCCGGGCGAGCGCCGCCAGCAGCACCACCACGACCAAATCGGCAACCACCGTCGGCCATGAACCACTCATCGGATCGAAACGCCGAACGTCGAGCCGCCACTTCACGAAGCAACCACCGCTTTCTCCTTGTCTGCCCGATCTTGACAGACTTCACATGCATCGCTCGGGTCAAGAACAGTGTCTACTAGTGCGCTCAATCCTACACTCCGCGTCACCACCTGGTGGGCGATTCATCGGCGGGCTGTCACCTTCCTGCAGTGGGACGACCTGCCATCGACCGCCAACCGTACATGGTGCAAATGCACCTATTCACTTTCAGCGTCAGTTCAAGCGCTTACCGCGGTACGACGGACGTTAGCGTCTTCGTCCAAGTCGTTGTCATCGTCCGTCCTCACCAAGCGGTTGGACCGAAAAAAATGGCGGCGGTTCTGTGGTGGTTGCCGTTCCGCAACCACGACGCGAGGGCGGTATCCAGGGCGAATACGGCCCGCTGGACAGGGTCGAATTCGTCGAAAGGGTGCACAGTGATCGAGCAGCAATGGCTCCCGGCACTCCGTGAGATCGTCGATGTTTGACCAGGTGTCGACGCCGATCGGCGTGTTGATCGTCGATGACCATCGGATGTTCGCCGAGAGCCTGGCACGTCTCCTCGACGACGATGATCGCATCACCGTGGTCGGCGTCGCCAACTCTGGCACCGCAGCTCTCAGCCAATTGACACGGCTGAAACCTCAGGTCGTGCTCGTCGACTTCCAGATGCCGGACCAAGATGGCGTCGCCGTCACGGTCGCCATCAAGCAGTCGAGCCCCGCAACCAAGGTCGTGATGCTCTCGGAGTCCACAGACGATCGGATCGTGTTCGCCGCGTTGGAGGCCGGCTGCTCGGGATTCCTGACCAAGGATCGCGCCGCATCGGACGTCATCGAAGCGGTGTGTGTCGCCGATGCCGGCGGTGCGACCGTCTCACCGATGATCCTCGCCCGGCTACTCCTCGCTCGAGGGCCCGCCCCGCACACCCTCGGATCAGATCTCAGTGATCGCGAAATAGAGGTATTGAGACTGTTCTCGGAAGGTTTCACGAACCGGGTCATCGCTGCGCAACTGTTCCTCAGCGTCAACACGATCCGCAACTACGTCAATGCCATACTTCGAAAACTCGATGCCCACACCAAACTGCAGGCAGTCTTCATCGCCAACCAGATCGGCTTGCTCGACCGCCCGCACACCCCGGAGTCCTCCGTACCGACCGTCACATCGGCAACCACGCGACACCGCCTCCCTCGGTGCCGATGACTCAGCCGGCTGCGCTGCGATGACGGTCGGTTCGCGGTGCTCGGAACGCACCCGAAACGCTGGCGCCGGGACGATGACGCTGCCCGTCGCATCCCCGATAGACGCGGGCATCGCCGATGTTCGACAATGATCCTCAGGCATCGTGCCCGTATCCCGGCGTGATGATCAGTGTGACTCGGTTCGAGGGAGCCCTCAGCCTCGTCGTCGCCGGAGACATCGACGCTTCGACGGTTGACCGCTTGACGTCGGCGCTCGAGCGTTTCATGGCTCAGCCCGGGTTGGTGCTCGATCTCGGTGCTGTCGCCTTCATCGATTCCCGAGGTGCTGCGGCGTTCGCCGCCGCCGCCAAACACTTCGGAAAGTCGATGCGCATCAACAACGCCTCGCGTGCGTTGCGAACCGTGTTCCGCATCGTCGGGCTCGATCAGATCATCGACCTCCACCCGCCACGATCGCCACCGTCACGCAGCATCTGAGGACATCGCGCCGACCGACTGCTGGGTCGGACATCAGGAGTGCGTCGAGCGGGTGGCAGCGGCGATCGTCGTCAAGGACGACTGGCGATCTGCCGGCACTCCGACCACGAGGCCGCCCCGGCCGCAATCCGCGCCGAACGGCGACGGCATGTGCCGGCTTGGCTACCGCGGTCAACTGACAGCGTGGCGCAAATCGGGCGCCCACACCGAACGTCGTGGGACACAGCCGACCCTGACGAGCAGGGGGCCGGCGGGCTGAGCGGGTGCACCTACCCGGCGCCCAGCCGTGCTCGGGACAACGGCGGGGAGTCCGAGCCGATCGGGGTGAGCTCGAAAACCGGGTGCTGCTCGACTTCGGCGACGAACCTCTCCACCGGGTCGTTCTGGTCTGCCTGGAAGTACTGCCGAGTGGCCGAGGCGATCCTGACGTACCGCTGCAGCACCGGCCCCGCCTCCGCCCCGACCACCTCCCGGACGGTGTAGGCGCACGTGTTGCGGCGACGAGCCAGCCGTACCTGCCCGGCGGCGCGGGCGTTGTGCACCCACGACACCGCTCCGTACGGGGCGACCAGCCAACGGCGCCCATCGTCTTTCACGATCAGGACAGGATTTCTGCGTGCCAGGCCGCTCCTGCGCCCCTGCGTGGTCAACAGGTAACAGTGCGGAACGAGACCGGTGCTGACGAACGCACTCATGACGGAGTTTTCCAGACGGCGCCAACGACCCGGTTGGTAACGACGCCGGGGGTGGAACCCCGCCGTTGCCGCGTCGCCGTCGCTTGCGTTGGTCACGGCCTCAGTCTGGCACCGACTTGCCCGCGCCACGTACAGCGATGTGCCGACCTCGTCCGGGATGTCGTCGCAGTCAAACAGGCGTCGGTTCGGTACCTTGCAGTCAGCAGTTCTGGCGTGTGTCGCGTTTCGGGGCGACAGGTCCGCTCGCGTTACCTGCGTGGTCGAGCGTTGCGCTCGGGGTTGGCGTTCGAGATCGGATCGTTTGCGTCGACGGCGCTGGTGGCATCGGTGGTGACCGTGAGGATCTCGACACCGATTTCGCTGACGATCACGGTGTGCTCGAACTGTGCGCTGGGCAGGCCGTCGACGGTGACCTCGGTCCAGCCGTCGACCCACTGCTCGAGGCGGCTACTGCCGGCGGTGAGCATCGGCTCGATGGTGAAGCACATGCCTGGCTCGAACCGAGTCGTTGCCAGAGGCACATCGGTGTGATGGACGTGTGGTCCGTGGAACACCCTGCCGATTCCGTGTCCGCCGTACTGGCTGACGATCCCGTAGCCGCGTGGGAGTGCGACCGACTCGACCGCCTGACCGATCGCTCGCAATTCCCCTCCACGTCGCACGGCTCGGATAGCGGCGAGGGTGGCGTCTCGCGTGGCGTCGACCAGGGCCTGCGTCGCCGGGTCGACCTCTCCGACGCAGAAGGTGGCGGATGTGTCGCCGTGGAAACCGTCCACGTAGGCGGTGACGTCGATGTTGACGATGTCGCCCTCGACGAGCGGCCGGCTGTCGGGGATGCCGTGGCAGGCGACCTCGTTGACCGAGGTGCATACCGACTTCGTGAAGCCCCGGTAGCCGAGCGTGCTCGGGTAGGCGCCTCGACTGATGTAGGCGTGGTGGGCGATTTCGTCGAGTTCTGCGGTGCTCACACCTGGTGCCACGGCGCGGCCCGCTTCGATCAGCACCTCTGCGCCGACTCGGCAGGCGGCGCGCATCGCCGTCAGGTCGGCGCCGCGGAGGATCTCGAAGCTCGGCTGGCGCACGACCCTCCCGGTCAGCACGTATGGCGGGCGGGCGATGCCCGCCGGCACGCTGCGCCGAGGCTCGACCCGGCCGCGCTCGACCGGCGCCCGACGCAGTACCGAGCTCATGCTGCAGTCCGGCGTGGATGCGCAGCACGCCAGGCGGCGATTTCCGGCCGCAGCCACAACGCAATCCGTCCTCGCCCGAGGTTGATCACTGGGCGAGGCAGGTCGGGATATCGGCGCAGGTACCCGAAGACGCTGTTGGAGTGCGACAGCCCGAGCAGCTCGGCTACCTCGCCGGCGTCGCAGAGATCGTCGGTATTGACCATCGGACACATGTCGATGACTCTACCTGTAGACGTCTACATCTGTTGATTTCGTCGCGGGTCGACAGACCGGTCAGAGACGCTTGGCCACTTCGTGGGAGATCACCGTGTCAGCAGGAGTCAGCGGAGCGGGGTGTTGTTCGTCGCTCGCAGAGGCGTAGCCCGTCTGTTCCAAGGCCTGCGGGTCGGCGCCCAACTCGCGTTCGTTCGTTCGGAGGACGACGAGCTCTCTGGCGGATCGAGGAAGTGCGAGACGTCGCTCGGAATTGGCGGAGCATCAGCCTTGGCCGGGGAATCGGAGCTGCGTGCGGCGTTCGTCGATCGGCTCAGCTCGGCGAGTACCCGATGCTGCTGTCGCGTATCACGAGCATTGGTTCGAGGAGCACGTTTGCGGTGCTGTCATCGCCGCGGAGATGCGCCAGCAGCATCGTCACCAGACACTCCGCCGACTCCTCCAGGGGCTGATGGAGCGTCGTCAGTCCCGGTCGTACGACCTGTGCGCCGGCGCTGTCGTCGAAGCCGATTACCGATACGTCAGGACCAGGGCGAAGTCCTCTGTCCTCCAGCGCCCTCATTGCGCCGACTGCAAGTGCATCGCTCGCACACACGAGCGCCGTCGGTGGATAGGCCTGGTTCATCAGCACCGTGGCAGCAGCGACCCCGCTGGAGACGCTGTCGGCGCCGAACCACGCCAATCCCCGATTCGGAAGCCGATACGCAGCGGTCGCTTGCACCCAGCCGGCGAGGCGGTCATCGCCGACGCCGTTGCCGGGCTCCCAGCCGACGAACCCGATGCGACGGTGACGCTGGGCGTGCAGGTGCTCGACTGCCAGGCGAATTCCGCCGGCACCGTTGATATCGACCCAGGAGCACCCGGACGGGTCCTGCCCCCACGGCCGGCCGAACGAGACGAACGGGACGTGATGGTTCCTGAGCCAATCGCCGCGCTCGTCGCCGAACCGGGTGCCGGAGATGACGAAACCGTCGACGCCGTTCCGTCGACTGAGTTCGTCGAAGATGGCAATCTCGTCCTCGTCACTGTCGGCTGCATGGCACAGCACCCCAAATCCGGATTGCCTGGCTGCGTCGCAGAGCGCGTAGAGGAAGCGGTCGAGAATGCCTCCGGTGCCGCGGCGATCGACCGGCAGTGTGCGGCAGCCGATCGATCTCGTCGAGGAGGTCCGTAGCGCCCTGGCTGCCTGATTCGGCCGGTACCCGAGTTCGTCGATCGCCGACAGCACCGTGCGGAGCGTCTTCGGTTTCAGGCGTTGCGGAGCGTTGAGGGCGTTCGACACGGTCTGTCGCGAGACCCCGGCATGAGCTGCGACATCGTCGACGGTGACCAACGAGCCCCGCTTCGGCACGACCATGTCAACCGGCCTCGGACGAGCGTTCACCGAGTCCGTTCGGCGGTGATTCTGGAAGTCGCCATCGCCATTCTCGCGAAGCTAGCAGCGCGCTCATGGCGTATCTTCGATGATTCGCCGCCGTAGGTTGACCTCGCCGCACGGCGTGATGGCAGACGGGCGGAGACTGCGACCGTCTGGTGATCGCCGTTCCTCGCCGATCAATGCAATGAGTATGGCGATTGCCGACGCCGCGCTCCATGCCTGCGGTCGGCATGACGCCGGGTAGATGATCGGAACGGCGGCTTCGCCGTCGAGTTGCTCGACCGTGTACAGCTCCGGCAGTCGGTAGCCAAATCGCTCAGCGGTGCACAGGAGCCCTTCGACGAGCGCCGCTGCGACGGTTGCAGCGGCTGCGGACCCGACCTGCAGCAAACCGACGATCGCCAGCGCCGTGTCGTGGGTCCAGACCGAGCCGCCGTGATAGCTGTACGGGTTGAATCCGCCGGAGAGCGAGGACAGCGTGCGCAGCCCGAATCCGCAGTCCATGTCAGGCATTGCCAGCCTGGCAACGACGAGTGCCTCCTCGGCATCGTCCAGCAGGCCGGTGCCGAGGAGATGGGCGATGTTCGATGTCACCGAATCGACCCGGCTGCCGTGACGATCGAGGGCAACGGCGGGATAGCGGCCGACCCGGTCCTCGACCCAGAACGCCGAGCGGAAGCGACTGCCGAGGGCGTCTGCCCAACGGCGCCATCCGGCTGCAGCAGTGCGATCAAGGTCCGCATTGCCGCCGTCCGCGCCGGCGAACGCATCGAGCAGGGCGGCGCCGTGTCGAGCCGCAGCGAAGGCATATCCCTGGACTTCGCACAATGCGATCGGGGCGACGGCCAGCCGGCCGTCTCCGAACTGGATCGAATCAGCTGAATCCTTCCATCCCTGATTGACGATCCCGCTTCCTGATTCGTCGAGGTAGGAGACGAAACCGCGATCGTCGAGGGCGTCAGCTGCGAGCCACCCGAGGGCAGCGCGCAGCGCCGGGAGCAGATCGATGACCTGATCCGCCGGCATGCCCCACGACCACGCATCGTGCAACAGCGAGATCCACAACGGAGTTGCGTCGACGCTGCCGTAGTAGACCGGGGGCAACGTCAGCCGGCGATCCCCTGACGCGCCGGCGTGATCACCGTGGTCCACGACGTCGGCGCGCAGTTCGTGGAGGATCTTGCCGGGCGCCTCTGCCGTCAGCGGATCGACGACTGTCCCCTGCCGCCTGGCAAGGGCGCGGAGTGTTCCTGCTGCAACCTCGGCGGCGACGGGTAGGAGCATGCGGGCGGCGATGAGGGAGTCCCGCCCGAAGAGCGTCAGGAACCAGGGCGAGCCTGCAGCAAGAAACGTATCTGCCGGCGACATCGGGTCGCCGAGCAACAGGCCGCGCAGGTCGGCGGTCGCCTGGGCGACGAGGCGCGGAATGCGTCGATCCGTTGCGGCGACCTCGAGCCGGCCGACGACGTCACGAGTCGCCGGCGCGATGACAGCGACAGCCGCGCCGGACACGATCGGTGTGCAGTGCATCGTCATCGTCGCCGATTCGCCCGGCAACAATGTGACCGTCCACGTCATCGCTCCGCGGTCGGCGTCGTGCTCAGGGGGCAGCGGTTCGCAGACGATCTCGGTCTTCGTTCCATGCAGCCCGACAAAGCAAAAACCCGTCTCCGTCGGCGATGCCACGACGGGCGATACCGGGGCACCTTGCTTCACCACGGCGATGTCGGCGAAGTCGGTACCCACGTGCAGATTGACGCGCAATGAGACGGGCGCGCGGGCGCGGGAGGTGATGGTCATCGAGGCGGTGAGAGCGCACGCCGTGAGCTGCAGATGTTGCACAGCGATGACGGTCGGATCCGGACCGTCGTCGCCGGCGCCGCGCACGACGGCGACGTGGCGTGCAGCGTCGGCCCCGAGCATCTGGGATGCGATCGACGACAGGTGGGTGTCGTCGATGGTCCATCGCATCATCGTGAGGACCCGTCGGTCGTTGACGAAGAAGCCTTCTGCTCCGTGACCCGTCATCGCTCCGTCGCTGCGTGCGAGCAGGAGTGCTGGGGCACACACGAGGCTCACCAGATCGTGGAGAAAGGGCTGCATCCCGGCAACTGTGTCCGTGCGCGCCGCTGGCCCGAACGGCGAAGCTGCATCGTGAGGGTCGTGTGGCGTCATGGTCGTCGTTACTTCCTTGCTCCTCGCGCTGAATCGATCGATGTCGCCTCGCGAGGCATTTTTGTCGGCGTGTCGTGCTCCCCCTCGAGCGACTGTAGCAATGACTTGACCCAAGAAGTCCAATCATGTAGATTTCGGCTGGGGAGTTTTTTGAACGATCAAATTAACGGTTCGTTCGTGCCAGACGACGGTCGTCGACGCTTCCTCGGATTGACGCAACAACCAGATGAGGCCTGTCCGGATCTCTCGGCCCAGCCCACATCTCGACGAACCTATGGGGGTTTCGTCGTCACAACGAAGGAGAACACCCACGTGAACAGAACCTCCCGGCGCGCTGTCACAGCGCTCGGACTGACAGGATCGCTGCTGGCCTTTTCGGCCTGTGGCAGCAGCTCCAGTTCGACGTCCGCAACGAGCGCGAACACCGGCGCCTCGAAAACAGTTGCGGCGAACACTGCCGCAGGCGGTACGGCCGCCGCCGGCGGTCCGACGGAAAAGGGCGTCACCCTCAGCGTGATGATCGGTTCCTCGGGTGACGCCGAGACGAATGCCGTCAAGGCAGCCACTGCGGCGTGGGGGGCGAAGACCGGCAACACGGTGAACGTGATCGTCGCTGCGGACCTCAACCAACAGCTGACCCAGGCGATCGCCGGCGGCTCGCCGCCCGACGTCTTCTACGGCAGCTCCGGTGGGTTCCAGACACTGGCGAGTTCGAACGCGCTCGCCGTCACCGGCGACAAGATCACCGACTCCAAGGACATCTATCCGTCGCTCGCGTCGGTGTTCACGACCGGCGGCAAGTACTACTGTGCTCCCAAGGACTTCTCGACGCTTGCCGTCGAGATCAACACCGATCTGTGGACGAAGGCCGGACTCACCGATGCCGATCTGCCGACGACCTGGGACAAGCTCGAGGCTGCAGCGAAGAAGCTGTCCGCCGGCACTGTCACCGGACTCGTGATGGGTGACAGCCTCGACCGGCTCGGCGCGTTCATGATCGAAGCCGGAGGGTCGTACCAGAAAGACGGAAAGTTCACCTTCGACTCGCCTGCGGACCTGCAGGGCCTGCAGTTCGCTCAGAAACTTGCCAAGGAGGGCGCGTTGAAGTTCCCCAAGCAGGTTGGCGCCGGCTGGGGCGGAGAGGCCTTCGGCAAGGGAATAGCGGCAATGACGATCGAGGGCAACTGGATCATGGGGGCGATGAAGAAGGACTATCCAGGTGTGAAGTTCAAGGTCGTGCCGATGCCGGCCGGCCCGACGGGAACGAAGGGGACCCTGAACTTCACGAACTGCTGGGGCGTCGCCGCCAAGAGCGCCCACCAGGATGCCGACGTCAGCCTCGTCAGTTTCCTGACGTCGGTCGATCAGCAATTGTCCTTCGCCGACGCCTTCGGTGTGATGCCCTCGCGCCAGGCGGCGAAGGCGCAGTTCGCGACGAAGTTCCCGGAGCAGGCGGCGTTCATCGATGGCGCTGACTACGCCGTCGGCCAAGTCACCACCCCTGGATTCTCCCAGGTCCAGCAGAACTTCGAGAACGCCATTCAGGGCCTGTCGGACGGTAGTTCGGACCCCAAGGCAATGCTCGCCGATCTGCAGAAGAACGCTGCCGCGCTCGGTTAGCAACCGTTCCCCCCGGAGGCGTGTGGCACCGGCCGGCAACGGCCGGTGCCATCTTGCCCGCATCGTAACCACCTTCGTTCGAAAGCTCGCCACCGATGACGACCAGCACGGCAACCACAATCGACGTCCCGCCGACGGAGTCGGATCGCCAGAAACGGCGCCGGCTGATCCGCGAGGAACGAAAGCTCAACGGGCGTCAGGGAATCGCCGGGTGGCTCTTCGTCTCGCCGGCGCTGATCGGCCTGCTGGTCTTCCTTGTCATCCCGATCATCGTTGCGCTGTACATCAGCTTCACCAACTGGAACGGTGCCTCGAACCCGCTCGGCGGCAGCGCAAAATGGATCGGTCTGGACAACTACAAGAAGCTGCTCACGAGCGATTCGCTGACGAGGACGAACTTCTTCCGATCGGTGCGCAACAACTTCTATTTCGTGCTCTTCGTCGTGCCGGCACAGACGCTCCTCGCGTTGCTGCTGGCGGTCCTCGTCCACCAGAAGGCGCTGAAGGGGAGGGGCTTCTATCGCACGGCGTTCTATTTCCCATCGGTCACGAGCAGCATCGCCATCACCCTCGTGTTCATCTTCCTGTTCCAGGGAACCGGTGCCGTGAACAAGCTGCTCGACCTCGTCGGTGTCAAAGGGCCCAACTGGCTGCAGGACCAGCGGGGGCTGTTCCACCAGCTACTGCGCGTCTTCGGCGTCGACTCGTCGCCCGGGTGGGGCAAACACACATTGATGGGGCTCCACCTGTGGGATTGGCTGTCGGGCCCGTCGACGAGCATGTGCGTGATCATCATCCTCGCTGTGTGGACGACGTCTGGCACGTTCATGCTGATGTTTCTCGCAGCGCTCCAGAACATTCCGGAAGACGTGATGGAAGCGAGTCAGATCGACGGGGCGACAACCCGGCAGCGATTCTGGCGGGTGACGGTGCCGATGCTGCGGCCGACGATCGCCTTCGTCATCATGCTCGGGACGATCGGCACCTGGCAGGTGTTCGACCAGATCCTCCTCGCAGGCAAGACGAACCCGACGATGTCGACGCCGGCGTACCTGACGTACCAGCTCAGCTTTCAGAACTCAGCCTTCGGAACGGGGGCGGCGATGGCGTTCCTCCTGTTCATGCTCATCATCGTCCTCACCGTGATCCAACGCCGCTTCCTCAAGGAGAAGATCTGATGGGTGACACCACCACGGTCGAAGCCGCCCGGCAGAAGCGTCGCCGCCGGCTGGCCTACGGAGCGCTCACGTTGTTCGCGCTGTTGTACCTCGGCCCGTTCATCATCCAGTTGGCGACGTCCTTCAAGACCGATCCTGACGCAGCAACTCATCCGCTGTCGCTGTGGCCCAACCCGTTCACGATGCGTTCGTGGAAGAGGATCTTCGGGTTCAGCTCCGACTCGTCCGTCGATTTCGTGCGGTGGTTGTTCAACAGCACCCTCGTTGCGGTCTGCATCACCGTCGGCCGCGTGTCGCTCGACAGCCTCGCCGGATACGCGCTGGCACGGTTGAAGTTCCCCGGTCGCAAGCTCGTCTTCGGCCTCGTGTTGGCGACGCTCGCCGTCCCTGGGGTGGTGTTGCTGATTCCGCGCTTCCTCGTGCTCAAGCAGTTGTCGTTGTTCGACTCGTACCCTGGCATGATCCTGCCGATTGCCATGGATGCAACGGGGATCTTCCTCATGAGGCAGTTCTTCCTGCAGGTCCCGGAATCGCTCGAGGAGGCCGCTCGGATGGATGGCGCCGGAGTGTTCACGACGTTCTGGCGAGTCGTGATGCCGCTGGTGCGGCCAGGGTTGATCACCCTCACGATCCTCTCGTTCCAGGGTTCGTGGAACGAATTCAGCTTCTTCCTCGTCTCGACGATCTCGCCGAAGTACTACACACTGACGACTGGACTGGCGAACCTGTCGAGCGGTTCGCTCGGCTCCGGCACGCAATACCCGCTGAACATGGGAGCGGCGCTGCTGACGACGCTTCCGGTCGCCGTGCTGTTCTTTGCCTTCCAGCGGCGTTTCGTCGGCAACCAGATGGCTGGTGCCGTCAAGGGTTGACGGTCGCAACGATCCGCCACGACACCGCAGGACTGGCGAAAATCCTTTCACGGGTCTGCACCTCAGATCGCAGAATCAGGATGTGGGGATCGTCGGGGCCGTAGCGTGATGGTATGCACACTGTGCTCGTCGACGGGGCCACCATCGTCGGGCTGATCGTCGGCGCAGCCGGCGGGGTTCGCATCGCCAGGGTGCTGCTGCGGCGGGTGCTGAACCGGGTCACCAACAGGTCGGCAACGAACCGGGATCGCACAGGGAAAGTGTCGCGTTGGGGAGTGCTGCGCTCGAGGGTCCCCACCGGCGAGAGCGCCTATGTCGCCGAGCTGCGCCGCCAGCACCGTATCGATGCGTCGGTCGCCGCCTTGACGCGCATCATCAGCGCCGTGGTGTGGGTGACCGTCATCGTCGTGGCGTTGAACGAGTTGCAGGTCAACGTCGGTCTGGCGGTCAGCGGCGCCGGGTTCGTCGGGCTGATCCTGGCGTTCGGGGCACAGAACTCGGTCCAGGACTACATTGCCGGGTTGCACGTGCTGTTCGAAGATCGCTACGGCTACGGCGACGATGTCGAAGTGACCACAGCGACCGGTCAACGGGTCAGGGGGCTGGTCACCGACCTCGGCGCGTTCGCCACGCGTGTCGATGCCGGTGACGTCACCTGGCACGTCGCCAACCGCATGATGATCGAGGTGGCGAACCACTCCCAGCAGGGCACCTCGACGACCGTCGACGTGACCGTCGGTGCAGACGCGCCGGCGATCCACGACCCGGCGGTGGTGACCGCAGCGGTGGAAGCGGCTCTCGGGGATCTGCCAACCCAGTCGGTGATGATCGTGCAGTCCGTCGAAAAGCTTCCGTCGGAGCAAACACCTGATGACCGGGCGTCGGACACGTACCGGGTGACGTTGCGGGCCAACCGGGTACTGCGCGCCGACGAGCGTGACGTGGTGACGGTCAGCGCCAGGGAATCCCTCACAGGGGACCATTGACCCAACAGGGCGGGTCGCCCGGCCTCGGCGGAATTCGGTGAACACGGCTCCCGGCGTCAGGGCAGTCGGTTGTCGCGGTTGATGTTTCGCGCTGCGCCGTACGGGGCAGTGAGCGGCCGTGGATGCCGGCCGCCACACGAAAGGAACGAGCAACCATGTCCAACCTGGGTGAAATCGATGACAACGTGAGCGACGGTGCGCCACCTCTGGCCTCCGGGTCGTCAGGCGGTCGATCCGATGGTGTGCAACGTACTGCAGGGCCGGCGCCGGTGAAGCCGTTGGGGGAGGTGCCTGTTGGCGATCGCGGACCGCGTCTCGTGCCGCGGGCTGGCAGGGTCCCGGCGCAGGACACCGATTTCCTGACGACTGCCTTTGGTCAGCGTCTGTCGCAGACGGACGATTCTTTGAAGGCCGGGGAGCGTGGGCCGACGTTGATGGATGATTTCCACCTGCGCGAGAAGTTGATGCATTTCGATCACGAACGTATTCCGGAGCGTGTCGTGCACGCTCGTGGTGTCGGCGTTCATGGTGTGTTCGAGTCGTACGGGACGGCGAGTGAGATCACGTCGGCGGGGTTCTTGCAGCCGGGCCGGGTGACGCCGGTGTTCACCAGGTTCTCGACGGTCGCCGGCTCACGCGGGTCGGCTGACACGGCGCGGGACGTGCGTGGGTTCGCTGTCAAGTTCTACACGGAGGAAGGCAATTTCGATCTTGTCGGCAACAACATGCCGGTGTTCTTCATCCGTGACGGCATCAAGTTCCCAGACTTGATCCACGCGGCGAAACCGGAACCGGATCGTGAGATCCCACAGGCACAGACGGCGCACACGACGTTCTGGGATTTCGTCTCGCAGCTCCCGGAGTCGCCGCACATGCTGTTGTGGATCATGTCCGACCGGGCGATCCCGCGGTCGCTGCGGATGATGGAGGGCTTTGGTGTCCACACGTTCCGTCTCGTCAACGAGAGCGGTGAGACGACGTTGGTCAAGTTCCACTGGAAGCCGGTCCTCGGTGTCCACGGTCTGGTGTGGGAAGAAGCCCAGATGCTTGCTGGTGCCGACCCGGACTTTCACCGTCGTGACCTCTACAACGCCATCGGCGCCGGGGCGTTTCCCGAGTGGGAGCTCGGTGTGCAGATCCTGGCTGACAGCGAGGATCAGTATTTCGAGGGAATCGATCTGCTCGACTCGACGAAACTGGTCCCTGAGGAGTTGGCGCCCGTGCAGCCGATCGGGCGGATGACACTCAACCGCAACCCGACCAACTATTTCGCCGAAACCGAACAGGTCGCGTTCCACACCGGTCACCTCGTCAGCGGTATCGAGGTGACCGACGATCCGCTGATGCAGGCACGCATGTTCAGCTATCTGGATACGCAGCTGTCCCGGCTCGGTGGGCCGAACTTCGAGCAGTTGCCGATCAACCGCCCGCTCGCCCCGGTGAACGACAACCACCGCGACGGATTCGCTCAACAAGCCGTCCACGCTGGGCGCACGCCGTACCTTCCCAACGCCGTGGGAGGCGGCTGCCCATTCGTCGCCGGGCAGGCAGACGGCGGCTACATCCACGTCCCTCGCCCCGTCGCCGGGGCAAAGGTCCGTGATCGTTCTCCGGACGATCCGTACAGTCAGGCGACGATGTTCTGGCAGTCGATGACCGAGGTCGAACAGGATCACATCGTCGATGCGTTCACGTTCGAACTCGGCCACGTCGATGTGCAGGCTGTCGTCGAACTGATGCTCGACCGTCTCGTGCTCGTCGACGTCGACCTCGCACGGCGGGTCGGTGTCGGGCTCGGCATGACCCCCGGCTCCACCGAGGGATTGCAGATCGACCCGAACCCGAACGTGCTCGCCCCTTCAGTGGCGCTGTCGATGAACACGACAGCGACATTCCCGCTCGACGGACGCGTCGTGCACATCCTCGCCAGCGACGGAGCCGATCTCGCCGGGATCCGCGCCGTTCACAAGGCGCTCACCGCCGCCGGTGCCGTTCCCCAAGTCGTCGCCACGCACCTCGGGCAGATCAGCGGTCCAGGACGCAAGCCCGACACGTTGACCGTCGACTGGTCGTTCCACACCGCCAACCCTGCACTGCCCGACGCCGTCATCGTCGCCGGCGGAACGACATTGGCGACCAATCCCGGCGTCGTCACATACCTGCAGACGGCGTACCGCCACTTCAAGACGATCGCCGCGTGGGGCGACGGAACGGCAATCGTCGACAACGCCGGAATCACGCCGGATGATCCGGGTGTCGTCGCCAGCGACAAAGCGAACGCCAAGTTCGCCAAAGCCCTCGTGACGGCCCTGTCGCAGCACCGGCACTGGGCCCGAGCCTCCACCCACCCCACTCGCATGGAAAGCAGTCACTGAGATGCCCAACGGAATCGACCTCGTCCTCGCCGATCACCAGCGCGTCACTGCACTGTTCGCCGAATTCGCTGAAACAGGCGTGGGTGCCGTCGTCGGCCAGATCGTCGACTGCCTGGCCTCACACGACGACGCCGAACACGGCGCCCTCTACCCACTCGCCGGCGAGATCCTCGACAACACCGAAGACGTCGAAGGATTCGACGTCGCACACGCACGGATCAAGCGAGCCATCGACGATCTGCGGGCGCTCGAGGGTCAGCCACTGATCGACGCAGTCGCCAAGCTGCAAGCCGCCGTCAGCGCACACGTCGAAGACGAAGAACTGAACCTCCTCCCGCAGCTCGCAGCAGCGGCGACCCCGGCCCAACTCGACGACATCGGTACTCGCATCCTGCAAGTGAAACAACGCCTGTAGAGCGCAGCACCTCAGGTGAGGCGACAGCGTCTCGGGTGCACGGACCTACCAGCTCACGCGCCCTGGACGATTGCCCGCCGTGGGAGACGGCGGATCCACGCGCTGTGGCTGCTGACATCGCCCCCGTCGGGTCTGGCCAGCCATGGGTACGGATGAAGCGCGACGATGTCGAGGTGTGCAGCTCGGCGTTGGAAGCCAGGGACAGGCGCAAAGGTCGCTGCGAGCTTCACCCCGTGCAAATCGGTCGCCGGGTCACCGAGCAGCAGCCGCAGAGGACGGTGCTCAGCGAGTTCTGCCAACGTCTGGGCGATGAACGTGAGCCGTTTCGTACTCAGGCGCAGCTGTTCGAGCAGCGGCTCGTCGAAGACGAACACCGCAGGTTTCGTCGGCCATGCCACCAGCGCAGGATCGCCTGCTCCCATCGATTCTGCGGTCAACCAGACCTCTTCGGGTGTGCCCGTCACCACGGGCATTTCCGGGCCGACGAGATCTGCGCCGGAGCGGAGCAACGCATCCTCCAGCGCTCGTCCGGACTGTGCAGCCGGCCAGTTCTCGATCGGACATGCCGATGCGCGCGGACACGAGGCGCACCACGCCGCCGCGCGCCGTTCGACTTGCCATCGCGAGAACCCGTATGGTTTGGAGGTCATCGCTCCTACCGACCATTGCCAGCCGTACCGGTTGGCCGCTCGTGACCCGTCGAGCAGATGACGGAACATCCATTCCTCGCCATTGCGCCAGTCGTGCCCGGCGCGAACCGTCCAGTGCGAGGCCAGCCACATGCGCGTCTGGTTCACCAGCCAGCCCGTCTGCTCCAACTCGTCGCGCACACGCGACATGCACACCATGTCCTCATCGACCGGCTCGGGCCACGTCGGTGCCCCAATCGCTGGTTCTCGTCGTAGCGGACGGCGGCTGCGGGTTCCGACCCGTGCGTACAGGTGCCGGGCGTACTCCTGCCACCACAGCTCGTCGACAAACCGCCGTCGATCCGCAACCGGTGCGCCCCCGACGGCGGCGATCGCCTCTGCCAGGGTGATCATCCCGTGGCGGATGTAGGGCGATAGGACCGTCGCCGTCCGGCTGGACGGCGGATCGACCATGCTGCGTCGTTGTGCATAGCCGGCCACATCGAGCGCTGCAAGCGCTTCGTCCGCAGCTCGCTGTCCCCCGCGCCGAGCCGGACGCGCGGTGGTGCCCGCGTCGCACACCAGATGTCCGAGATGTCGTGTGACCCACTCCGTCTCGGATACGGGTGTCGGGATCGGTAGTTCGAGCACGTGACCAGTTGTACCGGTCTCGACGTGCGGATCAGTCGGCGTGGGCGACCCGTCCTCGGCCGCCCCCGCCCTCCTCAGGTCGGCAGCCGGACTTGGCTGCCGGTCGATTGCACCAGGACGACCGGTGCAAATGCACTGTTTCACTTTGAGCGTCGGTCCGAGCGCTCAACGAGGCGTCAGTCGTACTATGATTGTTCTCCAGGGCTGTTTTTATCGTCTCTCCGCACGGCTGGTGCTGGAGCACATCGGGCGACGGTTCTGTGGTGGTTTCGGTACTCGTTCCACCATGCAAGGGCGATATTCAGGGCGAATGCGGTCCACCGGCAGGTCGAGTCCGTTGAAAGGGTGCAGCATGTTCGATCATGACGTGAGTGGCGAATTTGTCGACACGATTCCGGCTGCACGCGTGGCCTTCGACCCCCGACGATTGATCGAGTCGGGCGACGTCGAGACACGCGTCGGGTTCGAACGCTTGCGGTCGGTCGACGAACTGACCGACGACACACCATGCAGGGATACGCAGGCGATGGTGTTGGTCGAAGCCGTGGCGGGCGAACGATGCTGGACGCGATCCGTGGGGAAGTCGATGTTCGACGACTCATCGTCGCCGATCGGGCTGTTGATCGTCGACGACCATCGGATGTTCGCCGAGAGCCTGGCACGTCTCCTCGACGACGATGATCGCATCAGCGTGGTCGGCGTCGCTGACTCCGGTAGCGCTGCACTCAGTCTGGTGAAACGGCTGCAACCCCACGTTGTGCTCGTCGACTTTCAGATGCCGGACCAGGATGGCGTCGCCGTCACGGTCGCCATCAAGCAGTTGAGCCCTGCGACCAAGGTGGTGATGCTCTCAGAATCCATGGATGAACGGATCGTGTTCGCCGCTTTGGAGGCCGGCTGCTCGGGATTCCTGACCAAGGATCGCGCCGCATCGGACGTCATCGAAGCGGTGTGTGTCGCCGATGCCGGCGGTGCCACCGTCTCACCGATGATCCTCGCCCGGTTACTGCACACTCACGGTCCCGCCCCGTACACGCTCGGCTCGGATCTCAGCAATCGTGAAATGGAAGTACTGAGACTGGTCGCAGAAGGTTCGACGAACCGGGTCATCGCAGCGCAACTGTTCCTCAGCGTCAACACGATCCGCAACTACGTCAATTCGATACTCGGCAAACTCAACGCCCACACCAAGTTGCAAGCCGTGTACATCGCCGGCCAGATCGGCCTGCTCGACCACCCGTACTCGCCGTCGAACGGCGCACGACACTGCTTACCCCAACGGCGACACCTCAGCAACTCACGCTGACGCCCTCGGGTATCGCCCGCCCACGGTTCGTTGATCAGGCGAATCGCCCAACGGTGCGACGTGGCCTGATGCGGGAGCGAACGGACCCTTCTTCTCGGTGATCCGGCGGACAGAGCGGCGAGAGGTGCGCAGACGAGCCCGAACCCGGCCTGCCTATGGCGTTGGCGCCGCCGTGTTGCGCCATGCTGCCCAGCCGGCGGCGGTTGTCGACAGGGCCCAGAGTCCGCCGCTCGCGTCTCCGGTGTAGACGGTCCACGTCCCGAGTGGCGCCGCTGGATCGACGCCGGACAGCGAGGTCAGCGAGACCCCGGACGGTGCACCGAGGCGCGACCATCCGGACCAGCCGGAACCAGCGCCTGGCGTCGCCCAATTGTGGTACAGCGCCCCGGCGGCAACGACGAACATCTCCTGGACTCCCTTCGCGCCGACCCACACGGCGAGGTCGGTCGATGCGCCGACGCCACCGACACCGCCCCAACCGGACCACCCCGATCCGACGCCTGGCGTTGCGTAGTTGTGCCAGATCTGGTGATCGAGTCCGATGACGAACAGTTCCTGATTGTTCTTGTCATTGCGCGAAACGTGCACATCGCCGGCGATGCCGGGTGGCGGAGCGCCCATCGGATCCCAACCGTTCCATCCGGAGCCCTTGCCGGGCGTGGCGAAGTCGTGCCACACCTGGCCGTCCCTGCCGAGGACGTAGAGCTCCTGATTGTTCGAGGAGTTGCGACCGACGACGACCTCGCCGGCGATCCCGACAGCCGGGGTGCCCATCGAGTCCCAACCGTTCCAGCCGGAGCCCCTGCCCGGTGTGGCGAAGTTGTGCCAGACCTGGCCGTCGAGCCCGACGACGTACAACTCTTGGTTGGAGAGGTAGTTCAGCCCAGTGCCGACCGAGCGGCTGCGGATACCCACCGATGGGCCGCGCAGCGTACTGTCGGGCGACCATCCCGACGCCGAGTCGAACGAATGCAACACTTCATCGGCGACGACCCAGAACTTCTCGGCATTCCCGAGACTGTTGATACCGAACGTCCGTGGGAAGTGGTCGAGTGGGCCGCTCGTCACACCCGATGGCGACGGCGATGGCGACGGCGATGGCGACGGTGACGGCGACGGTGACGGCGACGGCGACGGTGACGAGACGATGGTGCCAGGACCAGCGGCGAACAGATGGAGATCCTCGAATGCACCGCCGAGGATGGTGGCGGCACCACCGCCCATCCAGCCATCGACAACGCTGCCGTACACGGCACGGAAGTCGACGGTCGCATCGACTCTGGTCCACTGGTTTGCGGCAGTCTTGGCAGGGAGCGCCGGCGCCGCGCCGTACATCCCGCCGCGCACGTTGTCGCCGATCACGAAATGGACGTTGGCCGTGCCGTGGTCGGTGCCCTGGGAGTTGTTGCCTTGCACGGTGCGTCCGAACTCTGACGATGTCATCACCGTCACGCGGCTGCGGAACGACGGGTCGAGCGTCGAGAAGAAGGCGGCGAGGCCGGCGTCCAGATCGGTGAGCAGGCCGGACAGAGCGTTCGGTTCGGAGTCGTGGGTGTCGAAGCTCCCGAGTCCGACATCGACGACCCGCATTCCGACATTTCGACTGATCAATCGCGCCGCCATCGTCATCTGCTGCACGAAGCGACTGCCGGTGACGGCTGGCGTGAACGCTGGTGCCAACTGGGCTGCAGAACTGACCGTCGACCGCAACGTACCGGCGAATGCGTCCTGCCATTGGCCGCCGCTCGAAGCAGACGACATCGCCGTCAGTGCGGAGAACGTCCGCTGACTCGTTGCGTCGGTCTGCGCTCCGAGCATGCCTCCGCCCTCTGGGACGGCGATCGCCTTCCTGGTCGTACCGACCAGATGGAGCGGCACCGACGTCCCGACCGTTGCCGAAACCAGATCGGCGGATGCCGGCTGTCCGTCGATCCAGCGGCCGAGCCAACCCGATGCCCCCGGCCGGCCGAATGTTCCTGACATCCACGTTGCCATCGAGGAGAAGTGTGAAAGATCCGGAGGCCGATAACCGACGCCGTGAACGATCGCCAAGCGGCCGGCATCCCACATACCCTTCATCGATTTCAGCGAGGGATGCAGACCGAACGCGCCATCCAGACCGAGCACGGTGGCTGCGGCGATGCTGGTGCCGGTCGATCGCCAGTCGTAGTACAGGCCGTTGGCGTACGGCACGACGATGTTCAACCCGTCGCTGCCGCCGTACAGGAATATGTGCAGCAGCACGCCGTCGTTCTGGCCGATCGGCGCGCCGGCCCACGATGCCGGCACCTCGTGGCCGAGCAGTTCCTGGCCGAGCGTGCCGATCGTCAGCCCAGCGCCGATACCCATGCCGACGGCGCGGAGGAAGCGCCTGCGGGTCCATCCGAACTCGGCACCGAATGCGTCGGAGGCGCTGAGCAAACGGCCGCGATCGTCGACGTCGCCGACCGTCGAGGACAGCAGTCGATGCGATTCGGCAGCAGAAATCTCGGGGTCAAGCATCGCCGGGTCCCTTCATGCCATGTTCATTTCCGGTGAGAGCAGCGTCAGGTACATCACGTTTCGCTTACGCCAGTACGAACTGGGCTCGTTGACGAACCAGTCGACGATCGCCTGACGGGTGACTGCGCCAAGGCCTCGGCCGTTTTGGGTGGTGAGATTGAACAGCGCGGTTGCGCTATCGACGGCGGTGTTCGCCGAGGCGACCTTGTTGTTGGCGACCAAAACGCCGAGATTGTCGTGCGCCGTTCCGGCGGCCATCCGCCAGGCAACGCCGTCGGCCAACGACGATCGCCCGCTCAGTGCGCTTGCGCTGAGCCAGTATCCGTTCGGTCGCCACCCGGCGACGTTCGGCGGGTTGAACATACCCTGCCCTGCCGCCGGCAGCAGGTAGCCGATACCGAGATCGGAGGCGCTGATGCCGCTGAGGTACGAGAGGTTGACGATGTATTCGATGGGTGTGCGAACGAGACCCTGCTTGGCCTGGATCGAGTAGAACTCGGGACGCTTGAGCATCGCTGTCACCAACGATTTGATGTCGAAACTGTTGGCGACGAAGACCGCTGCCAGTTGGTCGACGATCGTCTGGTCTGGCCCGACGTAGGCGAACGACTCCCACAACTTGCGAGCGATGAAGCCGGCGACGATCGAGCCCTTGACGCCGACGATCGCCGAGATGATCTGCGGACCGGTCCACGACTGGGTGACTCCGAAGAACGTCGACGGTGTCGCGTCGTGGCGTTCGGGGTGGTATTCGTAGGCCCTGGTCGTCGAGTTGTAGTTGTAGCCGGTCCATGCCCTGGCGGAAGCGGCGACGTCGTCCTCGGTGTAGTTGCCGACGCCGAGGGTGAAGAGCTCCATCAGTTCCCGTGCGAAGTTCTGATTCGGTTGACCCTTGACGTTCTGGGCGTTCGACAGGTACACGAGCATCGCCGGGTCGATCGCCACGGCTTGGGCCAGGGCGGTGAAGTTGCCGAATCCGAGCTGGCGGAACAGCTGGTTCTGGATCATCATCTGATAGCCCTTGTCGATGGCGTTCCATGCGCTGGTGAAGTGCCCGTGCCAGAACAGGGTCATCCGCTCCTGCAGCGGCCTCGGCCTGATCATCATCTGCTGCACCCACCAGTTGCAGGCGTAGACATATTGGCCATAGCGGTTCGCATCGTCAGCGCTGGTCAGGTACGGGTCCATTGCCGGGTTGCCGTTGAGAGTGAAATCAACGACGTTGTCGACGGCAGCATCCAGGGTGAGCGGCGTCAATTCGGCGATGCGTGCCGGCCGCGCGACGAACTCGGTTCGGCGGAGCAGGTGAGCGATGTCGTCTACGGTGGCCACCGGATACGGACCCCCAAAGAGTCGAGCGTAGGTATGGGTACGACCACGCTCGGAGAGCCAGCCGCCACCCAACCGTAACATCTCGATCATGCTCACCGACAAGCTTGGTCACATTCCGTCACCGATCCGCCGCACAGCGAGTGCAAGGATGTGCGCCGTCAGTGCAGCAAGGGTGCGGTAGAACCTGGCATGGAACCCCGGGGCCAGATCGGATCAGTCGGTATGGAGCATGTGTACGGCAGAGTTCCGAGCGGCTTTGGCGGTGTATTGGGCTGTGTCGGCCCGTCGGAGGAGGTCGTCAGGGGTATCGCCGGGCGTGTTCAGAGCGACGCCGATACTCGTCCGGATCTCGGGTTCGGGGGCGACGATCGAATGTCGGAGCCGCGTGGCGATGGCGAGGGCGTCGTCGGGCCCGTGGACGGATGTGAGGAGCATCGCGAACTCGTCGCCTCCGATACGGGCTGCAAGGTCGCCGGGACGTGTCGCTGTGCGCAGCCGGCCGGCGAATGCCCTGAGGACATTGTCACCCGCGCTGTGACCGTAGGTGTCGTTGACGTTTTTGAACAGATCGAGGTCGAGGTAGCAGACAGCGATGGTGTGGCCGTCTGCTTCTGCTCGAAGCAGCGCCTCGGCAACTTTCTGTTCGAATAGTGCCCGGTTGGCAAGACCGGTGAGCGAGTCATGTGTCGCTCTCCGCGTCAGTTCACAGGCGAGGAGTTCTCGATCGGTGACGTCACGAGCGGTGAGCACGACCCCGGCGACGGCGGGCTCGTCGAGGAGGTTGACGCCGAGGAACTCCAAATGCCGCCAGGATCCGCGGCGGTCGCGGACGCGCACCGTGAACGGTTCGCCGTGACCGGCGCCGTCACGTACCGCCGAGAAGCCGTCGGCGATCACCGAACGGTCGTCTGGATGCGTCAAGATCTCGAGTGCTGCTGCGAGGTCGGGTTGATCGGTGGGGACACCGAGAATACGGGTCAGCGACGGCGTGGCGTAGCGCACCGTCCGCTCGCTGTCGAGGACGATGATGATGTCGTTGGAGTGTTCGAACAGGAATCGGAACCGGGTGAGGGCCTGTGCCAACCGGTGTTCTTCGGTGATATCGACGAACACCGCCAGTACGGCTGTCACTGCGCCACTGATGTCACGGATCGGCTGGGCATTGACACGCACCCAGATGGCACTGCCGTCTGGGCGGTGGATGCCCATCACCGCCCCGGTCACGGGTTCTCCGGTGCGTAGCGCGACCATCGCCGGGTGGCTGTCACCCGGCCAGATCGTGCCGTCCGGGTGCGTGGCGAGCCACCGGGGGTCTGCGGACGTTCGCCCGCAGAGTTCGTCACCGCTCAGGCCGAGGACGCGTTCAGCGGCGGGGTTCCACTCGATGATTGCGCCGGTTCGGTCGTGAAACACGAGGCCCTCGTCGAGGGTCGTCACGATGAGCGACTTGTTCCGCTGGGCGGTGTCGAGTTGAACGATCAGCTGCATGTCGCCGATACGGCGAAGCTCGTGTTCTGCGAGCGCTGCAAGTTGCATCAGGATGCGTTGCTGGTGCTGGTCGAACTCCCTGCGAGCACGGTCGAGGACGCACAGTGTCCCCACCCGGTACCCCTCGCGGTCTCGAACGACCTGACCGGCATAGGACCGGATTGCCTCGGTGCCGGCAACGAGCGTGCTGTCGACGAAGCGCGGATCAGCCAGCGCATCGGCAACGACGAACGGTTGATCGTCGCCAGCGGCGATGGCGTGCGCACAGAACGCCTGATCGCACGACAACCCCGACATCTCCAGCCCGACCTTGGCGGCGAACCACATGCGGTCGCGACCGACCAGACTCATCAGTGCGATCGGCGTGCCGAGCGCAGCCGCCGCCAGTTCGACAATCTGACAAAAACCAGCGTCCGTGTCGGTGCCGAAAAGGCCGAGCCGCTCCACGGCCTGCAGTCGATCCTCCTCAGAGGAGGCCGGCGTTTGTGTGTGCGCACCGAGCGTTTCACCTGCCACCCTCGGCACTCTAGACGTGCCGGCGGAGCCATCTCGCCCCGAGTAGCTCACACCAGCCTCGCCGGTCGTCCCAGCGAGTCCGCGGATCTCCTGCACGACTGGAGCCCGGCCGGGCCTGATCAGTTGTTGCGGTCGCGGTATCGACGGGGGGTGCAACCGAAGTTCGATCGGAAGTGGCGGATGAGGTGGTGTTCGTCGCTGAAGCCGAGCAGGGCGGCGATCTCGCGGGTACTGAACGCCGTTTCGTCCAACATCGTCGCCGCAGCGGCCAGTCGTCGCACGAGTCGGTATCGCGCTGGTGAATAGCCCGACCTGCGCCGAGAGTAGCGTCTCCAGGTCTCGTACGGAATACCCACATCGTCAGCGACGTCGTGCAACTGCCGGCTCGCCCCGAGGTCGGAGTCCAGTAGCGAACACGACCTGGAATACCAGTCGGTCCCCACTGTTGGCCGAGTTCCGCCGGGGCCGCCGCCGGCCCGGATCTCGATGATCAGCTTCAAGATTTCGCACGCTTCTGCATCGCATGCGGACTGCGTGCTTCGTGCCGGCCGGGTACGGAATCGTTCGATGCGCTGGAGCCAGGGGACGACCGGCGTCAACAGGTGAACAGGTGTGTCAACGGAGTGCAGACCGGATTCCAAGGCCATCTGGAACATCGGACCATCGAAGACGAGAAACGCTTCGTCCCATGTCGTTCGCGGAGCGGGTCCATACCAGTGTGGATGACCGGGGAAGACGAA
>JANXUF010000019.1 GCA_025356335.1 Actinomycetes bacterium
TCGGCGGCATCACCGTCCGGATGTTCTCCACAGTCACCGGTCTTCAGGTCGGACCGGATCTCCCGGCCGGAACCATCTCATCGCCCTCGTTCTCGCCCGACGGAAAGCTCCTTGCCATCCACACCAACGACGGCGTCGGGATCTACACGGTCCCGGACCTGACCCTCACACGGAGCGTCCCGATCGACGATCAATTGGCGGTCGGTATCAACTGGAGCCCGGACAGCACGGAGCTGACCATGCGCGGTAGGATTCCCCACGCCTATCGAGTCGACGTGAGCCGCGGCGGCGTCACTCCGCTGCCATTCGGCCACTGGAGCGACGCCTACTCCGCCGACAACACGACCGTCGCTTCTGCAGGGCTCGGGCCGATCGACATCACGACCCGTGCCACAGGCGCAGTCACCCAGCTTTCGGCATTCAGCGACTGGACGCTGGAGATCGCTTTCGTCCCCGGAACGACGTGGCTCGGACGCAAGACCAACAGTGGATGGGAACTCGTCGACACCCAGTCGCAAACACTCGTCGGCGACAAGCTCATCCTCCCCGTCGACGCCAACGTCGGCCAGGGACAGATCACTCCAGACGGCTCCGCGATGATCGTCACCGGCGACGACACTCACTACGAGTCGACCTCGACCCCATCCACTGGGCACAGACCGCGTGCGAAATCGCCGACCGCAACCTCACCACCAGCGAATGGACCAGATACTTCGGTCCCACCACGCCGTATCACGCCACGTGCCCTGAATATCCCTGATTGACCAACTGAATCGGACGTCAAGCATCTGGCATGGCCGAACCATGATCTCTCGCTCTCGATTCGCTCCGGTTCCGACTCTCGCCGGGCGCTTCGCGCGGTGACGCCACACTGAGGGCGATCGCTGTGATCCAGTCGACGAGGTACGGCTCGTTGTCCTCCGCGAGCGGGAATCGATCGACGGGCCGATGATCACCTCGCGCTACCGCGACGAGAGGATCGGCCAGTCGCCGACCTCGCTCCGGAACTTGGCGAGGATTGGGAGGTCACGCGGATCGATGACGATGTGCTGCACAGCGAAAGAGATCGGATCATCTTGCCCGTGAACGAGGTGCACGGCAAGTCCATCGTGTGTCCAATCGGAGCGCACCGACAGGATCACCGCCATACCTCGCATCTGAAGCATCCGGAAGCCGGCGTAGGGCGAGACGCATGGTGCCATCCTCGTAGCGGGCACCGATCATCGCAGTGGATGCGATATGAGGTGCCTGAAGTCCAGCGGCGTCGGTCCATGGGAGCTGTGCCGCGTGCTCGGACACTCGCGTAGCGGCCCGTTGGGCCGCCGGTCTCCGACGTCAGATCCTTGCTCGCGGTCACGAGTCTGCGCTCGATGCCCATCGTGCCGGTCAGATGGGACGGCGAGGGTCTGTTGATGGAACTCCCACCACACGAGGCCTGGTCACGTCGTTGGTGACAATCGCCGGGTGAGAGCAGTCGTGTTGCGCGCAGCACGGAATTCCTGCGGCCGGATCGAACGCGGCGCTCCTGCTTGTTCGGACCGCGCTCCAGTGGGCGCTGTTTGGAAACCCTGAAATCGGGTCTGCCGTTGCGGCGGCGACACACAGTTGGTGACGCGCAGCTGTAACACCGCTGGCGTCATGCTCGTCGGGTCGGCACAGGGGGTGTCCGGCCAAAAGGGGAATCACCATGTTGATCCAATCATCAGAGCTCACTGCCAATCCGGGGAAGGGCGGGGCGCTGGGCACCACGGTCACCGCGATGCGCGACGTCCTGGCACGGGCGTCGGGGAAGGACTGGTGGGCGTGGGTTGCGTTTGCAGGACGTCCGTACGGCACCTATCTGCTCTCCACCCGCTCCAACGACTTCGCCCATCACGTCAATACGTCGATGCAGATCGGTCTTTCGCCGGAATGGTCCGAGCTGGCGGCATCTGCCGAGGGGATCCTGGCGCAACCGGCACCGTCGATGCTGGCCGAGATCATCGCCGTCACCGGAGAGCCGGCCTCCCCGAAGCAGTTCCTGACGGTCACCCGATCCACCCTCAGTAGTTCGGATATCGGGAAGTCGATTGCCTGGGCCGGCGAAGTGATGGAACACGTGACCAAGCTCACCGGCCACGGCGGCATGGTCATGTCCTCGGTCGCCGGCACCATGTTCCAGGTCTACTGGGTGCTTGGCGTCGACACGGCAGAAGAGCTGGAGGCGTCGAACAAGACGATCAGCGGCGATGAGGGGTATCTGGAGATGATCGTCGAAGCGGGCTCGAAGCGTTTGTTCGTCGAGGGATCGACCGACCGTGTTCTGCTGGCCAGGATGCCCTGATCCGGACGGGCCCGCTCAGGCCGGGCGGGCCAAAACGCGGGCGATGACAGTCGCCAGGTCCGACTGCTCGGCGCGACTGGCTCCGGGAGCACCGAGGCCGGCGGTCATCAGACGGTAGCGGTAGCCGAGCCGCTGGCGTTCGGATGCAGCGGCGTCTCTGAGTGGCGCGGCGACGTCGTCGCTGCGTCGTTCGGCCACGACAGCCAGCAGGTCGATCGCATCCACGATGGCGAGATGCAGTTGGTCGGCTCGGGCCGCTCCCAATGCGGCTGCGGCTTGCCGCTGCGCCACGTCGAGGTCGTTGCGTGCCAACGCGATCTGAGCGTTGGCGAGCTGGACCGACACGGTGAGGAACGGGGCGCGCTCCATGTCGATCATCAGCCCGCTGGCGACCTCGACGACGCGCTCGGCGACGTGAGGGCGGTCGAAACCGACGAGCGCCGTGACGACCACCGGCAACGCGAAGACACGAAACACCGGCACCCTCACCGCCTGTTCCCAGGACTCCTCGACAAGATCGGCAGCATCGGCGAATCGACCCTCGAGGAGCGCCGCGCAACCGGACGTGAACGGCGTCAGGTAGCCCAACACGGGGAGGGATCCCAGCGTCGACCATTCGATAGCGCGGCGCATGGCGTCAGCATCGGTGGCGAGCAACGCGGCGTGGGTGAGCGCGGCAGCCGATGTCATCGAGAACGCAGGATCGGTCGGTACCGGGCGCCGGCCGCGATCCAGGGCTGGGCCGAGGTCGCCACGAAGCATCTCCGACACGATCGCCGCTGCGTAGCCGTTGCCGACCGAGTCGACACTGAACACGGCATCGTGACGTCGGGTGAGGCGTCGGAGTTGATCGAGGAGGCGGTCGCACTCGTCGAGTCGACCCATCAGCGCCAGCATGTAGGCGGCGAAACCCACATAGACGGACGATTCCAGATCGTCGCCGCGGGCGAGCAGACCGTCGGCGTAGGAGACGATCTGCGCCGGGCGTCCGCAATAGGCCGGCACCATCGCCCGACCGCGTTCCAGCCATGACCGGGCGCGTCCCGGCCCATCCGTCAGCCGCTCGAGCAGCGCCGCCTCGACCGGCGCCGTGTCGAGCACCAATGACGTCGCAGTGGCGAGCAGCCCAGCGACCGCTTCGATCCACAGCGGCCCACGTTGATCAGGGTCGCGTCCCGTCAACCAACGCCAGGTCGTGTCGAAGTCGGCGAGCTGCCCGAGGACGCTGCGCACGGGCGCAAGACCTCGGCACATACGGAACGCTGCTTCGTGATCATGGACTCTGGCCCATGACATCGCAGCCACGACGTCGGGCATCCGGCGGACGAAGGGTCGATGCTCGAGCCCCATTCGGCCCTCGCCGACGTCGCCGCACCACGTGGTGAAGTATCGGGCGTGGGCCTCCTCAGCGCGAGCCAGAACGCCCCGTGCGGCGCCGCACTCGAGGCAGAACTGGCGGACGGTTGTCAGCATGCGGTACCAGCCGCTGTTGTCGTCGAGCTGGAGCAAACCGACGTCGGCCAGGCGGAAAATATGGTCAGCTGACCCATCGAAGTCGCCCATCGAATTGGCGACGGCAACCGCAGCTGATGTGTCGAACGGCGATCGGAACGTGGCCAGCACGAGCAACATCAGCTGCTCGCTCGGGCTGATCAGCTCGAAGCTCCATTCGATCGAGGCCCTCAGGGTGGTGTGCCGCGTAAGTGGCACGCGCCCGACGTTGCCTTTCCATCTGATGATCTCGCCGATGCTCTGGGCGACCGCCCGTAACGGGAGCGTCCTCAGCCGCGCCGCAGCTAGTTCCAGCGCCAACGGCATGCCGTCGAGCTCGATGCAGATCGAGACTATGTCGTCGGCGGCCTGACGGTCGACCGCCATGCCAGGGCGCGCCTCGCGGGCCCTGGTGAGGAACAGGCGGATCGCATCGTATTCGCTCAGGGTGTCGAGGGTCACCGATCCAGGGCCGTCCGGCAGCCCGAGTGCGGGTACCCGCCACACCACCTCACCCGGAATGCCGAGAGGCTCCCGGCTCGTGACAAGCGCGCGAGTGTCGGGACACCTCGTGAGCAGGTCGGCGACGACGTCAGCGGTCGCATCGATCACATGTTCAGCGTTGTCGAGCACGAGCACGGACCGTGTGCCATGCAAGCGGCGCTCCAGTTCTGCGACCAGTCCGCGTCGAGGGAGAACGCCGATCTCCGCGGCGATCTGTTCGGCGACATCACCCCCGGCGGCGAGGACGCCGAGGTCGATCCACCAGACGGTCGCACCACCGCGAGCGAGCGCCGACGCCGCACGCAGAGCGAGCCGGGACTTGCCGCTGCCGCCTGCACCCGTGAGCGTCAGGAGTCGATGTTCCTGGAGAAGTGCGGCGACCTCGGCCGTCTCTCGCACGCGGCCGACGAACGAACTGATCGGAGTCGGCAGGCTGCGACGGCCAGCGGGATGAGCGACCGGATCTCCTCGGCGCCGGCGCGACCACGCCGGATGTCCCTGTTCGCGCAGCGCCTCCAGGTCGCCACCAGTGACGATGGCGCGATCGAGCGCAACGAGCGCCGCCGAGGGTTCGGTGCCGACGTCATCGCGAAGCAGAGCCCGGTAGGCCTGGAACTCACGCAGCGCCTCTGTCGAGCGCCCCAGCTGGCTCAGTGCTCGCATGAGCAGAGCTCGGGGAAGATCGCGGAACGGGTGCTCGTCGATCAGCGACCCGAGCGTCGCCACGGCCGCTGTCTCGTCGCCGGCGTCGAGGAGGAGCACCACCAGCTCCTCGATGGCGGATGCGTGAAGATCGTTCAGTCGACGGACCTCGACTTCGGCCCATGGCTCAAAGGCGAACTCGTCGTAGGGGTTCCCCCACAGGGACAGGGCGCGCTCGAGGGCTACACGGGCGGGGCCGGCATCGGAGTCGGCGGCCTCGCTGACGAACCGTTCGTAGTCGACGACGTCGATTTCGGCGTTGAGTTCGTAACCGGCCGGGCCCGTGACGAGGAGCTCATGACCGATCACATGACGCAGCCGACTGATCGACGTGCGCAGCGCGCCGGAGGACAGCCCCAGGTGTTCTTCGAGGACCGTCGAGCGCACGACGCTGCCGCCGTGGAGGCACAGGATCGCGAGCAGCCGCCGCTGCGGCTCGCTCACAAGCGTCAGAACACGTCCATCGGCATCGACCACCCGGATCGAACCGAGCACCCTGCAATGTGCCATCACCTCTCCCGGCTGACGACCATCGACCGCAGAAACCAATCCACCGTCGACCGGCAAACGAGGATCGTAGCCGCGGCACGACGGCCAGCGTTCCAGCCCCTTTCCCGGGATCCGCTGACGAACGGTGGCAACCGCTATCAACCGGGAGAGACATGTCACATCTCCGATGATGGGGTGAGCGTGTCGCTGACAACGGCGAGGCAGCCGTGTGCCGGGACGACAACCACTGGACGTGGAACACGCCTGAGTACGAGCCTTTAGTGACCGTCGCCAACGCGGCCAGCCACGCACTGGCGGCGTTCGAGGTCCGAGACGGGTGCGTGTGCTTCGTGGCTGGTATCGGCGGGATGAGTGTGCTCAGCAATCTCGCCTCGTTCACTAGGAACGGCTGAGCGGCGGCGCGTAAATGATGGGTACCGAGACATGGGACGAGCAGCTGCTGACGACCGTGCGACTGCCTGACGCGAGCCGTCAGATCAGTTCGACGATGGTGTGGCTCAGCTGCCGCAGCGTCCTGACCTCGACGAACTTGGTGCAACTTCGGCGGTAGTACTCGACCAGCGAATCGTCGGTTCCCCAGAGTGTCTGCGGTTCGGGATTCAGCCAATACACGCGGCGGGCCCTGCTGGCGAGTTCGGCGAAGGCGTCGTCGGTGGGGTGGCGATGATTCCCGCGTGCGTCACCGGTGATGAGGACGGTGGTTGCTGAACCGACGCAGTCGCTGAGATGGTTGCGGCTGAAGTCCCGGAACACGGCTCCGTAGTCGCTATGACCATCGAGACCGATGACCCCTCGACGTTCGACGAGCCGATTGACGGGGATCTCGTAACGGGCTGTGGCGAAAATGTCGGTGACTTCGGCATCGCCGTCGACGAAGGCAAAACTGCGGACCCGGCCGTTTTCTGCATGCAGGGCGTTGACGAGGGTGAAGGTAAACCGGGCGAATTCCGCGACCGAGCCACTGACATCGCAGAGCACGACGATCTCCGGCCGGTACGGATGGCGGCGACGCACGACTGCCTCGATCGGGACGCCGCCCGTCTGCTGCGACCGACGGATCGTCCTGCGGACATCGAGACGACCTGTCGGCGTCGGGCGACGGCGCTGCCCGAGCCGTGTGGCAAGGCGTCGGAGCAACGGTTGCAGCAATCGGTGCAACTCGTCGGCCTCGGCACGACCGACACCGAGCAGGTCGAGATCTTCCGGGTGGCGCAGATCGGCAGCGGTGGCCGGAGACGTTCGACCCTCCAGACGTCTGGCAATCTCGGCAGCGAGCCTGCGACGGAATTCGGCGAGTCGCCGGCTCACCTCGCCTCGTTGGAGCATCAACTCCATCTCGTCCGCACCGCCGTCACTGCGCAGTTGCAGCATCGCCGCGCTGAGCATTCGTGAGAGATCGAGCTCTCGCAGCACCCGATGCATGAAATATCGTTCGCTTCCGTCTGCACCGTCGATTCCGGAGTACTGCGCGACCGCCTGGTCTGCCAGCGCAGCGAGGGCGAGGTCGTCGCTGCGTAACAGAGCCTGCAGAACGGCGTCGTCGATGGATCCGACGAACGCAGATGCTGTCGGTGTCGGGGTCGGCGTTCTCCGGACTGCGTGGGCGGCGTGGGCGCCGGCGGTTCCGTCCGATGAACTGCCCGACTCATCGGTCGGCGACAGCTCGGGTTCCGTTCCGCGTGCTGCTCCGAAGATCGCCTCGAAACACCGCTCGAAGGAATCAGCCTGGTCAGCCCGCTTGACGAGCGCTGCGCTGACACAGGCGCGGATCGTCGCGTGATCGTGGAGATCCAGCGTTGCGAGGCCCCGGGCGGCATCGATGACCTCGCTCGTCGAGACGTCGATGTCGAGGGCCCGAAGTCGCTCCGCGAGCTGTAACAGCCGATCGAGCACCGGTCGTCCAGCAGATGCTGAAATTCACCAGCCGGCACGGCGGAGACTGTCCTCGACCTGCACGTTCGCGTCAACCGCCGCCAGCCAGGACCACAATTTCAGCACCGGTCGGCCTAGCGTCTCGCAAGTTGGCTGTTGATCTCGGCGGTCGTCGCCAACAGCATCGGGACGATCGTCGCCCGCAGTTCTTTGAGCGTTACCCGACCTGCATGAGTCGAGATGTTCATTGCTGCGAGCACGTTCCCTGACCGGTCGCGCAGTGGTGCTGCGACCGATCGGACACCCTCCTCGAGTTCTTGATCGACGAGCACGAAACCGTGCTGGCGCGCGCTGCGGATCTCCTTGCGAAGCGCTTCGAGATCCGTGAGGCCGCGAGTCGTCGGGGGCCGCATCGGTGCCGTCGCCAGAAACTCGTCCAGACGTTCGTCGGTCAATCCGCTGAGGATCGCCCGTCCCATCGATGTCCAGAGCGCTGGAAGGCGGGAACCGATCGACAGGGAGATCGTCATGATCCGCTGGGTCGTGACCCGTGCGACGTAGACGATCTCGTCGCCGTCGAGCACCGCTGCGCTGATGCTCTCGTGGACTTTCGCCGAGAGGTTCTCCATGTGCGGGATGGCGATGTCGCTGAGTTGCAGCGACGAGACGTAGGCGTAGCCGAGATCGAGCACCTTTGGTGTCAACGCAAATAGTTTCCCGTCGTTCGTCATGTATCCGAGCATGACGAACGTGTGCAGCAGCCGTCGAGCGGTTGCCCTGGTGAGGCCTGTCGCCTTTGCGGCGTCCGACAACGTCATCGTCGGATGCCTGCCGTCGAAGGCCCGTAGCACCGCCAGACCGCGTTCGAGTGACTGAACGTAGTCCCCGCTCGCTCGATCGTCTGGCAAGACCGCACCTCGTTTCCCCGGCTCGACGGCTTGACATTTCTCGTCGTGGCCTCCATGATAATGTTCACATAGCGCACAGTTGTGCGCATATCGAACATTTTGAATCGTTATCGACCGGGATGACCGGTGGTTAGGCCGGGGGGCACACCAATGACTACGTATGAGACGAAGTTCGGGTCGCTCGATTACTACGAGAAAGGGGGGATCGAAGTTATCGACGATGACCCCAAGCACTACGCCTTTTCCAACGTCTTCGAAGTGGCGAATGCATCGGCGCCGTGGGAGAAGGTCGCTGTCGGCAAGAACATGGAATACGTCCTCGAGGTCATCCGCGCCGAAGGCACGAGCGAGTGGCGGACCTGTGCACACGACGAGTTTCCGCTCGTGCTCGACGGCGAGGTAACGATCGAATTGGTCAAACTCGACATTCCGTTGGTCGCTGCGGACAAGCACGGATCCGTGAGCCTCGGCGGTGAACCGATCGGCAAGGCGATGGGCCGAATCGTCCTGCGTCGGGGCCATCAGGCGCTCCTGCCTGCGAACGCTGCCTATCGCATGTCTGCGGACACGGCGAGTGTCGTGCTGCTGCAGACGATCCACGGGGACGACACGATCGAACGCTGGGCGGAGATCTGTCTCAGCTAGACGTCAGCTGGACGGCAGCCAGCGACTGCTCGCCGAACGCGCCACCTGCGCCGCCCCATCGAACTCTGAACCCCGCACACACACTTCAACGAGACAGCGAGAAGACCACCAATGACCGTCACCGACGTATCGGCTACCGCACCCAACGCCCAGGGTTACCGCGGTTTCAAGCTCGGCGGGTTCCACTTCTCTCGCGACGAGTTCTTCGTGCACCTGTCCTGGCCGACCGGCAAGCATGTCATCAGCGCAGACACCTTTCTGAAGGCGCTGCAACGTGATGTCGCGTGGGACTTCTTCTATGGCACCGTGAACTTCGATCATGTGTTCGGCACCGTCAATCACTACGGCACCGTCGACATGTTCGCCGGACGCTTCAACGACGCCTACCGAAAGGCCGAACTCGATCACAGCGAGAACTTCGACACTCTGCTCATCCGCGAGACGTTCAAGGAGATGCTCGACGACTGGACGAACGCCAGCTTCGATCCGTTCGCCAGTCCGACCGAGACCGGCAAGCCGTTCGGCGTGAAGAACGGCAGCAACACGGCGGCCGTGACGAGGCGACGAGTTGCTGCCAATCGCATGGTCGGCGTCCCCGGCGACGAGCAGATCCGCACCGATGCGACGCATCCGATCAACCGCATGTTCGCCGACGTCCCCCAAGACGATCCGGACATTCATGCCGAGCCCGGGTTCGAGGGTGAGGTCGCTGCCTACAACCTGTTCGCCTACCTCAGCCGAAGTGATGTCACTTGGAATCCGAGTGTCGTCAGCGTGTGCAAGGCGAGCCTCTATTGCCCGACGACCGAGGAGTACATCCTGCCGGTGGTCCATGGCAACGACCGCGTGGAATGGTTCGTGCAACTGAGTGACGAGATCGTCTGGGAGGTGCACGATCGCGACACCGGCGCACCGCGATCGAAGGTGACGATGAAAGCCGGCGACGTCGCAGCCATGCCCGGCGACATCCGCCATCAGGGCTACAGCTCGAAGCGGTCGATGCTCCTCGTGTGGGAGAACGCCTCCCCAGGCCTGCCGGAGCTGATCAGTACCGGTCAGGTGAGCGTCTACCCGGTCGATTTCTGACCCTGCGTTCTGAAATGCACCACCAACTCTTCATCGCCGGCGAGTGCGTCGGTGGCCTCGATGGTTTGACGATCGAGGTCCTGGACCCGTTTGCAGCTGCCATCAAGTCGATGACGGAGGAGTTCACCCGCATCGAGAGCCTCGACACCCGCCATCCGATTCGCGACGCGCGAACGCTCGATGTCGCGCGCACGCCGCCTGCTTCCGCTACTTCGGTGGCAGTGACGACAAGGTGCAGGGTGACATCATCGCTGCCGAGCCCGCCTTCTTGAACTATGTGCAGCGCGATCCGTCGGGCGTCATCGGCCAGATCGTCCAGTCGCCAGTGACCGGTGCCGAACTCGAAGCGCTGCGGGCACTGCAGGCGGCGACATGATGCCGTTCCGCTACGAGCAGTCACCGGCGACGGTCGTCTTCGGCGTCGGCTCGTTGGCTCAGGTAGGCGACGAGGTCGCCGGATTCGGAGCCGAGCGGGTGATGGTCATTTTCGGCCACTCGGCAGCTCTGCCTGGGTCGACGATCGAAGCGCAACTCGGCTCCCGGCTCGCGCTGTCGTGGACCGAGGTTGCGCAGCACGTCCCGGTGACGCTGGCAGACCGTGCGAGAACAGCGGCGAGCGAGTGCTCGATCGACATGATCGTCAGCGTCGGTGGCGGATCGTCGACCGGCCTGGCGAAGGCGATCGCCCTGACACACCGGATCCCGATCGTCGCCGTCCCGACGACATACGCCGGAAGCGAGCAGACGGCGATCTACGGAGTGACCGGTGGCGGGCACAAGCAGACGGGGAGGGATCCCGTCGTCCTGCCACGTGTCGTAATCTACGACCCTGCGCTGACTGTCGGTCTGCCGTTGCGCGTGACCGGACCGTCAGCGTTCAACGCAATGGCCCATTCCGTCGAGGCGCTGTATGCGACAGGCTGCAATCCGATCACCTCGGCAATCGCCCTCGAGGGTGTCAGGGCGATCGCCGGTTCGCTGCCGGCCGTCATGCGCAACAGTGAGGATCTCGACACCCGCGGCGCGTTGCTCGTCGGAGCTGCGCTGTCGGGTATGGCGCTCGGGGCGACATCCGCAGGCCTGCATCACAAGATCTGCCACGTCCTCGGAGGCCGATTCGACCTCGTCCACGCCGACGCCCACTCCGTGATCCTGCCGCACGCAGTCGCCTTCAACGGTTCGGTGCTTCCGGTCGAGATGGCAGCACTCGCCGTCGCCCTCGGCGCTGCCGGTGGCGACCCGGCGTCGGCGCTTTGGGATCTCGCCGTCGCCAGCCGGGTCCCGACGCGACTCGCCGATCTCCGCTGTCCTGCAGGGCCACTGCAACGGAGCGAACTGGCGGACGTCGCCGAGCAGGTTGCCGGCGAGATCACGGCCAACCCACGAAAGGTCACGCCGGCAGCGGTACTCGGCCTGCTCGAACGTGCTTACGACGGCATACGTCCGTCCATCGAATCCTGAGGCCAACACCGACAACTGGGGGAACAGCAATGCAACAACACTTTGATCCTGTCGAACATGTCGCGCACATGCCGCTGCTTCCTGCGGGAACGAACTGCCACAACGTCCGGTGCGGACGCATCGCTGTCATTGTCGAGATCGTCGATCGATGACACCATTGTCATCCGCCGTGAGCTCAGCGAATGACTCGCCCATCCATCAACATCGCATCGAGACGCGCCGTGAATGATTCCGCTGCCGACGCCCAGAGCGAACTGTTGAGGGAGGTGTTGTCGAGGTACGGGGAATCTCCGAATCAGCGCCTCCGCGAGGTCACCGAGGCGGCGATCCGACATCTCCATGCCTTCGCGGCGGAGATCGACTTGCAACGCGATGAATGGATGGCCGGCATCCGGTTCCTGACCGAGACGGGCGCGATCTGCGACGACGTCCGACAGGAGTTCATCCTGCTGTCCGACACCCTCGGAGTCAGCACACTCGTCGAGATGCTGACGCACGGCGGCGACGCAAGATCGACGCAAAATACGGTGCTCGGACCGTTCTACGTTCCTGGTTCACCGGAGCGGACGTTTGGCGAGAGCATGCTCGTGGATGACGATCCTGGTGAGCGCGTCGTCATCCGCGGCGTTGTCACGGACCTCGAAGGTCGTCGGCTCCCAGAAGTACGGATCGATGCCTGGCAGAACGCCACCAATGGCTTCTACGCATGTCAACAACCGCACGAGCAGACGGCGGACAATCTGAGGGGCGTCTATCACACAGATGAGGAAGGGCGCTATGAGATCCGCACGGTCCGTCCAACGCCCTATCCGATCCCCGATGACGGGCCGGCCGGCCGTCTGCTGAAGGATAACGGCCGGAACTGGTGGCGTCCCGGCCACACCCATCTGTGGTTCAGTTCGCCGGGGTGTAAGCAGCTGATCACGCACGTCTTCGATGCGACGACCGAATTCCTCGACAGCGACGCGGTCTTCGGGGTCCGGTCGGGTCTCGTGCGCACGTTCGAGCGTGGGGCGGGCGGAGAACTGCACACGACGTTTGATGTCGTACTGGATCGAGCATGACGATCCGCCTTGCTCGACCGCCGCTCCGGTTCACGGACGATCTCACTGAACGAGAGATCAGCGCCGCATGAGGATCGCGATAGTCGGCGGAGGTGTCGGTGGACTGGTATTGGCGCTGTCGCTGCTCGACGCCGGACTGGCCGATGTCCACGTGTTCGAAGCGTCCCGTCGGAGTGCACAGGTCGGCGTCGGGATCAACATCTTGCCGCACGCGATCCGGGAGCTGACAGAACTCGGGCTACTCGACGAACTCGATCGATGCGCTGTTCGGACCGGAGCGGTCGCCTATCACAATCGCTTCGGACAGCAAATCTGGTGTGAGCCTCGCGGGGTGTCTGCGGGCTATCACTGGCCGCAGTTGTCGATTCATCGCGGTGAGCTCTTCGGCGTACTCGCCAGGGCCGTCGACGATCGCCTCGGCGCGGACCGAGTACATCTGGCGACGACCATCGACGATCCGACGGCACTCGCAGCGACGTTCGACGTGGTCGTCGGTTGCGATGGGGTGCACTCCGCCGTTCGCTCGTGGATGTACCCCGACGAGGGCGGACCGCTCTGGAACGGGGTGACGATGTGGCGTGGCATCACGACGATGCAGCCGTTCTTCGACGGGCGGACGATGGCGCTGGCAGGTGTCGTAGATCACCGGATCGTCGTCTACCCGATCGCCGATCTCCCGGACGGCAGGCAGCTCGTCAACTGGGTCGCCGAGGTACGCACCGACGACGCCAGGCCGATGCCGCGGCAGGACTGGGATCGACGCGCCGATGTCGCCGAGCCGTTGCGCCACTTCGACAGTTTTCGGTTTGCATGGCTCGATGTGCCGACGATGATCGCCGCCGCGTCCAACGTCTTCATCTATCCGATGGTCGACCGTGATGCGCTGCCCAGCTGGTGTCGTGAGAACGTCGTGTTACTCGGCGACGCCGCCCATCCGATGTACCCGATCGGATCGAACGGTGCGTCCCAGGCGATCATCGACGCCCGCATCCTCGCCCGAGAATTGGCGGTCAGCCCGACGATCGACGAGGCACTCAGCTCCTATGAAACGCTGCGGTCGCCAGCGACCGCAGCAGTCGTCGCTGCCAATCGACACGCTGGCCCCGAGCAGTGCATGGAGATCGTCGCCGAGCGTGCACCGAATGGCTTCACCTCGCTCGACGACGTCATCACCGTGCGCGAGCTCGAGGCGATCGCCGCCCGCTACCGATCCGTCGCCGGGTTCGACCCCGCCGTGCTCAACGAGCGCGCTTCTTGGAGCGTCGCTGCGCCCTGATCGATCGTCAACGGATGATCCGTCGGTCCGATCATGCCCCGTCCAGAGGCGATCCCACCCCAACGCCGTGTGAAGCGGTTCGAGATAGTTCTCTCTTCACTCAACCTGATCGGCGAACACGTGGGGCACCTGGAAATCGTGGCCGAGATTCTCGTAGCTCTCGGGCCCCTACTTGGCCGCAGGCACCGGCTGCTTCCAGCGGTTGAGGTAGGTGACGTCCGCAGCGGATCTGCGCGGGGCGGGCATGAACGTGTCACCCGTGTAGTACCCGACGGCGAGGAGGCACACCTGGGTCACCGTCGTCGGAATGCCGAGCAGTTCGGCGATCGCGGCTTCGTGCTCGAGGTGGAACGTCGTCCATGCAGAACCGATGCCTCGTGCCCGTGCTGCGAGCTGGAAACTCCACACGCCGGGAAGCACCGAACCGTAGTAGGCCGCCACCTGACCCTGGGACGAGTGGTTCGGTGGACGGTCCAGGCGCATCGCCAGCACGAACGCAGGTACGTCCGTGAAGTGATCGATGAGGAAACTGGCGGAATCCATCACCCGTCGGCTGCGGTCGTCAGCAGGTGCCTCCGCATTCAACGCCAGATATGGACGGCCGACCGCTGCGAACCACTCACCGATCGCCGACTTCGTATCGGCGTCATCGATGATCATCCAACGGTTGCGTTCGAGGTTTCCGCCCATCGGTGCGTGACCGGCCAGGTCGATGCACTCGAGGAGTTCGTTGTACGGCACGGGTCGCGTCAGGTCGAGTCGTTGCCGGACCTGCTTGGTCGTCGTCAGCAGGCGGTCCACCTCGCCGAGGTCGAAGTCGGTTCGCGGGTGATGGTTCATGGCGCTCCTCATGTCGGGCAGGCATCGTCGAGAACGTCGAAGTCTCGAAATTCGGCACTGCCGAGTGGGGCAACGCCTCAACTCGCGACCGTACGCCACGGGGTCGGCCTTCCTCGATTCCTCGATATCAGGGCTAGTGCTCCGGGGCCGGCACTACACGGCCGTGTTCCAGCGACGCGACGGCACCGCGGACAGGATCGCCGGTGCGTTGCACCGGCCCCGTGGAATCGAACTCGCACTCGTCCGTTCACTCGCCGAAGCCGAATGCGGACGCCTACAAATCGCAACGCGCAAACCGAACCCAAGTTTCGAGCTCGTGCTCTTGGTCTGCCTCACCGTGAGCGACGCCATGCGGAATGGTCGTGCGTCAGCGAAGTGGTTGGTTGGCTCGGTGGTAGGTGGATTGCTTGCCGTTGCCACCATGGATGTCGACGAGACCCTTGGCTCGGAGTGTGGCGAGGCGTTTGTGGACGGCGTTGTTGGTCAGGCCGAGTTTCGCGGCGATTACGTCGACGGTCGCTGGGGTGGTGAGCGTCGTCCAGACTGCAGTCTCGGCTCGTGTCATCGCCGCGTTCATGACTGGTTGCCGTTTGTGTTCGGTTTGACGGTGATTCGGGCCTGAGAGGATGACGGTGAAGGCGAGTCCTTGGTCGAAGAATGTCGGCTCGGATGCGTCTGCGTCGCGTAGCGCTGCGATGGTCGCAGGGATGCCGCTGGCGAGTGCTTCGACGACGTTGCCGTCGGTGGTGCGGACGAATTTGCAGATTTCGATGAGTCGTCGGTTACGCGCCGATGTCAGGGGGTGGACGCCGAGCCGGTCGACGGTGATGCCGTAGAGGCCGCCTGGGTTGGTGATGCGGAGCGATCCACCGGTGATGCGCAGGTCGATCGAGCGTGACGAGGCCCATTCTGCAAGGTCTCGGTGCAGGATCGCATTGGCGACGAGTTCGCGTACAGCGATCGGTGGTGGGTCGAGGATCTCGCGCACCCGTCCGGTTGCCGGATCGGCGACGATGCGGTATCGACTGTTTCGGGCTACCCAGGCCGTCGCGTCTTCGAGCATCGCTGCGACAGGTCCAGTGAAAGTTGCGGAGTCGAGCGCCCTCACGGTTGGAGAGGCATCATCGGCGTGCACTGCGGCGCGAATGCTGCAGTGTGGGAGGAACTGTTGGGGATACTGCCCGAGAGCGAGCAGCCCGGCAACGGTCGGAATCCCGCCCCGCGTCAATACACCGGTCTTGACCAACAGGTCCGCATCGTCGGTGATGGTGGCGAGGCGACGATCAGCTCGTCTGGCGGTGGCGACGAAATCTTCGACACGTTGGCGATCGAGGTCGTCGGAGGCTGCCCCGGCGACGTCGGCCTCGTCGAAGCGCGGTCGTGTCCGGTTGGCGATGAATCCATCTACTTCGAGTTGCGACAGCGTGTAGTCGCCGTCGGCGAACCGCAGGTACGCCTTGCCGGAGCGTTTGACGACACAGGGCTTCGCTGACACAGCAAGTTCGCTGATGCGCGCCACCACGATGTCGCCGTCCTCGAAGCGTTCAACCTCAGTCATGACATGCAACGGAGGATCGAACGATTGCCTGGCACGGTTGGCGAGGCCGGCTGCGAGCGACGCAGTGTTGGCCAATGCCACTGGGGAGAAACCGCTGCGTTCGTCGAGACCGAGAATGATGATGCCGCCGCCAGGCAGGTTGGCGAAGGCGCACATCGTCTCGGTGAGCGATTCCGGGAGGCCGCCGACGGCAGACTTGACCTCGACCGCAGGTAGATCGCCGCCATGTGCTCTCATGATCGCGATCAAGGCACCGATAACCATAGCCGAACCTTAGCCGAAAGGTTGGCGAAGGTTCGGCGAAGGTGGGTCAGGTGTTTCTGTGGACTCGACCGTTCCGGCAATGCTCGCAAGCACTCGACACCCGACCTTCAGGCACTTGCGCAGATTGCGATGAAAGTGGATGAGGTGGAACTCGATTGTTTACTGCAGGCGGATCAGCCAATCCGAAGCGGCAGAGTACCCACAGCCACGAGCCACTGCGAATCCCGCGGGTCGCCGATTCATCGTTCCTCATCACAGGCGACGCCTTCGGGGCGATACCACCGGCCACTTCGTTATCGAGGAGCACCTCGCCGTCAGCACCCTGCGGATCCTTACCCGGGACGTTCTTCGCGCCGTCGACACCGACAGCCCTGATCGAGGGCACGGGGATTCCGAGACCGCCGAAGTAGGTCCTCAGGTCCGACGGGGCGAAACCGCCGCCGAGTTCGATGATCGCCAATGGCTGACCAGTTCCGTCTGTGCCCATCGGCATCCGGTAGATCGTCGCCAATTGCGGCGGCGTATAGCTCGTCATCACCGCCCGGGCGGCGACGACGAGATTGGCCCGTGCCTGCGGGCGATCATCGAGGCCGAGTATGGCGATCACGACACCGTCGAGCGAAGACGGCGTGCTCGGACTGCCGCTTCGCTGGCGGTGGGCGACGCGGTCACCCGTTGTCGGATCTGTACTCTCCACGGATTCGAGCGTGGTGCCGAAGAGTTGTTCGAGCGTCGAGCTCGGCTTTTCGACGCAGAACCAGCGTCACGTCGATGTGTTCTTAGCCGAGAGCCCGCAACCCTGGCACTGCGCCGGCGGTCGGGCGTCGGAAACTTCCCGGCAGTTCCACACGATGTTCTGTCATGTCGACAGTTGCCGGTTCTAGTCGAGTGAGATCGTCCGTTCGGCGCTGGCGATGATCGACTCATCATGGCTTGCGACGAGGACTGCCCCACCGAGCAGTGCGACAGAGCGCAGTGCCTCGAGCACCATCGTTGCGTGGGCTGCATCCTGATGGCACGTCGGCTCGTCCGCCAACAACAGTGTCGGGGCCGACACGACGGCCCTTGCGGCCGCAGCCCGCTGTCGCTGTCCGAGCGACACCTCAGCTGGGAGACGGTCGGCCTGCTCGGCGAGGTCGAGTGCTTCGATCACCGCCTGCGTGCGAAGGGCCAGAGAGCGGCGGTCGATTCCACCAAGGCGCAATCCGAGTGAGATGTTCTCGCGAAGCGGCAACTCCTGCAGGAGCCCGAGCAACTGCGGAACGACCGCCGTGCCACGCCACTCCCGCCAGTGTTGATCGTCGGCCCACGTCCCGATCCGTTCGAGCCGGCCGCTGTCAGGTTCGCACCAGCCGGCGAGCAGGCCGAGCACGGTGCTCTTGCCGGAACCCGATCGCCCGCACAGGACGACACTGTCGCCGGCGCGCAGCGTGAACGTGACCGGCGCGAGCCCTGCCGTTGGCGACCAACGCTTGGCGACGTCGGTCGCCTCGACGATCGCCGCCGCCGGCGTCGCTGTCGTCGCCGTCATCGTGTCGATGGGGGAGTCGGTCACGAAACCCTCCTGCCATGATCTAGATGGACAACCGAGTTCGCCGCGTCGAGTACGTGATGATCGTGCGTGGCGACGACGAACCCGACACCCTCGACCGTCAACGTCCTGAACAGATCGACGATGCTGTCGGCCGTGGTGTGATCGAGCGACGCAGTCGGCTCGTCGGCGATGAGCAGCCGTGGGGAGCCGATGAGCGCGCAAGCGACGCCGAGGCGCAATTGCTCGCCGCCGGACAGCTCGCTGATGCGCTGGCTCTCGCGCCCTTCGAGCCCGACACGTGCGATGCATTCGGCGACCTGCTCGGGGGAGTACGGCCGCTGCCGTCGTTGGCCGACGGCGAATCGTACGTTGGCGGCGACGTCGAGTGTCGAGATGAGGTTCTCCGTCGGCACGGACGAGACGAGACCGAGCATCCTACGGCGGAAGTGCCGACGGCGTCGTTGGCCGAGGTGCGTGACGTCGACGCCGGCGACGACGACGTTGCCCGACTGCGGGCGGTCGAGGCATCCGATGAGGTTGACGAGCGTCGACTTGCCGGAGCCCGATGGGCCGGCGATACAGGTCAGCCCTTGGCCGGCGATGTCGGCGTCGACGTCGACGAGCGCGAGCACCGACCGGCTGCCCTGACCGAAGCGCCGTGTCACACCGATGATCGAGACGACCGGTCTACGATCCATCGCGCATCGATTCCATCGGATCGGATGCCCGGTGCGGGCAGTGTCATAGACAGCGAGGGCGACGGTCACGACGATTCCGACGACGGCTGCGATCCAGATTGCGGTGAGGTCGATCACGACGCGCGCCGGCGGTTGGAGGTTCCGTAGCGTGTCGAGATTCGGAACGGCGACCTGCAGCATCGCCACGCTCAGGGCCATCGCCAGCAGAAACCCGACGAGCACCGGGACGACGATCTCGGTCGTCGAAGCGATCGTGTCGTCGCGCCTTCGCATGCCCATCGAACGGGTCAGTACGACGGCAGCCCGACGCGCCTTGCGTCGTGAGTCGAGTACGACGAGCTGCACGAGGATCGCCACGAGCCCGATCATCAAACCGAACGCCCGCAGTGCCGCATATGACCATTGGATGGCGAGGAAGCTGACGACGCTCAGCACGGAATCCGCGCTTTGCGGTGAACCGAGGACGGTGAACCCGGCGGTGGTCAATCGAGCGGCGATGTCCGACGGCGGATGCTGGACCCACACCTGCGGCGTGACGCCGAGACCGAGTCGCGTCAATGCCGCTGCGTCGACGACGACGAGCACTGCGCCGTTTCGCTGGCCGGCAAAGAACGCCGCGTGGCCGACCTGGCGAATCGGCAACTGCTGTCGATTCAGTGTCACCAGATCGTCTGTCGGCAGTGTGCCTCCGACGACGACTGCGGCGATGCTCGTCTGATCCCCGGAGGAGGTGATCGACCGTACGAGGTTCGCCAGTGACGACGACGTTGCGTCGGCACGCATGTGGACGACATCGGCGAATGTCGCCACATCGACACCGAGGACGTCGACAGAGGTCTCGTTGCTGCGTGCCTGGATCCGTTGCACGAGCGTCGCATCGAGGTCCGCCGGCACAGGGCCGGCACTGGCGACGTTCACCTCGACATCGGCGCCGACGAACGTCTGGGACTTGTCGATCAGGAGCTGCCTCGCGCTACGGGTCATCGCCGTGGACACGACGAATGCACCGAACGCCAACGCGGTCGTCAGCACGATCACAGCAGTGACCCCGGGTTCACCTGCGACCCTGCGCATGCCGAGCCACACCGGCGTCAGCAGCCGAGCACCCCACCGGCGCGACGATCGGAGGGCGAACATCAGCGGTCGGGCGATGATGACGAGCGGCACCACGAGGAGGATCAACGGGAACGCCTGGGCGAGAAGGTCGCCGCCCTTCGCATCCGCTCCGACGAGCTGTACACCACCGAGTCTGTCGAGGCGCCGATACGAAACGAACACGAGGACGACTGCCGCCCATTCGAACGGATAGCGGCGACGCAGCCGTTGCGCCCGTGGATCGACGGAGCGATGTGTGGCAAATGCACATGATCCGCCAACGACGCTCGAACTGACAACGACCGACGCGGCGCTGAACAGCACTGCAATCCTCACCGCCGACGATTCCAAGAGTGAGGATGGGCCGAACACTTTGACGGCGAGGACGCTGAGGCCGAAACCGATCAGCCCGCCGAACGCCACGAACAGCGCATCGGAACGCATCGAGCTCGCCATCAAGGTCCACGGAGACTCGCCGCGTATGAGGCGCAGCCTGAAGTCCCGCCGCCGTTGGCGCGCAACGAGGACGCCTGCACCGACCAGCAGCAACAGACTCGCCGCTGCTCCGCTCAGTCTGATCGGCTCGACCGTCTTGGCGACGACGTCGGAGACGGTGTTCGCCTGGCGCAGGAGCTTGCTCAGCTGCGGTGTCTGCGGCCCCGACTGGCGGAAGATATACCCCTGCGATCGTTCGTTGTCGAACGAACCAGAAATATTGGACTTCGTCGCGTCGGCGATCTGCTGGAACTTCGTGACGAGGATCGCCGCCTCATCGCGGGTCAGGCCCTCGTCCTCGACTCGCAGCTCCCATTGCCGGAAGACCCTGAGCGGCCTCGCCACTTGAACCATCTGGTTCATATTCATGATCAACCACTGAGGCGGAGGGTCGCCGCCGGGGTTCGGCCGTAGCCCTGAACGCGCCCCGCACCAGTAGCTCTGCTCCGGGCTGAAGGGAATGTCGTCCACGACGTTCGTGACGTTCAACGTCACCGGTGTGGCGACGGCCCCCGGGGTCCGCAGTCCGGGCGACGTGGCGACGGACACCACCGACCCGACGCCGAGGTCGGCACGCTTGCGGGAATACGCCTGAACCGCTACCTGCCCGGTGGCGAGCGGCGGGTCGATGCCGAGTTGTGCGTCGTCGCCGTCACGAGCGATCACAATCGCCCGGTAGCGCACACCGTCGGCACCGACAACTGTGAACTGTCCGTCGGCGAATGTGGTGTTGATCGGCGCCTCGACGTGGGCCAGCCCTTTCGTCACGTCTGCGAGTTGCGTGTCGAGCGCCACATCGGAGTGAGCCGGCATCGTCAGGTTCAGCCCGACGTCGGTGGCGCACGTCTTGTCGAGCCCGACGTGCAGCGCTGCCGTCGCCGACGAGGACACATAGAGCGGGGCCGCCGCAAGACTGACCGCCAGCAGCGCAGTCGCTGCGATCACCGAAGCAGGCCCGATGCGCACGCCAACCATCGTGATGTAGTCTGCCACGCCGGTCATGCGCGGCCGGGCAGCCCACGGCCGTTTACTCGAGTCCCGTCCCCCTGACCGTGATGCTCAGCCTTCCCGGCGGCAGGTCCAGCCAGGCACGGCCGGTGCCGGGCGACACCCTCGGCACGCCGTGGTAGATCCGACGATTGACGCCACCGAACACGAGCAGATCTCCGGAACGCAGCTCGACATCGGTGAACGGTCCTGTCCGGCGCTCGACGCCGGCCATGCGGAACGTCGCCGTGTCACCGACGCTGATCGTCACGACCGGCGCCTCAGATGGCTCTTCGCCGTCCTGGTGCGGGCCCAGCCGGGCATCGGGGCCATAGAAGTTGACGATCGCCGCGTCCGGGTCGTACTCGACCTAGCGTTCGGTGCCGGTGCCGGTGCCGGTGCCGGTGTCGATGACCGCCCCGGGTGCTCGCGCCGTGATGATCGGTCGCGCCTACCGTTCTCCCGGTACCGCCGCTCAGAGTTCGATCTCGATGGCTGTTCCGTCGGGATCTCCTGCGAATCGGGCGACGAGGATGGTGTGGCGTCCGGTTGCTGGCCGCCACGTGCGCGTGTTCGCGTCGCGCGTGGCGATGCGGTCGAGGGGAACGATGACTTCGAAGGGCGCCGAGTGGCCGGCGGCGACGACGACCCGCGTGAAGCCGACGAGGCGTGCCGGTGCCGCGGGATCGGGTAGCTCGGCGTAGACCTGCACCACGTCGGCTCCATCTCGATCTCCCGTGTTGTTGCAGGTTCCTCGGACGATCACGTCGGTCTCGCTGGTGGAGACGTCGACGTCGGTGAGGTCGAACCTGGTGTACGCCAGTCCGAATCCGAACGGAAACGCCGGCGTCGTGGCGGTGCGCAAGAGGTGCCACCAGCCGTGCCAGCGGTCGTAGACGAAGCTGGTCGCATCGCGGTCGAACGGTGGAAGGTCGGCCTCGTCGACGGGGACGGTGAATGGCAGTCGGGCGGAGGGGTTGACGATCCCGAGGAGCACGTCGGCGAGACCGGGGCCGGCCTGCGATCCGCCATACCAGGCCTGCACCACAGCGGGAACCGTGTCGATCCATTCCGTGGTGACGACGGCGCTGCCGGCCTGGATGACGACGACCGTTCGCGGGTTGGCAGCAGCGACGGTGCGGATCAGTTCGACATCGGACGGCGGGAGTCGGAGCGAGCTGCGGTCGCCACCGATGCTGAACCCTCTGGCGCGTGCACTGATGTGGTGGGGTTTGACGGTTGGCGGCAGAGCGGCGAGTTTCGCCTCGTAGCGGGCGACGACGTCAGGTTCGTCGGCCTTCGGGAGGAGCGCGGCGGCTTCGGGGCTGGTCGGTCCGATGTATTCGCCTTCGTCGAGGTAGGTGTATCCGACGACCACGATCGCCACGTCGGCATCCGACGCTGTCGCCGCAGCGCGTGTGAGATCGCTCCCGTCGTCGATGACGACGTTGCTGCAGGCCGTGCGCAGTCCGTCGAAGACAGTGTGACAGTCGAGATCCCAGACGTCACTCGACCCGCCATCGCCGAGATTGACGGTGTCGGCGAGCCGCCCGAGAACGGCGATGCTTCCGGTGCCCGCAGTGAGGGGTAGCACCGGTTCGCCGGCGACGGGTTCATTGCGCAGCAGCACGACCGACCGTGCGGCGACCTCTCGGGCGAGCGCTCGGTGTTCCGGTGAACCGACGACGTCGATCGACGGAGCTTGAGCGGACAGAATGTCATCGAATCGGAGCAAGGTCGCCACGACCCGCTCGACGGAGCGGTCGACGTCGGCCCAGGCAGCCTGGCCGCCTTCGAGCGCAGTCGTGAGGTGTTGCTGTCGGATCATCCGGTGCGGCATCTCGACGTCGAGTCCGTTGGTCAGCGATTTCGCCGCGTCGCGTAGGCCGAGGATCCAGTCGCTGATCACGAACCCGTCGAATCCCCATTCGTCGCGCAGGATCGCCGTGAGCAGCTCGTGGTTCTGGCCGCACCATTCGCCGTTGACGCTGTTGTACGCCGACATCACCGAGGCCACGCCTTCGTCGATGATCCGCTTGAAGTGCGGGAGGTAGACCTCGTGCAGCGCGACGTCGTCGATCTCGATATCGACGTTGAAACGGGCATTCTCCATCGAGTTGCAGGCGAAGTGCTTGACGCAGCCCATGACGTGTCGTTGCAACCCGCGGGTCAGCGCCGCGCCGAGCTCACCGACATGATGTGGATCCTCGCCGTATGTCTCCTGGGCGCGGCCCCACGCGGGATGACGGAGCACGTTCACGCAGACGGCACCGGTCAGGTTGGCCCCGAGAGCTCGCAGCTCGAGCCCGATCGCCTCACCGACACGCTCCTCCAACTCCGGGTCCCACGTCGCACCACGGGCCATCGTCACCGGGAAGCAGGTTGCATTGCCGATCACCGCCCCTCGTGGTCCGTCGCTGAACTCGATACCCGGCAACCCGACACGATCGACTACACCGGCAGCGAACACCGCCTTGTGGTAGCCGTCCTCCTTCGTCATGAACCCGAGTCCAGCCCATGTCGGCGCATCACCGTCGAGGCACCACAGTCGCTCCTCCGGCGTCAACGTCGCGACGAACGCTCGAGCGACATCGCCGACCGACTCGCCCGCAGCGACAGCGAGACGGGCCTCCTGGAACGTCGGAATCATCATTGCGCTCGTCTCCTGCTCGAGTGTCGATCGAATGCGATTTCGTTCATGGCGACGATGGTGGTGCTGGGTGAGGAGCGGAACCGGCTCGGGTCGGCGGTTGCCATGGCAGGTCGACGGGGTACACGAGGCCGATCTGGGCGCGAATTTCATCCATCATCGCGGCGAAGGCGACGGTCTCATCGAGCGGCATCGTCGGACTTTCGAGTAAACCCTCGCCGAAGCAGCGATGGACCTCAGCAATCTCGAACCTCATACCCTCGCCCTCGAACGAACAGTCGATGACCTCTTCACCTTCGAACGTGTGGACGGTGATCGACATCGGGCAGTCGTCGCCGATCCGGCCGCTTCGAACCACGTCGCCGAGCGTCCGGTACGAGGGGAGGAACCGCGATCGCATTGCCTTCATGAGGAACTCGCCGTGCTCTCGAGCGGCGGTGACCACGTTCCGTGCCTGCGCTGCGTCGAGTGCGAACGGCTTCTCGCAGAGCACGTGCTTGGTGGCGCGAAGGAAGATGGTGGCGTCTGCTTCGTGTCGGAAGTGCGGGCTGGCGATGTAGACGGCGTCGATCGACGAGTCGATGGCCGGTGCGGCGTAGTCGTCGTATCTGGTGCCGATGCCGTGCGTGTCTGCGCAGGCCATCGCCGGGTCGGCCGACAGCGACGTCACAGCGGCGATCTCACCGTCTCCGACGACTTTCATCGCCTGCGCGAAGCGCGTTGCGATTTCTCCGGTCCCGACCACACCCCAGCGGATCATGAATCGGCCTGAGTCACGCCATCGTCCGAAAGGTTCAGCACTACGTCGCTCACCTGGCGAGCTGCGGTCGAGGTCGAATGCGGAGGTCGATGCAACTCACCGGACACCGTTGGTTTCGCCCGCAACGCCGACGTCGTCGACGACTGTGCGTTCGTCATTGTGGCTATGGGTGAACCCGAGTGCCCGCTCGATGGCGACCGTGTCGGCGCTGCGGAACGCCAGGATGTACGCACGCCGGTAGCCGCTGGTGTTGTTGCCGCCGGAACCGTGCATGACCCGTTCGTTGTGCACGGTGCAATCGCCCTTGCGGATCGGCAGCGACACGACCGCATCGTTGTCACGGAGGTTCGTACCCAGCGCATGTGATGCGCCGCGATCGCCGAACATAGGTTGGTGGGGACGGAGGACCGTTTCGTGCGTCGTCGCCGGGACGAACCGCATACAACCGTTCTCGATCGTCGAGTCGTCGATCGCCAGCCACACTGTTGCGGTCCGCGTGTCGCGCGTATCCGGCCAGTACGCCATGTCCTGGTGCCAAGCGAAAACCGCGTCGTGCTTGTATGGCTGCTTGGCGAGGAGCTGGTCGTAGTCGAGTTCCATCCCGTCGCCACACAGCTGGCGAGCGACGGACCGGCCGCGCTGTTCGACGATGTTGTCGACCCATTGCGGATAGTAGCGGCGAGGAAGCATCACATTGACGATCGAGTAGTCGGACGGATCGCGACCGTAGTCGCCGGCCATGTCACAGAAGTCCTTACCCGGGACCTCGATCTCGCGGCGCAGGAACCGCTCGTAGTCGACGGCGATCTCGTCGATCTCGTCATCGGTCAGCAGTCCGCTCAGATGGACGAACCCCTGCTCGGCGAACTGTCGACGGTGCTCGTCGGTGATCACGTACTCCGTGTTTCGGCTCTGGATGTCAGTCACTGTGGCGCTCCTGTCTGAGGGACAATATGTATTTACTATGGACCGCGAAGCTGGACTGGTCACGGCGATGGATGCGCTGTTGTGAGCGTGCCGTCGCGTGGCACGCCGGATGGTCGGGCGTACTTGGACCTGCAGTAGTAGGCGCGAACCGAAGCGCGTCCCACGGACGAGTTGCTCGCGCTGTATGCGCTGGAGGGATTCCTCGGCCGGCTTGCTGTATCTGATCATCTGGAGAACTTGGTGTTGAAGGGCGGTGTGCTGCTCGCTGCGTACGACACCCGACGCCCGACGACCGACGAACGACATCTACTTCCAGGCGCAGGCGTTGGCGAACGACGCAGACACCGTGTTGCGGCTCGTCCGCGAGATCAGCGCCATCGATCGTGACGACGGATTGGTCTACGACGTCGCAGACGCGGTCGCCGAGGTGATCCGCGAGGGCGACGAGTATTCCAGTGTGCGTGTTGTCATGACCGGTCATCGCGCGCAAAGCGAACATCCGGTTCCATCTCGACGTCAACGTCGGCGATCTGGCCGGCACCGACGAACATCGACATGCCGCTCCTGCTCGGCGGATCCATCGAGTTGCGTGGATATCCGCTGGAGATGGTCCACGCCGAGAAGATCGTCGCCGCTGTCCAGCGCGGCATCGCCAACACCAGGTGGCGTGACTTCGCCGACATCTACCTCCTGAGCAGATCCCACGAGATCGATGGCACCCGGCAACGCCGATCGATGGTCACCGTCGCTGCGCACCGCAGCGTGACGCTCGAGTCACTTGACGGTGCACTCGCCGGTTACGCCGAGTTTGCGCAAGGTCGTTGGGCCAACTGGGTTCGTAAGCAGCGTCTCGATGATCGACTCCCGATGGACTTCGCCGACGTTCTCTCCGAGATTCGACACTTCGCCGACCCGATCCTCAGCGACGACGTCGATGGGCGGACCTGGGACCCGGCCGAGCGCACTTGGAACCTCTGAACCCAGCGCTTGCCATCGGTTCGTGATGTCAACGTTGGCGATCACACGTCGGCGTCGGCGTCGGCGTCGGCGTCGGCGCAGCTTGTCAAGCTCGCCGACCGGAAGCACGACGACGGGGACAATGTCAAGGTTGCGCAGCCACTCCACGAAGCCCGCTGCGTCTCGGCATCGCTCAACCATCGTCGTCGAACTTCTGACAGCGCGATCGACGAGTGTGACGAGATTCGTCGCGTTCAGCCGGGGCGGTCAAGGTCGAAGCGGTCCCACGTCGTGGCGCAGGGTCGAACCGCCCATCCTGGCGATCGTGTCGAGCCGGTTCTGAGGCCCGACGGCGACGTCCAGAAATTCTTTGTGACGCGGATGAGAGAAGGTGCCCCTTCTACGGGTTGTTGGACATCGAACGAGGAAAAAACATGGATGACTTCACCTGCGCAGAGAACTGCCGCCGACTCTGGCGATCGAGAACGCTGACACGCCAAGCTGCTCGGAATCTGCCCGCAGCATTGGCGGCGTATCAAGTGAGCGCTCGAGCCCTCGGCCGTCGCGAGCGAACACCAGGCACCACTGGACCACCAATCCGTCGACGTTCATCGAGTGGGAGTCGCGTGTTGGGAGACGGGATCGTCGCCGATCTCTGCTCTCTTGCGGTCATGGCTTCGGCGAC
>JANXUF010000035.1 GCA_025356335.1 Actinomycetes bacterium
GGTGCGGGTGGACCCCGTGGGCGGTCGCCACGGAGCCGAGTTGGCTAATCGAGCGGCGGGAGGCTGTCCGGGTCGATCGAGGAGATGATCGGATCTGAATTGCCGCCGAGCGGGCTGGCGGTGCCGGCAAGCTCTGGCGTCTCCGGGACACGGAATCCCTCGACGGTGCGGAACGAAATGCGCTGCTCGCCGATCTTGTCCGGGTCGTCCTCGGCGTCGACGATGATGATCTCGCCGGCGCGGAAGTCCTTGTAGAGGATGCGTTCGGAGATCGGATCCTCGATCAGCCGCTGGATCGCCCGGCGCAACGGGCGTGCGCCCAATGTCGGGTCGTAGCCCCGTATCGCCAACAGGTCCTTGGCAGCCGTTGTCAGTTCGAGGCCGAGACCCTGGCCTTCGAGCTGGTTCGACAGGCGGCGGGTCATGTTGTCGACCATCTGCGTGACTTCGACGCGGGACAGTTCGTGGAACACGATCGTTTCGTCGACACGGTTGAGGAACTCGGGACGGAAGTGGTTCTTCAGCGCCTCGTTGACCTTTTCCTTCATCCGCTCGTAGCTGACGGCCTCGTCGTTCTTCGTGAAGCCGACGTTGCCCTTGCGCAGTTCCTGGGTTCCGAGGTTGGAGGTCATGATCAACACGGTGTTGCGGAAGTCGACGGTGCGGCCCTGACTGTCGGTCAGGCGCCCTTCCTCGAGGATTTGCAGCAGCGTGTTGAACACGTCCGGATGGGCTTTTTCGACTTCGTCGAAGAGCACCACGCTGAACGGCTTGCGCCGCACAGCCTCGGTCAACTGGCCACCCTCTTCGTAGCCGACGTAGCCGGGAGGCGAGCCGACGAGGCGCGAGACGGTGTGCTTCTCCATGTATTCCGACATGTCGAGGGCGATCAGCGACTTCTCGTCACCGAACAGGAACTCTGCAAGTGTCTTGGCGAGTTCGGTCTTGCCGACGCCGGTCGGACCGAGGAAGATGAACGAGCCGCTCGGTCGCTTCGGGTCCTTGAGGCCCGCACGGGTGCGGCGGATCGCCTGGCTGACGGCGCGGATGGCGTCTTCCTGGCCGATGACACGCTTGTGCAGTTCAGCTTCCATGTTGATGAGCTTCTGCGTCTCTTCCTCGGTCAGCTTGTACACCGGGATACCGGTCCACACGCTGAGCACTTCGGCAATCGACTCCTCGTTGACCTCGTCGAAAAGATCGACACCGGAGGCTTTGATCTCGGCCTCTTTCGTCGCCTTCTCTTCGAGCAACGACTTCTCCTGGTCACGCAGGCGGCCGGCCTCTTCGAAGCGCTGTTCCTCGACGGAACGCTTCTTCTGCTCCTGAACAGTGGCGATCTTGCCTTCGAGCTCTTTGAGGTCGGGCGGTGTCTGCATGCGCTTGATGCGCAGTCGTGAGCCGGCCTCGTCGATGAGGTCGATGGCCTTGTCCGGCAGGTGACGGTCGGAGATGTAGCGGTCGGCGAGGTTGGCTGCGGCGACGAGCGCCTGATCGGTGATCGTCACACGGTGATGCTGCTCGTAGCGATCGCGGAGGCCCTTGAGGATCTCGATCGTGTGCGGCAGCGTCGGCTCCTCGACCCTGACGGGCTGGAAGCGGCGCTCGAGGGCTGCGTCTTTTTCGAGGTGCTTGCGGTACTCGTCCAGCGTGGTGGCGCCGACGGTCTGCAGTTCGCCACGGGCGAGCATCGGCTTGAGGATGCTGGCTGCATCGATGGCACCTTCTGCAGCACCGGCGCCGACGAGCGTGTGGATCTCGTCGATGAACAGGATGATGTCGCCCCGGGTACGGATCTCCTTGAGGACCTTCTTGAGTCGCTCCTCGAAATCGCCGCGATACCGGCTGCCGGCGACGAGCGCGCCGAGGTCGAGGGTGTAGAGCTGCTTGCCGGCGAGGGTCTCGGGAACGTCGCCGGAGACGATTTTCTGGGCGAGGCCCTCGACGATCGCCGTCTTGCCGACGCCGGGCTCACCGATCAGTACGGGGTTGTTCTTCGTGCGGCGTGAAAGCACCTGCATGACGCGCTCCATCTCCGAGAGCCGCCCGATGACCGGGTCGAGCTTCTTCTCGCGAGCGAGCTGCGTGAGGTTGCGGCCGAATTGGTCGAGAATCTGCGATCCGCCCTTGTCCTCGCCGGTCGCGGCTCCGGGACCGGCTGCAGCGGCAGCGGATTCCTTGCCGGTGCCGGTGGAACCGGCGGCTTGCGGACCCTGATACCCGGACAGCAATTGGATGACCTGTTGGCGAACGCGGGACAGGTCGGCACCGAGCTTGATCAGCACCTGGGCGGCAACACCCTCGCCCTCGCGGATGAGGCCGAGAAGGATGTGTTCCGTGCCGATGTAGTTGTGGCCGAGCTGCAACGCCTCACGCAGGGACAGCTCCAGCACCTTTTTGGCGCGCGGCGTAAACGGGATGTGCCCCGATGGGGACGAACCGCCCTGACCGATGATGTCCTGGACCTGGCTGCGCACCGCCTCCAGTGAAATTCCCAGCGATTCGAGAGCCTTGGCTGCCACGCCTTCGCCTTCGTGGATCAACCCGAGCAGAATGTGCTCGGTGCCGATGTAAGAGTGGTTCAGCAGGCGTGCTTCCTCTTGGGCGAGGACAACAACCCGACGGGCCCGATCAGTAAAACGTTCAAACACAATGACCACCTTGTGGTTGCGGTGGATAGGTCTCCACAGTGTATAAGGGCGCAGAGTGGCGTTCCCCCTGCTGACCGATTCAGTCGCACGTTCGCGCGTCGCATGGGTGTTTCGCCGGGGCCTCGCACGTGCCTTCAGGCGCACTGTGTCATGCGACGTGTCTGCCACTTTCGTATTTGTCGCTGGGGCTCGACGGCCTAGCCTCGGTGAGGTGTCATCTCTTGCTCCGCCGCTGTTCAGTCTGACGTCGAGCGCCGCCGACTTCGACCGGATCAACACCGCCCTGCGGGCCAGTGTCACCACGAACGACGACTACATGACGCAGTTGGCGTCACACCTCATTGCCGCTGGTGGCAAGCGGCTGCGGCCGATGATCTCGGTCGTCGCCTCGCAGACCGGTGATCACCGTGCGGCACCTGACGAAGCGGTGCTCGGAGGGGTCTCGTGCGAACTCGTACAGGTCGGTTCGCTGTACCACGACGACGTCATGGACGAGGCGTCGACTCGTCGGGGGGTCGAGACGGTCAACGCCAAGTGGGGGAACCTGCAGGCGATCGTCGCCGGCGATTTCCTGCTCTCACGCGCCTCGGAGATCGCTGCATCACTCGGCACCGAGGTCGCCGGGCTGTTGGCGCGCACCATCGGTCGGTTGTGTTTCGGCCAGATCGCCGAGGTGCGCACGACATACAGCGTCGACAGAACGGAGGAGCAGTACTACACGTCGATTTCCGAAAAGACCGCTGCGCTGTTCAGCGCCGCCGCCCGTATCGGCGGCATCGTCGTCGACGCCGACCGGGCGCAGATCGACGCATTGACGGCATGGGGCGAGGCCTACGGCATGGTGTTCCAACTCGTCGATGACATCCTCGATCTGACAGCAACCGATGCCGAACTCGGCAAGCCGGCAGGACATGACCTGCTCGAGGGTGTTTACACGCTGCCCGTCATCCGCACGATCGCAGCGGGTGGACCGGCTGCAGAGGAATTGACCGAACTGCTGGGCGGTCCACTCGACTCGGTCGCCTGCGACAAGGCACTGGCGGTGGTGCGTTCCAATGGCGCCATCGCTGCAACAGTCGATGTCGCCGCTACCTATGTCGCTGCAGCCCAAGCTGCCTGCGATCAACTCGTTCCGTCCCCGGCCACCGAGGCGTTGCGCCAGGCCCCGGCGTTCCTATTGGCCACCGCCATCCGCTGACGCCAGGTACGAACTGAGTCCACTGGCGCACCGCCGGCGGTGCAACACGGTCCCCAGAAACTGCCGCCATGTCATTCCTCCCCGACTGCCGGGTCAGAGGTGGGAGCGGCCGGCTTCGAAGAAGGCCACCGCGGCGACGACATCGTCGATCTCGCGCCACGAGACCGCTGCGCCGTACGCCTCGTTCCAGAACGGGTCGGTAGCGACGCGTTCGGCGGCGTCGTGGGGGCCGACATAGAGGTAGGGCTCCGGCCGGCCGGCGTCTCCTGGGGAAGCACCGTAGTTGCAGCCCGCCATTGCCAATCCGACGTCGAAGTGCTCTGGCCAGAGCGTGATCGTCGACGGCGCATCGTCGGTGTGCGCATCATCGGCGTGCGCATCGTCGGTGTGCGCATCGGCGAACTGTCGAAGCGCTGCATCTGCGAGATTGAACCAGGCGGCGAGGTTGGCAGCGGCACGATGCGACAGTCGCAGCGGCGCATCGACGTCGCAGGGGGTGCTGAGGTGATACACCTGCGCCGGACCACCCGGTTCGATCCCCAATGCCGTTGCGGCTTCGGCCAGCGTCGAGATGTCCTGGCCGTGGGTCCCCGTCGAGTCGGAGACGATGAGTTCGGTGCCGATCACCGCGGCCGTGCGGCCATGCGGACCAAACGGCGGGGTGGCGATGCCGCCAGGTACGACCCGCAGTCCGATCAGGCCGTCTGCACGGAAGCGGGCTGCCGCGAGGACATGCTCCGACAGTTGGTGCAGCGACTCGCGGGTCGCCGTCAGATCATCCATGGTGACGGCGTCAGGATCGTGATGCATGATCGTGCAGTCTGCTGCAACGCTGTGTTCGTTACGGAACTCGGCACGAGGCCCCCGAGTACGTGCGGCCCGTTCGAGTATGTGCGGGTCGCTAATCGGACCGTGCGTACTCGCCTGGACCGTGCGTACTCGCCTGGTTGAGCGGTCGGGGTGCCGTGATGAGGTCGTTCAGGCGACGGAGAACTCGTCGACTCCGGTCGGGGCTGGGGCTGGGGCTGGGGCTGGGGCAGCGGCTGCGGCGATGCGTTCGGCGGCGACGGTGCGCGACAGGAAGTCCAACAGCAGGCGGTTGAACGTCGTCCAGTGTTCGATCATCAGGCCGTGTGCTGCGCCGGAGATCACCACCAGTTCGGCACCGGGGATTCGTTCGGCGAGTTCCTCACTGTCTCCGCGCGGCGTCAGGATGTCCTGGTTTCCGACGATGACCATCGTCGGGACACCGATCTCGCTGAGGCGGTCGGCGATCGATTCGTCGACGGCGAGGATCGCCCGCACCTGCGAGACGAAAGCGTGCGACGGACGGGTCATCGCCAATGGGCCGAGCCAACCGAACAGCGGCGAGATACGGCGGAACGATCGTGGTCCGATGACCCACCTGGCTGCCTTCTTGGCAAGTGCGCCCATGCCTCGCTCGGCGGCAATCGACGCCCACTCCTCGAACAGTTCCCTACGCCACGGATGGTTGCTGCAGGCAGTGCAGGCAAGGACGAGCGAGCGCACCCGTCGAGGATGGCGGACGGCGATCAGCTGGGCGATCCCGCCGCCCATCGAGGCGCCGACGATGTGCGCCGATTCGACCCCGGCCGAATCGAGCACGGCGACGGCATCGTCTGCCATCTGCTCCATCGTGTACTTGCCGAACGGCTTGTCGCTGCGGCCGGCCCCGCGGTTGTCGAGGGCGATCGTGCGGTAGCGCAACGCCAGCGGGAAACGCTGCAGGTTCCAGCCGTTCTTGTCCGTGCCGAGGCCCTGGATCAACAGCACCGGCTCGCCACCGTGCGGTCCCCAGACCTCGTAGTGCAAACGGGTGCCGTCGGTTGCACGTGCGTAGGCCATTGCTAGCTCGCTCTCTCTTGTCGCCGCCGTGGCGAACATCTGGCCGGCCGCCGTCGCCGGCCCTGCACTGCGCTCATGCCGAGACCACCGACATCAACGAGCCTGGCTGCGCGGTCTGATCGAGCAGGCGCTGGAGGCGGAAGCGTGTTTCGTCCGCCAGTTCCGGACCTGTCAACGGCCCGACGCGGTGTTTTCGCTGATGAATCCGTTCGCCGACTTCGACGCGTGCCGACCGCGACAGCGGTGCTGAAATGGCCGCCACCGGGATGATGGCGACGCCGAGGCTTGCTGCTGCTTCGATCTGCCCGGCGCTGATCCTGCCTGCGTGGCGTCCCATCCTGGTTGCTGAGGCGCTGATCAGCACGACTTCACCGGCTCGGAGTGCGCCGGCGACTTCGGCCGGGTCGGACAGCAGCCCACCGATCTTGCGCGACAACGGTCCGAGCGGGGCGATGTCCACGACGCCGGTGAAACGCACGACCCTGCCGGACCGCTCGGTCAACGCCCAGGCCGTGAGTAGTGGATTGAATCCGCCGAAGCGCTCGTTGCAGACGATCAACGCTGCTCCCGTCGCCGGAATGTGCTGGATCCCGCCGACGGAGACGTTCCAGCGGATGCCTGCGAGGCGGGCAGCCCACCGGCAGAAGGTGGTGCTCCGGCCCCACGGATCGTCGCCGACGAGACGCTCGCCTGTTTGTGTTGCGAGCTCTGACCGGTTGTCGGCGGCCGCTTCCTGTGCTTCCTCGACGAGATCGGTCGTACTCACGGCGACAGCGGTTCTGGGTGCGGCACGCCGTCGACGCGTCTCCTTCGCCGTCGACAGTGGTGTCACTGTCGACACCGTCGAGGTGTCCGGCGACGTCATGAGGCCATCCGCTGGGGCGGCCTGGTCGGACGGATGTGGACGACGGACTCCCACTGGAAGACCCGGTCGATGACCTCTGACGTCCGCAGCAGCGGACTGACACCGAGGATCTCCCGGGCCCGGGAGCCGTCGGCGAGGCGGCCGCGATGGACGAGCTCCATGACGTGCAAGGGAATCGGAGCGCCCTGCATCGCCAGTATCGGCCTGGCAATCGACCATTCCGGGCCGAAGAACGGAATCGTCCGCCGGCTGCCGCTTCGCAGGGCTTGGCGAATCGTGATCGACCCGTTGGCGGCGACGTTCACCGCTCCGTCGTACCGGCTGGACGCGGCTGCGACGAGTGCTGCAGCGGCATCGTGGCCGTCGACGACGTCGAACGCCGGGTCGGCGAGCAGGCTGAAAGGGACCACCGGCAGGCGCAGTAGACGACCGAGTGGTGAGGGGACGTGGCCACCCATGACCGGGGCGAGACGGACGAGTGTCGTCGGCACGCCGGCCGCTCTCCCTGCTGCCAACGCCGTTTGCTCGACCGCCGCGAGCTGTGTTCCGAACGGTGAGGTCGGTGCGATGGGAGCATCCTCGTCAGGGCGAGTCACTGCTCCTCGGCGCCGACCGTAGACCTCGGTACCGGAGCGCACGACGATTGCTTCCAACGACGGGCATTCAGCGGCGGCGCCGAGCACTCCCAACGCGGCTGCCGGCGTCCATCTGGCCGCCTCCCGCTCCGTTGCCCTGGCATCGGGCTCGTAGACGCCGAGATGCAGCACGACGTGTGGATCGAACCTCGTGATCAGCTCGACGAGTTGGTTGCGGTCCGTTGGAGCGACGCGGTGGAATCGAGCCCGGCGCAGGCGCCGCCGTGGCGGATCGACATCGACTCCGATCAGCTCGCTGATGGTGTCGTCGGTTTCCAATATCGAGGCGACGAGCGAGCCGAGCTCGCCACCCATTCCGCTGACCACGACCCGCCGTCCCCGCACGATCGCCTAACGTACCCGCCGGTAGCGAGAACCGTCCTGCCAGAGCGACCCGGTGTCAGCCGGGAAGACTCACGAGACGGACTCGGTCGGGGAGAGCGCACAGCTGACGTTGAGCGTCGTCGACGCTTGTCCTATCGCGAGTCCTGCTTGAGGGCGGTGTCGACCGACAGCGCCGAGGCGATGACGAGGTTGAGGAGCGGCTGCGGGATCAGCCCGTGGAGTTGGACCACGTAATTGTCGGCATCGGTGAACATCGCCTTTGCCAGACCGGCGAACGTCTTGGTGATCCGTGCGACCTCGGTTCCGGAGTTGTCCTCGATACGGAAATTCCATGCACGCCAGTTCTCCGCCTTCAGCGAACCGACCGCTTGGCCGTTGACCTCGAGACCAAAATGGATCTTGCCGACCATGTTCTCCTGGACGATCTTGCCGAGTTCCTGGCCGCGGGCGTCGGCGACGATCACGGTGCTCTTCATGAACTTGCGCGGACGGGTCAGCACCATCAGCACCATGCCGTTCGGATCGCGTACTTCGAGCGTGTGGGTCATGAACTGATCGAGGTTACTGACGACCCGCAGCACCTTCTTTGCCTTGCTCTGACCGACCTCGTTGACGCTGCCGATCTGCTGTCCCTGGGCGCTGAAGACGGCGTACTGGTTGGTGACCTCGATGAGCTTGGCCTTCTGGTTGACGACCAGCACCGGCTCGGTGAAGATGGTTCCGCCACCCTGGCTGACCGTCGAGATGCCGGCACCGCCGATGCCACCGATCCCGACCTGTTTCTGGATCTGCTCGGCCGTCATGCGAATGTCGACACCCCTGGTCTGCACATCTGCATTGGGTGCGATCGCCGGCATCGGGTCGACGCCGGACAGCCCATTGGTGCTGACGTGGTCGGTCCAGCCATTGCCATCCCAGTAGCGGAGTTGATGACGACCGGTGGGATCAGGATGCCAGTTCGCAGGTGAAGCCATCTCGCGATCGTAGACAAGATCAACTGCACCTGAAGGTCAGGAACGTGCGAGATGGCGTATTTGCTGGGAAATCATGCGAGAACCAAACAAGAGCAGAAGGGCGCAGCACTAGTATTATTCCTTGTGTCTGGCGCCGGTTTATTCCTCATGAGGACCAACTGATGCCGCCGCGGTTACGTGGGAAGTGGGCGCTCGGCATCACACCGCGCAACTTCACATGGATCATCAAGGACAAGTTGGCAGTCTGCGAACGTCCTGGCGGCTACGGCGAAAACCATCGTCGCGTGCGCCGTCAGGAAGAGATCATCTGGATCCGCGAGAACGGGTTCGGATGCATCATTTCGATCATCCCGGCGCCGCACAACCTGCACAACTACGAAGAACTCGGCGTCAACTACCGCCACCGCCCGTTCAGCGCTGCGGACGATCAGAACCTCTGGCTGTCGCACTTCTACCGAGAGTTGCGCGAGCTCATCAACGCCGGAACGAAGATCGTCATCCACGGTGAAGAAGTCGGGGATCGCCTCATCGGGATCATGGGCGGCTATATCCGCTGGTCCGGTCTCGTACCCGATGAATCGCAGGCGATCGCCATCACCGAGCGCATCGCCGGTCGCCAGCTCGATCCGTGGGCCCGGCAACTGATCCTCACCACCCCCCGCCTGCTGTAAACCTCCTGGCCGATGTCCGCCGGCGGATTTGTCCGGTGGAGCAGGCGATCCGTCGCCAACGCCGTTCGTTCCGATCGAGTGTCAGCTGAGCCGGAGTCGTTGCCGGTGACGGCTGACCCGGCGCCCGCCGGTGATTTCGCAGGCGATGACAGCCCCCCTGGCGACGCCGAGCACGCGTTCCACGGCGGCAGCGTCCGGTGGATAGCCGGCCGCGTCGGTGAGCCAGCGGCGCAACGCCCTGCGGGCGAGGGCGATCGGCGCAGCCGCCACCGCCAATGCGTCCGTCGGATCGAGCGCCGATGCGAGCGCTTCGAGAAGATCACGCTCGTCGCGCAAGACGGTGCTCTGTCGGGCGACGAGCGCGACGACGTCGCGTTCGGCGATCCGATCGAGGAGCGGGAACAGTTCGTGGCGAAGGTGGTTGCGACGAAGCGAATCGTCGTCGTTCGTTGGATCGTGGACCGGTTCGAGGCCGAGCGCTGCGCACAGACGGTGGGTCTCGGCCCGCCGCACGTCGAGCAGCGGGTGCCCGTCGGGCCGCATCCCGGCGAGACCGTCGAGCCCACTGCCGCGCAGGAGGTTGATCAGTACCGTTTCCGCCTGGTCGTCTGCTGTATGCCCGGTCAGCACATCGGATGGCAACACGGCGAATCGGGCTGCTCTGGCGCGGGCCTCGACGTTGGGACCTCGACCGCCGGCGTCGACTCGTAGGGCGATGAACGACGCCCCGAAACGCTGCGCGGCGGAACGCACGACTACGGCGTCGAGCTCGGAACCGGGTCGAAGTCGATGATCGACATGGATCGCCGTCACCTGCAGCCCGCTTGCGCAGGCGAGCACGAGCAGCGCCAGCGAATCAGCGCCACCTGACACCGCGCAGCTCACAGCAGCTGGTGCCGCCGGAAAAGTGGAGCGCGCCAGGAGTTCACCGATCAGCGGTTCTGCGGCCATCGTCGCCTCGTCCGGCATCTCGACCGGCGCCTCGACCTTCATCTCGACCTTCATCTCGACCGGGCGCAGCCGTCAGACAATGGTGGCGTCGACGGCCATCCGCTCCAGCCACAGCGCGGGCCGGCGGATTTCCGGCAGTGTCGGCAGCGCCGCCGGCGCTTCCCAGCAGCGATCGATGATCCGTGTCCCGCCGACCGCCTCGATCGCTTCGATGAACCGCTCACCCGCTACATACTGGTTGAGTTTCGCCTCCAGACCCGTCACCCGCTGCACCAGCCGGGACAACGGGTTGAGCTGCTGACGGCGTTCGGAGAGGACGCGGGAGAAGCGTGGCGCTGACGGGATCAGGCCGGCACCGGCTCGATCCATGGTCACGTCGCCGTGCCCTTCGAGCAGCGACATCATCCCACCGATCTGCGCCAGCGCCTGCTGCTGTTCCGGCTTGGCGAGCACGGCCATCATCCCGCCCTCCTGCATCTTCTGGCGCGTGTCGGCACGATCCTGGACGGCACGTCGCAGCGTGGCGAACAACTCGCCGGGATCGGTGGGATCGCCGATCGACATCGCCTGCTCGACAAGCGAGAGGAAATGCTGGCGCATCCATGGCACACCGGTGAACTGCGCTCGGTGGGTGCATTCGTGGAGAGCGATCCACAGGCGGAACTCGTCCGGAGGAAAGCCGAACTTCTGCTCGACCTGCAAGAGGTTGGGGCCGACGATGTAGACGACATCCTGTGCAGTCGGGTCGTCGTCGGCGACGAGCAGGTCGTACTGCCCGAGGACGCGGCTGCTCACCCAGCCGAGCAGCATGCCGAGTTCGACGCCGGCGATGCGCCGGCTCACCGCAAGGGGTGCTCTCGAGATCACACTGTCGCCCCGGCCTGACAGTTTCTCGGACCATTTGTCGAGCATCGGCCGCATCAACCGCCGGAACGACGCCACGTTTGCTATAACCCACTCGGCGCGGTCGACGACCTTGGCGACGGCAGGACCGTTCGCCGAGCGCAAGCCGGTCTCCATTGCCACCAATTCCTCTGCGGTACCGACGAAGCCGTTGAGCTGCTCGCCGAGCTGCGGATCGGTCAGCGCCGGTTTGCGATTGGCGAGACGTGCGCCGACGCGGATGGCGAGTTGCCAGTCGACGGGATCCTGCTGAGCCATGGGAACTCCGGTGCTTCGGGCGTGGCGACGATGTCAGTCGTCGTCCTTCTGCTTCGGTGGATACTGCGGACGCACGACGTTCTTGAGATAGCCGGCAAACAGGCCGATTCCGGATACCACGGTGAGGCCGGTCAGGCCCACACCGAGCCACCAGTGCCAAGGTTGCATACGCGCAAGCAGCATGCGGTCAGGCTAGCGAGCCGGGCCGCAGACTGTCGCATTTGCGGGTCGACGGGGACCTCAGGTGAGTCCGAGATCCTGTTCGTCGAGTCCGAAGCAGGCCTGGATCCTGTCGAGCAGGCCGGGCGGCACGGGCTCATGGCGGCACTTCGAAGAGATCACCTGGCGAAGTTCGGCCTCGAAGTCGAAGGCCGAGAGGCAGTCCATGCATCCGTCGAGGTGCCCCTGGATCGCCTGGTGAGCGCCCTCTGACAGTTCGCCGTCGAGGAACAGTTCCAGTTCCTCGAGAGTTTTGTTGCAATCGGCCATGGCGGGTGATTCTCCGGGACAGTTACGTTGCGACTTCGAGATCTGGGATCTCCTGGTCGGGTTGAACACGTGTCGACTCGGCATCGGGTGGTTGGACCAACCCGCGTGCCAAGGCAAATTCGTACAACTCGCGTTGCATCGCTTTTCTTCCCCGATGCAACCGCGACATCACGGTACCGATGGGAATCTCCAGCATCTCGGCAATTTCCTTGTAGGAAAAATCCTCGACGTCGGCGAGCAGCACCGGCAACCGGAAGTTTTCCGGCAGGTGTTCGAGCGCTGCTTTGACCTCGTCGTCGGTGAACAGATCCATCAACTGGTCTTCGGCACTACGGCTGAGCAGCGCACCTTCGAGGCCGCCGATGCGCCGGTAGAGGTAGAGGTCTTCGACATCGGCGAGGTCGCTCTCGTCAGGCCGGCGCTGTTTGGACCGATAGATGTTGATGAAGGTGTTCGTCAGGATCCGGTAGAGCCACGCCCGTAGGTTCGAGCCCTCCTCGAAGGACCCGAACCCCCGGTAGGCCTTGAGGTAGGTCTCCTGTACCAGGTCTTCGGCATCGGCCTTGTTCCGTGTCATCCGCCGGGCAGCGGCGAACAGTTGCGGCATGTATTGCATGGCCTGCTGCTGGAAAGTCGCGCGATCGGCCATCCCGCGAAGGTAGCCGCCCGCAACCTCCGGCAACGGATTCTTTGCTGTTGCGCTTGTCTCAGCGGACGCCCGCGGCCGCTCAGCGTGGTGGACCGGCAAGAATGGCTCGGTGAGCCCGACTCGAACCGCAGCCGTCAGCGCCGCCGTACTGGCAATGACGTTGACGTCGTGCGCCTCGAGCACGACCGTGACGCAGGGTACCTTGGCCCCCGTCGACCGCCCGTTTGTCGGCACGACAGCGCCGTTGTCGACGGGAACTTCCGCTGTGACGACGCCGCCGGCAGGTGCGACAGTCACCGCCGCAGCATCGAGCGTCGCCATCGCCCCGACGGCCGTCGCAACCGTTCCCGGAGCTGCGACCGTTCCGGGAACAGCGACCATCGCCGGAACGGTCGCTCCCACCGTTCTCGGCTCGGGGCCGCTGACGGCGATCACCTTTGTCACCCTCGCCGCCGGTCAGGGTCCGTCTCCGACGATCGCTGCGCCGGCGCCGTCGACCGCAGCGCCGTCGACCGCAGCGGTGACGACCGCGGATGCCAGTGCCGCTACCCCGCCGGTGAGCGTCTCCCCACCCGTCGCTGCGGTCGGCGCGGTGACCTGCATCCCACAGTCCTTCGGCAGGGGCATCGATGCGGACAGCATCAAGCTCGTCGAAAAGGCGTTGCACGCAACGCAGAACGGAAATTTCGACACGTTGATGCTCGATCTCAACCAGTGGGTCGTCAACGCCAAGACGATCCTCGAACAGAAGTGGCGGTCAGAAGGATTCGACCCGAAGACCGACCAGGTCTCCTTCCTGACGTTCTATGCCCTCGGTATCGCCTGTCCGAACTACACGTTCGTGCCGGGCGAACGGACGCTCGCGACGGCGCCGTACAAGCCGCCCGTCGGCAACTGCCTCGATCACACGGTTGCGCTGGATGCGAGCACAGGTGGGGTATTTCCGAACAACGACATCAAGGTCGTCCAACAGGCGCTCTACGAATTGAACGTCTATTTCAGCGGCATCGGCGGCACGCCGGGACCAAAGACGATGGCTGCCCTCTACAAGGCGATCGGCGGCGGTTTCAGTACGGACAATCCTCTCCACGAACTGTCGCTGGCGCAACTCGGGCAGTTGCAGATCGCCTGCTGAGCGGCGTCGGGCTGGCACGGATGGATGGGCATGGATAACGGGGCTTCGCCGCTCGAACTGCTCGGTGTGATCGGCCAACAGGAGGTCGCCATCGGGGCGGCGCTCCGTCATGTCGAGTTGTTCACGACCCGTGGGCTGTTGACGATGCTGTCACACGAACCCGTTGGCGAACCGAAGGCTGCCGTGATTGCCTGCGGTGGGGCGATGGGTGGGCTGCTCGGGCCGGCCAACGCGCTGTATCACCACCTCGGAACGTCGCTCGTTCCCGCAGGCGTCGTGACCATTCGCCTGTCGTACCGACGGCCGAACGACCTGACCGCCTGCTGCGTCGACATGGCGGCTGCCGTGCAGATCGCCGTCTCGCACGGCGCTCGGCGGGTGGTGGTGATGGGCCATAGCTTCGGCGGTGCGGTGGCGATTCGTGTCGCTGTCGGCCTCGGGGAGGTCGTCGATGGGGTCGTCACGTTCGCCACACAATCAGCCGGCTGCGAGATCGCCGGCGGGCTCGCAGGTCGCCCGATGCTGATGTTCCATGGGAGCGACGACGAGATCCTGCCGTTGCAGTCGAGCGAGGTCGTCAGGGCGATCGCCGGAAGCGGCGAGCTGGTCGAACTGCCAGGTGACGGCCATCTGCTGGCGCGCAGTGGCGAACAGATCGGGGCACGACTCGACCCGTGGCTCAGCGAGGTCCTCGAACTCACCTAACAGCACCTTCAATGCTCTGTGGGTCCATCGCCGGCCGAGGGATCGATCCGCAGCGTCCGGCCGTCGTCGAAACCCCTGGCGACGACTTCGAGGGTGTTGCGGTACTCCTCCCACCATGCGGGATCGCTGGACGGCATGTTGCTGTTGTCGTTGCATAGACCGCTTGACCCGTCGATGAGTTCGCGGACGACGTCTGCGTGACCTGCGTGCCTGTTGGTCTCGGCGATCATGTGGACGAGCACCCGGTGCAACGTCACCTCGGCGCGCTCCGGAGGCCACCACGTCACCCGCCCGACGGCGTCGAGGCCCAACGAGTCGATGGTGGCATCGGAGTGCTGCCACGCCCGCTGATACAGACCGACGATCTCGTGGCGCGACTCGCCGGCCGTGGCCCACATGTCGGCGTTCGATGCTGCGCCTTCGTCCATCCACGGCAACGGAACGTCGAACGGCCGGGCGAAGGTCGCGCCGAAGTACCCCAGTTCGACGCTCGCCAGGTGCTTGATCAATCCGAGCAGATTGGTGCCGGTCGGCACGAGCGGTCGACGGATGTCGTAGTCCGAAAGACCCTCCAGTTTCCACACCATCGCCTCACGGGCGATCTGCAGATAGCGATGAAGATCATCCTTCGGGTCTGATGCCGGCACCGCTCGAGCATGACACAACCGCTCGACCCCCGTGCGTGCGCTTGGCGATGCGGCGAGGTGTCAGGCGTCGCGGCGCAGTGTCAGTACCCAACCGATGGCGACGATGATGGCCACGAAAATGCCGAAGTACAGACCGGCACCGAGGCGCCCGAATGCGCCTGACGAGCCGTCGAAGGTGTCCGAATTGGCGATCCGGAATCCTTCACGGAACGGCAGGAATCTCGTCGCCCGTTCCGAGCCCGTTGCCGAGTTGATGATTCCGAAGAGGATCGACTCGACCACCAACGGCCACACCAACAGGATCGGGATCGCCGCTGCCGGTTGACGGATGGCCGAGCACAAGCCGAATCCGGCGAGCGTGAACAGGCCGCAGAGTACGACCTGCCCGATGAACGCCGACAGGTTCACGCCAGGATCGTAAATGCTCATGTGCGCATGCCGTGAGTTGAGGATCGTCGATGACACGCCGAGGCACAACAGCAGTGCAACGAGCCCGATGCCGAGGCCGAACAGCGTATTGACGATGAGCTTGGCGGCAAGCACCCGCGAGCGGCGCGGGTCAGCCGTGAACGTGACCCTGATCGTGTTGTGGCGGTATTCCTGCCCGATGCCGAGTGCCCCGACGATTCCGGCGAAGAATCCGGTGAAATAGCAGGGTCCGAGGACCATGTTGTTGAACAGCTCGCGCGAACTCTTGTCCTGCGGGTTCTTCGTCAGCACGGCGCTCAGCACGCTGAAGATGACCGGGATGGCAACGGCGAAACCGATGAACAGCACGGTGGCCCGCGTGGTGCGCAGCTTGATCCATTCGGAGCGGACGGCGTCGATCATGACCGACCTCCCGTTTGCATCGGCGGTGGGGGTGGGAACGATCCGCTTGGAGGTGACACAGACGGAACCGAACTCGACGACGGCGGTGGTGTCGTCGCCTGCCCGGCCGCCGTTGGTACGGCGGTGGTGCGGTATTGCTGGGCGACACCGGTCAAGTTGAGGAATGCCTCCTCCAACGACCCGGATTCGTTCGTCAGTTCGTGCAACACGATGTTGTTCGCTGCTGCCAGTTCGCCGACCGCCTCGACGGGGACGCCGCGCAACTGCGCAGCACGATCGGGTGTCATCGTCGAAGTAGCGCCCTTGGCGATGACGAGCGCCACCAACTGTTCGAGCTGTGGACTGCGGACCCTGACGTACTTGTCGGCATACCGGTCGACGATGCTGGCGACGGAACCCTCCTCCATCAACCGCCCCTGGCCGATGACGACGAGTTGATCGGCCATCAACGCCATCTCCGACAGCAGATGGCTGGACACGAACACGGTCCTGCCCTGCTTGGCGAGGTAAGCGAGAAAGTCGCGGATCCAGCGGATGCCCTCGGGATCGAGGCCGTTCCCCGGCTCGTCGAGAATCATCGTGTGCGGGTCGCCGAGCAGGGCGGCGGCGATACCGAGTCGCTGTTTCATACCGAGCGAATACGTCTTGACCCGATGGTTGGCAACCTCGCTCAGGCCGACAAGTCCGAGTACTTCGTCGACGCGCTTCTTGGCGATGCCGTTGGAGGCGGCGAGTCCCCAGAGGTGATGACGGGCCTTGCGGCTCGGGTGCACGTAGGCGGCGTCGAGCAACGCGCCGACCTCTCGCAGCGGGTGCTGCAGCTGGTGGTAGGGCGTCCCACCGAACGTGGAGGACCCTGCACTCGGGCGGTCGAGCCCGAGGAGCAGGCGCATCGTTGTCGACTTGCCGGATCCGTTCGGACCGAGGAAGCCAGTGACGTGCCCTGGCTTGACGTCGAACGTCAACTGGTCGACGGCAAGCGTCGGGCCGTAGTGCTTCGAGAGTCCCACCGCTGAGATCATGCTGCGAACGCTAGTCGTGGTGGCGGATCCACTGGCGTCGGTCGGCACGTCCGCCGTCCGGAAACAGATCCGGAACCCCAGACTGTTGGCGTGACTGAACTGGCGATCGAAGCGGCGCTCGACGATGTCCGTCGCGCGCTGATCGATGTCGGCGATGCGGTCGTCGTCGCGCCGCCCGGCGCCGGAAAGACGACCCTGATCCCCCTGGCGTTGATCGGCGAACCGTGGGCCGGCGATGGGCGCATCATGGTGCTCGAACCCCGACGTCTGGCGACCCGGGCGGCGGCGCGGCGGATGTCGTTCCTGATGCACGACGAGGTCGGTGGCATCGTCGGCTACCGCACGCGCGACGAACGGCACGTGAGCAACAGGACCCGTGTCGAGGTCGTCACGGAGGGCGTGCTGACCCGCCGCATCCAACACGATCCTGCGCTGCCCGGCGTCGCAGCGATCCTCTTCGACGAGGTCCACGAACGCAACCTCCAGACGGATCTCGGGCTGGCACTGACGCTCGAAGTGCGCGCCAACCTGCGACCCGATCTGCGGCTGTTGGCGATGTCGGCAACGCTCGAGACGGACAAGGTTTCCACGCTGCTCGGGAGTTCGCGGCCAGGAACCGACGGCTTTCCGAGCCCGATCGTCCGTGCGTACGCCGAGCCGTTCCCGATCGAGTACCGATGGATCCCACGGCGCGACAGGGAACGCATCGAGCCGGCCACGGCGGCTGCGGTGATGCGGGCGCTGCGCGAGGAGCTGGGAGACGTGCTCGTGTTCCTGCCGGGTGCCGGCGAGATCACGCGGACGGCGGCGCTCGTACAGGAGTCGGTCTCACAAGCCGGCATCGCCGTCGACGTCTATCCGTTGTACGGGATGCTGTCGCTCGCCGACCAGGACCTGGCGTTGTCGCCGAGCGCACCGGGCCGTCGACGGGTCGTACTGGCGACCGACATCGCCGAAACGAGCCTGACCGTCGAAGGCGTCCGCATCGTCGTCGACGCCGGAGCCGCCAGGGTTCCCCGGTTCGACCCGCGCAGCGGGCTGACGAAATTGCGCACGGTCACCGCCTCGCGATCGTCCGGCGATCAACGGGCTGGTCGAGCGGGACGAACCGGTCCAGGCGTCGTCTACCGGATGTGGTCGAAAGGCGAGCAGGCGGCGCGGCCGAAGCAGCTCGAGGCGGAGATCACCCAGGTCGAACTCGCCGGTTTCGCCCTGGAGTTGGCCGTCTGGGGGACCGACGTGACATCGATGCCGTTGCTCGACCAGCCACCGAAGCGGACGATGGAGGAGGCCAGGTCGCTGCTGCAATTGCTCGGAGCGCTCGACGGCGCCGGCGCCGTGACGCCGCTCGGACGCCGGATCAACGACCTGCCATTGCACCCCCGCCTGGCGCGGATGGTGATCGACACCGAGGCGCACGCAGTCACGCGGACGTCGCTGCGACCGGCAGCCCGCGAAGCGACGGCCTGTGCGCTGGCTGCGTTGCTCGACGAGCGCGACGTCATGCGCGGCCGGCCGGAGGAACTGCCGACCGACGTCGGCATCCGGTTGCGGTTGCTCGGTGAACCGAACCGACGGCACCCCTTTGCGGACGGGCGTTCGATCAGTCAGTGCCGTCAACGGGCTGACGACATCGCCAGACGCGCCGGTATCGGCTCGATCGACCTCGACCTCATCGACATCGAGGCTGCCGGTGGCCTGTTGGCGCTGGCGTATCCCGATCGGGTCGCCTTTGCCAGGTCGCAACCCGGCCGGTTCCAACTACGCAGCGGGGCCGGAGCATGGGTGCCGCCGACCGACGTGCTCGCCGCCGAGCGGTTCGTGGTGGCGGCGGATCTCGATGGCGATCGTCGCCAGGCGCGCATCAGAATGGCGGCACCGATCTCGGCCGACGTCGTCGCCGATCTGTTCGCCGACGATGTGGTCGAGAAGGTCACCAGCGGTTGGGACGCCACACGCGACGAGTTGATCGAACGGGTCGAACGGCGCCTCGACGGCATCGTCCTCGAAGAGATCATCCGTCGCCCGGTGGCGACCGCGGCGACCGACGACGCGCTGATCGAACAGATCCGCCGAAAGGGTCTCGAGCAGCTCTCCTGGACTCCGGCGGCGATCTCGTTGCGTTCACGGGTCCGCTTCCTGCACGCCCGGTTCGGGGAACCGTGGCCCGACTGGTCCGACGATGCGCTGCTCGGCGACGCTGCGGAGTGGCTTGCGCCGTATCTTTCCGGGTCGACGGCATTCGGCGATGTCGACGTCGAGCGGGCGCTGCGATCTCGCCTCGACCCGCGGCTGCCTGCCGATCTGGCGAGGCTTGCCCCGGTGCACTTGGTGGTGCCGAGCGGCCGGACGGTCAAGCTCGACTACGTCGTCGTCGTCGACGACTCCGACGCCAGCGCGCGCGCCAGCGCGAACGCGGCCGGGGCAACGTCAGGCAGTGACAGGCAACGGGGCCCGGTGCTCGCTGTTGCGGTGCAGGAGTTGTACGGACTGAACACGACGCCGACGGTCGGCGGCGCCGGAGGTGACGCCGTGCCCGTCGTGTTGCATCTGCTCTCGCCGGCCGGCAGGCCAGTACAGGTGACGAGCGACCTGCCGGGGTTCTGGGCGGGGTCGTGGAGCGAGGTCCGCAAGGAGATGGCAGGCCGCTACCCGAAGCACTCCTGGCCGCTCGATCCGGCCAACGCCCGACCACCGACCCGTGGCGATCGCAGCGGGACAGGAAAGGGCGGTGGCGCAGGAGCTGGCGGGACGAAGCCGATCAAACGGCGAAAACGCTGACAACGTCCGCGAGCACAGAGAGGTTCTGCCACTGGGTACCGTGGGTATCGAACGATCGACGCGAGTACACAGCACGAGAGCAGAGGGAAACCATGACCACACTCGAGAATCGGCCGAACACCGCACTCCTCGTCATCGACGTGCAGAACGGGGTCGTCGCCGGCAACTTCCAACGCGACGTCGTCGTCGCCAATATCGCCACGCTCGTCGACAAGGCACGGGAACAGCACATCCCCGTCGTCTGGGTCCAGCACTCCGACGAGGGGTTGGAAAAGGGAAGCGACGACTGGAAGATCGTTCCGGAGTTGACCCCTGTCGACGCCGAGCCGCGAGTCGAAAAGATCTACGGCGACTCGTTCGAGGACACCGACCTCGAGCATGTACTCGCCGATCTCGGAATCGGGAGCCTCGTCATCGTCGGCGCACAGACCGATGCGTGCATCCGCTCGACGCTCCACGGTGCGTTCGCCAGAGGCTACGACGCACGTCTCGTCAGCGACGCCCACACCACGGAGGACCAATCGGAATGGGGTGCGCCGCCTCCTGATCAGGTCATCGCCCACACGAACCTCTACTGGAAATACCAGACGGCGCCAGGACTGACGGCCGGCACCGTAGCGACCGAGGACGTCGACTTCGCGACCGGGTGACTGCTCCCGATGGGCTCGAATGCACCCACGTCGACCCGGCGATCCAGTTGGGTTGGAACGCGGTCAACGATGGCTGAGCGTCGCTCACATCGGGTACCCGTCGCCGATGAACGATGAGGCGAATGGGCCGCGACGATGGCACGCCAGTAAAACCATCGACGCTCCGGCGAGTGTCGTCTGGGGGTTGCTGGTCGACATCAGTTGCTGGGCGCAGTGGGGTCCGTCGATCCGATCCGTCACGTGTGACGAATCGACGTTGACGGCATCGAGCCGAGGGGCGGTCCACACGATCATCGGATTGACACTGCCGTTCGAAGTCACCGCCTTCGACGATGGCGTTGCATGGTCGTGGTCCGTCGCCGGAGTCCCGGCGACCGACCACTCCGTCGAGTCGCTCGGCGACGACCGCTGTCTGCTGACATTCGGTGTGCCGCTCATCGGGTTGCCGTACCTCGCAGTCTGTCGAGTCGCCCTTAGCCGTATCGACAGGCTGGCGACAGGTGCTCGCGTGGGCACGAGCGAGCACGGCTCCGACGAGGGATAAACGAGCGGCGGGGCCTGTCACCGCTCGTCAGCGGTCTCTCCGACCGCCGGGATCGACGCCGCCCGGCACCGCCACCGTACCTCTGTTGCGGATGATCGCTCCGACGAGTGAGGGCGCTCTTCCGGACCTGCGCTTACGATTGCTCGGTGATCGAACACATCGCCGACCTCGAAGGTGGCGTCGTCGGTATTTCCGCCATCGGCCAATTCACGATCGAGGACTACACCGCATTGCTGGAACCGGAGTTGGACGGGATTGCCGCACGCCACGAAAAGCTGCGACTGCTGCTGTTCCTCGGCCCGCAGTTCAGCGGGTTCGGCGAGGGAGCCTGGAGCGACCTCACCGATCAGATCCGCCATACCCATTTCCACAAGGGTGCAGTCGTCACCGATGACGGCCACATACGCGCCGGTCTCAATGTGCTCAAGTGGGTGCTCCACGGCGACGTGCGGACCTTCCAGAACGACGAGTACGACGAGGCCGTGCACTGGGTCGCCAGCTGATCAGCGGCGCACATGTGATCGGCAGGCGTCGACGCGACCCGGGTTCGATCCTGCCGCCGGGAGTTGGTCGGCTACCTCGGCGACCTGGATCAGCGTCGCGCCGGCGTCGGTGACGAGAAATCCTCTGCCGACTGTCGGCGCAACGTTGGCGCCGGTGGCTCGGCGCGGCAGGAAAACGCCGAGCATGTCGCCGTCGACATCGTTCAACGGGCCGAGCAGAACGCCCTTGCGTGATCGTTTCACGGCTGACGACCAATGACTGTAGGCGCGCAATGTTTCGAGTCTGGCGGCGACGATCAGATGGAACCCCGACTGCAGCGAGGCAATCGACTCCTGCAGCAGACCGCCGGCGTCATCGACGAGATCAGCATCGTCGACGATCAGCAATGTCGGGACATCGGGCCACGCGGACATCGCTCGGCGGATGATACCGAGCGGCGATTCAGTCGCGTGGTGATCGAGGAGCAGGCCTGCCGATGTGAAACGCCCGATCGACCGTGGTGCCACGACACTCAGCAGTCCGTGCCGGTGCTGACTCTGCCAGGATGCAGCGAGCGTCACCAGTGCCGTGGTTCTGCCGGCGCGCGGTGGCCCGCCGACGACTGCGTGCTCGCCGTCGAACAGACGGAGCCCAGCGACGGTGAGATCGTCAGAACGCAGGCCGAAATCCAGTTGCACCCCGGCTCCGAAGTGAGATGTCGGAGGCAGCGTGGCAAACGAAAGTGTCGTCGGCAGCACGTCGATCGGCAGCGGACCCTGGTTGGTCGCCGGATTGTGGGTCGCCGGATTGTCGAGCGATGGACCATCGACGTCGACGTTGCGTCTTCTGATGAATCCGTCGTCGGATCGACGGTTGATTTCGTCGACGAGTTCGTCGATCGGTTCTGTGTCGATCCCGATCTGGAACTCCAACCCGCTCCCAGCGAGCACCCCTCGCCCGGGTACCATGCGTGGCGGCGACGAATCCCGGGGTGCGCCGAGTGCTGCTGCTTCGGCCGGATCAGCCATCCGGAGGATCCATCGAGATGCTGATCGTGCAGCCAGGCTCGGAGGGACGGCGGCGGCATTCTCGACGGCGACGGCGAGGGCGATGCCGGCATTCGGTCCGTCGGTGATGATGCGTTCGAGGTCGACGAGTTCGTCGGGTCGTGCAGACTCGAGCAATTGCGATCGCAGTGCTCCGAGACCGTCGATCAGCAACAGGATCCTCGGCGCTTTCGTCGCCTTGTCCGCCGCCGTGCGGATCACTGTCAGTTGCCGGAGACGATCCAGGAGCCGGGCGCGACGTTCCGCTTCGGAGACGCGAACGACGCCGGCGCAGTGTCGAAGTCGTGCGAGTGGGTCGAGTGCCGTCGAGCCGGACGCATCGATGATGTACATGTGGAGCGCATCGGGGCCCGCCCGTTCGCAGGCGTGCATGGCGACGGCGACCAGCGCGGTCGTTGCGCCGCTGCCCAATGCACCGGCGATCACCAGATGTCCGTCGTCGTGAGACCACGTGAGTTCGCCGCGGCGCTGGTCGTCCGGTAGGTCGACGACACCGATCGCCTCGCCCCCCAACCGACGGCGCGGCAGCAGTTCCGGTAGCGGGTCGAGCCACGGGCGATGCGGTGCTTCGACGCCACGATCTGCATCTGCCGATCGGATCCTTTCCACCAGGACATCGAGACTCCGCAGATCGCCATCGTGTTGGTCACGGTGGTCGTTCCCGCACGGGTCTCCGTCTCCGTCTCGGTCTCGGTCGCCGTCTCCGTTTCGGCCCGCATCTGGTTGGCCGTGCGACCGCGATGCGATGATCCGCAGACCGGACTGCTGCGACAGCGGGGCCTGGCCGGTGCACCGTGCTGCCTGAAACGTCTCCAACTCATCGACCCCGAGGCGGATGACGGCGCGCCCAGGACTCCGCCGGGGCAGCGTCGAAGCGAGCGGGTCGCCGATCACGTCTGTCGAGTCGGAGCTGTCGTGCACCCGCAGAGCGATGCGCATGTTGGTGTTCGCCCGGATGTCGTCGTTGACGACGCCGGCAGGTCGCTGCGTGGCAAGCAGCAGGTGCATCCCGAGGCTGCGGCCGCGTTGGGCGACGCTCACCAGCGATGTCAGGAATCCTGGCAGTTCGCTCGCCATCGCCGCGAATTCGTCCACCACGATCACGAGGCGACTGACACGAGGGTGTCGCCCACCGGCTTCGACCGAGCCGCGACTCAGCCGGCTCCGCGCCGATCGGTAGGTTCCGAGGTCGGCAGCGCCCAGATCGCGCAGTACGTGTTCACGTCGACGGACTTCGGCGTCGAGGCTGCGGAGCACCCTGGCCGCAAGGTGTTCGTCGAGGTCGGTGACCATCCCGACGACGTGCGGCAGTGCACCGCATCGATCGAAGGCGGCCCCGCCCTTGTAGTCGATCAGGACGAACGACAGCTGCTCCGGCGGGGAGCTGACGCACAACGCGAGGACGATCGTTCGCAGCAGTTCGCTCTTTCCGGCTCCCGTCGTCCCGGCGATCAGACCGTGCGGTCCGTCTCGTTCGAGGTCGATCTCGATGGCCCCACTCGACGACTGGCCGATGATCGCCAGCGGGGAGATGTCGTTGCCGAGCGACCAGTTCGCGGCGATCGCCGCGGCCGATGTCGCCCTCGTTCCGAGTAGTTCGAGCAGATCGACGCCGCCGAGCCTGCCGCCGTCGACATCGTGCAGTTCGGGATCGGTGAACCGTCCGAGGCCGGCAGCAAATCTGCCGGCCGACGCTTCCGAAACCCCGATCAAGCGGAATCGCTGCAGCACACCGTCCCCGCCGAGCGGCTGCCACGTCCCAGAGCCGTCGATATTCGCATGGACGACATCGGTACACAGCGAGGACAAAGCAGTGACCTCGTCTGCGAGGGTGATCACGCTGAGGTCCACCGTCGCCGCATTCATCGCCCGCCGCAGCGACGTCGTCCGCGTCGACAGCTGTGCGGATCGATCGGTGATGACGACGACCCGCCTGCCGGCTGCGGCAGCGGATTCGCAGATGCCGAGGAGGTCGTCCTCGTGATGCAGTTCGTGGCAGAAGTGCGGTAGCCATTTGGTCCACTCCCAGGACCCGTCCCGAGTGGGAAGGGCAACGAGTAGCCAGTCGGCAGGGCCGGAGCTGGCGGCCAACTGGCAGATCAGCGAGCGGACGATCGACACCGCACCGTGCCGATCGCCGCATACGCCGACCACCGACCCGGCGGACAGCGTCATGCGGATCGGCACCGCTCGCAATGTCGAACAGGCGGCGATGAGGTCAGCAACCTGCTGCAGTGATGTGTCACCGTCACCGAAACGCGGATGATAGCGACGGTCGCCGGTGCCGAGTTCGACGATGAAGGCGTCGTGGTCGCCCGGGCGAACCTGCCAGAGGCGGGTGTCGGCGCACAGCCGATCGGTGACCCCCCGTCCATCGATGCCGGTTGCCCGTTCCCCTTCCTCTGTCAATTGGCGATGCCTGCGCAGTGCCGTCGCGAAGCGGTCCAACTCGACGGCGGTTCGTCTCCGGCTGTGCCCCCGGCCCCTCCGTCGCCTCACGGCGCGCACGCATGCAGTGACGATGGCGATAGTGGCGCCGACACCCACCATCACCAACAGCATCAACTGGTGGAGGACGACAGCCATGACGATTCCTCCGCAGAGTGTCGTCATCGCCGAGGCGATGCCGACGCCGGACGCCAGGCTGCGATTCGACCCGTCGATGGCCGGAAGTTCGACAGGTTCGACGGTCGTGTCGTGCAGCTGGCGCGGTGGACGGTGAACGACGTCCAACCATGGATGAGCGCCGAGTAGCCGGCTCACCTGTGCACATCCAGCATCCGGTGAGAACTCACTGCCGCTGGTCAGAGGCGAGATCACACTGATCGGGCTGACGGTGAAGGCACTCGCACCGACGGTCAACCAGTCACCTGGAGCGACCACCACGACGTCGGTGATGAGCTCGCCATTCATCGTCGCCGGCCTGCCGACGCCGATATCGCTGTAGGTCACCCTGGTGTCGTAGTCGACCGTCAGGATGCCCTGATGGGTCGCCAACTGCGTGTCGTCGCCTCGGACGTCTGCAGTCGGAGCTCGCCCGACGATCCAACGTCCGGCCTGCAAGGTCATCCTTCTGCCCGTATCAGGGCCCACCACCCATGTCAGCAGCACCAGCTTCGAAACACGTTGGGGATGTCGCTCGGCAGCTCCACCTGGCGACGGCGAACTCGGCGTCGTCGTCCTGACCTGCACCAGTGAGCCGTGGCGAAGCCCACTGTTGGTCAGGAGGGCGTCTGCTGGAGCGACCCTTCCGTCGACCAGCAACTCGCCGTCGCCACACCCCTGTTCAACCACCGACGTCACCATCTGGACCTGATCATCTGTCGTCGCTCCGGCGAGGGTGACGATGCGTTCGGCGCCAGTCGACTCCTGCAGGCGGAAACAGACCTCTGGCAACGGCTGGGCGGATGGAGAGCGTTGATGCACGGAGGCGATGTGTGCATGGTGACGGGCGAATCGGAAACCCGAACCGACAAACAGCGCACAACGCGCCGCTCGGCGCTCACCGGAGTTCGCCCGGTGAGCGGTGAGTCGAGGTCTTCCGACCGGGTGAGTCGGTCGGTGAGCGGCGGAGTGAGGACGATGCGGACGATGATCGTCATGACATCGCCCAGCCCTCCCACCTGCTCGAACCTGATCCACCGCACGGCTCTGTGCGCTCACGGATGCAGCCACACCACAGCCTCGAGGTTGGCGAAGCCGTTGATGGAGGAGTGGGCTCGCATCGATGCCAGCGGCGTCGTCACTGCGGCACTGCCTCGCTGGCAACTGCCAGCCGTACCGCTGTATGCATCGGCGAGCGAGCTGCTCGGCTATCTCGGACGGGATCGTACGATCCCCCAGGACACGGGCGACCTGTTGTTGGCGAGGCTCATCGCCAGCGCGCCGCGTGACGAACTCGCTGCCAGGGTGGTATTGCAGCGGATACTTCCGGGACTCGTCAACGTCGCCAAGCGGCGCGGCGGCTCATGGGAACCGGATCGTCTGACGGCCTTCAACGAGTCGGTCGCCTGCGCCTGGATCGTGATCCGCGAATACCCGATCGCCCGCCGTCCGCGGCGCATCGCCTCCAACGTCGTGCGTGATGCCGAGTACGCCGCGTTCGTTCGCGACCGCCGCCTGCGGTCCTCGACGGAACAGGTATGCCGTATCGATTCGATGGCGCTGCCGGCGGCCGACTCGTCTGGCCGCTCGATGAACGAGCCAGTGTCGTCCTTCGAGATGGTTGTCGGCGTGCTCGCCGAGGCCAGACGCCGCGGTCTTGCCGAAGGCGATCTGCGCCTCGCCGCCGGTCTCGTCAGCGGCCACGCGATCAACCGCATCGCCGACGACCTGGGTGTCACCACCCGCACCGTCTTGAATCGCAGAGTCGGCATCGTCGCCCGTCTCCGCGAACTCGAACTGGAACTGGAATTGGAATTGGAATTGGCCGCATGAAACAGCACGACGCCAGCGCTCAAAACCGCCGCATCGGCGCTCGTCGCACCACAGCGCTACTCGTGATGACGATGGCGCTCGTCGGTTCGGCCTCGACATCGGCGACGGTCGCCGCACAGGATGCCAACGCCGAAGCGATTGTTCCCGGCCGCTTCAATCCGGGCGTCGACAATCCGGATTTCACCCTCGCCGCAGACGGCTCCCTCCTGGCAATGCACTGCGGAAGTGACGGTCTCCCGTCGTGCTCGTCCGGTCCCGGCTTCTATCCGAGTCTCAGCGAATACCCGATCGTCTCGCTCGAGGTCGCGCCGGACGTCGCCGATGTCGAAGGCCACCCGGATTGGGACGGCGGGGCGTACGACGACGTCGTGCACGGCCGCGAATGGAACTCGGGTCCCGGCGCCGCTGCCATGACGCTACCCGCGGACCGTCTCGGCATTTCGACCACAGCAGCCGATGGGGTCTGTCCTGACTACGGCTACACCCGGGTGCCGTATCCTTACCTCGGCGCCGATGCCGGCAGCCCGTGGGGACATGGCGGGAACAGTAATTGCCGCCCAGTTATCGCTGCCCAGACCGATCTCGGACCGGAGTTCACCGGTCCGGCGATCAACTGGTTGCTGACCAACTACCTGGCAGGCGGAGTGCCGCCGTCGAGCGCGCCGATCGCCGTCGATCAGGCGCTCGGTGTCGACCTCTTCGGAGCAGACGCCGACCTCCGCACCGCAGCGGTGGTCTACGCCTATCACCTCCTCAGCCCAGCGAGCGTGCGGACGGGTGCGACCGCTGTGCGGTCGACGCTGCCGTTCGGGCTTCCCGTCGCCGGCTTCGTCCCGGGGCCGAATTTCGGCAATGCCGTCGGAGCGACCGCCGAGCAGATCGCACGGATCCAGACCGTCGGCGAACTCCTTGCCCACCAGGCGATGCGGTCGGCGCGATGGGGTCCGTACCAGGCGACGTTGCAGTGGCAGGGCGACGTCGTTCCCACGACCGTCGGAGCGACGGCGACGATGCGTGTCTACGTCGGCGGTTGCGGTCCGTCAGGCCTGCATGCCGTCACGGTGGAGTGTGCGCCGACGAATGCCGGCAGCGCTCCGCGGCAACCGATCCCGGATGGCGGTGTCTACGGCGTTGCCAGACCAGGTGCGACGTGGAACACCGACAACGGGATCGGGCTCGTGCGAGCACCGGTGCCGACGTCGAGCAACGGAGCGTCGATCGTGGCGGTACGTGATTCGTCATGTCCTGACATCCCGGCCGGATGGACGTGTGACGACGGCTTCGCCTCATTTGCGGTGACGATCGAGCATCCAGGCGCTGACAAGTTTTCGTTCGCATCCGGTGCGATCGCCGATTGGGAGCCGGAGATGTGGGCGTCACCGATCGGCCAGGATGCCGGTTTCGCCAGTGGAACGGTGCGTTCGGTGTCGGCGACACTCGACTTCGAGCTCGATCAGCCGGTGTTCGTGACTGCGCGCAAGCGGTCCTCCGATCCGACGATCGCTGTGACCGGAGCGACGTTCCAACTCGTCGACGCAGCGGGAGCAGTGGTCGGCGAGGCAGAGACGGATGCCGCTGGGACCTCCGTGTTCGGACCGATCGACACGGCCCTGCATCGCGTCCCGTACTCCGTGCGCGAAACGACAGCGCCAGTCGGCCTGCAGCGGATCGAAGGTGATCAGATCGTCGGTGAATCGCCGTACACCTACTCGACCGACGCCACCGATCCGACGACCTTCGTTCTGACCGATGCTCCAGTGACGGCTTCGTTGCGGATCCACAAGGTACTCTCCGACGCGACCGCGGAGCCGCAGGACATGAGTGGGTTCGCCTTCAGCGCCACCCGCATCGCTGACCATCTGCACGCCGGTGTGTTGACGACGCGGGCGGACGGCACGACCGAATCGGTCGCGGTCGCCGCTGGAACGTACGACATCTGCGAGACAGCACTGCCGCCGTGGGCGGCGGCGATCGCCGAGGCGGTCGGATGCCAGCAGCTCGTCGTCGACGGGAGCGGTGTCGATCTGCTCTTCGTCTTCACGAACCCGATCATCCGCCCGGAAGCGGCGACGCAACTGTCGTCACCGGTGGCGGGCGCGGGCGACACGGTCGTCGAGTCCGTCTGGACCAGACACTGGCAGACCGCAGGGCGAGCGGTCACGGTGTCGGCTGCGCTGTACGGCCATCCGCACGGAGAGCCGGCGAGCACTGCGGTGTGCGATGCCACGACGCAGGCAACGCCTCAGGTCGTTTCTTCGTTCACGGCGGCTGCGGACGAACAGGTCACTTCACTCCCGCCGATGACGATCCCCGATCTGGCGGGTCTCGACTTCTACGCAGCGGGAACGATCGTCGACCGCCAGACCGGCGCACTCGTCGGCGTGTTGCCGTGTGGTGATGTCGGCGAACGTGTCGTCGTTCCCCGCATGGCCACGACCGCACCTGCGGTCGTGGTGCCGGGAACGGTGATGGGCGATCGTTATGTCGTCAGTGGTCTACCGACTGATCTGGACTGGAGCGCTGTTGCTCATTTCCCGCTCGTTGCATCGGCCACGGCTGCGTGCGATGCTCCGACGACAGCCATCGGGAGTCTCGACGAGCCGATCGCCTCGGAGGGCGCAGGGACAACGAGCGGCGGCGTGACCGTTCCATCGGCTGCAATGTTGTACCGCTTCGAGGAATCGATGTCCGTCACCGTGACCCGGCCGGACCATCCGGACGGCTGGACGCTGAGCCCGCCGGGCGGCGGGTCCGAGCACGTCACGTTCGTATCGAAGCCGGAGACATGTGCAGCAGAAGAGTCGTCGCCGGCGCCGTTCGTCGCGACACACGCCAGTCCCACGATGTTGAGTGCGCTCGCTGCGGAGCCGTCGATCGACACGGCCACCGTCAGCGGCTTCGGCACGGCGGCGCTCGACCCCGCAGTGTGGAAGGTGCAACTCGTGATCGGGCTCTATCGACACGACCCGTCGACCGATCCGACGACGTGGACATGTGCCGGCGACAACCTCGTCGCCGGCCACGCAGCGATCGACATCTCGGGCGACGGTACGTACACGACGGACGGCCTGGTCGGCTATCCGACCGGCGTTGCGCTGTCGAATCAGGCGCAACTGATCGGCACGCGGACGCGGACGGACGGTTCGCTCGAGTCGTTCGAAACGACGCCGAGCGGGTGCCGCGAACCCGACGAGACGCAATGGGTTCCGGCGATCACGACGCATGTCACCACGCCTTCACCGGCGGCCGGGGCGAACGACAGTGACATCGCCACTGTGGTCGGCGTGCCGGCGGATTTCAGTGGGACGATCCGCCTCGACATCTTCCGTTTCGTGCCAGGTGGCTCGGTCCAATTGGCGGACGCCTGCCAACCGACGATGCTCGGAGCGACGCTCGCGTACGGCTTCACCGGCCCTGGGGATCATGTCTCCCCCGACTATGCGATCTCCGCTCAGGAGGTTGCCGGTGTGCAGTACGTCAATCGAGAGACGCTGCTGACGAACGATGGCCGAGAACTGGCGGTCGAGCGCTGTGCGACCGCAGCGGAGGTCGCCACCATCACCAGGCCGCTACCTCCCGGACGATTGACCAAAACGACATGAGGCAATCGTCCCGTTCCGCATCCCTTCGCCGACGCGGATCGCTCGCTCGGCACACACAGAAACCCGGAGTGCATATGCCACTGTTCCCCACACCTGATCGCCGACGTCGTCGTCGGTCTGTACTGCGCATCGCCTGGGCGGCGGTGATCTCGTTCTCCTGCGGAATCCTGGTCGGCGGGATACAGCCGGCAGACGGGATCGCCATCGTCGCCGGCCTTCCCCGACCGGCACCGCTCGGAACGCTGTCGTCGCCTGTCTTGGGTCGTCCGATTGCGGTTTACGAGGGCGTCGCCACGACCAAACCGACGCTCATCACCTCGGCCAGCCTCGACGTGCCCGGGGCGGTCCACGTCCCCCAAACCGCACAGCCAGGCGCACTCGGTGTCGCTGTCATCGCTGCGCATCGAACGACGTGGCCGCGTCCGTTCTACCGACTCGACAAGCTCAAGGTCGGAGACCGTCTGACGTACACGGACGCAGGCGGGGCGGCGACGATCTTTCGAGTCGTCGAGACGAAAGTGGTCCTCAACGACGAGGCCGCCTTCGCCGAGGTCATGACGAACGACGTCCGCTACGGCAGCGATTCGCGTCTGACGCTGTACGCCTGTAGTCGGGCGAACGGTCGCCCGACCTCGACGCGCTATCGACTCGTCGTCTTCGCCGTCAGGGTCCCAGCGAAGCTGTCGGCATGAGCGCAGGCCGCGTATCGAAGAGCGTCGCGATTGCGGCGGTTTCGGTCATGCTCGTATCGGTCGCGTTGGCGTCCTGCGGGCTGCTGTCGGACCGCAACGCCACGCCCCGGCAACCCGCCGCTGCGACGTCGACGATTCCCGCGCACGTCAGTGCAACCAGCGCCACTGTCGTTGGGGCAACAGCAACGCCGCCGACGGAGACCCCCGGCACGCCGCCGACGGAGATCCCCGGCACGCCGCCGACGGAGACGATCGGCTTCGATGTGCTGGCGCAAGGCACCGTCGTCGATCCGCAGACGATCGGCGCGCTGGCCTATGGAATACTCGCGGCCGCAGACCCGTACCGCATCACGATCCCGGCGGACGAACAGGCGTGCCTCAGCGCAGCGAGCAGCGGACTGACGGACGAGCAGATCGACGATGCCCTTGCCTGGGACGACTTCTCCGGCAATTTCGCCGAGCCGGTCAACGGATGCCTGCGTGCTGCCGACCGGGAAGCGTTCGCTGTCTGGCACCAGATCGACACCGAGCTCGCAGACGCCGACGACCATCAGTATCGATGTGTCGAGCAGGGCCTCGCCAGCGGTGCCACCCAGCACAATCTCGACGTTGCGTTGGCGGCATGCGGCGTCCAGCGATGACCGCAGCCGGACAGCGGTGGGCCTACAATCGTCGCCCAAAGGGAGGCTGGGATGCCGCAAGTGCACAGCTTCATCGTCGTCGGACTCGACAACGGTGGGACGAGTAACAACGTGACGGTGCTCGACTCGCAGCGAGGTTTCCTCGTCGACTCGATGTTCGAGCTGCCGAGTCGTGTCGTCGACGGTCCCGATGTCGCCCTCGATGCGTTGGCCGAGGCGCTCGCTGCTGGGCTGGCAGCGACACAGACGCCGAGATCTGCACTGCAAAGCGTCGGTCTGGACACGCCGGGACCATCGAGTGCCAACGGCGTGATCTCCAGTAAGGGTGGCACGAACTTCGTCCACCCCGGCTGGCGTGGATTCGACATCCGTGCGGCGCTGGAAGCACGCATCGACGTTCCGGTCGTGTATAGCAACGACGGCAACGCTGCGGCGCTCTACGCCCATCACGCCTTCTTCGGAGCACGGGCATCGACGAAGTCGTCGGTCTCGGCGATCGTCGGGACAGGGCTCGGCGGTGGTGTCATCGAGGCCGGAATGATCGTTCGCGGATCGGCAGGGATGGCCGGCGAACTCGGCCACGTGCACATTCCGCTGTGGGGCGTCATCGAGAACGACCAACCGGTGCCGGCGTGCAACTGCGGGTTCGAAGGCGATGCCGAGAGCATCGCCTCGCTCACCGGTATCAAGAAGAATCTGTTGCCGTACTGGCTCACTCGGTACCCAACCCATCAGCTCGCAACGATGCCGATCGACAAGGCGGCGAAGGCGCTGAGGGCATTCGGTGAAGCAGGTGATCCAATGGCCCTCAAGATCTTCGAGCAGCAGGCGAAGGCGCTCGGCAGTCTGTTCACGATCGCAGCCAACTTCACGGATCCCGACGCCTATTTCGTCGGCGGCGGTGTCGTCGAAGCTGCTCCCCACTTTCGTGACTGGTTCCTCGCCACGATTCGCCAGCACACGATGCTTCGCGAGGAGCAGATCAAGTCAGCGGTGTTCTCGCTCGTTCCCGACCTCGACATGGCGGGCGCACGGGGTGCCGCCGTCGCTGCACTCGACAGCCTCACACGCCGAGCCGGCGAATCAACGTATGAATTCGGCGTGAACCGGGTGATCACGGCGACGCCGGAGGCCGATCCGCTGTCACGATAGGCGGATGCCCGTCACGAAGCCGCACGCAGTTCTGTTGATCTCCTGCCAAGACCAGCGCGGGATCGTGACAGCCGTGTCGTCGTTCATCTCCGTCAACGGTGGCAACATCATCCACGCCGAGCAACACACCGACGAGACACTCGGGATCTTCTTCCAACGCATCGAGTTCGAGCTCGACGGATTCGGCATCCAACGCGACCAGATCGCCGCAGCGTTCGCGCCGACCGCCAAACGTTTCGGCATGACGGTCGAAGTCCGTTTCACCGATGTCCGGCCGCGACTGGCGATCATGGCCTCGAAGCAGCCGCACTGCCTCTACGACCTGTTGACCCGTTGGCGCACCGGTGAGCTGGCGGCCGATCTGCAGTGCGTGATCGACAACCATCCCGACCACGCAGAGGTCTGTGGCGAATTCGGCATTCCGTACATCCACCTTCCGATCACGCCGGACACGAAGCCGCAGCAGGAGGCGCAGGTCATCGAGACGCTGGAGAAGTACGACGTCGACTTCGTCGTCCTGGCCCGGTACATGCAGGTGCTGAGCACCGAGCTGATCGCCGACTACGCCTCGCGGATCATCAACATCCACCACTCGTTCCTCCCTGCATTCGTCGGTGCCAATCCGTACCGTCAGGCGCACGACCGGGGTGTGAAGCTCATCGGTGCCACCGCCCATTACGCCACTGCCGATCTCGACGAAGGTCCGATCATCGAGCAGGAAGTCGCCAGAGTGACCCACCGCGACGACGTCGCCTCGCTGACCCGCAAGGGCCGTGACCTCGAGACGATCGTCCTTGCCAGAGCTGTCCGCGCTCACCTCGAACACCGCGTCCTGCCCTACGGCCACAAGACCGTCGTGTTCAGTTAGTCGTCAGCCAGTCGTTCCTCGCGCTGCACGCGTCCCTGCGGGCGACTATTTACCCGGAGGGTAGTGTTGCCGTGGTGGATGTGGTTCGCCGAAACAACGTCAAGATCACCGGACCCCCTGACGGACAGCCGTTGCTGTTTGCTCACGGATTCGGTTGTGATCAGCACATGTGGCGTCGTGTCGCACCGCATTTCGAGGATCGCTACCGGGTCGTCATGTTCGACCATGTCGGTGCCGGCGATTCCGACCTCGCTGCCTACGATCCCGTGCGCTACTCGACGTTGCAGGGCTACGCCGACGACGTCGTGCAGATCTGCGAAACCCTCGGTCTGGACGATGTCGTCTTCGTCGGGCATTCGGTCGCTTCGATGATCGGGGTGTTGGCGGCGAACACGCAGCCACAGCGGTTCGCCACGCTGGTGATGGTCGGGCCGTCTGCGCGGTATATCGACGAGGAGGACGTCGAGGGCGGGGTTCGTTACATCGGTGGATTCAGCCGCGCCGACATCGACGACATGCTCGACTCGCTCGACAGCAACTATCTCGGCTGGTCGGCGGTGATGGCGCCACTGATCGTCGGGAATACCGACCGCCCGGAGCTCGGTCGGGAACTGACCGACAGTTTCTGCAGAACCGATCCGGCAATCGCCAGGCAGTTTGCAGCCGTCACCTTTCTTTCGGACAACCGAGCCGATCTGTGCCACGTGTCGGTGTCATCGCTGGTGATCCAATGCCGCAACGATGTGATCGCCCCGATCGTCGTCGGCGAGTACGTCCACCAACATCTGCCCAACAGCTCGTACGTCATCCTCGAAGCGACTGGCCATTGCCCGAACCTCAGTGCACCGCAGGAGACGATTGCGGCGATCGCAACATTTCTCGGGTCTGTCGGCCGCTGAATCCTGGTCTGGGTACCGTCATGGCCGACGAATTCCTCGAAGCGCTCGGCGACGACGACGAGCACGCCCTCTATGAACACGCCCCCTGCGGGTACCTGTCGATGGCATCGTCCGGCACCATCGTCAAGGTCAACGAGACCTTTCTCCAGTGGACCGGATATCGGCGTGACGAGCTCGTCGGTCAGCGCACGCTCGCCAGTCTGCTGACGGCTGGCGGACGTATCTACCACGAGACGCATTATTCGCCGATGCTGCAGATGGGCGGCGCTGTCAGAGAGATCGCCCTCGACATCGTCTGCGCCGATGCCAGCCGATTGCCGGCGTTGGTCAATGCATTGCTGGTCAGGGACGAGGCCGGCAATCCGTCCGTTGTGCGTGCTGCGATCTTCAACGCAACCGATCGACGCAACTACGAGCGTCAACTCGTGCAGGCGAAGCTGGATGCCGAGGCAGCTGAGTCGAGGGCCCTGACCTTGGCGCGGACGCTGCAGCAGACCCTGATTCCGCCAGCGCTCCCGCACATCTCCGGCCTCGATATTGCCGCGATCTACCGCCCTGCCGGCGACGGAACCCAGATCGGCGGCGACTTCTACGACGTGTTCAGGATCGGCCAGCACGAATGGGCGATGGCCATCGGCGACGTGCAGGGCAAGGGAGTCGATGCGGCTGTCGTCTCCTCGCTCGTTCGCCACACGATCCGAGCTGCAGCAATCGAACACGAATCGCCTGCCGAGGTGCTCGCCGTGCTGAATACCGTACTGTTCCGAGACGACAGTGATCGGCTGTGCACCGCTGTCGTCATGCGAATGGTTCGCCGTGTCGAATCGTGGTCGGTCACCGTCAGCGTTGCCGGGCACCCGCTACCGATACTGCGCAGAGGCGACGACCCGCCGACGACCTTCGGAATCGAGGGTTCGTTGCTCGGATACTTCCCGGCCGGACACTTTCACGACGTCGCTGCGGAGTTGGTGGCCGGCGACATGCTCGTCGGATACACCGATGGCGTGTCCGAAGCCCGCAATGGCCACGAATTCTTCGGCGAGGCACCGATCGAGGCAGCACTTCGAGATCGGGCGTTGTCGTCTGAAGAGGTCACACGGCGGCTGCTCGGAGAAGCGCTGGATTTCCAGTCGTCCCAGTCCGGCGACGACATCGCCATTGTTGCGGTCGGCGTCAAGGAGCGTGACTCCACTGCCACGTCATCTGCCTGGTGAGCGGCGTTCCTGGTTGCACCACGAACGGCGAGTTCCCGAGAACGTTCGGCGGCCCGCTCTGTGGTTCGACGCATGTCGTTGCGTCCGGTTTGTCGTAGACGATCCAGTCGGTGCAGTCGGAGGAGATCTCGATCGACAGGTCGCCCCACCGCAACACGGTCGGCTGCACGACATCGATGAAACAGTCGTCCCACGGACCCGGCGGAGGAGGAGTGGCCAACGTGCCGTCCGGGATGTCCTCGGCATCGAGCCGCAACATCGAACGTGCAGTGAACGTCAACGAATCGGGCTTGACGAACCATGGGTGCCATCCGATTGCAGCCGGCATCGGCACGTCGTCGGCGTGGACTTCGATCACACAGTGCAACCGGGACGGAGTGAGCGTGAAACGGTGCACGGCGTGCCCGGCGAACGGCCATTTCGGACCCAGATCGACGGTCAGTTCCGACGGCCCCGTCACGGTCCACGGCTGGTCGTACACCGTGCCGTGCATGGCGTGCGGCGCATGGTTGATCGGCAGGGTGTAGTCACGGCCATCGAACCGGAATCTGCCGTGCCTCGTTCTCCCCGCCCACGGTGCCATCGGGAAACATCCCCACGAGGAAAGGCGGTCCCGCCCCTCACGACCGACGATGACATCGAACCCGCCGATCTTCAGCCCGGCGATGCGCCCTCCATTGACCTCGTCCACACGGAGGATGGCGTCACCCGCCGGCAATTCGATCACCGTCGCACCCTACGACCGGACTCCGGTGTCCGGTCAAGCCCCGCCGTGCGGTCTTCATCCAGCGCGCTCGCCTGGAGGAAGCGATTTTCGCCTGCTACATCCCGTCGACGATCTCGTCACCGAAGCAGATGCCGAGATCTCTCGCCGACACCACGGTGTCGCAGTCGACCGGCACGTTCTTCATGCGGCTCACTGCTTCGACAAGCGGCACGTAATCGACGTCGGGCGGGTTGAGGGCGACCATCACTCCGTTGTACCCCTCGTCGATCGCCCGAACGGCGGCGGCGCCGAAACGCAGGCCGAGCAACCGATCGAACGCTGTCGGCGTTCCACCACGCAGCAGGTGGCCGAGGACCGTCACCCGAGTTTCGCGACCAGTCAGTTCCTGCAGTTCGGCTGCAACGTGTTCGCCGACGCCGCCGAGTCGTTCTGCCTGGTCGACTCGCTTGCCGAGGACACTCCGGCTGCCGTGCTTGGCCATCGCCCCTTCGGCGACGACGACGATGGCGAAGTTGGCGCCTCTGGCAGTGCGCCTGGCGATCAGGTCGGCGATGGGGCGGAGGTCGTACGGGATCTCCGGGATGAGGATGGCGTGCGCCGACGCCGCCATTCCCGCGTTCAGGGCGATCCATCCGGCGTAACGGCCCATCACCTCGACGACCATCACCCGACTGTGGGAGGTTGCCGTGGTGAAGACGCGATCGATGCACTCGGTCGCGAAACTCACGGCAGTGTCGAAACCGAAGGTCGAACTCGTCTTGTCGAGATCGTTGTCGATCGTCTTCGGCACGCCGACGACCCAAAGCCCCGCTTCGTTGAGTCGGCGACCGATCTGCAGCGACCCGTCACCGCCGATGGTGATCAGTGCATCGATGCCGGCGGCACGGAACTTGCCGACGAGTTCGTCGCTGCGGTTCTCGGTCGTCCACGTGCCGTCGGCGAGTTGGACCGGATACTCGGTCGGATTCCCACGATTGGTACTGCCGAGGATCGTCCCGCCGAGGTGGGCGATGCCCTTCACGGAGTTGCGCGTCATCGCCCACACCCCGTCACCGTGCGGGTAGCGCTCCGGGAACATCAGACCGTCGAAACCGTCCCTGATCCCGGTGACTTCCCATCCCCGCCGCAGCGCCGAGAGTGTGGCGGCGCGGATCACCGCATTGAGGCCCGGCGCATCTCCGCCACCCGTACTGATCGCAATTTTCATCTGTCGATGCCTTCGGCTCGTCGAACGAGGCGACTCTAGGCGAGTTCTGCAGACCGATTCCCGCAGAGCCGATTCCTGCAGCGGATGTCAGAGCGCGAGGCCGAGGCAGCGGGCGATGACCATCCGCTGGATTTCGCTCGTTCCCTCGCCGATCTCCAGCACCTTGGCGTCGCGGTAGAAACGCACGATCGGTGTTTCCTCGATGAACCCTGCACCGCCGAAGATCTGCGTGGCGATCCGTGTGGCGTCGACGGCGGTCTCCGTCGAGTACAGCTTGGCCATCGCCGCTGCCTGTTTGAACGGGCGGCCGTTGTCCTTCAGCCATGCCGCCTTATAGGTCAGGTTGCGGGCGTTCTCGACGGCAACGGCAAGGTCGGCGAGTTGAAACGAGACGCCCTGGTAGCGGCTGATCGTCGAGCCGAAGGCGGTGCGTTCGTTCGCGTAGTCGACGGCTGCGTCGAGACACGCCCTGGCGCATCCGAGGGCCAGCGCGGAGATGGCGATGCGTCCGTCGTCGAGGATCTGCAGGAAGTTGCGGAAGCCGTCGCCAGGCGTGCCGAGCAGTTGGTCGGTGTCGATACGGCAGTCGTTCAGCGACAGACCGTGGGTGTCGCTGGCGTGCCACCCGAGCTTGTGGTACGCCGGTTCGACCGTCAAACCCGGCGTTCCGGAGGGGACGAGAAAGCAGGAGATCCCGCTGTCGGTGCGTGCCGTGACGGTGATGACCGAGGTGATCGCCGTGCCGGAATTGGTGATGAACGACTTGTTGCCGTCGATCACCCATTTGCCCGTCGTCTCGTCGAGTCGCGCTTTCGTCTTGGTCGCACCGGCGTCGCTGCCACCGTCAGGTTCTGTGAGACCGAAGGCACCGAGGGCGCGACCCGTGATCATCTCCGGGAGCCAGCGTTGCTTCTGTTCGTCCGAACCGAAGTGATGAATCGGATTGGCGCCCAAGCCGACGCCGGCCGAGAGGGTGATGCCCATCGACTGGTCGACCCGACCGATCTCTTCGATGGCAACACACAGCGAGGTGAAGTCGGCACCGGCACCGCCGTATTCCTCGGGAAAGATCAGGCCGAAGAGTCCGAGGTCGCCCATCGCCAGCACGGTGTCGACGGGGAAATGGTGATCCCGGTCCCACGCAGCGGCGTGCGGTTCGATCTCGGAGGCAGCGAAGTCGCGTACGACTGCCCTGAACGCTTCATGTTCTTCGGACAGTTCGCCAAGCACCTACCGATTGTGCCAGACAACGGTCGACTCCGGAACGCGCCTTCGCTTCCGGTCGCGACGTACTCCGAGACCTCCTGTTTCGATCTACCATTCGAGAGGAGATCTGCATCGAAGGAGGCGCGATGGGTGACGGCGACGGTTCTCGTGCGCCGGGGTGGTTCGACGACGTGATGACGCGTCGCGCCGTCCTCGGCCTGTTCGGCTTGTCGGCGATTGCTGCTGGCTGCAGCAGCGACCGATCGATCACCACGCCGGCCTCATCGACGGTGTCGCCGAGTGGCGCGCCTGGCAGTTCGTCGACGGCTTCGTCGGCGTCAGCGGCGACGCAGACCGCACCGGCGACAGCGTCGCCGACCGACAGTACGCCGCCGCCGACAACCACTGGCACCGCGGCGACGACCGAGCACACGTCGACACCGACTGCCGAGTCGAAGGCCTCCGTTCCGCCGGGAGCGACCGACGGTCCGGCTACCGGGGCACCGACGGCCGCTCCTCCGTCCACGGCCGCTCCAGCAAGTGCTGCGGTCACCGCTGGACCCACGCCGACCATCGTGCTCGGCAGCAATGCCAACGTCACCACCGACATCCTGCGCTCGGACAGTGAGGCCTACGGCGGTGCGTGGAAGGGGAACTGGACGTGGGCGGACGGATCTGGATCCGGGGTGATGTCGGCGACCGGGACGGTCGACATCGGCACGCGCCTGATCACCGGCACCGGAAACGTCACCGGGGCGATGCTGTCCACGCCGATCCCGGCGATCGACGTCACCGTCGCCGTCGATTCCTGGAAGTACGACAACGACGGCAACTTCAGCATCGGCTTCCCCACGGTGGTCGGAGCAGTCACGTTGTCGAGCAACGGCGGCTTCGGGAAATTCAAGCTGCATGTCGATGTCGCAGGCCGCGATGACGTCGTCGCCTTCGACGCCACGGGTGTGGCGAACAGGCCGTCGGCGATCCCGGTCCTGTTCACGATGACGTCAAAGGACGGATCGACGAAATCAGGGTCGGTGACCTTCCGCCCCGGCTGAAACGACCACGGTGAGTCGTCCGTGTCGCCGAACGCCCGCGCTGCGAGATCTCGTGACTCTGACCACGCCCGAGTCGTTCGCCGGTAGCCGAAATCGGTCGGATGATGCCTTTCGGCTCTAGTCGCAGACGGTCTGTCGGACGAGAGTCGGGGTCGTGACCACTCAGCAGCATCACCTACCGATTGCCGAGGACGCTGTTCAGGAAGCGGCCAAAGAGTTTGCCGAGGTGCCGACGCCTGGCGTTGATCCGGACGATTCCCCCACCACCTCCGACGGCGATGTGGCCCTGCAACTGAGCTCACGGTTGAACGAGTCCGATGCCCTGCTGTGGAATATCGAGCGCGATCCGTGCCTGCGTAGCACCATCATCGCAGTGTCCCTGCTGGACGGCACACCGGACTGGTTCAGCCTCCGCGAGCGCATCGTCGCGGCGTGTAAGCAGGTGCCGCGGCTGCGTCAGAAGGTGGTCGAGACACCGGCTCGCGTCGGTCCGCCGCGTTGGCAATTCGATGAGCATTTCGACCTCGACTACCATCTTCGCCGGGTCGTCGTTCCACCTCCGGGCGACCTTCGGGCAGCGCTCGACATGGCGGCACCGATGGCGATGGCGGCCTTCGACAAGGACCGTCCGCTGTGGGAGTTCACGCTCGTCGAGGGTCTCGACAACGGCCGATCCGCATTCATCCAGAAGGTGCATCACTCGTTCACCGACGGTGTCGGTGGCGTCGAGCTCGCTCAACTGCTACTCGACGACATGACAGACGGAACAGAAAAACGTACGGACGCAGGATCGGACGTGCGTGCAGAGGCAGCAACTGGAAACCGTTCGTCGACGACTTCCCACCGGCGCCACGCAGTGTCTCCCGCACCATCCGCAGCGTCGGTCGACGTCGGCCATTCCGGCGGCCTGGCTTCGGTGATCGATGCCGTTGGTGCCAACATGCGTATGACCGCAGCGTTTTCTGTACGCAGCGCCACCGTGCTGCCGGCGCTGGCGGCGACGGCAGTCCAGCACCCGAGACAGCTCGTGGGGCAGACGATCCGCAGCGTCCAGTCGGTCGCCAAGTTGCTCGCGCCGGTGTCCACGCCGATGTCGACTGTGATGATCAAGCGCGGCATGTCGCGACGCCTCGACCAGTTCGACGTACCGCTCGATGCGCTCCTGGCGGCAGCGCACGCAGCCGACAGCTCGCTCAACGACGCGTTCCTCGCAAGCATCGCCGGAGGCATGCGCCGCTACCACGAACATCACGGTGTTCCGGTCGAGGGACTACGCGTGACGATGCCGATCAACCTGCGCCGCCCCGATGATCCGCAGGGCAGCAACCGCTTTGTTCCAGCACGCCTGGTGATCCCGGTCTCGACACTCGACCCGGCGAAGCGCATGAGAGAGCTCGGCGTGCTGGCGGCGGCTTGGCGGCGAGAACCATCGCTGTCGTTCAGCGACGTCATCGCCGGGGTGCTCAACAGGCTACCGATCATCGCGACGACGTCGCTCTTCGGTGGCATGCTCAAAGCCGTCGACCTCGTCGCCACGAACGTGCCCGGTATCCATCAGCGTGTCTCCCTCGCCGGCGCCGAGGTCATCGGGGAATACGCCTTCGCACCCACGTCCGGCGCAGCGCTGAGTATCGCCCTGCTGTCGCACGGCACGAGCTGCTGCATCGGCGTGAACATCGACACCGAAGCCGTCGCCGACCCCGATGTGCTCGTCGGTTGTCTCGTCGACGGATTTACCGAAGTGCTCGCCGTCGCCGGGCAGCAAGTCCGATGAGCGCCGACTCCAAGCGCCCGTGGGGTTCGATCGGGCGGACCCTCAGCAGGCGTACCGCAGCGACGCTCGGCATCGTCCTCGTCATGACCGTCGCACTGGGATTCGGTCTGCGGAGGCTCGACTTCGCCACCGGCCAGGACAGCTACATCGATCCCTCCTCGCAGGTCGCCAAGGACAACAAGCAGTACCAGACGCTGTTCGGCGGCGAGAGCATGGTCGTTCTCTTCACCGTGCCGCAGGGAAAGACGGTCGTCGACCTGTTCGACCCCGCCAACGTCGCTCAATTTCGCGACGTCGAGCAGCAGCTCCGCACGAGTAAGGCGGTGCTCTCCGTGGTGTCGCCGCTGACGTTGTTGACATGGACGCAGGATCTGATCACCAAAGGCGTCGCCAGTGAGATCATTGCCCGCACGATTCAACGCGACACCGACCCGGCCGGGGCCGCGCTGCGCCAGCAGGACGCGCTCGTCACGATCCAGCGTCTCGGCGCCGCCGGTGCACAGTCGTTCGACAACCCGAAGTGGGTGAAGTTCCTCGTCTTCGGCAACGACGGTTTCACGATCGACGCCAACAAGAAGCTCGTCGCGCCGCCGGACGAGCAGCTCGTCGTCCGCAAGGCACTGCGCGCCTTCATTCCCGACGCCCGCCACGCCGTCCTCGCAGCGGTGCTCGTCGGCAACGCGGCGTTGGATCAGCTGGCAGCCGGCTCAGCGGCGGTCAAGACGGCCTTCGCCGGGCGGACGTTCGACAATGCGACCGCAACGGTCACCGGCACGCCGACGTTCCTCACCGACATCAACAACTACCTCCAGGGCGGGATGCTGGCCCTCGGCGGCATCGCCGTGCTGGTGATGATCGTCGTCCTCGTGGTCGCCTTCGGTGTGCGCTGGAGGCTGCTGCCGCTCGTCGGGATGGTTGCCGGTGTCGCATGGGGGTTCGGCGCCTTCGGGTTCACCGGAACGAAACTGTCACTCGTCACCATCGCCGGGCTGCCGATCCTGATCGGCCTCGGCATCGAGTTCGCCATTCAGATCCAGAACCGCCTCGAGGAGGAGCGTTCCGGCGAACACGCTCGCGATCCGTTTGCTGAGACACTGATCCATATGGGTCCGCCGCTCCTTGCGGCGACCGTCGCCGCAGTCATCGCCTTCCTCACCGTCAGGATCTCCAAGGTGCCGATGGTGCAGGACTTCGGTGTACTGCTGTCGATCGGTATCGTCGCCCTGCTCGTCGCCGGGATCATCCTCCCGACGACGATCATCGGCTCGCGTGAGCGCCGCTCGCCGACGAAGAGGGAACCGGGCCACGGATGGGTCGAACGGACCGTCGACCGCCTTGGCAGCCTGCCGCGCAAGACGGTGCTGCCGCTTGTTCTCGTTGCCGCCGGCCTTCCCATTCTCGGCCTGTTGCTCGAGACCGGGTCGAAGATCGAGAGCGACCCGATCAACTGGGCGAATCAGTCCAGTGCGGCGATCAAGAACGCCAGGACGCTCGAACGTGAGACCGGTTTCGCCACGACGCTCGGCGTCTTCGTGCAGACGAGAACGGCACCGAGCAACGGTGCGTTCACCGACCAGGCGGGTGCATTCGTGTTCGATCTCGTCGACCGTTCGCTTGCCGACAACCCGAAGCTGGCGCAGGCGTCGAGCCTTGCGTCCGTCGCCGGTTGGCTCGCAGAGGTACCCGGGACCAAGTCAATTCCGCCGACCGGTCTCGACATTCTGGAGACGTACAACGCCGCTCCGCCCGCTCTGCAGGGTCTGCTCATCGCCGACAAGGGCAACGCCACGCAGATCCTCTTCCAGGTCGGACCATCGTCGCTGGAGCAACGCTCCGCCGTGCTCGATCGCATCGAGCTGGCGATCGCCGATCCCGGTGCCGGTGGCCGGCTTCCGCCGCAGGCCACGGCGACGACCGGCGGGCTCGCCGTCGTCGGCGTCGGGTTGTTGAAGAACATCACGGCAAACCGCGCCGAACTGACGATCCTCGCACTGCTGCTCGTCGGAGCGTTCGTCGTCCTGCGTTACCGGGACCTCGCTCGGGGCGTGTTGACGATGATCCCGGTGCTCCTCGCCGTGGGATTGTCGACCGTGCTCGTCCGCCTGCTCGGCATCACTCTCAGTCCGTTGACGACGGTGAGCGGGCCGCTCGTCGTTGCCACCTGCTCGGAGTTCTCGGTGCTGCTGATCGCCCGCTACGCCGAAGAACGCACCAAGGGCCTGGACCCGCAGCAGAGCACCGAGGTCGCCGCTGAACGTACCGGCAGGGCGTTCTTCACGTCGGCGTTGACAACGCTCGGCGGCTTTGCCGTCTTGATGTTCTCGTCGCTGCCGCTGCTCGCCGACTTCGGTGTCGTCGTGACGATCAACATCGCCGTCGCCCTGTTGTCGGCGCTGATCGTCGTGCCACCGCTCATCAAAGAGGCCGACCGGCGCGGGCTGATCACGATGGGCGCAGCAGGCGCCAATGCCGACACGAGGACCCGTACGCGGCGCCGGGCAACGGTCGGATGGGTGTCCGGAGCCGCTCTTGCGGTCGCCGGGATCCTGATCGCCGTCGTCGCCGTCGGTCACGAACCGTCGTCTGCAGCAACACCCTTGAGGGCCACCGATATCGAAGCGCCGGCAACATTCCCACCACCGACCACCGTCGCGCCGACCCCCGCTGCCCCGTCGACGGTCGCCGCGGTTGCAACAATTCCGCCGACGGCGGCGCCGGGCGAGACGCTGGCACCGACGACCGAACCGGTTGCGTCGACGCTCGCCGCAGGACCCGCCGAACGGCCGACCGGGCTCGTCGCCGGAGCGTTCTGGGACGGCCTCGTCGCCGCCGGGGTCGACAAGGGTGTCGCCCGGTGCGCGGCTGACGACCTCCTGAAGACGAAGTCGGAGGCGGACCTGCTGGCACTCGGCATCGCCAGTGTCCCTCGCCCCCCGGCGGTCAATGCATTGCTCGACGCTGCTGCCAAGCGTTGCGGCGTCACCCAGCAGCAACTCGACGCAGCAGCAGCCTCCAGCGGAGGTTGAAGCCGCAGCATCCGAGTGTCGTCGCAGCATCCGAGTGTCGTGACGCCGGTAGCCGAGTGTCGTGACGCCGGTAGCCGTCGCCACCGCACTCGGGTGCGGCGGGCACGCGCGACGATGCCGACCAGCAGCGCCTCTCCGTCGTGCGTTGCCGGCGGGTCGATACATCGTCGGACCGCTGACCGCACGTCGAACAACAGCACCTGGCACGCCCGTGAAATGCGGCGTCGGTGGTGTCTTTCTGCCCTAGCCGTTCAGCGGTTGCCGTGACATCGTGAGATGAGGAATCAGCGTCGTGCGCGACCGCTCGACGAAGGAGACATCATGTCCTACCTCCATGGAATCATCTGGCTCGATCATCGCCACGCCAGCGTTCACGGGCTCTCCACCACCGGCGAGCGCTCCACCGAGCCCGCCACCGAGGGGCCCAGCGAGTGGTCCAGCGAGTGGTCGGGACGCGAACTGCACCACCACCTCGCCGACTCCCGACCCGGCCATCCGATCGACGTGTTCCGCTTTTTCGACGAGATCGCTTCGTCCCTCGATGGCATTCGCGACATCGTCATCACCGGACCCGGTATGTCGAAGACAGCATTCGCGTCGTACCTCAGAGAGCGTTACCCGCGTGTCGCCGAGCGCGTCGTCGGCGTCGAAACCCTCGACCATCAGACCGGCCCGGAGTTGGTGGCCTACGCCAAACGGTACTTCCACAGCGTCGACGAACTCGGCCTGACCGGCGAGGTCGCACGGCGAGGATCGCCGCAGCGCTCGATGACCGCTGGCACGGAGCCCGCAGCTCTGCTGCTTCATGGATGACGACATCCGGTCGGAACTGGTCGGAACTGGTCGAACACTGATGTCAGATCGAGGCGCATCACCGGGGCGGTACGGCTTTCACCCGTCAGCTCATCGACAGCGTCCACATCCACATCCCAGTTCACCGTCGCGTCGACGGCCGGCCGGTTCCTGCGGATAGTCAGATGTGGACGTCGATCGTCTGGCTTGATGGTGTGGTATTCGTCAGCAGCGGTGCACTCTCGGGGACCGGCGTGGCGAAGTTGACCGTGTAGTCACGGCACCGGGCAAGCCATCGTGGTCACGGCACCTGGCGGAAGGTTCGTCACCCGACGTGTATCTACCGGCTTCGACGGCGCTCATCAGGAAGGCAATCCCAGCACGGGCTGGTGATCGCCCGCCATGAGGAGGCACCATGAAGAATCAACGAACCGCAGTACAGCAGCAAGTCGCTGAGGCGCTTATCGAGAGCAAGGCCATCAACTTCGAGATCGTCGGCAGCGTCATCTCAAAGTTCTCGGAGAGCGCTGCCTTGAGTGGTAGCGACATCGCCGTGATCGTCGGACATCGCATGTGGGACATCTGCATCCCGCCGTTTCCGTATCTTCAGGTCCATGCCGGCGACATCGAGCAGCGTCTCCAGGCCTGAGTCAGCAAGATCGTCGGGCGGGTCCGGGTGGGCCCGACCGATGGTCGACGACCGATGATGGAAGCACCACCGATGATCGCCACCATGCCAACAGCAGACACCTCGTTCGACTCCTCGACCGGCATCGGATTCGATCACTCTTCCGCAGCGGTGATCGGGAACTCATCGAACATCATCTCCGATCGCATCGCGCTGATGCGTTGGGTGTGCTCGTCCATTGCGATGGCGACGGCGACGATGCAGTCGGTATTCGCCAACGAGGCGGTGGCTGCCGGCGAGCATGCAGAACTACTCGGCGACAAAGTGCTTGCGGAAACGGCGATGTTGCTCGTCGCCGTCGCCCCGCTGCGAGGAACCGACCGCTGCCTCGACACTGCAACCGATCAGTTGGCGACGATGATCGCCCCGTATTCGCGCCGCCCGAGCCTGCTTGCCGGCATCTGTCTCCAGCCGGGTGCCGCGCTCGAGCAGGCCGCAGCCCACGTCATGCTGACCAGCTTGGGTTACCCGGATCCGCTCGTCGCCCAGCTACTTGCGACGAGCATTCGTCACGGCAACGACCGCGGACCGGAACGTCTTCCACACCGCTCGTTGGAACTCGAATGGTTGAAGCGGATGCTCGCGGGGAGCGCACTGAGCTCCGCTGCCGATGCGCCGGACCATCTCGCGTCCTGCGCGCTCGGCCGCCCGATGGACGTGCTGCACCTGACGAAATCGGATGTCTACGCATTCACGCACGCCGTGATGTATGCCACCGATCTCGGCGGGCGGCGACTCGTTCTGCCTCGAACGCTCGACGCCGTCGTTGACGATGCAGCGGCAGCGCTCGCCTTCAGCCTCGACGCCGTTGACTACGACCTCACCGCCGAGGTATTGATGACGTGGCCGATGCTCGGCGTTTCGTGGAGCCTCGAGGCGTCACTTGCTTTCGGTGTCCTCGCCACCGTCTATGAAGAGTTCGGCTTCTTGCCCGGCGGCCTGTTCGAGATCGCCCGTTACCGCTCGATGGACGCCACCGATCGAGCGCGCTACGCCCAGGCGACCTCGTACCACTCGACGTTCGTGATGGGCATCCTCTGCGCAGCGCTGCTGCGTGCGCCGCAAGCGAACTCCGTCCCTGAAACGCACCACGACGGCGCGCTGCATCACGGAGCAGCGGTCCTGTCGATCCTCGAGCTGGCTCAGCGATCAGGCAGTAAGTCTGAGTCCATCCGACTTGTACAAGAGTTGCGGGTCGAGACGCAGGCACCCCTCGCAGGTCTGGCTCTGGCCGCGCTGCTGCGCAACGCGAGCGTCTGCGGTGATCTTGCCACTTTGCAGGAAGCGCTCGGCATTGCCTTGCGCTACGACATGGTCGACGGACCGGCTGTCGCCCAGGCCAGCGAACTGTTGCAGCGGTGCGCCGCGCTTGCCAGGGCAACCTCTGCCGAGTGATCCGCAGCTCGAACGGCTGGCCCCGATGACGGGACAGACGCAGGTAGGAAGTCGGTTGGTATGCAATTGATTCTGTACCTTGAGTCGGGAATCAGATGCCGCTGCGAGGTCCGGCTCTGACTGGCCGAGAACGCCTGTTACGACGGTCGACCGCACGACGGCGTCCGAGGTGCGGCTGGCGACAGGCGCTCTGGCCGACGCTCTGGCCGACGCTCTGGCGGACGAATAGCGGTGTAAGCACGTCGGAGTGCACCGTGTCCGGGCGGGTCGATGTGCGTCGTCATCGGGTGTGAATCTGTGCTGATCAGCATCGATCCTGCTGCGATGCCGATTCGTGGCATTGATCTCGAAGATCGGCAACACGACGGCTGCACTCGCCAGACGATCGACCGGAGGGGCTCGGATACTGTTGGCGGGTGATGGGGTTGCCTTCGAGTTTTCGTCGGTTGCGGCTGGCGACAGGGATCTCCAATCTCGGTGACGGGATTCGCCTGACTGCATTGCCGCTGTTGGCGACCCGCTTGACGAGCGATCCTCGCTTGATCGCTGGTGTGGCCATCGCCGACCGGGTGCCATGGTTGCTGTTCATTCTTCCTGGCGGTGCGCTTGCTGATCGCCTCGACCGGCTGCAGATGCGCATCCGCCTCGATCTGGCACGAACGGTCGTGTCGTTCGCCCTTGTCATCATGATCGCCACGGGTCACATCACGATCACCCTGCTGTATCTCGTCACGGCACTGCTGTCGTCCGCCGAGGCGATTGTTGACAGCTCGTCGATGGCGATCGTGCCATCGCTCGTCGGAACCGACGATCTCGAGCGTGCCGGCGGCCAGATGCAAGCGGTCGAACTGATCACCAACGGGCTTGTCGGTCCGCCAGTCGGCGGGCTGCTGCTCGGGTTGGCGCTTGCCGCTCCGTTCGCTGTCGACGCCACGAGTTTCCTGCTTTCGGCGGTGGTCGCAGTGACGATCACGGGGAGCTACACCGCAGTGGCGGACAAGCAGCCATCGAGTCCCCGGCACACGATGCGATCCGAGATCGCGGAAGGACTGCGTTGGTTGTGGCACGAGCGCCTGTTCCGCTCGCTGGCGTTGTGGTCGACGCTGCTCGGCACCGTCAGCTTCATTGGTGGCGCTGTCTTCGTGGTCTTCGCCACACGCAGTCTCGGTGTGAGCGACGCTGCGTACGGGCTGCTGCTGATCCCGCCCTCGATCGGCGGGATCGTCGGCGCGTGGCTTGCGCCGCGGTTGCGCTCCCGAAAGTTGAGTGTGGTGTTGAGCGTATCGATCGCCTCCAGCGGTGTCTCCTATCTGGTTATCTCGCGGTTGTCGAGCGCGCCGGCGGTCGGACTGCTGCTTGGCGTCAGCGCCGCCGGGACCGTCGTGTGGAATGTGCTGACGCTGGCGTTGCGCCAACGGCTGATACCGAACGAGCTGCTCGGTCGGGTCGGTGCGAGTTACCGATTCCTGGTGTACCTCGGCATGCCGTTCGGAGCGCTCGGCGGTGGACTGATCGCCAACAGCTTCGGCACGCGAACCGCAATCACCGTCGTCGGCGCCGGCCTACTCGCCAGCGGCCTCGCCATCAAGTTCTCGATCACCGACACCCCAGACAACGCGGCGATCACCCGGACGGACTGACAGGGCCGGCCCTTCGTCTCCGACGAATAGCTGCAAGTGTGCGCCTCGGGAACGATGTGCCCACGCGGGAACGTGCGCAACGCCGTCAACCACTGATCGGCGTGAACGTTCGATCCGAGACCGCGTTTGGTATGCGGCCTCGCCCGTTCGAATGCCGAGGTATCCGTGCCGGGTCACTCTTCCGAAATGTGGCTAGATGTATCGACTGAACAGCGCCATGCTGGGGTGATGGAAGCAGGAGTGGGTGAATTGCGAGATCATCTGAGCCAGTACTCGGAAGTGGTTCGCGACGGTCACGAGGTCACCGTCACGGACCACGGCAAAGCCGTCGCTCGGCTCGTGCCGCTCGACCGGCCACGACCGATCGATCGTTTGATCGCAGAGGGACTGATCACTCCCGCCAAGACATCGAAACGGGAACGTCCCAAGAAGCGCATCGTCGCCAACGGAACGGTCAGCGATCTCGCCGCCGATCAACGGCGGTGATCGCCAATTTCGACACATCAGCCGTCATTCCGTTGATCATCGAAGAACCAGCCTCGACCACGTGCGAACGACTGTGGAACGACGCCGGCCGTATCGTCAGTGTGCGGCTGCTCTACCCCGAAGCGCGAGCAGCGATGGCCAAGGCCCGACGAATGCAGCGAATTACCAGCGAAAAGCTGCACACGGCGACCGCCGAGCTCGAGTCAATCCTTCACCAGGTCGACCACATCGAGATCACCGCCGAACTCGCCCGCACCGCTGGCGACTTGGCCGCCGCACACGGACTTGGCGGCTACGACGCCGTTCACCTTGCTGGCGCCATCGCTGCCACCGACGATGAATTCGTCCTCGTCACCGGGGACATGGAACTCGGCAACGTTGCATCCTCGCTCGGCATCGCCGTCGCATTCACGACTGCATGAACAACTGCCCGGGATCGCCGGTTCGAGGGCGCTCGGTCGACAGCGCCGCACGCGATCGAGATGACTACGGAACCGCCAGTTGGGAGAATCCGCCGTCGGATTGCAGAAACTGTGCGGTGAGCCAACCGCCGTCTTCAGACAGAAGGAACCGGACGATGTTGGCGGCGTCGTGAGGTTCAGAGACGCGACCGATCGGGTTGCTCTTCGCCAGCCGAGTCTTGAGTTCGGCGCTCATCCAACCCGTGTCTGTCGGTCCTGGGTTGATGGCGTTCACGGTGATTCCTTTTGCAGCGAGCTCCCCAGCGATCGAGAGTGTCATCCAGTGCACGGCACCTTTCGAAATCGCGTAGGCAACCGATCCGACCAGTGGCGGGCCGCTCAAGAAATTGACGATCCGCCCAGGTCCGGACCCGGGCGTGTACCGGGATGCGAATTCGCGACATAGCAGGTACGTGCCGCGGACATTGATCGCCAGATGGCGGTCGAGGTCGGTGGCGTCGATCTCCTCGAGGCCACCTCCAGGGTCGTAGGTATGCACGTTCACCAAAGCCCGGATCGGCCCTACCGCTGCGACAGCGACGTCGAACAGAGCGGCAGGCGCGTTCGGGTCGGCGAGATCTGCTTGCATACCGACCACTCCGGGAACCGCCAACAACTCATCGACTTCGTCACGGTTGGATCCCCATGGCATTGCCGCGTCGTACGGCGTCCACCATGTTGCGAACACATGCCAACCGTCAGCGGCGAGTTGCCGGACGACCTCGGAACCGATCCCGATCCGGCGGCTGGCACCCGTGACAATTACCGCGCCTACGTAGTTCATAGTTCCCCTGTCGATGCCAAGAACCCGATTCTGGCCGTCGCCCTTCGCCAGCGCAAACGGGGTTCGAACCGGTTCGAACCAGCCCAGTCGATTGGTCCTCTTCGAGCCTCCACGCAAGCGTCGTACGATTGGCCCCTCAGCGGTCGGATACGGCCGGTCGACCTGTTCTGACCGCTGATTGAGCGCTTTCCCGTTTTCGTCGAGAATCAGGCCGTAACGGTGATCGGGATCGGTGCAGTTCGGATCAGAACCTCGGTGAGATTGGCGCCGACTTGGATGCGGACGGGGACGACGAGGTTGTAGGTCCCGGCGGGTAGCGAGTAGCCGTATTGCGGATCACAGCTCGTCGTGCCGAATTCGACGCCGAGCGTTTCGCTGGCACCGGGGGCGACGGTCCACCCCCGGCCCGTCCCGGCGAAACCGAGGCTGAACACCCCGATGATCGCTCCCTGCGAGTCGGTCAAATAGCCGGTGAATCCGCTGTCGGTTTCGATCGTCAGAGCCGCGTTCGAGTTGTTGGTGATGATGACCGTGCCGGTTCCGTCGGCACCAGACCTCAATGTCGAGGCGGCGACGGTTGCCGTGGCGGTGAGGCCGAGGGTGGCGGCCGACGGTTGAAGCATCGGCGGTCCGCAGCGGTTCCTGCCAGGCGGGATTTCGGGAGGGTATGGAAACTCGCCGATGGTGAGCTCGATCGCGTCGCCGTACTTTGCTTTGAGGCCGAGCGCGAACGCCATGTGGTCGGCGCGGATGGCGACGACGACAACGGTGTGGTCGGCATTGAATCCCAGCCTCGTGACGGGGGAACTGCCCGACGACGTGAAGGAGGCTTGGACGGCGGCCATGGCATCGTCCGCTGTGGGTTTGGCTAGTTGACTCGGTACGACCGTGGACGGCTGCGTGGCAGAGGTGAGCGTCGTCGTCTGAACCGGCGGAGAAGACCGCAATACGGAGATGGCCGGCGGAACGTTGGGTTCGGCCGCCGCGGCAGTCGTGACCGTCGCTATTGCGGTCGACTCGGATGATGTAGTCAGCGACGGCACAGTTGACGTTGCCGCCGATGCGGCAACGGTTTCGATGCCGTGGCTGGGGGATGCCTGCCTCGTCGACGTCGAGGCGCTTCCACACGAAGCAAGCGCGACCGTGATGCCCAGCGCAACTCCAAAGGCGGACCAGCAGATACCGACGCTCCGATTCATTCGCATCAGGCCTCCCCGACCCACTCTGCAATAGTGTCACACGTCAGCCGAGTCACCGAATGTCGCACTGCTGCGATATCCCGTGACTCGGGCCCGAATGCCGATCGGGAGGGAATGCGGTGGGCCGCCTGGGATTCGAACCCAGACGAGCCCATGTCGTCCTGTGCCGCCCCGTATCGGTTAGTCCTGCTCAGTGCCACTTTTCGACGAGCGTGTATGCCGCTGCGTGTCGTCTGATATCGCCCTGTGGTGAGTATTCCGTGACCACGCCGTGACCACGAACCTGCCTCAGCTCGGATTGATCTTCGGCCGAAGTGCGGGTGAGAGCGGCCAGGAGGCGAGAGTGGGAGCAACTACGTGGTTCCGCCGGCTGGCGCACGGAACACACCCGCACTTCTTGTGCCAGTGGTTGAAGTGCATCATCCCGTGCTGCACTCCGTCGTTTTCGTCGAAACGTAGGTGAATCTGCTGGAAGTACTTCGGCAGACCTCGTTCGTAGTAGTTGAACATCGCCCAAGCCACGCAATCGGCCATTTGGACAGCACGTGATGCTTTCGAGTCGACGAAGAGCGGAACCTCGATCAGGCTATTCAG
>JANXUF010000049.1 GCA_025356335.1 Actinomycetes bacterium
GATGCATCGCATCGACCGGTCCCACCCGGGTCGGGCGTCGCCACCGACACCGACGGTGTGGCGCAACGGCGCACCCGTCCGCCGCCCGAGGCGTGCGTAGAGATGACGGGCGTACTCCTGCCACAACAGCTCGTCACGAAACTTGCCGACATCGGCAGCGCGGCCTCCGTGCACGCTCTCCCAAACCTCGGGGAGCGTCACCAAGCCGTGGCGGATCCACGGTGACAGCCCTGATGCGCCCCGGCGTGCGACCGGCGACACGACACTGCGCTGGGCGGCGTAGCCGCGCACATCGAGCGCGGCCAGAGCTGCGTCAGCGGCCGATTGCGTGCCGGCGTATCGGGGTGACGCGGCTGGTTCGTCAGCGCAGACGTGGCCGAGATGACCCGTCACCCATACCACTTCGTCGCCGGCCACGGGCGACGGCACGTTCACGCGCGCTCCGTAGGCGACCGACGTCGAGCCGGTCGGTGCAGCTCGGGCTCAGCGGTGCCGACTGGAGCGAGCCGAACCCGGATCGGGCCGCTAGCCGTCGATGGATCAACGACTGTCCCGCGCTGGGTGATCTCGACCACGCCGATGGCGACGAGACGTCGCGCCGCGGACCGTGCCCGTTCCATCAGCTGCGCCCACTCGGCGGCATCGACCTGGCGCGCTGCCTCACTCGGACAGATCGTCGCCCCGGCAGCGCGATCCTCGAGCAGCGCGAGGATCGTCGTCTCCAGCTCGCGGTCAGTGGCATCGACACGACGGCGACGGCAGGCCGCACTGCAGAAGCGGACCTCGTCCCAGTTCTTCGCCCACGCCGCTCGCCACTCCATCACCCGCCCGCACGACGCACACGTCCGCCGATCCACCTGCGATTGCCGAACCGATACCACGCTTCCATCGTGGCCGCCCGACACGATCCGGTCCAGCTGAAACGGCACGTTCGCGCGACGAGCGCATCGGTGCGTCGAATCCTTCGACATCGAGCTGAACGTGCGGCTGGACCACTGACGGCATGCTCGGCTTCGACACCACCCGATCGGCGATGCTACCTACTCGCTCCTCGTGCTGGTCATCCTCCCGTGATGGCTCGTCTCCATTGCTGAAGAACCTCACGGTCGCCGTCTGTCTCGGCATTGCTCGGTCGGTTCCAGAGTGCGAGTAGGAGATCTGACGTTGTTCCCGACAGCGTCACGTGGGCTGGCGGGTGATCAGGCGCGATCATGAGTCGATCGTCTGCGGTTGTCATCGTCCATCTTTCGGTGGTGTCCGTTGAGCGCAGGGCAAGCGTGCCGTGAGGCAGTGGCGCTCCGAAGCTCTTGATCAGGCCTGGGAGCAGATGCTCGAACATCTCACTGATGTAGTCGGTCGCGTGCGCGATCGGTTCGCCTTCGCCCGTTGCGTTCTGTGCGTCCCATCGGTGAACGGAGGTCTCGGAGGCTTGACGCCGGGCCCATGCGCCGACGGTCTGTTGGCTGGTAACGCACCACACAGGCGTGTCGGCAGGCGAAGAACGAAGGGCCATCACCAGCTGGGAGCCGATCGAGCGGTACCAGCCGACTCGATCCCCGTCGTCCGTTGGTGTGATGGGGCTCGGCGCTACAGGGTCGAGGAGGCGATCGTTGACGATCGTGGTGATCCACGCCTGGAACGACGCGTGGTGTGCGAGAAGGTCGAGCACCGTCCAACCAGGGCAGGTCGGTACGTCGGCGGTCAGATCGCGCTCGCAGGCGTCAGCAAACGCCTGGTTCTCCGTCTCCAGCCAGTGGACGTAGGTGCCGTGCGACTCAGACATGAAAGGTCTCGCTTCCTCAGTAGACCGGTCACCATAGTCGACGACAGATAGGCTGCGATCCGTGGCAACCGGTGCGCGCGCACGAATGATCGGATCGATGCAGCGGATGCTGCAGACCAAGGGATACGCGGCAAGCGGACTCATCGAACTGGTCGCTGACAGCCATACTCCGAAGGGCTCGATCTACCACCACTTCCCGGGCGGGAAAGAGGAGCTCGCCGCGGCCGCCATCCGGGCGTCGGGCGCCGAAGCGGCCGCAGCGACAGCGAGCGCGCTCGCCAGTACCCGAAGTCCAGCCGCCGGCGTTCGCCTCATCCTCGACTGGCTCTCCAACCAACTCACGACCTCGAACTACCGATACGGATGTCCGATCGCAACGACGACACTCGAGATCGCAAGCCAGTCCGATGTCGTGCAGGAGGCGTGCGCGGAGGCCTACACGGCTTGGCACAAGGCAATCGCGGATCGTCTGATCGCCGACGGCCGCAAGCGCCGGCCAGCCGAAGACGCCGCCACCCTCGTCCTCGCCGCGATCGAGGGAGCGCTGATTCTCTCCCGTGCTCAGCGCAGCGTGCGTCCGATGAAGGTACTCTCCAACAACGTCGCCACACTGCTGAACCCCCCACGATAGGAGGGTCTGTCTCGTGAACGGTGTTTCTGGCGTTGTTGGTTAGTAGGTCTCGGCGGCCGGGAAGCGGTCGGCGAAGGTGATCGAGAAGGCGTTGAGCGCTGGCTTCCAGCGCACAGCCCATCGTTGCCTGCCGCGGCCGGTGGGGTCCAGTGATCTGGTCACCAGATACAGGCATTTCATGGCGGCCTGTTCGGATGGGAAGTGCCCTCGAGCCTTGACCGCTCGCCGGTAGCGGGCGTTGAGCGACTCGATGGCGTTGGTCGAGCAGAGCACGGTGCGGATCTCGAGGTCGTAGTCCAGGAACGGGATGAACTCCGCCCAGGCGTTGTCCCACAGGCGCACGATGGCCGGGTAGCGGCGCCCCCAGGTCTCGGCGAACTCGTCGAACGCCGCCCGGGCCGCCGTGGCGTTGACGGCGGTGTAGATCGGCTTGGTCGCCCGTTTGATCGGGTCCCAGTCCTTGCGCGACGAGAGCCGGAACGTGTTGCGGATCAGGTGGATGATGCAGGTCTGCACGATCGCTTGGGGCCACACGTTGTTGACCACATCGGGCAGGCCCTTCAACCCGTCGCAGACGACGAAGAACGCGTCACGCACCCCACGGTTGCGGAGGTCGGTGAGCACGCTCATCCAGAACTTGGCGCCCTCACCACCCGTGCCGGCCCACAACCCGAGGATGTCGCGCTCACCGTCCAACGACACGCCGATGGCCGCGTAGATCGGCCGGTTGGCGACCTGGCCGTCGCGGACCTTGACGACGATCGCGTCGATGAAGATCGCCGCGTACACTCGTCGAGTGGGCGCACCGACCAGTCGGTCATCTCCTCGATCACCCGGTCCGTGATCCGGCTGACCGTCTCCTTCGAGACCGAAGCGCCATACACCTCGGCGAAGTGTGCGGAGATCTCCCCGGTCGTCAGCCCCTTCGCATAGAGCGACAAGACGATCTTGTCGACACCGGACAAGCGCCGTTGACGCTTGCGCACGATCTGCGGTTCGAACGTCCCCGCCCGATCCCGTGGCACGTCGATCTCCACGTGACCGGTCGCTTCAGTGAGCACTGTCTTCGGGCGGGTGCCGTTGCGCACGTTCCCGGTCTCCGACGGTGAGTGCTTGTCGTGGCCGAGGTGCTCGGTGAGTTCCTCGTCCAAGGCGGTCTCCAACACGGTCTTGGTCAGCTGCTTCAACAACCCATCGGGGCCTGTCAGCGACAGGCCTTGTTCTCGGGCCTGGCGGACCAGTTCGCGTGCAGCGACCAGTTCAGCCGGCTCCGGCTCCTTCGTCTTCTTCGGCACAGCATTCAGTGTCGCGGTCATCACCGCTCCTTCCCGCCCACCAGTCGGCAGGCGATCAGGCCAGAAACACCGTTAGATCCACAGTCCCCGATAGGACGAACGTCGGCGGACGACGGCGGTCGGTGTGGTGCGTGGATGGTCGAACGAAATGTAACGAACGGGCCGTTACATTTCGATCCAGCCTCCCAATGTCCGAGCCTGGCCAGGGGCGCGCGAGCTCGAGCCGGCGCCTTGCGCTACCCGAGGATGGAGTCGATTCGCTGATTGCCGATGTGTTCTTCGTCGTCGAGGGCGCCAACGTAGGTGGAGACGAGTGTTTCGACGCTGTGTCCGAGTCGTCGGGCGGTTTCGGCGAGGGGCATCCCGGCGCGGAGCCAGGTGGTGGCGGCGGCGTGTCGGCAGTCGTAGACGCGTATCGGTTTCTGGCCGACGGATTCGAGTGCGCGGTGCCATGCCCGTGCCCAGTTGGATCCGCTGGGCATGGTGTCGTTGCGGGTGCGGAACAGCAGCCGCTCGGGTGAGGTGATGTCGTTGTCGTCGATCCATTCGCGCAGCATGGTGACGAGTACGGGTGGGATTGGGACACTGCGGGGCCCGGTCTTGGGTTCGCCGGGCTCATCGAAGGAGATGTCAGCCTCTGTGACCTCGAGCCGGCCCCACCCTTCGGGCGGCAGCGCAGCTGACCCGACACGGAGCATGACAACCTCGGACGGTCGCAAACCGGCGTAGTACGCGACGGCGGTCATCACCCGGTAGGTCTTGCTGCCGGGTTGTTGGGTGACGATCGCGTCGATCGCTTCGGCCATCGCCGCCGGTCCTGGCAGCGCGCGGACGTCGACGCTCCGTCGGGTGCGGGCGACCTTTCGTCGCGCTCTGGTCTTGGATCGTTGCGGCCACGCATCGGCGGCGACCGCCCCGGCCTGGATCGCTGATTGGACCGAGGCGCGTGCGACGATGCGGATCCGGTTCGCGGTGTTCGCGGCCATCGGTGAGCCATCGAGCTTGAGGCCGAGGCGCCGGTCGATGTCGGCGACGCGTTCCCGGTCGAGATCTCCGAGCGTCAGGCAGTTCCTGGACATCCACTTCTCGAGCCGGACGTCGTGGGCTCCTTCGGAGAGAGGTGCCAGCGCCGTGTAGAGGTAGACGCGCAGACCCTCTGGTGGCTTCGCGTTGCGCTGGACCGCGAGCGTGACGAACCGGGCGAGTGCCTCGGTCGCCGAGGCGCGAGTTCGCGGTTGCCACTCCTGCCATTGCTCGGCGAGCCAACGCCGCGACCACTCATGGACACGGACGTCAGCCAACGGGGTCTGCCACGACTCGGGCTCCCCGGTCGTCTCGTCGAACCGTCCGCCGTCCTGGACTGCCTGCAACAACGAGCCTCGGTAGCGGTCGGCCTCGATGCGGGTGCGGAACGACTTGCTGCGATGCCGGCCGTCGATCGTGAAGCGCACGACCCAGGGCAGCTTCGCCTGCACGGTGGAGCGCCGGTCCTGGACCCCGTAGACCTTCACTGTTTGCATCGGTCGAGCCATCACTGATCACCCCCAGCCATCTGACCGTCACGCACCGGCAGTGGCCGGCAGTTGTGGGAAGGCTTTGGGAAGACGTTAGCCAACGGGGTGCCGCCACGGCCTCTGAACTGGTCGAACACCTGTCCTGACCAACGGATTCCTAAACCGTGTGTCGCATGTTCGAATCATGCCGAGGGCACCACAAAAGACCAGCTAAATGGCTATGAGGATTCCGGCCGGAAGTCATCGATTGCCCTCGTGGTAGCCCCGTCAGAACGTGATTTATCTCCAGCGGGACGATCTACCGCCGAGTGACCCCTGCGGGGGCAGTGTCGTGGGTCGCCCATTCCACCCGGCAGGAGGGAGGACGACGTCGCCAGGCGAAGCGTTCGTACCGCACGAAGAAGGAAGCGCAAGCAGCGCTCGCCGCGCAACTCGCCGCCCACCAGACCGGCTCGTTCGTCGTCCCGAACCGCATGCCGCTGCGAAACTTTGTCGAGCCGTGGTTCGCAGGCCTGACGATCCAAGGCCGGAAACGGACGACGCTCCACGGTTACCGCAAGACTCTCGACGCCTACGTTCTGCCTCGCCTCGGTGACGTCAGCCTGCAGGATCTCATTGCGGCCGACCTCGATCTGCTGTACTCGACGTTGTTGAAGACGGGTGGCCGATCGGGCACAGGGTTGTCGCTCACGACGGTTCATCACGTTCATGCCGTGATCAACAAGTTGCTGCACGATGCCGAGCGCAAGGGCCTCGTGCTGCGCAATGTCGCCCGATTGGCGAATGCGCCGTCGCTGACGACCGCTCGGTCGAAGGGTCCGGAGATGAAGGTGTGGACGCCGACGGAGTTGTCGATGTTCCTGAAGTCGATCGAGGCGAACCGCAACGAAGCGTTGTTCCGGCTCCTGGCGCTGACGGGCATGCGTCGCAGCGAAGTGGTCGGGTTGCGTTGGTCGGGTTGCGTTGGTCGGACGTCGACCTACGCGCCGGCACGGTCACGGTCGCCCAGCCGGCGACCGTCGTCGACGGTGACGAAGTCATCGACGTCCCGAAGACTCGGCGGAGCCGGCGCTCGATCGATGTCGATCCAAAGACCGCTGCGATCCTGCAGCGCCACCGCAGCGAACAGCGCGCTTTGATGCTCAGACTCGGCGTGACGGCGACAGCCAGCGACCGTGTGTTCACGAACGAGATCGGCGATCCGATCCGTCCACACTCGATCGGGCAAGCTTTCGGTCGGTTGATCACGAAAGCTGGAGTCCCAAAAATACGTCTCCATGACCTCCGCCATACCCATGCCACTCATCTGTTGATTGCCGGCGTCAACGTCAAGATCGTCAGCGAGCGACTCGGTCACGCGTCGGTCAGTTTCACCCTCGACACCTACGCCCACGTGATGCCCGGCCAACAAGCCGAAGCCGCAGCCGCAGCAGCCGCCTTGGTTGGAGGCGCAGTGAGTCCGAAAACGTATCTCCCCCGGTCGCATCACCGTCAAGCGGGAGAGGCTGCGCGGGGGCTTATGTCAACGACCCTACGGGACACCGTCGTTGTTGACAAGACACGCCGGGGGCCAACACGACGACCTTCCGACTGCCAGACGAGCGTGAGAAAGTGGGCTCTCCTGACGGTCGTGTGGGTGGGTTGATCGGCGGGAGGCTTGTGGTTGTTGGGTGAGGTCGCTGTGGGAGGGGGTCCGCGGGGTGCGCACGGGCGGCGGGCAGACTTCAGGCGTCTAAACCAAACGAAATCGGAGCCTGCTGCCCGTGCGCGTCACCACTGTATTCAAACGATTGCTCCGTCTCGACGATGTCAACGTCACCGGCGTCGACTGGCTCGCGAAGTTGATCGTGGTCACCGTCGTGTTGCGCCGGCGCCGGTTGTGGTGTCCGCATTGCGCGTTCAAGACATCAGCCCGCTACGACTCCCGGACGTTGCCGTCACGGTGGCGTCATCTCGATCTCGGAACATGGCATGTCGAGGTGCGGGCGACGCTCCGGCGTCTGCGTTGCCCAACCCACGGGGTCGTCGCCGAAGCGGTCCCGTTCGCCCGCCCTGGCGCTCATCTGACACGCGACTTCGATGATCTGTTGGCGTGGTTGGCGACACGAATGGACAAGACCGCGATCGCCCGGCTGTGCAGGGTGTCGTGGCGGACCGTCGGACGCGCCTGTGAACGTGTTGTCGCCAGCGAACTCGACCCGGCCCGACTCGATGGTTTGTTCCGCATCGGTGTCGACGAGATCTCCTGGCGCAAACACCACAAGTATCTGACGCTCGTCGTCGATCACGACCGGGCCTGTGTCGTGTGGGGTGCAGAAGGCAAAGACGCCAAGACGTTGGACGGGTTCTTCACCGAACTCGGACCCCAGCGTGCAGGCATGATCGAGGCGGTTTCGATGGACCTCGGACCGGCGATTTTGAAGTCGGTGACCGCTCCTGGTCATGCTCCGCAAGCGCTCGTGTGCGCCGACGTGTTCCATCTCGTCAAACTCGTCGGTGACGCTCTCGAAGTCGT
>JANXUF010000081.1 GCA_025356335.1 Actinomycetes bacterium
GCGCTGGCGCAGGCGCGCGCTCCCGCCGCGGCGCCGGTCGGCGAACTGCCGGCCGACCGGGAGGAAATCATCGTCACCCATCAACGGCTGGGTCCGCTCAGCGAGTGGGCAGGTGCCATAGCCACGTTTGCGGCCGTCGGCGCAGCTTTCTACCTGGCGGGTCGGGAACGAACCAAGGGTGACGAGCGGCTGCGGGAGGAGCGAGAACTGTCACGCGAACAGCTGAGGCAGGCCAAAGCGATAGCCGATGATGAACGCCAGCGATACGAGCGGGTCCAAGCCGAACAGATCTCCACCCACCCCATCGACGGACTCACGACGTTCGTGACGAACCACTCGCCCTACTTCATCTTCGATGTTCGGGGATTCTCGACTCAAGAACATGGACTTCATCGGACCGGTGCCATTGGGGCCGAGAACTTGGCGCCCGCACAGTCGGTGCAGTTCCACGTAGCGCCAAGGGAGAACGCCCTGGAGGATCCGAGTTCATTCTCCGGAATCACGTTTCGCGACAATGCGGGTCGAAGGTGGGTCAAGTGGACAGACTCGGGGCCGGTTGCCCAAGCCGAGGATCTCATCGTTCAACTCTCAGGTCCAGATGCACAAGCCAGGATCAAGAACGTCGACCGTTAGCCAGTTGGGAGTACGTCGCCCGCACATCGCGTGATGGCGTCGCTCAACTCCAGGGAACGATGCGGCGGCTTGAACAGCGCGTGGGGGAGGTGCTCGGTGCGGCAACGAACGGCGGAGACCGCAAGTCGGATCAGTTCGTCAGCGCTCGAACTGATCCGACTTTGACCAAGGACGAACGGTCGGACTTCCGTCGACAGAGTTGATTACACGCAGTAGCTGCGAGGTCGACCGCTTCTTCGGTCCGCGATTAGTCCGCGACTCGCCGGGATACGGCGGGAAACGTTGAGAACCAACGTGAACTAAATTCGCAGCTCAGAGGTTATTTCTGGACATCGACGCAGGTCACAATACCCCTATGGACAGTTGTGGTCTTTCTGTCGCCGTTATCGGGAGAAATTGAGGGCTGGATAGATGATCAGGGTCATGATGACGAGGGCCATGCCGACGAGCGGAACAGTGATCTTTCCGGTGCGGATACGAGCGTCCGCCTCCTGCTCCGAGGCGATCGTCGAACGCAACGTCGCACACTGTGCGGCAAGCGAACGTGAGACCGCAGCGCCATCGGCCGAGGCCAGCGAGGCGGCAGCAGCGATCTGCTGCAGTTCGGTGACGTCGAAATCACGCCCGATCGCTGCGAGCGCCGTCATCAACGGTTTCCCAGAGGTTTCGGCATCGATGATCCGACGTCGCAATTCGACGAAGAGCCGACCCTCACCATCGGTCGCCCCCTTCTTCAACGCACCCTCGTTGCCCTCGTTACCTGCGAGTCGCATGGTGACCACGTCGAGATACGCCGAGAGCTGATGCCGCAGGTCTTGACGGACCTTCGCAGCCCGCTTGGCAAGATCCGATTGCACGACGAATGGCACCATCACGCTCACGAGCAGGGACACCCATAACGGCGCAAGTGACGGCAGCGAGACCATGCCGAGGACATCGACGATCGAGGCGACGAGAAATGGAACGACGAAACCGCAGAGCGCCGAACCGGTGAGATATCCGGCATGCAGCTCGACGGGACGCTCGATCAGGCGGAGATCGATGGCTGTCCGGGTTGCCGGTCGGCGGCCCGACAGTTTGAGGACACGTGTGCCGAGTCGACGCCACGTCGATTGCTCAGCCGGTGCGACGATGGCCTCTGGCTCGCGCCGAAGGTACGACACGGTGCGGGTGAGTGGGGCGTGCGGTTGCGCCCACCAACCGGCGATCATCCACACTGCTCCTGCCACCGCGAATGAACCGCCGAGGACGCCGAGGAGTAGCGAGTTGCCGGTCACCGAGATGCCGAGCACGGCACCGTGTACCGTGCCGATCACGACGGACGGCCCATCGTCAGAAATCGCGAGGCCCGAGGTGATCGCGTCAGCCGTTGTACCCATCGCAGCATGGCGCCGTACGCGAGCAGCAGTGCAGTGAGGACGATCTGCCCCTCCGCCGACCGGTAGGCCTTGAGGTACTCGCTGCGGCCGAGCAGCAGGACAAGTATCAACAGCACACCCATGACGAGCGAGACAACGGTGACCTCGCGCCGTGCCGGGGCGCGTTCTGCCTCGATCAGCCGCCGCCGTTCGGCTTGGTGGCGCGCCTGGCCGGCCAACGCCGAGAGGACGTCGGCGGCACGGCCGCCAGATTCGAAGGCGACGAGCAGTCCAGAGGCGATGAGATCGCCGATCGGATCATCGAGATCATCGGCAAACGCGCGGAAGGCAACGTTCGCCGGCTGCGTCGACAATCGTGCAGCGAGCCGTCTGACCGCAGGGCGGATGGATTCGGCGGCCGTCTGCACCGTGGTCGTGATGACGCCGGACGTCAGGCGCCCGACGGTCAGCACATCGCGAACGTTCTCCGCCCATGCCGCAAGCGCGTCGACCCGTGCAGCATCGTCGACACCGCCTTCGGCGCGGCCGGTGAGCAGTCCGAGCGCCCACCAGGCGAGCGCCGCAATGACGAACGATGGTGCGAACCAGCCGGTGACGACCAAGACGAGTAGTCCAGCGCCAGCAGCGCCGCCGAGGCGTCGGGCCCCACCTGCGCGCTCGATGAGATTCGTCGGGGTGACGAGTACGACCCGCTGGCGGAACGCCGACACGACCACCAGCGCTCCGACGGCGGCCAGCACGGTCGACGCCACGAGCAGGACTGCCGCGTCGCTCATCGGACCCAGACCTCCGCTCGCGGAGCGAAGAGTTCTGGGCGATAGCCGGCCATCGCCAATTGCTTCAGGTGCCGCGGTGCGAGTGGGATCAGTTGCTGGAACTCGCCGAGATCATCGATCCCCCACACTTCAGACGAAGCGACTCCGCCACGCTCTCCCGGCCCACCGACCTCGATGATCGATGTCACCCGTCGCCTGGCCGGCGCATCGTCGTTGGAGGCATTGCGAACGAGGTCGATGTGGATGACGAAATCCACGGTCTGGGAAATCAACGACCAGACGGCGAACTCCGGCAACACCGTTTTCGACTTGGCGACGTAGTACGCCAGCCGATGCAGGACCACGTCGGCGGTATGCGCATGGATCGTCGCCATCGACCCCCGCTTGCACATACTGGCGACGTCCAACATGTCCAGCGCTTCGTCCTCTGTCGGTGACTGTCACCCACGACGTGACCAGGCCTTATGCGCTTGGAGATCCAATGACAGAGCCTCGATCGTGCATCTGACCGGTATTGATTTGGCTTCGCAGCGAGAAATGATATGACGTCTCGGCGGCGGCCGCCATCGCAATCGAGATCACGCAAGGATCAATAGGAACCGCAACTGAGCCGTAGACGGATGTTGAAACCAGGTAGTTCATTGCGCCCACAACTCTCAGGCGGCCGAATGTGCCCGCCATCGGATGTGACGCAATCCCCGTATCGCACATGGCAAGAGTCCGGCAACGCACCGATCGCCGGATCAGTG
>JANXUF010000144.1 GCA_025356335.1 Actinomycetes bacterium
TGCCAGCACTGCGGCAGACCGAGCTTCGAGGCACCCATCAGGCGCGGGCGGAAATGGATGGGGACCTCGCGGCAGCCGCCACGACACGAGGCGAACAGCACGAAACGACTGAAATATCCGTAGCCGTCAGCGCCGGCGGCCAGCCCGTGACGGAGATACCCGGCGGCGACCGCCGGCTCGAACACCCTGAACGACGTCGTTGCATCGGCAGGGATCGAGCGTTGCGCAAGGAACTGGATGACGGAGTTGCCGAAGCGCGACAGGCCGAGCCGAGCGAGGCTCAGACCGACGACCTTGCTGCCCGGCGCGAACCGCGAGCCGATCACCATGTCGACTGCCGAACCGAGTTTGGCGTCGACGAGGCCAGGCAACTGCGTGGCATCGTGCTGGCCGTCGCAATCCATCGTCGCCATCAGCGCAGGCGTCAGGTGGTCGATCGCGTAGCGCATGCCGTCGGTGAACGCCGCACCGATGCCACGCCCAGGACCGCGAATGACCGTCAACTCGATCTGGCGAAGTGCTGCCTCACGTTCCAACGCCTCCTGCGTGGCCGTCGTGTGTGAATCATCGACGACCAGCAGGTCGAGCTCCCACCCGCGCTTGGCGAGGTCGGCCTGGGCCATTGCCAGCTCCGACATCACCAACGGCACGCTGCGCTCTTCGTCACGTGTCGCGGTGATGACGACGATCTTCTTCAAGCTGGGAACGCTCACGTATTGTTCAACCTGTTCTCAGCCGATGTCGTCGCCAACCGCAGGCCATTCGTGGCTGGCGACGAAGGCCGCCCGACGTCCGGAGCGACGTCGGGCAACGAAAGTCTACGAGTGGTAGACGATCTTGTGGATCTGGCTCGATCCGTTCGTCACGTAGTACAGGCCCATCTGCCCACCCTGGCTGAGGAACGTCATATCGACGATCTTGCCGGTCGTCTGGGCGAACGGGTTGCCGTAGGAAACCGTGTTCGTCGGCGTCAGCTGGAAGATATTGCCGCATCCTCCGTCGGCGAAGAGGTACGAATCATCGTACTGCGCCGGCCAGATGCCGTTCGGCACGAAGGCGCCTGCCGTCACGAAGATGCAGCCGGAGCTGTGGTTGTACGACGTCAGCGGATCCGTGTAGCCCGCAGGTGTCGCACCGCAGTTCGACGAAGATCCGTTGACGCACGGTCCCTCACGGATGTCCCAACCATAGTTCAGCCCCTTGCCGCCGGCATCGACTTCTTCCCACGTGCTCTGGCCGACATCGTTGATGTAGAACTTGTTCGTCGTGTTCGGGTCGAAGGCGAAACGGTACGGGTTGCGGAGGCCGTAGGCATAGATCTGCGTGCATTTGTCGACGTTCTTCACGGTCGTGATGCCGGTCGTCGAACAGTCTCTGGCATTCGGATCGCCGACGAACGGATTATCCGCCGGTACCCCGCCGAGAGCCGATGTCGTGATGCGCAGGATCTTGCCGTTCAACAGGCTGAGGTCCTGTGCAGCGCTCGGTCCGCTGCCACGGGGGTTGGTGCCACCATCGCCGATGGCGACGTACAGATCGCCGTCATTGCCGAAGCGCAGACCGCCGCCGTTGTGATTGCCCTGCGGGATGTAAAGGTTGTCGAGGAGGACGAGCTTCGATGCCGGGTCGATGGTGTCGCCGGTCATCTTGAAGCGACTGACCTGGTTCGACAACTGCGTCGTATTGGCAGTGCAACCCGACTTGTTCGCCGTGTAGTACAGATAGACGAAACCGTTGGTGGCGAACGACGGATCGACTGCAGCACCGAGCAAACCCTCTTCGCTGGCGGTGCACACGCTCAACGTCAACGCATTGTTCGTGACCAACGTGCCATCGGCTTGCAGGACGCGTACTGCGCCACCCTTTTGCAGTACCAATGCACGTGAACCGTCGATCGAGACGATCGTCGTCGGTGAACTCAATGGATTGCCGACCGAGGCCGCCAAGGTCGTGTCCGTGAATCCGGCTGTCGGAGAGATGCCGGACCCCGGTGTCCACCCGCTCCAGCCATTCCCCTGTCCAGGCGTCGAGGTGTCGACGTAGGAACCGGATGATGTCGTCACGGTGAGCGTCTCGATCGGGTACGTGTCGACGATCACCGAGGTGCTCGTCATCGTGCCGGGGGGCGCTCCGAGCGAACCCCAACCGGACCATCCACTGCCGATGCCCGGCGTCGAATAGTCGTGGTACACCTGGCCATCGGAACCGATGGAGAACAACTCCTGATTGCTGGCGAAGTTCTCACCCGTGGCGACCGGCCCGCTCACGCCGACTGCCGGCTTGCTCAGGCTGTCCCACTCGGACCAGCCGGTGCCAATGCCGGGTGTCGAGAACTTGTGGTACGTGTTGCCGTCCGTCCCGGTCACGTACAACTCCTGGTTGCACAGGTAGTTGGTGCCGATCTGGACATCGCCGACCACCGTGACGCCTGCCGGATGCGACAGTGTGTCCCACCCGGACCAGCCGGTGCCAACGCCCGGAGTCGAGAACTTGTGGTAGACGTCGCCGTCCTTACCGAGTACGTAGAGTTCCTGGTTCTTCAGGTAATTCGTGCCCTCGACGACGTCACCGCGGATACCGAAACCCGGCGCGCCGAGTGGATCCCACCCGCGCCAACCAGACCCGACTCCCGGAGTCGAGAAGAGGTGGTAGACGAGCCCGTCGGTGCTCCGCACGAACAGTTCCTGATTGCCGAGATAGTTCGTGCCATTGCGCACCGAACCGAAGATCCCCGCCGCTGGACCGCCGAGTGACGACCACCCAACCGGACCATTCGTCGGGTCGATGTAGTTGTGGTACACCTTGCCGTCGCCGCCCGTCACGAACATCTCCTTGTTCGCCGCATCGGCGATCTGGAACGTGCCTGCCGTCGACGGCAGGCCGGTGTTCGTCTTCCACAGATCAGACGAACTGTTCGACCGGCACGACGGGCTTCCCTGTACCTGGATGTGTACCGTCTGCGTTGCAGCCGATGCCGTCGTCGCCGCGCCGAAGGCAGCGATCGCCGACGTCATCAGCACCGCCGATGCAGCACCGAGGCCCAAATGTTTCCCTCGGCGAGCGCCTCGAAGCCCTGCAAATCCGCCGTTGTATGTGTGCGTTCGAATGCTCATGCGTTCGTCCCCTCCGCCCTACGGCGTGTAATCTTCAGCTTCCCGTCCAGACCGTGGGGGCCCCGGTGACTTCGCATTGTAGGCGGATACATCGCCAGAGTGACGTCGGCTGAGCTCTACTCACCCGATCGGGCGACCGGCATGGCGACCGGTATGGCGTTCTGCGATTGGCCCCGGAACGCCTCGGAGCGCCTCTGACCGGCGCAGTCCCGGTGCCGGCGTCCGGCGCAAGGAGACGAAGAGCGAGGTACCGACCGGCAGGTCGCGGCGGCGCAACCAGCGTCGTTCCAACAGCCCGAGCGCCCGGAAAACTCGCCGTCCCGCAGCTCCTCCACCGGACACCGCTCGACGATGGCGACGCATCAGCCACGCCGGGAACGCCAGATACGAAAAGAAATACGTCGACTTCGAAACGGTCAGACCGTGGCGGGCGACGAGGACGCCGATGGACGCTTTCGAGTATCGACGCCGATGGCCGACGCTGACGTCGTGCTCGCTCCACAGCTGTCTGAATGCAGGCACCGTGATCACGACAGCACCCTCTGGCGCAATCACTCTCGAGATCTCGGCGATCATCGACTCGTCGTCGTCGACGTGCTCGATGACGTCGAGGGCGCTGGCGCTGGCGAACGTGCCGTCACGGAACGGCAACTGATCGCCGTGGCAGACGACGAAACTGACGCGTTCGCTCAACTTCCACTCGGGATACTGGTACCCGTCGACAGCGACGACGAAGACATGCTTGTCAGCCGCCAGCATCACCGCAGCGGTCCCCCGCCCGCAGCCGACGTCGAGGGCAGGACCTGGCCCTGCAGCCTGTGCGAGGTGCGGCACGAGGAATTTGAGTCGTTCCTCCTCCCACCAACTCGACTCGTCGGTCGTCAGCGTGTCGGGGCCGACCGCATGGTTACTCACCGCTTCCTCCTGCCCCAGGGCCGAGCATCAATGGTGGCACATCCGGATCTGCAGCCTCCGGACCGACGGCGCCGATCTCGTCGAGGTAGGCGAGATGTGCCGCAGTGAGGTTTGCCAGATCGGCATCGTCGACGGCGATCGACTGCTCGTCGGCGACGCCGATCAGATAACCGATGGCCGTCGTGTCCTCGACGACGACCGGCTCGTCGATGTCCTGCGGCCGATCGACGATGTGCGACGGCTGGAGCCCCTTGGCGTGCAGCCACCGCATGTGGGCGACGAGCAGACTCTCGACCTCCTGATGGGTCACTCGCGCCTGGCTCAATGCCGGAAGGTGGTCAGCGACGAACACGACGGCCTCGTCCAGTTGATACACCGTTCGTGGGGCGATGGCGTCGAGTCGCCGCGCCTCGCGGCCAACCGTGACTGCGGCAATCACGAAAACGCCGATCGCAGCGGCGACCAGCAGTGCGGCGGACATCGACCAAACAGTAGCGCCGCTCGGTGCTCACGCCCGGCCGGGTGATGGTGAGCGCGGGTCGCGCCACTCAGCGAAACCTCAAGCTGTAACGTAACGGCAATGTTCGCCCCGGTTGCCGCCCGCCAGCCCCGCACGCGAATGCGGACGTTCCTCGCTGCCGCAGTGCTCGTCAGCAGCGGCGCTGTTGCCGTCCACGCGCTGCCGGCTGCGGCCACGAACGCCGCCCCGGACATCAGCGGCTGGGCTCCGTACTGGACACCGAACGAATCACTGACCGACCTCAAGACCCACACGAACCTGTTCTCCGAGATCTCACCATTCGGCTTCAGTGTCACCAGCCCGACGACCATCGCCGCCAACGGCGTCTGGACCGCCAGCCAGATGCAGAGCTACAAGGACGCCGCCGCACAGTCAGGCGCACGCGTGATTCCGACGATCACGGACGGACTCCCACCACTCGCCATGGCCGCCATGCTCGCCGACTCAGGCCCGCAGGGCCAGCAGGCACAGCACATCCAGACGATCCTCGACTTCGTCGTCGGCAACGGCTTCAACGGCGTCGACCTCGACTACGAGAGCTTCGCCTTCAGCGACGGGCGTGCCAGTTGGGCAACGACGTCACCGGCCTGGATCAACTTCCTCGGCAACCTCAGCGTGCAGTTGCACGCCGCCGGTAAGACGCTCGAAGTCAGCGTCCCGCCGATCTACAACAGCGGGCAGGATTCCAGCAGCGGCTTCTGGGTGTACAACTACGCCGGAATGGCACCGGTCGTCGACCGCATCAAGGTCATGGCCTACGAATACTCCGGAGGCTCCCCCGGCCCCGGTTCGCCGTATTCGTGGGATCAGACGATTATCAAGGCAACGCTCGGTGCCGGCGTTGCGCCGTCGCAATTCGTCCTCGGCCTGCCCGCATACGGCAAGGACTGGGTCACCTCGATCGATGGCAGTTGCCCGGCAGGCATCACCCCCAGGCTCAAGAGCGTGACCTCCAAGAACGCCCCTGGCATCGCCTTCGCCCACGGACAGGTCCCGGCGTGGGACGCCACGCGGCACGAACGAACATTCCACTACTACGAGAGCTTCAGCGGCAACGACAGCGGCGGCAACTTCGTCCGCTGCAACGTCTATCGCACAGCCTGGTACATGGACGCCCAGGGCATGAGCGACCGCGTCGCCCTGGCACGGGCCTCAGGTCTCGTCGGTGTCGCCTTCTGGGCGCTCAGCGGTGAGGAGCCAGTTGCCTGGGACGGAATCACTGCAGCCACGCAAGGATCGAGCTGGGCAGCACCCGGCTACGCCGTCCCGCCGCCGGCTCCTGTCCCGCCCGCTGCCCTCTTCTCCCCCGGCACCCCGACCAGTGCGGTGATCCAGGTTCCGTGGACGATGCGGATCAACACCACCGGCGACACCGAGCAGTTCGCCACAGGGACCGACCAGCAGATCTACCACCGCTACACGGTCAAGGGTTCCTACACCGGTTGGGCGCCGCTCGGCGGCCTCCCGGGCGGCGTCGCCGTCAACAGTTCACAGGTGTCGTGGGGACTCAACAACGTCGGCAACCCCGAACTCTTCGTCACCGGCGTCGACGGGAACGTCTACCACGACTACGCGACCCCAGGTCTCGGAACCGGGTGGAGCGGCTGGTCGTCGTTGTCGCAGCCGGCCGGCGGGGCAGCGAGCGATGTCCAGGTGGGCCGCAACAATCTCGGTAACCAGGAGCTGTACGTCGTCGGCCGTGACGGCACCGTCTCGCACCGATACGCGACACCGGGAAGCGGTCCTGGTTGGAGTGACTGGAACTCCCTCGGCGCACCTGCCGGCACGACCGTCGCCTTCGGCGTTCACGCCGGACGTAACTACCTCGACAACCAAGAGCTGTATGTCGTCGGCACGAACGGCGTGATGTACCACAACTTCGCCACGCCCGGAAAAGGCAGCGGCTGGAACGGCTGGGACCCGATGGTCCCGGTCGCCGGGGTGACGCCGCGAGGAGACCTGAACGTCGGTCTCAACTTCCTCGGCAATCAGGAGTTGTACTTCGTCGGCTCCGACAACCAGGTGTACCACAACTATTCGACGCCAGGACTCGGCACTGGCTGGAGTACGTTCTCCCCGCTCGGCACGCCGAGCAATCTGACGCTGGACGGCAGCCTGTACCTCGAAGCGTTCGACTACCGACTGCTGAACTACCAGGACCTCGTCGTCTTCGGCGCCGCCGGATCTGGGCGGACGTCGGCCGCGACGATCCACTCGACCCCGGGTGCCGGCAGCGGCTGGTCGAGTTGGACGCAGGAGACGCGACCGTTCGTGGCGACGGCGAATTCGGTGACCAACGACGAGCGTCTCAACGCCCCGCCGATCCCCTGACCCTCCCCGATCGGCCGCTCGTCCTGGCACCATTGTTCACGGCCCCCCTGCCTGGGCACCATCGTTTACGGCCCGGCCGAACCTTTCCCGAGCCGGCCGCCCGACCTTTCCCCGATCCGGCCTCCCTGCCCGACTCCCGGGGCACCATCGTTCACGGCCCGTGTCACCGAATGTCTACGGAATACGCGACATTCGGTGACACGGGCCGAGGTGCGCAGGCAGTTCTCAGGCAGATGTCAACCGGCGCCCATGTCTGCGCCGGACGTGACGATGTTCGACTGCGTGGTCGAACCGATGCTGCCCGTCGAATAGAACTCGTCGATCGGGACGTTCCTGACCCCATTCGGATTCGCAGGAGCATGACCGTCCGGCGTGCGGGCAAGCCCGGGTCCCTCACTCCACGAATAGCCGAGCGGCAGGTTCTCGACGTCCGGCTTGGAGATCGAGAAGTCCGAGTTGTACAGGCGCATCTCGGTGTTGTGGCTGCCGCCGTTGCCGTTGAGGGCGACGATGAAGCGGCCGAGCACATCGGAATACATCCAGTCAGCCGAGACATAACCGATACCGAACTGCGCTCCGGCCTTCGTCGACGGCCCGTCGCCGACCCAGCCACTGCCGTTCCAATCCTGCGTACCCGACTGGAATGTCGGGTCCGACGAGCGGATCAGATACATACCGTTGGAACTCGCACACGTCGACGCCGTAGCACTCGTGTCCTCGTACATCAGGTAGAACAAACCGTCCTTGTACAGCGCAGACGGCTGGCCCGCTCCGTACGAGTTGAAGGCGCAACCGCTGCGCGGCGACTGCTTTGCCGGTGTGCGAACGGCGTCACCGTTGTTCGCCCGCTGGAAGTTCACACCGTCCGTACTCGTCGCCAATCCGACACCCTGCGTCCCCCACTGCCCGCTCGGCGGAGTCGTCGCAAACGGTGAGCCGCCGTAGTAGAGGTAGTAGGTCCCGTTGACCTTGACGACCGACGGGTCGCAGGTGAGGATCGAATCGAACTTCCCAGCGGCCCCCTGCGACAACACCGCTGTCGGCGTGCTCCACGGGCCACCGACCGTCGGACTGGTCGTGTAATAGACGGTGTCGTTCGGCGAGCCGCAGAACCACATCTTGTACAGACCGCCGTCGAGCATCACCGACGGGACATAGGCATAGCTCGTGGGCTCACCGAACTTCGGGGTAGTCACCGACACGGAAGGTCCATTGCGGAAGTTGACGAGTGTGCCGAGTGGCGCTGCGGCAGCCGGATCGACCCATCCGCTCCAGCCGAGTCCCTGTCCGGGCGTCGCCACGTCGATCCACGTTCCCGTGGTCGTCGTGATCGACAGCTTCTGCTGAGGGTAGGTGTCGACGAGGACGAACGTGCTCGTGATCGTCCCACTGGGCGCACCCAACGGTGCCCATCCAGACCAGCCGCTGCCCTGTCCAGGCGTCGAGTAGTCGTGATACACCTGACCATCGGCCCCGATGACGAACAGTTCCTGGTTGTTCGAAAGGTTCTCTCCGGCGGTCACCGACCCGACGATCCCACGGCTCGGCTGGCCGAGGCTCGACCATTCCGACCATCCGCTCCCCTGTCCAGGCGTCGCGAACTTGTGATAGATCAGCCCGTCGGTGCCGGTGACGAAGAGTTCCTGATTGCAGATGTAGTTGATGCCGATCTGCACGTCGCCGGTGACAGAGACGCCGTTCGGGTGCGACATCGTGTCCCAGTTCGACCACCCGGTCCCCAGGCCGGGCGTGGCGAACTTGTGGTAGACGTTGCCGTCGTTGCCGAGGACGTACAACTCCTGGTTGTTCGCATTGTTCGTTCCCTCGACGACGTCACCGCGGATCCCACCGGCAGGCGAACCCAACGTGTCCCAACCCTGCCAGCCAGAGCCGACTCCGGGCGTTGCGTACAGGTGGTACACCTGGCCATCCTTCGCCCGGACGTACAGTTCCTGGTTCCCTGCGTAGTTCGTGCCATTGCGGACAGCGCCGACGATTCCCGCCGCCGGACTGCCGAGCGTCGACCAGCCGACAGGACCAGACGTCGGGTCGTAGTAGTCGTGATACACCCGTCCGTCCGATCCGACGACGAACATCTCCTTGTTCGCTGCATCGGCGATCTGGTAGGCACTCGCAGCAGACACCGGAAGGTTGTCGGTCCTCCACAGGTCGGACGAACTGTTCGAACGACACGCAGGCGAACCCTGGACCTGGATATGAGGATTGACGCTCGGCCCAGCAGACACCGGGCCAACTGATGCTGCCAAGGCGATCGCCGAGGCGATCGTCGATGCCACGACCAAACGTCCGACAACGGCTCTGCGCAGACGGACCGTCATGACCGTCAACGTCCGACCTCGAGCGCAGCAATCGCCGGCGGGAATTCCCCCACGACTCGGCCGTGACACGGGAATGCAGCACGGACACTGCCGAGGGTCGGACAGCCGTCGCTTCTGCGACACGCCTCACGTAGGTCGGTCATCTCTGCACCTTTCGTCGATACACGAAGTCGTCACGACAAAGCAGTCGGTCACGTCATACGGAGGGTTCCGCGTTCGGCGCTCTTGTGAAGCGCCGAGTCCTCGTGTGATGAAGACGCAAGCCTACCGTGGCACCCTCTGCAGAAATCCGCAGCCACCACGGAAAGTCTCGGAGTGGTGACGCTGCGAGAGAACACGACGAATCGAACAATCGCCTCCGTCGCCTGACGTGCCTGCCGAACCTGCGTCGCTGCCCCTTCGCTACTTCGCCACATGCATTCACGTTCGTTCCCGAACCACGGCCACGACCCGGCGCAGACCAGCCGAGTCGGCCCGGCGCAGACCAACCCCCGCGCGGCCCGGCGCAGACCAATCCCCGCGCGGCCTGGCGCAGACCAACCCTGCGCGGCCCGGCCCGCTCGGCCTGGCGCAGACCAACCCCGCGCGGCCCGGCCCGCTCGGCCTGGCGCGGACCGGCCCTGTCGG